>CALFAV010000066.1 GCA_937946835.1 uncultured Verrucomicrobiae bacterium | reverse complement strand
GCCCGCACACACGGAACAACAACAAACGACAAACCATGAGAACAAAAACACTGTTGCTTGCCGCCGCCATTGCCGCGGTCGGCGCCGCTACAGCCAAAGCTCAGGTGTACTCGGTCAACGCCGTGGGCTACGTGAACACCGAGCTGAAGCCCGGGTTCAACTTGATCGCCAACCCGCTGGATGCGGGGGCTGATAACACGGTTTCCAAGCTGCTCGCTGGCGTGCCGGACGGCACGATTGTTTATACCTTCACCCCAGGTACGGGCTTCGCGGTTAATACGCTGGACTTGGGGGAATGGACCAATCCCAATGCCACCTTGGTTCCCGGGCAGGGCTTCTTTGTCCGGACCCCCTCAGCGGTCACGGTAACCTTTGTGGGTGAAGTCAAGCAGGGGAACCTTTCCACCCCATTGGCTAAGGGATTCAACTTGGTGGCTTCCCAAGTCCCTCAAGCGGGTAAAATCAGCACCGACTTGGGTCTGACCGTGGCCGACGGCGACATCGTGTACAAATTCAACGCCGCCAGCCAAGGTTACCAAATCTTCACCTTTGACCTCGGTGAGTGGGATCCGTCTGAGCCGACGCTGGCCGTTGGCGAAGGCTGCTGGGTGCGCAAGGGTGCGGCCGGCGCTTGGAATCGGACCTTCTCGGTGAATCCGTGATGGGCTGATTTTGCAGAGACAACCTAACCCCCGAAACACACAACACACAGCACACAAAACCGTATGAAAAAACTGATCGTTGCAGCCGCTGTTGGGTTGGTCGCCGTTGGCGCACTGGCTCAAGGGCAGTTCAACTTCGGCAACCGCGTGACGGTTGCCGGCATTGACGCCAAGGTGTTCAAGCCGGATGGCGTGACCCCCTTGGCTGGAGCTGATTACTGGGCCCAGGCTTACGTGGGCACCTCACTGGATAGCCTCGCTCCCGTGGGCAGCCCGGTGAATTTCCGCACTGGTACTGCGGCGGGCTACATCAGCTCGACCATCGTCACGACCCCGTTCCCGGGTGGGACGACGGTGTGGGTGGAAATGCGCGCTTGGGAAGCCGCGGGCGGCAATACCTATGAAGCCGCCATCGCTGCCGGGAAGCTCTTCGGCAAGAGCGACCCGATCCAACTCACCGTGGCCGAAGCTCCCAACACCCCGCCCGACATGGTCGGGTTGAGGAGCTTCTCGCTGGTGCCCGAGCCGTCCACCTTGGCGTTGGGTCTGTTGGGCGCTGCTGCCCTGTTGCTGCGCCGCCGCAGCTAATTCAGCCCGATCCATTCAGATTCACGGCGCCGCTCGTTTGAGCGGCGCTTTTTTTTAACCCGGGGACATTCCCACATCCGAGGTTGCGTTGCCGCAGACAGCTCCTACTTTGGCCCGCGATGAATACCGCACTTTACGCCCTGCCCCTGTTCACCGCCCTGGCGGTCACCACCCGGCCGGCCGACTGGCCGCACTGGCGCGGACCGGCCCACAACGGCTCGAGCACCGCTACCAATCTCCCGGCCATGTTCAGTCGCACGGAGTCGGTACGCTGGAGCGCGGATCTGCCCGGCCCGGCCGCCGCCACGCCCATCATTTGGGGTGAGCTGGTGTTTGTGTCCTCGACCGACACGGCAGCCGGGGGCGTGGTGGCGATGGCATTCGATCGCCGGACCGGCCGCGAACTGTGGCGGCACCCCGTGGCCGAGGGGATCGCCCGCGATCACTTGAGCAACTTTGCCTCGCCCTCGCCGGTCACCGACGGCGAGCGGGTGATTTTCCTTTATGGTCAGGGCAGCCTGGTCGCCTTCGGAATGGACGGGCGGGAGTTGTGGAAGCGCTCGCTGGCCCAAGATTACGGGGAGTTTGCCTTCCTTTGGACCTACGGCGCCAGCCCGCTGTTGCACGGCGGCCGGTTGTACGTGCAGGTGCTGCAACGGGACAAGCCGGTCCAGGGCCGCGGCCGGCCCGGACCGGATGGCAAAATTGACTCCTATCTGCTGGCGTTGGACCCGGCCACCGGACGGGAGCTGTGGCGGCACATCCGCCCGTCCGAGGCGGTGGAGGAGTCGCGCGAGTCCTACGCCTCTCCCGTGCCCTTCACCCACGCCGGCCGCACCGAAATTCTCATCGCCGGCGGCGATTGCTTGACCGGGCACGACCCCGCCACGGGCGCCGAGTTGTGGCGCTGGGGCACGTGGAATCCCCGCAAAATCACGCACTGGCGGCTGGTGCCCTCGCCGGTGGGCGGCGACGGCGTGATTCTGGCCTGCGCGCCCAAGCAGGACCCGATTTATGCCCTCGCCGCCGGCGGGCGTGGCGTGTTGCCCGATTCGGCCATCGTTTGGAAGTCCGATCAGGTCCGCGAAGTGACCAGCGACGTGCCCACGCCGCTGTTTTACCTGGGCGATTTCTTTGTCTTGAGCGACCTGCGCAAGGCCCTGGCCCGGGTCGAGCCCCGCACCGGCCGGGTCAAGTGGCTCATCCCCACCCCGGGCAACGCCAAGTACGAGGCCTCGCCCACCGGCGCCGACGGGCGGATTTACCTGATGAACTTCCGCGGCGACGTCGTGGTGGTGGACGCTGCGGACGGCCGGGTGGTGCACCGGGCGGAGATGGGCGAGGCGGGCGACGACCGCACCCGCTCGACCGTGGTGGCGGTGGACCGCGAGCTGTTCATCCGCACCAACCGCAAACTGTATTGCGTCGCCGCGCCCTGAGTCCCAAGCTGGCGCGGCGCGCATGAAAGCGGTCTATCTGCTCGAGCCGGGCCCGCCGGAAAACCTGATTTACGGCGAGTTGCCCGATCCCCCGCCGCCCACCGGCTCGCGTCTGCTGGTCCGGGTGCGGGCAGTGGCGCTCAACCCTATTGACACCTACCTGCGCAGCGGGATGGTCAAGATGGACCTGCCCCGGCCGTTCATCCCGGGCTGCGACTTTGCCGGCGTGGTCGAGGCGGTGGGACCGGAGGTGCGCCTCTTCGAGCCGGGCGACCGGGTTTGGGGTTCCAACCAGGGCCTGCTCGGCCGTCAGGGTACCTTCGCCGAGCGGATCACGGTGGACGAATGCTGGGCCTACCCCATCCCGGAAGGGGTCAGCGACGAAGCCGCGGCGGCCACGGCCCTGGTGGGCATCACCGCGCACCTGGGGCTGTTTCGGCACGCCCGGTTGGAACGCGGTGAAACGCTCTTCGTCAACGGTGCCAGCGGCGGGGTGGGTTCCACCGTGGTGCAGATGGGCAAGTTGACCGGGGCACGGGTCATCGCCGCGGTGGGCAGTCCGGCAAAGGCCGAGGCCATCCTCAAGCTGGGGGCCGATTACGCCATCGTGTATCGCGATGTCGAGCCACAACTGGCCCTGCGCAAAATCACCCCCGGCGGCGTGAACGTGTGGTGGGAGACCACCCGCGAGCCGGACTTCGACCGCATCATCGCCGCGCTGGCCAGTCGGGGCCGCGTCATCATCATGGCCGGGCGCGAGGCCCGCCCACCCTTTCCGGTGGGACCGTTCTACGTCAAGGGCGGCAGCATCCACGGTTTTGTCATGTTCTCGGCTCACCCGGACGAGCAGCGCGAAGCGGCCGAGGACATCAACGAGTGGCTGGCGGCGGGCAAACTCAAGCCGCGCATTGACCGGGTGATGCCGCTGGCCGAAGCGGCGGCCGCGCACCGGCTCCAGGAGGAAAACACCATCGGCAAGAGCGGCGTGCTGGCGGGCAAGATCGTGCTCAAACCCTGAAGCGCCGGGTGCCGCCCGGGCGAGGCGCCAAACACCGGGGGCGTAGCGCAGACTTCCGGTCCGCCGTAGCGCGGGTTTTCAACCGCCGGCCACTGGTGTGGCCCCGCCCGGCCAACGGCCCGGTGAGGCGGCAGAGACGTAACCCAGGTTGACAATCAGCCGGCTCGACGGCAGGCAGCCGACGGGTTTTTCCCGGCGCCGGCCGGGTCGGTGCGCCGGGCTTAACGGTCCACTTCGCCCATGACGATGTCCACGCTGCCCAGGATGACCACGGCGTCGGCCAGCGTGTGGCCCAGGCACAGGTCCTCGAGGATCGTGAGGTTGATCAAGCTGGGCGGCCGCACGCGGTAACGGTACGGATTGGGGCCGCCGTCGCTGATCAGGTAAAAGCCCAGTTCGCCCTTGGGTGCCTCGATGCGGCCGTAGGCTTCGCCCGGACGGGGCCGCAGGCCGCGTTGTTTGGCCTGGGGGTTGAGCACCGGGCCGGGCGGCAGGTCCCGCAGGGCCTGGAGGAGGATTTCCCGCGACTCGCGGATCTCGAGCAGGCGCACCATGTACCGGTCGTAAGTGTCGCCGTGCTCGCCCAGGGGCACGCGGAACCGGAAGCGGTCGTAGATGCCGTAGCGGTCCACCTTGCGCACGTCGTAGTTCACGCCGCTGGCCCGCAACATGGGGCCGGTGATGCCGGCGTTGACGGCCAGCGCCGGGGGCAACACCCCGATGCCCACCGTGCGGGCCAGGAGGATTTCGTTGGTGCTGAGCAGGGCCTCGAACTCGTCCAGAAACCGCGGCAACCCCTCCACGAACCGCTGCACGCCCTCGACCCAGCCCGGCGGCAGGTCGCAACGACAGCCGCCGAAGCGGAAGTAATTGCACATCATCCGCGCCCCGGTCAGCGCCTCGAACAGGTCGAGCACCTTTTCCCGTTCGCGGAAGGCGTACATGAGCGGGGTGCCCATCGTGCCCATGTCGTGGGTCAGAAAGCCGATGAGGCAGAGGTGATTCAGGATGCGGGTCAGCTCGGCGGTGATGACCCGGAGGTACTCGGCCCGCTCGGGCACGGGGATGCCGGCCAGTTTCTCCACCGTGAGCACGTAGGCCCAGTTGTTGGTCAGTGAGCAGAAGTAGTCCAGCCGGTCGGTGTAGGGAATCGAGCCCAGGTAACTGGTCTGCTCGGCCAGTTTCTCGTGGTTCCGGTGCAGGTAACCGAAGACCGGCTTGAGTCGCCGCACCCGCTCGCCCTCGAGCACCACGTCCATGCGGAACACGCCATGAGTCGAGGGATGGTGCGGCCCCACCGACACCTCCAACCACTCGTCCGCATCGCCGGGCAACGGGGCGCGGGCGCGCGGACGCACTTCATAACCCGGGCCGGTCGGCGGCGGCGGGCCGGCCGGTGGGGCCTCGGGCGTTACGTCGCCGGTGGACAGACCGGCGAGCAGCGTCGGTTCGTCGGCGTTTCGGGGAATCATGGCGCTCCTCCCGCCGGGTAGTGGCGTTGGGTCTTGGTCAGGACCGCGTCATGCGGTGTGGGCTCGTATTCGTAGTCGTCCGGCTCGACGTAATCTTTGCGCATGGGGAAGTCCTGGAACTCGTCCCACATCAGGATGCGCCGCAGGTCCGGGTGCCCGGTGAAGAGGATGCCGAACAGGTCGTAGGCCTCGCGCTCCTGGAACTCGGCGCTGCGCCAGACCGGCGTGAGCGAGGCCAGATGGGTGTCCTCGGCCCGGTTGGCGGTGCGCTGACGCAGGATCAACGGCCCATGCCGGCGGGTCATCGAGTACAGGTGATAGACCGCCTCCAGGTGGCCGGGCCGACGCCGCTCGACCGTTTCCTCCACCTCGCGTTCCACCCCATCCACGACGCGGCGCACTTTGACCTTTTCCTTCAGAAGCATCTCGGGCCAGTCCACGCCGGTCACGTTCGAGCAGTAGTCCAGTTGCAGGGCGGGGTCGTCCCGCAACCAGCGCGCCACGGCCAGGGCGTGGTCGCGGGCCACCACCAACGAGGCCTGCTCGGGCACAGCCGGGTTGGGTTCGAGGTGGACCTCGACCTGCGGCAGCGCGGCGCGGAGGCGGGCGAGGATGGACTCGAGGGGTTCCACGGGGAGAAAGCCCGGCGTTCAGGCCGGTTGGCCGCGCACCACCACCGGGGGCCGCCACAGGTCCGGGTTGTGCGGCGGCTGCAAATCGTACGGCCCGTAAGCGGGTACGGGGAACTCGCCGGGCGCGTCCGTGCGCAGGTGGCGGGGCCGTTCCTCGCCGGTGAGCGGCTGGGCGGCGATCTTTTTCTGCAGCTCGATCAGGCCGTGCAGCAAGGCCTCGGGCCGCGGCGGGCAACCGGGGATGTGGATGTCCACCGGCAGGTAGCGGTCAATGCCCTTGAGCACGTTGTAGCCCTGCTTGAACGGGCCGCCCGAGATGGCGCAGGCACCCATGGCGATGACGTATTTGGGCTCGGGCATCTGGTTGTAAAGCCGCACCACCAGCGGGGCCATTTTCTTGGTGACCGTGCCGGCCACGATCATCAGGTCGGCCTGCCGGGGGGAGGGGCGGAAGACCTCGGCCCCGAAGCGGGCGATGTCGAAGCGGGCCATCGAGGCGGCGATCATCTCGATGGCGCAGCAGGCCAGGCCGAAGTTCAGAGGCCACATCGAGTTGCGTCGGCTCCAGTTGGACAACTCCTGCAGGGTGGTGGTGAACACCCCCTGTTTGCTCAACTCGCTGCGCAGACCTTCGTCCATGCGCCAAACTTAGCCCCGGACCCGGGCGCCGCCAGCGCCCCGCTTCACTGCCACTCCAGCACGCCCTTGCGCCACGCCCAGACCAGGCCCTCGACCAGGAGCAGCACGAAAACCAGCATCACCGCTACCGCGCCGGCGGGCAGCCCCGACCAGGCCACGGCAAACGGCAGCAAAAACAGCAGCTCCACGTCGAAGATCAGGAACACCAGCGCGTACAGGTAGTAGCCGGAATGAAACCGCACGCCGGTCTCGCCGGGCGAGGGCAGGCCGCATTCGTACGGGGCGTTTTTCTCGGGACCGGGCTTGGGCGGCGCAAACCACCGCGCCCAAAGTCGGGCCAGCAGCAGTGGCGCCACGCAAAAGGCCGTGGCCACGCCGGCCATCACCGCCAGGAACAGGTAGGACGGCTCCCCGGTCATGTCAGGAGGCCTCCGGCCGATGCGGCCGCAACCCCACCGAACGGGCGATGTCGTCAAACTCCTCCCGGCTGACCGTCTCCAGCCGCTGGCCCCGGGCGGCGAGCTTCTCGTTGATCTTGATGGCCTTTTCGGTCATCTCGGCGTGCGTTTCCTCGGTGCCGCCCACCAGGGCGAAGTTGGGACCGGTGGTGATCCGTTTGTGGCCGTCGGAGTCCAGGCCCACGCCCAGCAACCACGCCCGGCGGTTTGGCGATGCGCGTCGCGTCATGGCGGCAACCTAGGCGCCCCGCGGCCCCCTTCCAAGTGGAAACGGCGCGCCGGCCAAACACTTCCAAAGGGCGGAGCGCTGCCACGCCCTGCGCAGCCAGGACCGGAAACCGGCGGCATTTGTTTCCCATGCATCGCGCGTGGAAAAGCGCCGGGGGACTGGCGCACTCCAGAGGCTGGCACCCGCCCCGGTCGCGCTGTTGGCCCGGCGCAGTTGGGCCAGTATCGGCATCCGCGGTATTCGGGGAAACCGGCAGGTTGGGACGCTCGACGCCCCGGTCCCCGGGCGGGGCTTCCGGCGCTTGCCCCTCTGGAATGAGGCAAAAAAGAGCCGCGCGCTTCACCGGGGATCACCGGCTTCCACGCTCCTTTCGGCTCGCCAACCCGGCCCGGCGAATCTACTTTCCCATCCCATGAAGCTGGCAAATCGGTTTACGCGCCTGACCCTGGCACTGTCCGGCCTGCTGGCAATTCAGGGGCCTTCCCGGGCGGCGGAAGCCCCGCCCTTGCCACCGCTGCCCCCCGAGCCGCCCCCGGTGCGGCGCACCATGACCAACCGGCCCGCCGCCGAGCGTCCTCAATTTCCACCGCCACTGGTGATTACCAACCGCACCCCACTGCCGCCCCGCTCCCCTCTCGCGACCAACCCCGTGTTTCGCCCGGCCCAGCGCAGCCCCCTGCCCGCTCCCCAACCTCCCCCCTTCCTGGCGCGCCCCCCGGAACGGGTGGTCACCCCGCCTCCCGCCCCGGCTGATCCTTCCCGGTTGACGGGCCTGCCGCCCGCCCCGGCCTACAATCCCGCCGGGACGGTTTATCCGCCGGCGCCCTTGCAGCCCGGTTCCGCCCCCGTGCCGAACATCCGCTCGGCCGTGGTCACGCCGCCCAAGCAGGAGACCGCGTTGGCCTGGGACGGTCTGGTCAAGGAAATGAACCTCAAGCCCGGAGAAACCAGCGGTCGGTTCTCCTTCAGCTTCACCAACACCTCGCCCGAGGAGGTGCTCATCCACTTTGTGCGCACCTCCTGCGGGTGCACCACCACCAAGCTCCCGACCCTGCCCTGGCACATTCCGCCCGGCGGGTCCGGCTCCTTCGAGGTGGATATGGACGTGCGCGGCAAAAACGGGGTGGTCACCAAAACCGTCACCGTGGACACCTCGGCCGGTTACCGGTATCTGACCGTGCGCGCGTCCGTGCCCGCCGCAACCGGTAATGTCATGGCCGCGGCCGAGCGCTCGCGCAATCTCCAGATCGCCCTGGCCGACCGCCAGGCGGTGCTCAAGGGTGAGTGCGCCCCCTGCCACGTTACTCCCGGCCTGGGCAAAATGGGCGCGGAGCTCTACGACGCGGTCTGCGGCGTGTGCCACGAGGCCGAGCACCGCGCCTCGATGGTTCCCAACCTGCGCGCCCTGAGCCGGCCGTTGTCCGCCGAGGAGTGGCGCCGCATCATCCGCTCCGGCAAAAAGGACAGTCTCATGCCCGCCTTCGCCGCGGCGGAGGACGGCTTCATGACCGACGCGCAGATCGAGTCGCTGGTGCAATACCTGACCGGGCCGTTTCGCACGAGCACGCCCCCCCCGGCGCGGGCGGCCACCGCGACCGCCCTGCCCACGGAGTAAGTGGTGAACCCGGATTCCATTGCCTCCGCCTCTCGGCCGGCCGAGGCGCCGCGCGGAGAAAGTGGGGAACCGCTCGGCCAGGGCACGGCGGCCGGCCCCACGTCGCCGGCCCGCCGGGTTCCGCCGGAGAACCTCTGGCTGAACCTGGGCTTCAACGCCGCGGCCCCGGCCCTGATCCTGACCTTCCTGAGCGCGGAAAACCGGCTGGGTCCGGCTGGCGCGCTGGTCACGGCACTGCTCTTTCCGCTCGGCTACGGCCTCTGGGACCTGGGCAGGCGCCGCACCTGGAATTTGCTCTCCGCGCTCGGGTTGATCGGCACCCTGGTTACCGGCGGGCTGGGGCTGCTGAAGATGAGCGGCTTCTGGTTCGCGGTGAAGGAGGCGGCGCTGCCGGTGCTCCTGGGCCTGGCCCTGCCGTGGTCCCTGCGCACCCGCCAACCGCTGGTGAAGACGTTGCTCTACAACGACCAGGTCCTGCACACCGCGCGCATCGCCGAGGCGCTGGCCGCCCGGGGCGCGGAGGCGCGGTTCCAGGCCCTGTTGACGTGGGCCTCATGGGTGCTGGCCGGGACGCTCCTGGTCAGCGCGTTCATCAACTTCCTGCTCGCCTGGTGGCTCCTGCCCGCGGTTTCCGGCACCGACGAATTCAACCGCCAACTGGCCAAGCTCCAACTTTGGAGCTGGCCGGGCACCTTCGTGCCCATGGCGGCCGGGATGTTTTACGCCCTGTTCAAGCTGCTCAAAGGCCTGGAGGAACTCACCGGCCTGCGCGGCAACGAACTGTTTCACGCCCGGTCCGGCCCCGGGCACTGAGCCGCGAGTGCGGTGACCCCGGCCCTCCGGCCTGCCGAATTTTCGCTCGCGTCCCCGGGGGAGCCTCCCACAATGGCGGCGTCGTTCACCAGGGAAACCAACATGAAACCGTCTGTTCCGCGCAGCGCCGTTTGTCAGATTTGCAGGGCTTTGGCCGCGCTGCTGGCCGCGTTGGGGCTGACCGCGTGCACCGGATCGCGAGAAGGAGCGCCCGCCGCGAATGCGCCGGCGGCGACCGCGCCCCCCGCCGCTTCCGCCCCGGCCACGCCGGCCCAACCGGCCACCGGCCCTGCGCCCGCTTCCGTCCCTGCGCCGTCTCAGCCCCGCGCCGAGTATCCCTTCCAGGAGTTGCCCGAGTGGCCGGCGGGGAATTGGATTTCCCTCTTCGACGGCCGCTCGCTCGCCGGCTGGCGCGTGACCGAGTTTGCCGGCGCGGGCGAGGTGCGCGTGGACGAGCAGGGCCGGATGATCCTGGGCATGGGCGCGATGCTCACCGGGGTGAACCTGGTCCGGACCAACGACCTGGCCACGCAGAACTACGAAATCGGGCTGGACGCCATGCGGGTCGAGGGCAGCGACTTCTTCTGCGCGCTGACCTTTCCGGTGGGCGAGACCTGCTGCAGTTTCCTGCTCGGCGGCTGGGGCGGCGGGGTGGTGGGCATCTCGAGCATCAACGGCAACGACGCCTCGCTGAACGAGACCACCAAGTACCTCAACTTCGAGTCCGGCCGCTGGTACCGTGTGCGGGTGCGGGTGACCCCGCAGAAGCTGGAGGCCTGGATCGGCGCCCAGAAAATGGTGGACGTGGACCTGGCAGACAAACGCCTCACCGTGCGCCCCGGGGAAATCGAGTTGAGCCAGCCCTGGGGCATCGCCACCTGGCAAACCACCGGCGCCATCCGCGACGTGCGGTATCGTCGGCTCTGAGCGCGGTGCCCAACCCTCAAGCCCCGGCGTTGAACTCCGCCGCGGCACTCTACCGGGGAGAGTTGGGCGGACACTCCCGCGCCCGGCCCCCCGGGGCGCCCTCGACCGCGCCGGTGTCGGTGCAGATCGTCGAGGTTCCCGGACTTTTCGCGGGTCGCGTTTGCCAGTGGAATCGCGTGCGGCTAGGCTGGCCGCGTGGGTCTGCAGACCATGGATTCCAACAAACTCCCCGGCCTGGCCTTTGATCATCAACCGCGCACGCGCCTGGTTTTTGACGCCGGGGCGCTGGCCCGCCTGGGGGAACTGGCCCGCGAGTTGGGCGCGCGCCGCGTGCTGGTGGTGACCGATCCGGGCATTGTTCGGGCCGGCCACGCCGAGCGCGCCGTCCGCTCCCTCGCCGACGCCGGACTGGCTGTGGCGATGTTCGATCAGGTGCGGGAAAACCCCACCACGCTGGACGTGAGCCGGTGCGTGGCCGCGGCGCGCGCGCATCAATGCGACCTGTTGGTGGGCCTGGGGGGCGGCAGCGCGATGGACACCGCCAAGGGGGGCAACTTCATCCTCACCAACGGGGGCGAGATCCGGGATTACCGGGGCGTGGGCAAAGCCACCCGGCCCATGTTGCCCTTCATCGCCGTGCCCACCACCGCCGGCACCGGCAGCGAATGCCAGTGCGCCGCGCTCATTGCCGACGAGGCCACGCACCAGAAAATGGCCTGTCTGGATCCCAAGGCCGCCGCTCGCGTGGCCCTGCTGGACCCCGAGTTGACGCTGTCCCAACCCGCCGCCGTGACCGCCCACACCGGCGTGGACGCGCTGGCGCACGTGGTGGAGTGCGCCGTCACCCGCCGGCGCAACCCGATTTCGCTGATGTACGCCCACGAAGCCTTCAAGCGCCTGGTGCCGGCCTTTCCCCGCGTCCTGTCTGCGCCGGACGACCTGGAGGCCCGCGCGCAGATGCTGCTGGCGTCTTCGCTGGCCGGCCTGGCCATTGAAAACTCGATGCTCGGTGCCGCCCACGCCTGTGCGAACCCGCTTACCGCCCACTTCGGCATTGTCCACGGCGAGGCGGTGGGGGTGATGTTGCCCCACGTGGTCCGCTTCAACGCCGCCGATCCCGCCGCCCGGCGCGCCTATGCCGAGCTGGCCTCGGCGCCGGAAATTGCCTGCGTGAGCGACGGCCTCGAACCGGCGGTGGAGGCCCTGGTCGCGGAACTGGAAACCTTGTTGAACCGGGCCGGCATCGCCCGCTCGCTGGCCGAATTGGGGGTGACCCCCGACGCCCTGCCCACCCTCGCCGCCGAAGCGGCCCGGCAATGGACCGCGCAGTTCAACCCGCGGCCGGTCTCGCCCGCCGATTGCCTGGCGTTGTACCGGGCGGCCCTGGCGCCCCGGCCGGCGCCGGTGTCGGTCCCCGCCTGAACGACGGTCCGGCGGGGGTTTGCCTTCCGGGGGCTGCCCGGTCAGAGTGCCCTGCATGAACAAGCGGTTCTACATCACCACCGCCATTGACTACGTCAACGGCGAGCCGCACCTGGGCCACGCCTACGAGAAGGTCATCGCCGACGTGATCGCCCGCGCGCGCCGCAGCCTGGGGGAGGAGGTGTTTTACCTCACCGGCACGGACGAGCACGGCCAGAAGGTGCAACAGGCCGCCGCCGCCGAGGGCAAGGACCCGCAGGCGTACTGCGATGAACTGGCCGCGCGCTTTCAGGCGCTGACCCGCGTGCTCAATCTTTCGAACGACGAGTTCATCCGCACCACCCAGCCCCGACACAAGCGCGTGGTCACCGCCCTGCTGAACCTGCTCCACGCCCGCGGCGAGCTGTACAAGGCCCCGTACCGCGGCTGGTATTCGTGGAAGGAGGAAACCTTTCTCACCGAGCGGGACCGCCGGCCGGACGGCACGTTCGACCCGGCCTGGGGCGAGGTGCGGGAGATCGTCGAGGAGAACTGGTACTTCCGCATGAGCCGGTACCAGCACTGGCTGGTGGAATACCTCGAAAAAAATCCGGACTTCGTGCAACCGGACTACCGCCGCAACGAGGTGCTGGGCTTCCTGCGCTCCGAGGCCCTGGAAGACCTGTGCATCAGCCGGCCCCGCGCCCGCCTGAGCTGGGGCATCCCGCTGCCCTTCGACCCGGACTACGTCAACTACGTCTGGTTCGACGCCCTGACCAACTATTACAGCCTGCCCGTGGCCCTGGGCGACGCCGAGGCGGCCCGGCCCCTGGGGGAATTCTACCGGGCTGAGGCCCCACCCACCGAAGCCCCCCTCCGCCTCTGGCCGGCAGACATTCACGTGATCGGCAAGGACATCGTGAAATTCCACGCCGTCTATTGGCCGATCATGCTCCGCGCCGCCGGCATCCCCCTGCCCCGGCAGGTGCTGGTGCACGGCTGGTGGCAGAAAGACGGCGCCAAGATGAGCAAAACCACCGGCAACGTGGTGGACCCCTTCGCCGTCGTGGCTGACTGGGGCGCCGATGCCTTCCGCTACTACGTGGTGCGCGAACTGGACATCGGCCCGGACGGCAACTGGACCGACGCCGGCTTCAAGGCCCGCTACCAGGCCGAGCTGGCCAACGGCCTGGGCAACCTGGTCAATCGCTCGCTGGCCATGCTGCGCCGCTACCGCGCCGGTCGTGTGCCCGCGCGGTCCGGCGAGCTGGCCGCCGAGGCCGGGCAAACGGCCGCGCAACTCGCCGATCACTGGCGGCAAAACCGGTTGCAGGCCGGTTTGATCGCGATTTGGAACCTGGTGGCGCGCGCCAATCAATACGTGGACCAGACCGCACCGTTCAAGCTGGCCAAAGACCCCGCGCAGGCCGCGCGCTTGGACGAGGTGCTTTACACCCTGGCCGAAACCTGCCGGGTCCTGGCCGTGATGCTTTGGCCCTATCTGCCCCAAACCGCGGAGCGAATTTTTCAGCAGCTCGGGCTGACCGGTTCACCCGCCCGGCTGTCGGAGGCGGCTTGGGGCGGTTTGCCCCCCGGCCACACGGTGGGGGAACCGCAGCCGTTGTTCCCGCGGCGGGACTGATTGGGGACACCGCTCAAGCGGGGCACTCACGGATCGGTTGCCAACCGACTTGCATCGGGAGGGAACTGCCGGTGCGTGGGGAAGACCGTGCGCTGCCGTCCGACCGGTTGTTTCTGTCCCGCGACCTGGCCGGTGGTGGAAGTCCGGGCCGCTGAGGCCAACACAGCGCGCCCGCCGCGGAAGGGCGCTCCCTCGTGACCTCAGCGAAGCCGTGGCAACCAGCCGATGCGGCAGCCATCCTCGTGGCGGTGGCCAACTTGGCGGCTTTCGAGGGCGGCAGCCTGCCGCCCGGCTCTGCGTCGCCGGCGACGCGGCACCCCACCCGAGATGGGGCCGCGTGGCGTTGCGGCCCGGGGCAACCGCCGGGTGGGACGCCCGGCCCTCCGGCAGGCGGGACGCCCGCCGCTACTTTGGCGGCCACGGACGGCATCTGCCCGGGCTGTTGCCCGGCATGACCGACAGGCAGTCCCGGACGCCCCGCGCCGTTCGGGCGTGCCCGGCACGGATGCCTGCTTTGGCAAGAGCGCCAGTCCCTGAGCGGTTTACTCCGCCCGCCAAGGGGCCGTCGGCGAGACCGCAGACTCCCGGTCCGCGCTAGCACAGAGGCCAGCCGTCAGACGGAGACCTGCCGCTACTGCAGCGGCCACCCGCCAGGCTGCCGGAGTAGAATCCGGCCGTGCGGTGGCTGCCAGTAGCACGG
>CALFAV010000065.1 GCA_937946835.1 uncultured Verrucomicrobiae bacterium | reverse complement strand
GGCTTCAAGGCCCTGACCCGGGCGGCGGCCCAAGCCCTCCTGCCGGGGGTGCGGGACCCCGGGTTCTTCTTCGACACCGAGCTGCTGGCCCGGGCGCACTGGGGCGGCTGGCGGCTCCTTGAGTTACCCGTGCGCTGGGTGGACGACCCCGACAGCCGCGTGCGCCTGCTGCCCACCATCCTCGCCGACCTCCGCGGCCTCGGGCGCCTGCGCCGCGAGCGACGGGGTCAGGGTCAATCGCCCGCGTGATCAAGCGTAAACGCGGTGGCGCTTTTCAGTGCTGCCGCCCTGGAACCGAAGACCCGCGCTGCAGAAAAACGCATTGCCGGATCGGTGACCCTGGCAATACTGCCCGGCATGTTGGTTGTCCTGGTGCAGGTTCACGTGAAGCCGGAATGTGTGGAAGCCTTCCAGGCCGCCACGCTCGAAAACGCCCGGCACAGTCTCCAAGAACCGGGCGTGGCCCGCTTTGACGTGCTGCAACAGGCCGACGACCCGACGCGGTTTGTGTTGGTCGAGGCCTACCGCACGTCCGAGGCGCCGGCGGCCCACAAGGCCACGGCGCACTACGCGAAGTGGCGTGACACCGTCGAGCCGATGATGGCCGAGCCGCGCGCCAGTGTGAAATTCCGCAACGTTTACCCCGAAGACGCGGCCTGGTGACGCGGGCGGCGGAACCATTGGCCGTAAGCCTCCGCCGGATGCCCAAACCGGGAACGTTGGTGAGACCATGGGTTTCGAATTCGCTACTGCCAATCGGATTGTGTTCGGGCCGGGCACGCTGCCCGAGCTCGCACCGGCCGCGAAGGCGCTGGGGCGTCGCGCCCTGGTGGTTAGCGGGCGAACGATCGGACGGGCGGAGCGAGTGCTGAAATTGTTGGCCGACGCGGGGGTGGAAACCACGGTCTTTCCCGTGCCCGGCGAACCCACCACCGCGCTGGTGGTCAAAGGGGTGCAGCAGGCGCGCGCGGCAGGGTGCGAACTGGTCGTGGGGTTTGGTGGGGGCAGCGCGTTGGACACCGCCAAGGCCGTCGCCGCGCTCTTGGGCAACGACGGCGAGCTTTCGGACTACCTGGAGGTGATCGGCCGCGCGCGGCCGTTGCCCCGGCCCGGCGTGCCCTGCCTGGCGGTTCCCACCACGGCGGGTACCGGCACCGAGGTCACCCGCAACAGCGTTTTGGCCTCGCCCGAACATCGGTTCAAGGTCAGCCTGCGCAGCCCGCATCTGTTGCCCCGCCTGGCGCTGGTGGACCCGGAATTGACGTTGGATCTGCCGCCCGCCCTCACCGCGGCGACCGGTTTGGATGCTTTGACCCAGCTCATCGAGCCCTACGTGTGTACCCGGGCGAATCCGCTGGTGGATGCGCTCTGTGTCGAGGGCATCCGGCGCGCGGCCCGGTCCCTGCGACGGGCCGTGGAAAACGGGCGCGACCGTGAGGCTCGCAGCGACCTGGCCCTGGCGAGTCTGTTCAGCGGTCTGGCGCTGGCCAACGCCGGGCTGGGCGCGGTGCACGGGTTTGCCGCGCCGATCGGCGGGATGTTTCCCGCGCCGCACGGGGCGGTGTGTGCGGCGCTGTTGCCGCACGTGATGGCGGCGAACCTGCGCGCCCTGCGCGCGCGGCCCGAATCGCCCGCGCTGGAGCGATACGCGGAAATCGGGCGGTTGCTCACCGGCCGCCCGCAGGCCGGGGCCGAGGATGGAGTGGTTTGGGTGGAAGACCTGGTCGCGGCGCTGGACATTCCGCCGCTGCGGACCTACGGGCTGACGGAAGCCGATGTGCCCGCGGTGGTGGAAAAGGCGATGCAGGCCAGCAGCATGAAAGCCAATCCGGTGCCGCTGTCGCGCGACGAACTGGCCGCCGTCCTGCGCCGGGCCATTTGAGGTGCGGCGGAAGGAATTCACAAGGTCGGCAGACGCCGGAGGGCTTGGACAGTTGTGCGTGTCCCGACCACGCCGCGCATCCGAGGCAGGGGATGTTGCCGGCGGGGAAGAGGCCGGTTAGCTTCGGGCAGCATGACGCCAGGGGAAATCATCGGCCTGGTGCTCACGCTGCTGGTGATGGGCGTGGGGCTGGTGGGCAGTGTGCTGCCGGCCCTGCCGGGGCCGCCGTTGATTCTGGCGGCGGCGGTGGGGCACCGGCTGTGGTTTGGCGAGCACAGCGTCAGCGGCGGGGTGCTGGGGGTGTTGGCGGGGTTGACCGTGGGCGCCCTGGCCCTGGATTACCTGGCCACACTGCTGGGCGCGCGCAAGCTCGGGGCCACCTGGCGCGGCGTGGTGGGTGCCGGACTGGGAGTAGTGCTGGGCGTGTTCACCGGGCCGCTGGGCATCGTGGCCGGTCCGCTGGTGGGGGCCACGCTGGGGGAGTGGCTGGGCGGACGCGAGCTGCGGGCCGCCTCGCGCGCCGGGTTGGGCGCGGTCCTGGGCGTGTTGGCCGGAGCGGCGGGCAAGTTCGCCTGCTCGGTGGCGATGATCGGGTTGTTTGTGGTCAACCTGGCCTGGCGGACCTGAATCTGTAGCCCGACGGAGTTGGTCGGTCGGCCACTCAGGCCGGCCGGACCGGGCGCTCGTAGAGCCGGTAGGTTTTGTTCACGCGGCCGTCGAAGATTTCCATGAAGCGGCGCATGGGCAGGTTGTCCTCGAGCACCCAGGAAGCCTCCGCCGTTTTGAAGCCCAGGCGCAGGCCCACCTTGAAGCCCTCGGCCAGCATCACCGCCTCGAGGCCGCGGCCGCGGTACTCCCGGGTAACGCCCAGGGTCAACACCCGGCAATTGCGGGTGCCGCGCCAGCCCAGCAGGTAGGGCAGGGCGCGGAGCAGGGCCGGGCGCAGCAGCCGGCCGCGCAGGGGTTTGAGAGCCTCGTTGAAGTCGGGCAGCGCCAGCATGAAGGCCACCGGTCCGTCGTGGGGCGTTTCCACCAGCCAGACCAGGCCTTCGACCAACAGCGGCTTGAGCCGCGCGGCCATGAAGTTGATCTCGGCGTCGGTCATGGGCACGAACCCCCAGTTGTCCTCCCAGGCGGCGTTGTACACCGCCTTGATGCGGGCCAGGTCTCCGGTCAGGGTGCGGCGGCGCACCGGCCGGTAGATCAACTCGGGCCAGCGCCGCCGGGTTTTTTCGGCCAGGCGAAAAAGGCGTGCCAGGGGCGCGTCGGCCAGGTCCACGAAGAAGGCCAGCAAGTCCTTGGCCTTGCGGAAACCGTCCGCCTCAAGCAACGCCGCGTAGTACGGCGGGTTGTAGGGCATCATGAAGGCGGGCGGCTCGTGGAAGCCGTCCACCAGGAGGCCGCATTCGTCGTTGTTGGTGGGGTTCATCGGCCCGAGCAGTCGCTGCAGGCCGCGCGCGCAGGCCCAGTCATTGACCGCGGCCAGCAGCGCCCCGCTCACGGCCGGGTCGTGGACCGACTCGAAAAAGCCAAAAAACGCGGTCGGCTCGGCATGCCGCAGCGTGTAGTGCCGGTCCCAGATGCCGGCGATGCGGCCCACGTCGCGGCCGTCACACCGCGCCACCCAGAGCTGCATTTCGGCGTGCGCGAAGAGCGGGTTGGCGTCGGTGAAGACCTTGACCAGGTCCATTTCCACGGGCGCCACCCAGAGCGAGTCGGGCGGGTACAGGGCGTAGGGCACCCGGAGGAAACGGCGGATGCCGCCGCGGTCGCGGGCCAACGGGACGATTTCCACGGGGGCACTCATCACGGGACAAACCCCGTCGAAAGCGCACGGCTCCACTGGGCCGCGTGCCGCGGGGCAGCCGGGCTACCGGGAAGGGTCAGCGGCGCGGGCTGGGGCACGGTCGGGACAGGTCGGGGTTCACCCCCGCGCTTCCACCAGCCGCCGGAACTCGGCAAAGAGCGGCGTCGAGTCGTGTGGTCCCGGCGAGGCCTCGGGGTGGTACTGCACGCAGAACATCGGCCGGGACTTGTGCCGGAGGCCCTCGACCGTCTGGTCGTTGAGATTGATGCGGTTGACGGTGACCTCGGCCGGCAAGCTGGCGGCGTCCACCGCGAAACCGTGGTTCTGGGAGGTGATTTCCACCCGGCCGGTCTCGAAATCTTTCACCGGTTGGTTGGCGCCGCGGTGGCCGAACTTGAGCTTGAAGGTCCTGCCCCCCAGGGCCAGCCCGAGGATTTGGTGTCCCAGGCAAATGCCGAAGATGGGGATGCCCGTGCGCAGCAAATCGGCCACCGCCCGCACCGCGTAGGGCAGGGCCGCCGGATCGCCCGGGCCGTTGGACAGGAAAATGCCCGCCGGCCGGTGGCGCAACGCCTCCTCCGCCGGGGTGTGGGCCGGCACCACCTGCACGCGGAACCCGTGCTGCCGCAGGCGGCGCAGGATGTTGTACTTGATGCCGAAATCGTAGGCCACGATCGGGATGTCCGCCGGGGGCAGCGGGGCGGGTGCGGCGGGGCCGGTCGCGCCGGTGCCGCTGGCCAGTCGGAACGAGCCGCTGAACCGGTCCTCCGGGTCCCAGGCGAAAGCCTCGCGATGCGTCACCTCGCGCACGTAATCCACCCCGAGCAAACCCGGCCAGGCCCGCGCGCGCGCCACGGCCTCCTCGGCCGAAACGCCCTCGGTCGAGATAAAGCCGTTGAGCACGCCGTGCACGCGCAGCTTCTTGGTCAACGCGCGCGTGTCCACCCCGGCCAGGCCGGGAATGCCGTGCTCTTCGAGCCAGGCTCCGAGGGTTTTTTCCGCCCGCCAGTTGCTGACCACGGGCGAGAGTTCGCGCACCACAAAACCGGCCACGTGCGGGCGCCAGGACTCGACGTCCAGGGCGTTGACCCCGTAGTTGCCGATGTGCGGGTAGGTCATGGTGACGATCTGGCCCTTGTAGGAGGGGTCGGTGAGGATTTCCTGGTACCCGGTCATCGAGGTGTTGAAGCACACCTCGCCGCAGGCCGAAGCCCGCGCGCCAAACGCCGTGCCGGGCCAGACCGAGCCGTCCTCGAGCGCCAGAATCGCCGGGGTGGAAGCCGCCACGGGCCGGGATGCTGGGCGGACGCGCCGCCCGGGTCAACGGCAAAGCCGGGGTGTCACGGCCGGGACCGGGCCGGTGGAGCCGGGCCGATTTCCTTCACGGGGCCGTTTTGCCGGCGGCGGTGCCGTGAGCTGCTCGAGGGCCCAGCGGGCGTGTTCGGCGATCAACGGCTCGGGGTCGGCGGCGGCGCGTTCGAGCGCGGGCAGGGCTTGCGGGTCGCCGGCATTGCCCAGGGCCACGCACACGTTGCGCAGCAGGCCACGGCGCCTGGCCCGCAACAGCGGGGTGCCGGCAAACCGGGCCTTGAACCCGACCTCGTCCAGTGCCAGCCACTCCAGCAACTCCGGCACGGCCAGATCGGTCCGGGCGTACTCGCGCATCAGGCGGCCCTGGCGGGCAAACCGGTTCCACGGGCACACCTCCAGGCAGTCGTCGCAGCCGAAGACGCGCCGGCCGAGGGCCGGCCGCAGTTCGACCGGGATCGGTCCCTTGAGTTCGATGGTCAGGTAGGAGATGCACCGGCGTGCGTCCAGCACGAACGGCGCGCGAATGGCGCCGGTGGGGCAGGCGCTCAGGCACCGGGTGCAGGAGCCGCACCGGTTTGGCTCCGGGGGGTCCGGTTCCAGTTCGAGGGTGGTCAGGATTTCAGCCAGGAAAAACCAGTTGCCCAGCCCGCGGCTGATCAGGTTGGTGTGCTTGCCGATGAACCCCAGGCCGGCGCGCTGGGCCAGGGCGCGCTCCAGCACCGGGCCGGTGTCCACGTACCCCAGCGCGCGGGTGCCCGGGCCGCCGAGTTGATTCACGAAGTAGGTCAGCTCGCGCAATGGTCCGGCCAGCACCTCGTGGTAATCGGCAAACCGGGCGTAGCGGGCCACCAGGCCGCGGGGCGCGCCGCCGGGGGGAAGTTCTGCCGAGCCGGCGGATCGGTCGGACGCCGAATGATAACTGACCGCCAGGCAGATCACACTGCGCGCGCCGGGCAGCACCTGCCGCGGGTCGGCGCGTCGGGCAGCGGTGCGGGAGAGGTAGCTCATGGTGCCGTGGTGGCCGGCGTCCAGCCATGCGCGGAAGTGCTCCCCGTGGTCCGGCGGGGCGGCGGTGGTGAACCGGCACGCGTCGAACCCCAGTTCGGCGGCGCGGGCGCGGATGTGCGCTTTCATGGCCCTGCCCGCCGTCGGGCCCGGCGGAACTCCGCGGCGATCTGGCTCACGATTTGCCGCTGCGCGCGGCCCTCGACGTTGACCAACACGTCCGCCCGCCGGTACACCGGTTCCCGCGCGGCCAGCAGCTCGCGGATGCGGGCCGGCGGGTCGGGCACCTGCAGCAGGGGCCGGTGTGTTTGATGGCGCACCCGTTCCCAGATTGTGTCCGGCGAGGCCCAGAGCCAGACCACCAGCGCGTGCGCCTTGAGGCTTTCGAGCAGCTCCGGACACGCGCCCACCCCCCCGCCGGTGGCGATGACCAGGCGCGCGCGCCCCGCCAGGGCTTCAATCACCTGCCGCTCGCGGGCGCGGAAGGCCGGTTCGCCGTCGCGGGCGAAAATTTCCGCAATGCTGCAGCCGGCCTGCTCTTCGATCAGCCGATCGGTGTCCACGAACTCAAACTTCAGCCGCCGGGCCAGCGCCTGGCCCACGGTGGACTTGCCGCAGCCCATGAAGCCGATGAGCGCGACGTTGCGGATTTGCCGCGGCGCGGTCATGGAGTTCAAGCGGCGGTGCCGGCCTTTTCGAGCCGGTGTGCCTCGCACACCCGGCGCAACCCCTCCAGGGTCAGGCCGGGCACCACGACCGTGATTTCCGGCAACTGCCGGGCCAGCAGCGCGGCGTACCCGCCGGTGGCCACCACCGGGAGCGCTTCCACCCGGAGGGCGCGCCGCAGTTCGGCGAGCAACTCGC
Organism: uncultured Verrucomicrobiae bacterium; assembly: GCA_937946835.1. GTDB lineage: Bacteria > Verrucomicrobiota > Verrucomicrobiia > Limisphaerales > J093 > DSVZ01. The sequence goes on along the minus strand of CALFAV010000065.1, from coordinate 24,401 downwards.
GGATCATGCCGCGGTAACCGTGCACCGCGCCCACCAGCATCGCCTCGCGCGTGCTGCGCCCGATCACCGCCCGGGTGTCCCGGAGGCGGATGCGCGGCAGCAGCGCCGTCTTTTCGTGCAGGTACTCGGTCATGGCCGCCAGTCCCGGCGCGATGATGCCGCCCACGTAATCGCCGCGCGCGTTCACCACGTCGAAGGTGACCGCCGTGCCGAAGTCCACCACCACCACCGGCGCGCCGAAGCGGTGGCGGGCGGCCACCGCGTTGGCCAGGCGGTCCGGGCCGATCGTGGCGGGGCGCGGATAATCCAGCCCCACCCCGCGCACCGTGCGGTGGGTCAACACCAGCGGCTCGACCTGCCAAAGGCGCCGCACCGCGGCGACGGCCCGGGTTGTGGCTGCGGGCACCACGCTGCAAACCGCCGCGGCGTGCACCGGCGCCCGGCCCACCGCCCGTCGCAGGGCGACGGCGGTGGAGCCTTTCATCCAACCCGGCGTGGGCAGCTCGAAGCGGCGTATCCCGCCCCGCGGTCCGGCCAGGCCCACGTGGGTGTGGGTGTTGCCGATGTCCAAAAGCAGCAGCATGAGCGTTCAGGCCAACACGGTCACATCGCCGCCGGTGAGGCGCTCCAGGTGGCCGTGTTCGGTGCGCACCAGCAGGGCGCCGTCTCCGTCCAGGGCCTCCGCCCGGCCGCGGATTCGCCGCGGACCCAGGGCGACTTCAATCGGGCGGCCGATGGTTGTGCAGAGGCTTTCCCATTCGTCGGCCAGGGTCTCAAAGCCGGTGCCGATCACCCGGGCGTAGGCGGCGTCCAGTTCGCGCAACACCGCCACGGCCAGCTCGGCGCGCGGCACCGGCCGGCCCAGCTCCAGTCGCAGGGACGTGGCCAGCCGCCGCAGTACCCCGGGCAGATCGGCCACGGTAAGGTTGACGTCCAGCCCGATGCCCAGAACCACATGCCGGATGCGGTCCTGCTCGCCGCTCAACTCGGTGAGGATGCCGCCGAACTTGCGGCCGCGCAGCAGCAGGTCGTTCGGCCATTTGACCTCCGGCACCAGGCCGGTTTGAGTCCGTACCGCGCGGGCCACGGCCACGGCGGCGGCGATGGTCAGGCGGGTGGCCTCGGGTGGCCGCAGGGCCGGCCGCAACAGGACGGAAAACCACAGGCCCTTGCCGGCGGGCGAGACCCAGGTGCGTCCCAGCCGACCGCGGCCGGCGGTTTGCGCCTCGGCGAACACCACCACGCCCTCGGCCACACCGTCGCGGGCGAGTTTTTCCACCACGTCGCTGGTGGAGGTGGTTTGGCGAAAGACCCGGATGTCGCGTCCGAGGCGATGCCCTGCGCCCAGCCGGGCCAGCAGGTCGTCCCCGTGCAGGAGGTCCGGCGTGCCCAGCAGCCGGTAGCCCAGGTGCGGGCTGGCCTGGATGTCGTAGCCCAGCGCGCGCAGTTCGCGGATGTGGGCCCAGACCGCGGCGCGGCTCACGCCCAGACGGCGGGCCAGTTCCTCGCCCGAGACCGGGTTGAGGCCGGCTTCGCGCAACGTGGCCAGAATGAGGGCATCCCGGGTCATGGGCGGAACGGGCGGCACGAGCGCGGCCATTCAAAGTCCAGCGCCAGGTCCGCCGCCGGGGCGGAATGGGTCAGCGCGCCCACCGAGATGAAGTCCACGCCGGTTTCGGCGATGGCGCGCACGTTGGCCAAAGTGATGCCGCCGCTGGCCTCGGTCCGGGCGCGCCCGGCCACCAGGCGCACGGCCCGGCGGAGCTGGGCCGGGGACATGTTGTCCAGAAGAATGCAATCGGCGCCCGCCGCCACGGCCTGCCGCACCTGGGTGAGCGTGTCGGCCTCGACCTCGATGGTCAGCCCGGGGCAACGGCGGCGGGCACGGCGCACGGCCCAGGCGATGGGGTTGGGCCGGCGGTCCCGCAGGGCCACGAGGTGGTTGTCTTTGACGAGGACCTGGTCGTAGAGGCCCAGGCGGTGATTTTGGCCCCCGCCGCAGGTCACCGCGTATTTTTCAAAGCGCCGCCAGCCGGGCGTGGTCTTCCGCGTGTCCAGGATGCGCGCGCCGGTGCCGGCCACCGCGGCGACAAACCGGGCGGTGAGCGTGGCCACACCGCAAAGACGCTGCAGGAAATTCAGCGCCGTGCGCTCGGCGGTGAGCAGGGCCCGCGCGGGGCCGTCCAGGCGCAACAGGGTCGCGCCCGCGGGCACCGCCTCGCCGTCCCGGGCCAAGCGCTCCGAACGCATCGCCGGAGCCACCAGCCGAAAAGCGGCCTCGGCGAAGTCCAGCCCGGCCACGGTCAACGGCACTCGTGCCACCAGGCGGGCGCGCGCCCGCGCGCGCGCCGGAACCAGGGCCTCGGTGGTGACGTCCCCGCGGCCGAGGTCCTCGGCCAGGGCCTGGCGCACCGCGGTTTCGATTTCCTTTGTCGAAAGCACCACGCCGGCAGCATGGCGGCGCGGCCCGGGCGCTTGAAGCCCAATCTCCGCCGCGCCCGGCCCGGATTTCCGCGTGACGTTCCGGCGCGGGAGCCGGTAAGGTCTTCCACGAAGTCACCGCGACGTGAGAACGTTTTCCATGAAAAGCAAATCTCTCCCCCCAAATTTCTCCCGGTCGGAAACCTCCCGGCTCAGCCGCCGCGCCTTCCTGCGCTCCACCGCCCGCGCCGGCGCGGTACTGGCCCTGCCGCAGATCCTGCCCGCCGCCGTGCTGGGTCGCGCGGGCGCAGTGCCACCGAGCGAGCGCATCGTGATGGGGGGCATCGGCATCGGCGGCCGCGGCTCGTACGTGCTGAGCGTGTTCCTGCAGGAACCGGACGTGCAGGTCGTGGCCATTGCCGACGTGCAGGCCGCCCGGCGCCAGGCCGCCAAGCAACGGGTGGACGCCCGCTACGGCAATTCCGACTGCGCCACCTACCGCGACCTGCGCGAACTCCTGGCCCGGCCGGACATTGATGCGGTGCTCATTGCCACCGGCCCGAACTGGCACGCGGTGGCCTCGACCCTGGCCGCCGAAGCCGGCAAAGACGTGTACTGTGAGAAACCCTGCACCAAGAACATCGCCGAGAGCCTGGCCCTGGCCGAAACGTTCCGCCGCACCGCGCGCGTGTTCCAAGCCGGCACCCAGCGACGCAGCCTGCCCAACTTCGCCTTCGCCGTGGAACTGGCCCGCACCGGCCGCCTGGGCAAGCTCCACACCGTGCACGCCCAACCCCTGGGCCTCAAAACCGTGATGAGCGGCTGGTACCCCGCCGAACCGCCTCCGCCCGTCGAAGAAGTGGACTGGGACCTGTACCTGGGGCCGGCGGCGTGGCGGCCTTTCAACCGAAAGCTGCTCAGCGCTTTTCATTTCGAGAAGGGTGGCGGTTTTGTGGGTGCGCTGGGCGGCGGCGGCGTGCTCGAATGGGGTTCGCATTGTGTGGACCTCTGTCAGTGGGCGGCCGACGCTGACCATACCGCCCCGGTCGAGTACGAGCCGGCCGGCAACCGCCTCCACGCCCGTTACGCCAGCGGCGTGAAGCTGGTCATGCGCGATGACGGCTGGTTGCCCCTGGGGTCCTGCCCGGTGCGCTTCGAGGGCGAGACCGGCTGGGTCGAGACCGCCGACAACGGCGACATCGAGGCCAGTTCACCAGACCTGTTGGTCGGTCGCGGCGCCAAAATCGGCGGCTACCCCGCCGACTTCCACGTGCGGAACTTTCTGGATTGTGTGAAGACCCGCGGCCAGCCCCGCGCCAACGCCGAGGTGGCCTGCTGGTCCCACATCGCCTGCCACGCCGCCAACATCGCCCTGCTGCTGGGCCGCAAACTCCGGTATGACCCGGTCAAGAACGAGTTTCCCGGAGACGCCGAGGCCAACCGCCTTCGCGGTGAGGCGCTGCGTGAGCCCTGGCGCGTTTGAGCCCGACCGGACACGGAACCCGCTGCTTTCTTTTGGTCTGAACCATGAAAACGTTTCCTGCCTTTCTGTACCGCGTGGCTCTGGGCCTGACTTTGCTGGGCGGCGCCCCGAACCTCCGGTTGCTCCCGGCCGCCGAACTGCCCCCGGAAAGGGCGCTGATCGCCGTCCTCCAATCCCCCGCCGACCCGGCGGACAAGGCCCTGGCCTGTCGGCAACTGGCCATTCGCGGCACCCGCAACGCCGTCCCGGTTCTGGCGCCCTTGCTGGCGGATACGAACCTGGCCTCCTGGGCGCGCATCGCCCTCGAAGCCATCCCCGACCCCGCGGCCGACGCCGCCCTGCGCGAGGCGGCCGGCAAGTTGCAGGGCCGCCTGCTGGTCGGCGTGCTCAACTCTCTGGGGCGGCGACGCGACCCGCAGGGCGTGCCCGTGCTGACCGCGCGGTTGCGCGACGCGGACCCGGAAGTGGCCGGCGCCGCCGCCGTGGCTCTGGGCCACATTGGCAATGAAGCCGCTGCCGCCGCCCTGAAGGCCCGCCTGGCCGATGCGCCGGAGGCGCTCGACGCCGCGTTGGGCGAAGGCTGCGTGCGCGCGGCGGATCAGCTCCGGGCCGCCGGCCGCACCGCCGCCGCGCTTGAACTCTACGAGGCCGCGCGCGCGGCCCGGCTGCCACTGCAGCAACGGCTGGAGGCCACCCGCGGGGCCATCCTGGCCCGTCAGGCGGACGGATTGCCGCTGTTGTTGGAACAACTGCGGGCCGAGGACAAACCCGCGTTTGCCCTGGGTTTGCGCGTGGCCCGGGAACTGCCCTGCGTCGCGGTCACCGAGGGGCTCATCCGCGCGCTGGACCAACTTCCGCCCGCCCGCCAGCCGTTGTTGTTGCGGGCGCTGGCCGACCGGCCGGACGCCGCCGTGCTGCCCGCGGTGCTGCAGGCGGCACGGGTCGGCGCGCCGGAGCTGCGGCGCACCGCGGTGGAGTTGCTTGAACACTGCGGCGATGCCACCTGCGTGCCCGTATTGCTTGAAGCGGCCACGGCCGCCGACCGTGATCTGGCCCGGACCGCCCGCACCAGCCTGGCCCGCTTGCGGGCGGCCGGGGTGGACGCTGCGTTGACCGACCAACTCGACCGCGCTCGGGGGGCCCAGCGGGCGGTGTTGCTGGAACTTTGCGGGCAGCGCCGGATCACCTCCGCGTTGCCGATGGTCGAGCCGGCCTTGCAGGACCCCGACCCGGCCGTGCGCCGGGCCGCGCTCCAGGCGGTCTCGGTTTTGGGCGGCGAGGCGCAGGTGACCGAACTGGCCCGCCTTTACATGGAGACCCGGGATGAGGCGCGGCGGGCCGAGTTGGAAGGGGCGTTACTCGAAGTGAGCGGTCGGGTGGGGGCGCGGGTCGTGGCCCGGCTGTTGCCGTTGGTGCGTCACACCGAACCGGCGGTCCGCATCACCGGGGTCCATGCCCTGGCCGGTGTGGGCGGGGCGCAGGCGCTGGAGGCCGTGGTGGCCGCCACCCGCGACCCGGTCGAGGCGGTGCAGGACGAAGCGGTCCGGGCGTTGTCCACCTGGCCGAACAACTGGCCGGAAGACGTGGCCGTGGCGGAACCGCTGTTGACGCTGATGAAGTCCGGCGCCAAACGCGCCCATCAAGTGCTGGGCTTTCGCGGCTACCTGCAGTACCTGCAGGCGGACAAACGCCTGGACGATCCCGCGCGGGTGGAGCGGATTCGGGAGTTGTTGCCCCGGTTGCAATGGCCGGAGGAGAAGCAGGCGGCCATCAGCGCGCTGGGCGCACTGCGCACCGCGGCCGCGCTGGACCTTCTCCAAACGCTGGCGCCGGACGCCGCCGTCACGGAAGAGGTCTGGTCGGCCCTGGTCAACCTGGTTGGCCGGGACCTCCCGGGGGTCTCCCCGGAGCGGCGGCGGGAAGTGTTGCGGGAAGTGATCTCCAGGACCCGTAACGAGTCGTTGCGCCGGCGCGCGCAGCAGGCACTGGAGGCAATCCGATGACCGGTGCATGGACATTGACACCCGCCCGTCGGTCTGGTTCTATCTGGTGCCTTTGACGCGTTGATTATGTACGCAGTTGTTGCAACCGGCGGTAAGCAATACCGCGTCGCTCCGGGCGACACCTTGGAAGTGGAGAAGCTGGCCGGCGAGGCCGGCCAGTCGGTCGTGTTTGACCAGGTGTTGCTCGTCAACAACGAGGGGCAGGTGACCGTGGGCACGCCCACGGTGGCCGGCGCCAGCGTGGTGGCCGACGTGGTGGAACACAAGCGCGGCGAGAAAATCTGGGCCTTCAAGCTCAAGCGCCGCAAGGGCTACCGCAAGAAGATCGGCCATCGTCAGTCCCTCACGGTGGTCAAGGTTCGGGAAATCAAGTTCTGAGTCTATGGCACACAAGAAAGGTGGCGGCAGTTCCCGCAACGGCCGCGACAGCATTGGAAAGCGGCTGGGTGTTAAAGCCTTTGGCGGGCAATGGGTGAGCGCCGGTAGCATCCTCGTGCGCCAGCGCGGCACGAAGTTTGTCGCCGGGCGCAACGTCGGCACCGGGCGGGATTGGACGCTTTACGCCCTGGCCGATGGCCGGGTGCAGTTCGATCAGCACGGCAAGCGAATTAACGTGCTCCCGGCCGCCCTTGTTCCGGCCACGCCAGCCGCTCCGGCCGCGCCAGCCGGCGCGGCTGCGACCAACTAAATCCGGGCAAACCCGCGCGGGCGAGGCCGGAGCCTCGCCTTTTTTCTTTGCCCGGAGGCCCGGGCGACGGCAAGCGGTCGAGGCTCAACCTCATGTTTGTTGACGAGGTCAAAATCTACGCACGCGCCGGTCACGGCGGGCGGGGATGTGTGGCTTTTTTGCGCGAGACCTTCCGGCCCAAGGGTGGCCCCTGCGGAGGCAACGGCGGCCGGGGAGGCGACGTGATTTTGGAGGCCGACCACGACCTGAACAACCTCGTCAACCAGTTCTACCAGCCACGGCTGATCGCCGAGGACGGCAGCCACGGCATGGGCAAGGGGATGGATGGCCGCGCCGGGCGCGACCTGGTGGTCAAAGTGCCGTGCGGGACGCTGGTCTGGGAGTTGTCGGACCCGGCCACCACGGTGCCCGAGACCGACGCCTCACCTGCGGCGGGGGAAGACCACCTGCCCGTGAGCAGTTCTCACCGCCCGCGTTTGCGCGCCGTCGGCGGCATCCAGGCCGTGGAAATTGACCTTGAGCGCGAGGCTCCGATCACCGGTCCGGTCCCGGGCGTGCGGGGTCGGCTTTTGGCGGACCTCACCCAGCCGGGGCAGCGGTTTGTCCTGTGCAAGGGCGGTCGGGGCGGGCTGGGGAACCGAAATTTTGCCACGGCGCGACGCCAGGCCCCGCGCTTTGCCCAACCGGGGGAACCGGGCGAGGAGGGGGAATTTCTGCTGGAACTGCGGTTGATGGCTGATGTGGGGCTGGTGGGTTTTCCCAACGCGGGCAAGTCCACTCTGTTGGCCGCGGTCTCCAAGGCCCGTCCCAAAATCGCGCCTTACCCCTTCACCACCCTCCATCCCCAGGTGGGCATCGTGGAGTATCCGGACTGGTACCGCCTGACGCTGTGCGACGTGCCGGGGTTGGTGGCGGGCGCCCACCGCAACGTGGGTCTGGGACATGCCTTCTTGCGCCACATTCGTCGCTGCACCGTGCTGGTCCTTCTGCTGGACATGGCCGGTACGGACAATCGCCTGCCGTGGGAGGACTACGCGCAGTTGTTGAGCGAGTTGGAACTCTACGACCCCGCGTTGCTGGAGCGGCCGCGCCTGATCGTGGCCAACAAAATGGACGAAGCCGCCGCCGCGGCCAATCTGCGAAAGTTCCGCCGCCGCGTGCCGCACACGCCCGTACTGCCCGTGGCCGCGGCGTTTGACCAGGGCATTCCCGCCTTCAAAAAGGCCATCCGGGAACTGGTCGAAAAGGCCCGGTCGGCCACCACGCCCGCCCTTGGCCCAGCCACGGGAGGATCGGAATGTGCGGGGACCTGACCGACCCGGGCCCGGCGGTCGGGCGATTCTCCGCAGCCGGCGACCGGAGCTGGTAGGCTTCCATGGGGGCGAAGGGGCACGGTTCCCGGCACCTGCTCCGGGAAGTTGGCGTTGCGCCCTTTTTCCCTCTTGTCAAAAGGCCGCACCTGCGGGGAACGTGCTACGGCGTCTGGCACCGCCCCCATAGCTCAAAAGGATAGAGCGGCGGTTTCCTAAACCGTTGATCCAGGTTCGATTCCTGGTGGGGGTACCACCCGGAGGCCCGAATCCCCGATCCAGTCCACCGCCGCCCGGTCTTCAGCCGCCTCGCCTACCGGGCGTGTGCTGCGGTGCCGGCTGTCAGCCCGCTGTAGGACCGAGCGTCTCACCCGGCAGCTGGCGGCGGAGCGCAGAATGGCAATCTGCCCGGTTGCCTGCCTTTGGCTCAAGGATGGTCCCAAGCGTGCGGGGCCGGGGATCGCGAGTGTGGTTTTCCGGCGTGTTCGAGGCCTTGATCGTCAATCTTCCAGCCGGGGGCCGGAGCGTTTGCTCAACTCCACCGGCAGCCACCAGCGCAACAGCGGCCCGGTCATGACCGTGGTCACCAGGGCCATGATGACGAACATCGTGAACAGGGGACGGGTCAGCAGGCCCAGGTCGTAGCCGATGTTGATGGCCACCAGCCCCATCAGGGCCCGGGTGTTCATGAGCGCGGCCACGCAGGCGGCCTCGCGCCGGGACTGGCCCGTCAGGCGCGCGCCCAGGTAACAGCCGCCCAGCTTGCCGGCCACGGCCGCGGCCAGGACCACTGCGCAGCCCAACCAGGCCTGGGCGGTGGTCAGGGAGCCGATTTCCGTGCGCAGGCCGGTGTTGGTGAAAAAAACGGGCACCAGCGCCACCAGCACAAAGTCCCGGAACCGCTCGCGCCACGCCGCCACCAAACTGACCTCGCGGTGCAACACCACCCCGAGCATGAAGGCTCCGAAAATCGAGAAGATGCCCAGCAGGTTGGTGGTCAGGGCGCTGCCGAGCAGCACCACCCACAGCACCGCCAGAAACGTGGGCGGCACGCGGTGGACCTCCGGCGCCCGCGGCGTCAGCCCACAGGTCTCCCGGCCGGGACAGTCGTCGTTGTGCAGCCGCGGGGAGCGAATCCCCACTGTGCAGGCCAGCAGGCGGCTGGCGGACCGGCCGTTCGGGTCTTCGGGCGGGAGGCAGAAACTGCATCGCCAAAACCGCCGCAAGGCCGGACCGACCAGCCACAGCAGCCCCGCAAAAAACCCCGCGATGCCGGCCACCTGGGTCAGCAGCGGCCCCCAGGCGAATTGCGCCGTGACCAGCGCCGTGGCCACCCCCAGCAGCACCCAACCGACCACGTCGTCCAAGGCGGCCGAGCTGATGGCCACCGCGCCCAGGGCCGTGCGTTCCAAGCCTTCCTCGAGCAGAATGCGGCCCATGATGGGCAGGGCGGAAATGGCCAGCGCGATGCACACAAAGAGTTGGAAGCCGAACCGGTTGGTGTCCGGCGCGAACTCCCGGTGCAGCCACGGGCCGATAACCAGCCCCAGGGCCATCGGCGCCACGATGCCCAGCAGGGACACGGCCAGCACCGTCCGTGACCGGGTGGCCAGGTGACCGAAGTCGAACTCCATCCCCACCTGGAACAGCAGCAGGATCAGCCCGAGTTTGGCGAGCAGTTGCAGCGACTCGGCCGATTCGGCGGGGAACAGGCTCTGCATGGCCTGCGGCCACAACCAGCCCAGAAACGACGGCCCCAGCAGCAATCCGGCGGCGATCTCACCCACGGCCAGTGGCTGCCCCAGGCGCCGCGCCAACCGGCCCATGAGCCAGGCCACGGCCACGATGACCATCCACGGCAGGAGGACCAGTTTCAGATGGCTCTCGATGGCCGTGGGGTTCATGGCGGGGACGGGGGAGCGTCTCGGTGCGGGCGGTGGTCAGATTTCGTCGCTCAAAACCGCCGGGCCCCGAAGCGGGCAACGCCGTGATCGAAGGCGCGGGTCAAGGTTGCCTCCCGTTGGCCGGCGGGCGGCGATTTTGTTGTCCCAGGTGCCGGTTGACCGCGTTGAGGTAGGCGCGGGCGCTGGCCTCGATCACATCCGTGCTGGCGCCGCGGCCCACCACCGGCTCGCCGTTGCCGAAGTCCACCTTGGCGGTGACCTCGCCCAGCGCGTCCATGCCCTGGGAGACCGCGCGGAGCGAGTAATCCAGGAGGCGACCCTGGGTGCCCGTGAGCCGGTCAATGGCCCGCAGCGCGGCGTCCACCGGGCCGTCGCCAATGCTGGCATCCTGGACCACGGCCGTTTCGTCCTTGCGCGCGCCGACCTTGCGCAGGCGCACCGTGGCGGTGGGCACGGTCTGGTTGCCGCTGGTCACGTGCAGGTACTCGAGGGTCCAGGTCTCGGGTACCTCGGTGATCAAGCCCTCGACCAGTGCCGTGAGGTCATCGTCGTACACGAACTTTTTCTTGTCGCCGATCTGCTTGAAGCGGGTGAAGAGCGTGTCCAGGTCCCGCGCCGCCAGCTCGTACCCCAGGTGCCGGAGCCGCGCGGCCACGGCCGCCCGGCCGCTGTGCTTGGTCAGCGGCAGCTCGGTCTGGCCCCAACCAACCTCGCGCGGGTCCATGATCTCGTAGGTTTCGCGTTTTTTGAGGATGCCGTCCTGGTGAATGCCGGCGCTGTGGGCGAAGGCGTTTTCGCCCACGATGGCCTTGTTGCGCTGGACCATCAGCCCGCTCATGCGCGCGACCAGGCGCGAGGACTTGACGATCTCGCGCGGGTTCACGCCGCAGGTGTAGCCGCGGAAGAAATCCCTGCGGGTGCGCAGGGCCATGACCACCTCCTCGAGGGCGGTGTTGCCGGCGCGTTCGCCGATACCGTTGACGGTGCACTCGACCTGCCGGGCGCCGGCGCGGATGGCGGCCAGCGAATTGGCCACCGCCAGGCCGAGGTCGTTGTGGCAGTGCACGCTGATGACGGCCTGCCCGGACTGAAACTCCGGCACCGCCTCGTGAAGCTGCCCGATCAGCGCACCGAACTGGTCGGGCACGGCCCAGCCCACCGTGTCGGGGATGTTCACGGTAGTGGCCCCGGCGGCGACCACCGCGCGGCAGACCTCGATGAGGAAATCCGGCTCGGTGCGGGAGGCATCCTCGGGGGAAAACTCGACATCCTCCACGTAGCCGCGGGCGCGTTTGACCCCCTCGACAGCCAGGCGGAGGATTTCGTCCCGGGCCTTGCCCAGCTTGAACTCGCGGTGGATTTTGGACGTGGCCAGGAAGACGTGGATGCGGGCGCGCTTGCCCGCGGGCTTCAACGCCTCGGCCGCGGCGTCAATGTCCCGCGGCACACACCGGGCCAGTCCGGCGATGCGCGGGCCGCGCACCTGGCGGGCGATGGTCTGCACGGCGGCGAAGTCGCCCTCGCTGATGACCGGGAAGCCGGCTTCGATCACGTCCACCTGCAGCCGGGCCAGTTGGCGGGCGACCTCGAGTTTTTCCCGCAGGTTCATCGAGGCGCCGGGACACTGCTCGCCGTCCCGGAGGGTGGTGTCGAAGATGAGGATTCGCTCGGGTTTCATGGCTGATGTCGGCTGTGACTCACGGTTTTTTCGCGGTGTTGCGGCCACTGGCGGCACCCGCCGCCCCGCGTTCGGTCGGTGGTGCCCCGGCAAAGACAAAGGCCCCACCGCCCGTCCGGCGGTGGGGCCGCAAAAATCCGCAGGTTCGCGTCAAGCCCCGACCGCCGCGCCGCGCAGCAGCAGCGCGCCATTCCGCAGGTCGAGCTTGGTCGGTCCGTTCATGTGCGACGCAAACTAGTGAGCAGCCTCGGCGCCGTCAACGGAATTTTGGAACCAGCATTACCCCGGCGGGCCACTCCGCTTTCTGCCGGGGAGCCGGTCTCTCCAGGTCGAAGGCCGAAAAACCGAAGCGCGAAAGCGCCCGCCCCCGCGCCGGGGCTTCCTCGGCCTCCGGGGGGAAACTGATCGGGCGGCGCACTTGGGGCAGAGTTCCTTGGACTGCGTAGAAGGGCGTTTGTTGGTGACGGGGCTTGAAAGTGGTCCGGCGACGGGGATCATGCGCCGGTGTTTGTGCTCTGGCTGTATTGCTTCCTGGCGTTTGCGGCCGCGCTGGCCGGGGGGGCGCTGCCCACGCTGTTTCGACTGACGCACCCGCGGCTGCAAATCGCCATCAGCTTTGTCGCGGGGCTGATGCTGGGGCTGGCGGTGCTGGGGCTGTGGCCGCACGGGGCGCACATTCTCGAGTCGGCGGAACGGGGAGCGGCCTGGCTGCTGGCGGGGTTTCTGGCCCTGTTTTTTTTGCAGCGGTTTTTGCCCTTTCACCATCATGACGTGGTGGAGGGCAGTCCGGTGGAGCCGTGCGGGCACCCGCATTCGCTGGCCGAGCGCTCGGCCCGGACCCTGAGCTGGCTGGGCGTGGCGCTGGGCTTGTCGCTGCACTCGATTTTCGACGGCGTGGCGATGGCGGCGGCGGTGGCCGCGGGGGTGGGCGATCAGGGAGGCGCGCTGGGGTTGGGCACGGCGCTGGCGGTCATCCTGCACAAACCCTTCAGCGCGCTGGCCATCACCACGCTCATGGCGGCGGGGGGCACGACCCCCGGGATTCGGCACCTGGTGAACGTGGCGTTTGCGCTGGTGACTCCGGTGGGGGCGCTGCTGTTTTACCTGGGGGTGGACCTGGCGGAGGCGCAGCACGCCTCCTGGCTGGGTGCGGCCCTGGCGTTTTGCGCCGGCACCTTCCTGTCCATCGCCTGCGCGGACCTGTTGCCGGAGCTGCAATTTCACCGGCATGATCGAATCCAGTTGACCGCGGCGTTGCTGGCCGGGTTGGCCGTGGCGGTTCTGATCGTCAAGGTGGGGCACGAACCGCACGCGCACGATCATTCCTCCACGGCGCCCCCGACGCGAGCCTCACGAGCTGACGCGACAAGTCCGTGGATTCCCCGCGCCTTCTTGGTAACGGGAGGGGGTGGGACCGTAACTTCGAGCCGGCTTTCGGCTCGGTTCCCCCAAAACGGGCGATGGCCGGGCGGGAAGTTGCCGGCTGTTCATCTTGGTGGTTGATCACATGAAAAGGGCCTTGTTTGGAGCGCCTCGAAGCCTGGTACTGGCCGGGTTGCTGTGGCCGGCGGGATCGGCGTGCCTCCAGGGCGAAATGGCGGCCACCGGCCCGAGCGAAGCCGCGGACGTGTCCGCGTTGCAATCGCCCCGCCCCGTGCGCGCGCTCAGCTTCCGCTGGGAAAACGACGCCGTGGGCGGGACGGACGAGAATTACTCGAACGGGATCAGTTTGGCCTACACCCACTCGGGGCGTGGGCTGCTGGGCTGGGTTTGGAAGTGCTTGGGGGTCGAGGACGCCACCCTGTTCAGTGGCTACGACGTGGGCCAAATCACCGTTACGCCGGTGGACACCGACCGGCCGGTGCCGGACCCCGAGGACCGGCCCTACGTGGGGATGCTCTACGCGTCGGTCTCGACCCAGATGCGGCGGGGCAATCAATTTCACGGCTTGAAGTTCGTCACGGGCGTGGTGGGCCCGGCTTCCCAGGCGGACGAGGTGCAAGCCTGGTTTCACGAGCGCATCGGCAGTGGCAAGGCCCGGGGTTGGGCCTACCAACTTCACAACGAACCGATTTTCAACCTGGTGTACGAACACCGCCGCAAGTACCCGCTGTTGGCGGCCGACTCGGTCTGGAGTGCGGACATCATCCCCGTGGGCAGTGCCATGCTGGGCAATGTTCTCATCCAGGCCCAGGCCGGTGCCCAGGTGCGGTTCGGCTACCAGGTGCCGGACAATTTCGGCACCACCCTCATCCGGGGGTTGGGCACGTTGCCCTATGCCCGACCGCGAAAAAACGGCGAGTCGGAGCCGCGTTGGGGCGCCTATGTGTTTGCCAGCGGCAGCGGCGTGGCCGTGGCGCGGAATCTTACGCTGGACGGCAACACCTTCGAGGACAGCCCCAGCGTGGAAAAGAACCCGTTTTTCCTCACCGGGGAATTCGGGCTTTCGTTCTGGACCCGCTGGGGCGAGGTCACCGCCTCGTTCGTCTGGTGGGGCGAGGAGTTTGAAAACCAGGCGCGCCCATCGCGCTTCGGCGCGCTGGCCATCACGATTCCCCTGTGAACGGCACGCGGCCCTGATTCCGTGTGCGATGCTGCTGATCCGCACCCGCGTGGCCCCCAGCCGGATTCACGGCCTGGGTTTGTTTGCGGTGGAGGCGGTGCCGGCGGGGACGCCGGTCTGGCGCTTCCAGCCGGGCTTTGACCGCGAATTGGCCCCCGAGGCGGTGCGGGCGTTGCCCCCGCCCGCGCGTGAGTTTGTCGAGCGGTACGGGTACCGGAGGCCGACCGACGGGGTCTGGATTCTCAGCGGGGATCACGCCTGCTTCATGAACCACGCCCACCCGCCCAACACCGGCTCCCCACCGGACCAGCCCGGCGCGTCCTGGACCGTGGCCCTCCGGGACCTCGCGGCCGGTGAGGAACTGACCTGCGATTATTTCGCATTCGACGCGGAGGCGGCTCGAAAACTGGCCCCGTCGAAGGAGGGGCCGCGGCAGGGCTGATGCCTCCCTCCCGGTTCCGAAACACTTGCGGACATTGCCTCCGCCGGGAAACTTTTCATCGGGCGCGGTTTATTGGAAGCTGTCCACGGCCATGCCGAAATTCACCTACAAGGCCCGGCGCCGCTCCGGAGAACTGGTGCAGGACGAAATTGAGGCCGCCGACCGCCCGGCGGCGGTGCTCAAGCTGCAGCAGTCCGGCCTGTTTCCGCTGAGGGTGGAAATGGCGCGGGGCAGCGCGCCCGTTGCGCGCGAGCGGACCGCCCGCCCGGCCGCCCCCGGCGTGCTTCCGGGGCTGTTGAACCGGCTGTGGCGGCGGCAGCGGCGCCCGTCGCTGACCGAGCTGGCCAACTACGCGCAGCAGTTGACCAATCTGCTCCGGGCCGGGATGCCGTTGACCCTGGCCCTCAACAGCATGGCCAATCTGGGGTCGAAGGGCATCCCCCCCGCGGTCAGCCTGCAGCTCAAGCAGGACGTGATGGAGGGCCGCAGCCTGTCCGAGGCCATGGCGCGGCAGCCGCGGGTGTTCAGCGACCTGTTTGTGAACATGGTTCGCGCCGGCGAGCAAAGCGGGGCGTTGCGCGAGGTGCTCGAGCGCCTGGCCCAGCACTACGCCCGGTTTGCCGAGGTGCGCCAGAAGTTCATCTCGGCCATGATCTATCCGGCGGTGGTGTGCACGGTCGGCGTGATCATCGTCATTTTCTTCATGACGGTCATGCTGCCGAAGTTCCTGACCATCTTCGAGGGACTGGAAGGAGTGGAACTGCCGGCCGCCACCAAGTTGTTGGTGGCCCTGAGCCATTTGTTCTCCCGGTACTGGTGGACGCTGCCCCTGGGCGGGCTGCTCGCCTGGGGCTTGTTTCAACGGTACAAAGCCACGCCCGCCGGTGCGCGCCATCTGGACCGGTTGTTGATGAACGCGCCCGTGCTCGGCCGGGTGGTGCGGCTGACCCTCTTCAGCCAGTTCGCCCGGACCCTGAGCACGCTCCTCCAAAACGGCGTGCCCGTGCTCACGGCCCTGCGCATCACCGAGCAGGTCATCGGCAACCGGGTGCTGCGCGAGGCCATTGTCGCCACCCGGGAGGCGGTGACCGACGGCAAGAGCCTGGCCCAGCCGCTGGCCCGCAGCCAGGTGTTCCCGCAACTGATGATTGACCTGGTGCGGATCGGGGAGGAGACCGGCGACGTGGCCGGGGCCCTCCGCAATGTGGCCGAGACCTATGAGAACGACCTGACCGTGGCCCTGCGGGTGCTGACCAACCTCATCGAGCCGGCCATGATCATCGCCATGGCCCTGGGCGTGGGCTTCCTGCTGTTCAGCGTCTTGTCGGCCATGTTTCGGATCACCTCAAACCTGGGGGCGCGATAATGAAGAATGGTGGCCCGGCCCTTCGTTCCGGCGTTTTCGGCCGGTCCCGCACCGCCCGGCCCGGCTTCACGCTGGTGGAACTCATGATGGTAATGGCCATCCTGGGCATCGTGTTGGGCGTGGCCCTGCCGGCCCTGGTGGGTACGGTGCGCAAGGCCCCTCTGCGCCAGGCCCTGAGTGATTTCGACGAGGGCGTCCTCAAGGCCCGGATGTTGGCCATTCTTACGGGCCAGCCCGCCGAGTTGGTGATCCGCAGCGCCGACGGGGCCCTGTTTGTGCGGTCGGTCACGGAGGCGCCTCAGGGGGGCGAAACGGTCCCGGAGTCGGAGGAGGGCGGTTTGCCCGGGGTCGAGGCCCGGCCCGCGGCAGCCGAAGCGCCGCGCCGGGAGGAATTGCCCCGGTTTTCCGCCCGACTGCACGAGAGCCTTGCCTTCCGGCAACTGGTCGTGAACCTGCGGGACATGATGGACGAAGAAGAGGCGGTGGTTCGGTTCCAGCCCAACGGCACCTGCGACGCCTTCACGGCGGTCCTCTTTTCCGAGACGGGCGAGGAACGCCTGTTGCAACTGGAAATCACCACCGGCCGCCTGCGGATTCAGGAGCTGCGATGAAACCGTTTGGGCCCGACTGCCCGAGGACCGCTCGCCGACCGGGACGCCGCCGGAGCGGGACCGCCTTTTCGCTCCTGGAGGTGATGATCGCCATGGCGCTTTTTTTCATGGCCATCTTCGCCATTCTCGGTCTGGTCTCGCAGAACCTGCGCATCGCCCGGAGCCTCGCGCTGGGGGAAATTGACATCGGCACCGTGGCGGTCGAGCTGACCCTGCAGACCCTCACCAATCGGGACATGGCCGAGGGCACCATCAGCGGGGACTTCGGCGACACCTACCCCGGGGCCAGTTGGGTGGCCAACCTGTACCTGGTCTCTTCCAACGCCGGCGCGGTCTCCGCCCGCGGCACGCCCGGCGGCTTGTATCAGGCGGACATCACCATCACCTGGCCCCAGAACAACTTGATCAAGGAGCGGCAAACCAGCCTGTTGCTGTACCGCCCGCAACTGGGCAGTCGCGTCCAGACCCTTGTGCCCTGAGCAACTGCCATGCGCCTCCGCCGTCATCCCCCGTCGGCCGCGCGCCGCCCGCAGGTGGCGTTCACGCTCCTGGAGCTGATGCTGGCGGTGACCCTCTTCGGCCTGGTGCTCACGGCGATTTACTCGACCTGGACGGCCATTCTCCGCACGGCTCGCGTGGGCAACGACGTGGCCGCCAACGCCCAACGCGCCCGCATCGCCGCCCGCACCATTGAAGACGCCCTGGTCTCGGCGGTCATGTTCCAGGCCAACGCCCCGCTGTACACCTTCCACGCGGATACTTCCGGAGACTTTGCCGCCCTGAGCCTGGTGTCGCGCTTGCCGCCCGCGTTTCCCGGGGGCGGTTACTTCGGCGACCTGGCCGTGCGCCGGGTCGAGTTCAGCGTGGAAGCCGCCCCCGACGGCACCAACGACCTGATCCTGCGCCAACTGCCCCTGCTCCAGTCCGAGCAGGCCGACCCTTCGACCCGGGCCATCGTCCTGGCCCGGGATGTGCGGCAGTTCTCTCTTGAATTCCTCGGACGGCCGGGACAGGTCGCCGGAATGCGGAGCGATGAATGGCTCCGCGAATGGCCGCTCACCAACGCGCTGCCCTGGGTGGTGCGCTTCAGTCTGGCCTTCGGCGGGGGCCGGGACCGATGGGGGCGGCCGGCCGAGCGGACCGTCCGCACCGTGCTGCTACCTGCCCAGATGGTGCCGGGGGCCTCGTCCCTGGGCTCCGCCCCGGTCGTGCCGATGCCGGGTGCCCCTCCCACCAACGCCCCACCGCCGGGCGCGCCCCCGGTGGTGCCGGCCCCGGGCGGACGCCCGGTTAACTGAACGTCCGCCATGAAAATTCGCGCCCGACAACCCCGGGGCTTTGCGCTGATCGTGGTGATGACGATCATCTTCGTGCTGGCGATGCTCGCCGGGGGATTCGCCTACTCGATGAAGGTCGAGTCCCGCCTGGCCGCCAACGCCCACAATGAATCCGAGCTGGAGTGGATGGGCCGCTCCGGGGTCGAACTGGCCAAATACGTCCTCGACCAGTCCGCCCGTCTGGGCGCGCGGTACACCTCCCTGAATCAAATCTGGGCCGGCGGCCCCGGCGACGGTCCCGAGACCAACAGCCCCCTGGCCGGGATCAACCTGCGCGCCTGGCCGCTGGGGCAGGGGAGCATCTCGGTCGAGATCGTGGACCTGGAGCGCAAGCTCAACCTCAACCGCCTCGCCAGCCTGCCCCCGGCCCAGGGCGGGGGACAGGCCCTGCTCTCCCGCGCCCTCGCCCTCATGGGCGTGGATGCCGCCGACGCCGCGGTCATCGTGGACTCCATCCTGGACTGGCGGGACCCGGATGACGTGCCCCGGCTCAGCGGCACCGAGAGCGATTACTACCTGACCCTCGACCCGCCGTACTACGCCAAGAACGGCGCCATTGACGACCTCTCCGAGCTGTTGCTGGTCAACGGCGTGACCCCGGAAATCTACTGGGGCCCCCGCGCCCCCGCACATCGGGCCCAACTCGTGAGCTCCTCCCGCGGCAGGCGTATTCGCGGACCCGCCGGCACCTTGCGCCCGGCGTATCCGGTCGGGCTGGTGGATTTGTTCACCGCGCTCTCCAGCGGCGCGGTCAACATCAACACGGCGCCCCTGCCGGTCCTGCAGGTCGCCCTGGGCATCAGCGATGACCTGGCCGCCAACATCATCCGGGCGCGCGCCGGTCTGGACGGGGTCGAGGGTACCGAAGACGATACCCCCTTCTTGAGCGCGAACCTCGCCGCGGTGCCGGGGCTGGAGGCCCTGCCGCCGGAGCTGCGTGCTCCGCTCACCACCGTCAGCTCGCACTTCGAGGTGACGGTGGACGTGCGGCTGGGCCGCTCGCATCGGCAGTGCCGGGCCATCCTGGCCCGGGGGGTGCCGGGCGTGCCCGCGCTGGCCGGGGAGGGCGGCGTGCGGGTGCTCCAATTCAGTTGGCGTTGAGCAAACTTCGCCCGCGCATGGCCCGCCCGCCGTCCGGCATCACCTGCTTCATCACCGGTACCGACACGGGGGTGGGCAAGACCGTGCTCACCGCCCTGTGGTTGCGGCACCTGCACCACACCGGCCGGGCGGCGCTGGCCGTCAAACCCTTCGCCACGGGCAGCCGGGCGGACGCGCTTTTGCTCTGGCGCGTGCTGCGGGCCGGCCTGCCCCGGCCCGGGCCGGGGACGCCCCGGGGGCCGAAGCGCGCAGAGGACTTGACCGCGTTTTTCTTTCGCGCGCCGCTGGCCCCGTGGGTTGCGGCGCGGTTGGAACGACGGCGGGTGACGCAGGCGCGGGCGCTGCGGGCCATCCGGGCCTGGCAGTCCCCCGGCGGCTGGCTGTTGGTGGAAGGTTGTGGTGGATTGCTCACGCCCTTGGGGCCGGGCTACAGCGCGCGGGAGTTGATCGCCGGGCTGGGATGTCCCGCCGTGATCGTCGCCCGCAACCGGCTGGGGGTGTTGAACCAGGTCCGGCTGGTCTGGGAAGCACTGGGTGGCGCGCGCGGAGCGGCCGCCGCCGTGGTGTTGATGTCCGCCGCGCGGCCGGACGGCTCGGTAGCGAGCAACCCGGGGGCACTGGCCGGGTGGATCGCCCCCACGCCGGTGTTGGTCTGTCCGCACTGGCCCGCGCTGGGGCGGCAGCCGGCCCACTGGGATCACGCCGCGCGCGCGTCGGCCCGCTGGTTGGAGCATCTGGTGCGGGCCGTGGAAGGTTTTGCTCCGTGGAAGGCCCGGTGCTGACCCTGGGCGCGGCAAAAAACGCCATGCATTCGCCAATTCCCGGCAAGTGGATACGCTGCGGTCGGAATTAGGATGCGGGGCGTGGCGGGAAACCGGAGCGAACGGGTGAGTGAATGCGGTTGCCCCGCGTCCCCCCGGAACAACATTGCCGAGCCACCTGTACTGCGACAGCCATGCTTGAATCACTGCTTTATCCCCAGACCGTGGCCGTGATCGGCGCGTCCCGCAATCCGGAGAAGGTGGGTTACGCGTTCATGCACAACCTCACCCGCGGCGGGTTTCCGGGCACGATTGTCCCCATCAACCTCGAGGCGCCCGAGATCCTGGGGGTCAAGTGCTACAAAAGCCTGGAGGAATACGGCGGTCCGATTGACCTGAGCATCATCGTGGTCGCCCACCGGCACGTGAAGCAGGCGGTGCAGGACTCGATCCGGGCCGGCGCCAAGACCATCGTGGTCATCACCGCCGGCTTCAAGGAGGTGGGCGCCAAAGGGGCCGAGGCGGAACAGGAGTTGGTGGAGCTGTGCCGGGCCGCCGGGGTGCGATTGATGGGGCCCAACTGCCTGGGCGTGCTCAACACGCACCACCGCATGAACGCCACCTTCGCCCCCACCGTGCCGCCGCCGGGACACATCTCGGTGATTTCGCAATCCGGCGCGCTCTGCGTGGCCATCCTCGACTGGGCCGCAAGTCAAAAGCTGGGGTTGGGCAAGGTCATCAGCTTCGGCAACAAGGCCGACCTCAACGAGGTGGACTTTCTCCAGGCCCTGGCCGCGGACACGGAAACCAAGGTGGTCGCCGGTTACCTCGAGAGCATCAAGGAGGGCGACAAATTTCTGCGCGTGGCTCAGGAGGCCGCTTCGGTCAAACCGGTGGTGATCCTCAAGGTGGGCATCACCCAGGCCGGGGCCAAGGCCGCCTCGTCGCACACCGGCAGCCTGGCCGGCACGGACATCGCCTACGGCGCGGCTTTCAAGCGCGCCGGCGTCATCCGGGCCGAAAACTTCGAGGCGCTGTTCGATTACGCCCTGGCCTTCGCCACCCAGCCGCTGCCGGCCGGCAACCGCCTGGCGGTCATCACCAATGCCGGCGGTCCGGGCATCATGGCGGCCGACGCCGCGGAAAGCCTGGGTTTCAAGCTCAATCCCCCCAATGCCACCGTGGTGGCCAAGCTCAAGAGCTTCCTGCCCCCGGCCGCGGCGTTGGGCAATCCCGTTGACGTGATCGGGGATGCCGAACCCGAGCGCTACGTCCGGACGCTGGAGCTGATTCAGGAGGACGAGACCATTGATGCCATCCTCGTGGTGGCCACGCCGCAAAACATGACCCGGCCGCTCGAACTGGCCGAGCGCCTGGCCCAAACCCACAACCGCCAAAAGCCGCTGCTGACCGCCTTCATGGGCGGCGAAGAAGTCGCCGCCGCCAAGGCCCGGCTGATGGAACTGGGCATCCCCAACTACCCCGCGCCGGACCGCGCCGTGGCCGCGCTCAAGGCGATGGTGGACTACGCCGCCTGGCGCCGGCGGCCGGCCCGCGTGGTCACCCGCTTCCCGGTCAACCGCCGGCGGGTCGAGCGGGTCCTGCAGTGGCATTACCGCAGCGGCGTGCAGCAGGTGGGCGAGGTCGAGGCCAAGGAAATCCTGCGCGCCTACGAGTTCAACATCCTGGACGGCGCCCTGGCCCGCACCGCCGAGGAGGCGGTGGAAGTGGCCCAGCGCATCGGGTACCCGGTGGTGCTCAAGATCTCCTCGCCGGACATCATCCACAAATCCGACTTCGGCGGCGTGCGCATCAACCTGGCCAGCGCCGAGCAGGTGCGCGACGCCTTCGACCTGATGATGCTGCGGGTGCAGCGGCGCGCCCCCAACGCCCTGATCCGCGGCGCCTACGTCGAGAAGATGGGCAACAAGGGGCGCGAGGTCATCCTTGGCATGACGCGCGACCCGCAGTTCGGCCCGATGCTGATGTTCGGCCTGGGCGGCATCTTCGTCGAGGTCATGAAAGATGTGACCTTCCACCTGGCGCCCATCACCCAGGACGAGGCCATGCAAATGCTCATGGGCACCCGTTCCTACGCCCTGCTCAAGGGCGCGCGCGGGCAGGCGCCGGTGGACCTGCTGGCCATCGCCAATGCCCTCCAACGCATCAGCCAGCTCGCCACGGATTACCCCCAGATCAAGGAGCTCGACATCAACCCTTTCATCGTGGGCGAAGTGGGCACCGAGCCTTACGTGGCCGACGCCCGCATGACCCTGATGTCCCCCGCGCCCGAGGCCGCATCATGAGCAAACCCAGTTACGATCCCGATTGGCAGATCAAGTACCGGTCCATGATTGCCACGCCCGAGGCGGCCGTGGCCCGCGTCAAACCCGGTTCCCGCATCTTCGTGGGCACCGGCTGCGCCGAGCCGCTCCGGTTGGTCGAGGCCCTCACCCGCCGCGCGACCGAACTGCCGGACACGGAAATCGTGCACCTGCTCACCTTCGGCGAGGCCCCCTACGCCGACAAGGAACTGGCCCAGTACTTCCGGGTAAACAGCTTTTTCATCGCGGAAAACGTCCGCGACATCATCCACGAGGGCCTGGGTGATTACACCCCGATCTTCCTCTCGGAAATCCCCCGGCTCTTCAACTCCGGCCGCCTGCCGCTGGACGTGGCCCTGATCCAGGTCACCCCGCCCGACGCGCGCGGCCTGTGCAGTCTGGGCGTGTCGGTGGACGTGGTCAAAAGCGCCACCGAAAACGCCTCGCTGGTGATCGCCGAGGTCAACCCGAACATGCCCCGCACGCATGGCGACTCGTACCTTCACGTGCTCGATCTGGACGTGCTGGTGCCGGTGGACGCGCCCCTGATCGAGGTGCCGCCGCAACCCATCACCGACGTGACCCGGCAGATCGGAGAGTACCTGGCGGCGCTGATTGACGACGGCTCGACCATCGAGCTGGGCATCGGCCGCATCCCCCAGGCCCTGCTCGAGTTCCTCCGGGACAAAAAGGACCTGGGCATTCACACCGAGATGATCAGCGACCGGATCGTGGACCTGATCGAGTGCGGCGCCATCAACGGCAGCCGCAAGACCCTC
The DNA here is from genome assembly GCA_937946835.1 of uncultured Verrucomicrobiae bacterium. GTDB lineage: Bacteria > Verrucomicrobiota > Verrucomicrobiia > Limisphaerales > J093 > DSVZ01. Next base: position 1,630 of record CALFAV010000065.1, on the reverse strand, counting down.
GATCGGGGCAAGGTGGTCACCAGCTTCGCCCTGGGGACCCGGCGACTGTACGACTTCATTGACAACAACCCGGTCTTTGCCTTCCACCCCACCGAGTATGTCAACGACATCCAGACCATCAGCAAGCAGCACAAGATGGTGGCGGTGAACGTGGCGCTGGAGGTGGACCTCACCGGCCAGGTGTGCGCCGACTCGCTGGGCGCGAAGTTCTTCTCCGGCGTGGGCGGCCAGGTGGATTTCAACCGCGGCGCCGCGCTGGCCAGGGGCGGCAAGGCCATCATCGCCCTGCCCTCGACGGCCAAAAACGGCACCGTCTCGCGCATCGTCACCCACCTGACCCCCGGCGCCGGCGTGGTGACCACGCGCGCGGACGTGCACTACATCGTCACCGAGTACGGCGTGGCCTACCTCCACGGCAAGAGCATTCAGGAGCGCGCCCTGGCCCTGATCAGCATCGCCCACCCGGACTTCCGCGCCAAACTGCTGCGGGAGGCCATCGAGGCCAAGTACCTCTCCGCCAGCATGGCCGACATGGAGGGCAAAATCCTGGTCGGCCCGAAGGAACTGCGGACCACCTTCCTGCTCGAAGACGGCACCCAGATCAACTTCCGGCCCATTCACCCCACCGACGAGCCGCGGATGCGGGACCTCTTTTACGCCCTGTCCCAGCAGACCATTTACTACCGGTTCATGTCCTTCACGAAGATCATCCCGCGCAAGCAAATCCAGGACTTCGTGTACATTGACCACCGCAACGACGTGACCATCGTGGGCACGGTGCCCGAGTCCTTCGGCGAGGACATCATCGCCGTGGGCAGCTACTACCTGGACCCGAAGACCAACCTGGCAGAGGTGGCGTTTGTGGTGCGTGACGACTGGCAGAACCGCGGCATCGGCACGTTCCTGCTGCGCTACCTCGTCCGCATCGCCCGGCGCAACGGCATCAGCGGCTTCACCGCCGAGGTGCTCAAGGAAAACAAGGCCATGCAGGCCGTCTTCAACAAGAGCAATTGCAAGCTCACCACCCGCTTCACCGGCAACGTCATCAGCTACCAGATGCTCTTCGAGTGAGCCGCCGGAGGTGCGGCCTTCAGAAGGCAGAAATCTGAGGTCGGGGGTGGGGTCGTGTGTGCCAGCGGCTTGGTACGGTGGGGCGTACGTTCCGGGCGCCTGTTTTTTGCGGATGGCGGTGGCCACTTCAGCCGGTTGCCCCAAGAAAGCAGCGGGAACCACCGCCTGCCTGACCCGTTGTCCGGCACGGCTGACAGGCACGCCAAGACGCCCGGCGCCGGCAGGCACACTGAACCGGGCGCCAGCCTTTGAAGTGCGCCAGCTTGCCGGCGCTTTCTGAGGGCGGGCCGGTTGGAAGCCGGCGCTCCGGCGTAGCAACAACCGTCCCGATTGCCGTAGAGGGCGGCCTCCGGCCGCCCAGGTCAGCGGCGCCGAAGCCGCGGCACCCTACCCGGTAGGGCCGCGCTGCGTTGCGGCCCGGCCCGGCGGGAAGTCGGCCCCCCGGACCCGCCGGCTACCCGCCGGCGATACGGCAGATTGCCAATCGGCGCTGCGCCGCTTCGCACCGGCACCGTTCGTAACCAAATCTCCGCCCCGGTTTTCGCGCTGGCCTCGAACG
>CALFAV010000064.1 GCA_937946835.1 uncultured Verrucomicrobiae bacterium | reverse complement strand
CGCCCTACCCGGTGGGGCCGTTCCCGGTGGAGGGCCGTGTTCCACCGCGGCCCTGCCGGGTAGGGCCACGCTGCGCTGCGCCGCGGCCCTGAGCTGGCTGAAGCCCGGTACCTACGTCCGCCGGGTGGCAGCCGGCGGGGGGGATACGGGCCGCGGCCGGCGGATTGGCAATCCGCGATACCTGCCTGCGCCCAGCGAAGCGCGGCAGGCAGGCGGCCGACTACCAGTCGGCGCTACCCGGGCCGCGGCGCCGGGGGGCTGGATGCCGCCCTCGACGACAACAGGCTTGGCTACCGCTCCGCCGGAGCGCCGGCTTCCCACCAAGCGGGCAACGGGAGCGCCGGCTTCCAGCCGGCTCGGCCTCCGAAAGCGCCCGCCAGCGGGCGCACTCCACAGGCTGGCGTCGCTGTCCGGCGCGTGGTCTGCGCCGCTTCAGAGCTGCAGTTGGAGCAGGCAGACCTCCAGCGTGAGGGCTTCCTGCACGTTGGTGCCGGCCAGGAGGCGTTCGGTGCGCTCGAGCACGCGCAGATTTTCCTCCGCCGCCCCGGGGGTGATGCGGCCGGCCACCGCGGTCGTGAAGGCGGCCAGTTCGGGCAGATGAAACCGGTCCCGGCCCAGGCCCTGGGCGGCCACCCACACGTCGCGCAACCAGGCGTGGATAGCGGCCAGCAATTCCCCCCGCTGCCGGCGGTAACCGGCTTCGATGGCCGCGGCCAGCTCGGCTTCCCACTGCTCCCGCAGGGCCGGGTCTAGGTCCTCGTACCGCTCCAACGGGGAGCGGCTTTGCAGTTCCTGCTGGAGGGCCTCGCGCCGGGTGGCCAGGGCGGAAAGGATTTGATCCAGCAGGTGATAACGCGCCAGCAGGCTGACCGGGCCGGCGGCCGCCCGCTCGCAGAAGCGACGCAACCAGGCCGCCAGCGCCGGATCGCTGACCGGGGCGGATTCGGCGCCGAAATCCAGGTGCAGGCAGCGCGAGCGGATGGTTTCGAGCACGCGGGCCGGCGCGGTGGTCAGCAGCAGCAGCACGCAACCGTCCGGAGGTTCCTCCAGGGTTTTGAGAAAGGCATTGGCCGCCTGCACGTTCATGCGGTCGGCCGCCACAAGGACCGCCACCTTGTGGGGCGCGTCGGCGGCCTTGAGGTAAAGCGCCTCGAGCAACGCCCGGATTTGATCAATCAGGATCACCCGCAGTTTGGACTCGGGCCGCAGCCAGTGCACGTCCGGGTGCTGGTCGCGGTCAATCTTGCGGCAGCGCACGCAGGCGTCGCAGCAGTCCAAGGGCTGGCCATTGGGGGCGCGCCGGGGCGGGGCCGGGCAGTTGAGGGTCTTGGCCAGCGTGCGGGCGACCGCCTCCAGCGGCTCCAGTTGCGCACCGCTCAGCAGGTAGGCGTGCCCGAGGCGGCCCCGCTCCAGACTGCGTTGCAGCCGGGCCACCGCGGGCGGCAGGGGATCAAGGTTGGCAAAAGCCATGCGCGCAAGGGAAGGCCGGTTTCAGGCCGGCGCCGTTGGCAACGACTCGAAGCGCGCGGCCGCCGCGTCCCACGCCGCCGTGTCGGCCGGCTCCACCGTGGTGGGGGGGAAGGAAGCGCGCACCACCTCCCGCGCGGCGGCCAGGGAGGGCAGATGGCCCAGGGCGATGGCCTGCACGAGCACATTGCCGGCGGCGGTGGCCTCGACCGGGCCGGTGAGGACCGGGCGTTGAAGGGCGTTGGCGGTGAATTGATTCAACAGGGCGTTCTGGCTGCCGCCGCCCACGATGTGCACCCGGGCGATCCGCCGGCCGGTCAACGTCTCGAGTTGGCGCAGCGTGCGCCGGTACAACAGCGCGAGGCTTTCGAGCACGCAGCGGATGACCGCACCCGGCGTGGCCGGCTCGGGCTGGCCGGTCTCGCGGCAGAACGCCGCAATCCGCCCGGGCATGTCGCCCGGGGGCAGGAAGCGCGGGTCGGCGGGATTGACCAGCGCCGCAAACGGCGGCGCCTCGGCCGCCAGGCGGGTGAGCGTGGCGTAGTCGAATTCCCGGCCCTGCCGGGCCCACTCGCGCCGGGATTCCTGGACCATCCACAGGCCGATGATGTTTTTGAGGAAGCGCACCGAGCCGCCGAAGCCGATTTCGTTGGTGAAGTTGGCCTCGCGCACCGCGGGGTTGATCACCGGGGCGGGCAGCTCCACGCCCATCAGCGACCAGGTGCCGGAGCTCAGGTACGCCCAGTCCTCACCCGCGCCCGGCACCGCGGCCACCGCGGCACCCGTGTCGTGGGAGCAACTGGCCACGACCTCGACGCCGCGCAGCCCGGCGGCCTCCGCCAGGTCCGCCCGCAGCGCGCCCAGCCGGGTGCCGGAGGGCACGATGGGCGGAAACAGCTCCGCGCGCAGGCCGAGGGTGTCCAGCAGTCGGGTGGACCACCTGCGGGTACGGGGATTGTACAACTGGGTGGTGCTGGCCAGGGATTCCTCGAACCGGGCCGCGCCGCCCAGCCAGTGGTTGAAGGCGTCGCCCACCCCGAGGATCAGCCGGGCCGCGGCCAGCCGCTGGGGCGATTCGGCGCCGAGCTGGAAAATTGTGTTGAAGGGCAGGAACTGCAGGCCGGTTTCCTCGAACAACTCCGGCCAGGGAATGCGCGCCTGCACGGCTTCCACCCCCCGGGCCGTGCGCCCGTCCCGGTAGTGGTAGGTGGGCTCCAACACCTCCCCGGCGGCGTCCAGGAGCACGTAGTCCACCCCCCAGGAATCGGTGCTGACGCCGGCCACGGGCCGGCCGAGTGCGCCCGCCTGTTTCAGGCCCGCGGCCAGCTCTTCCCGCAAGGCCCGGAGGTTCCAACACAGCGACCCGCCCTCGCGGACCGGGACATTGGGGAAGCGCCGGAGTTCGGCCAGTTCCAGCCGGCCGTCGGCCAAGGTGCCCAGCATGAGCCGGCCGCTTTCGGCGCCCAAATCGCAGGCCAGATAATGCGTCTTCATCGTGCGCGGGGCCTCGATTCAACCGCGCCGGCCGGCGGATGCAATGGCGAAGCCGCGCCCGCACGGGCCGCAGGCGAGCTACCGCGTCCCGGGCGCGGGCGGAGTCTGGTTCGTGGCGGTTTGCACCGGCGGCGGCTCGCTCGGCGGCGGCCGGCGGGTCGCCTGCCACACGTAGTGGCCCATGAAGCCCAGCCAGCTCAGCAGCAACAATCCGAAACCCGCCAGGATCCAGCGCGGCCCCGCTGGCCCGCGACGGGGACCCAACGGCAGGGGAGGATCCGGGTTCATGCGGGCGAGGGGTTGCGGGGACCGGCCGTACGGGCGCGCCAATCCACCCGCGGCGGTTCGGGCTGGCCCAGTGCGCGCGCGGCGTTGCGAAAATGCAGCTTGGCCGCCTGCGCGAGCTTTTCCGCGCCGTGCCGGGCCACGAATTCCTTTGCGGCGGCGTCCACCGTCGGGCCGGCACCCTTGGGCAGAGGCAGGCCGAACTCCTGTTCCAGCCGGGCGAGCCGCGTGACGAACTCGTCCCGCGCGAGGATCGAGGCGGCCGCCACGGCCGGGTCGCTCTCGGCCCGGGGGCGTTGGACCAGTTCGATGTCGCGACCCAGGCTCATCAGGGCCCGGCCCACGGTGCCGGGATCGTGGGCGAACTGGTCGCTGATGGCGCGCACGGGCGGGGGGTTCATGCGGTGGCGCTGCAGCAGCAGGTTTTCGATGACCCGCGCGTGCGCCCAGGCCAGCAGTCGGTTGACGCTGCCCAGCTTGCGGTGCAGCCGATTGTACGCCTCGTTGCCCACCGTCACCACGCTGAACACGCAGCCGGGCGTTTCGCGGATGAGCCGCGCCAGTTCGGCCACGCGCCGGTCACTCGAAACGGCCTTCGAGTCGCGGATGCCGGCCTCCCGCCAGGCGCGGAGCACCGCCTCGTTTACGTACACCCCGGCGACGCACAACGGGCCGAAGAAATCGCCCTTGCCGCTTTCGTCCACGCCCAGGCGCGGCTGCCACCGCTCCGGCTGGAGCACCTCCTCATAGCCGAGGCGGGCCTCCCGGAGGATTTCCGGTTCGAGCACGAACTCGACGAAGTCCTTCGCGTCCCGGCCCTGGACCACCAGCTTGCCGCTTTGGTAAAACACGATCTGGGTCCGGTCCTTCTCCGCGGCGAACCGGGCGTGGGGCACCTCTCGAAACGTGGCGTGCCGCTCGCGGAGCCAGCGCTCGAGGGCGGTCGCCTGGGCGGGCGTGAGTGCGAAGGTAAACGTGGAGGGCGGCGCGGCCACGGGGGCACGGTAGGCGCGGGGCCGGGGCTTGTCGAGGCGGGGAAGCGAGTACCGCGCCGGCGGAATGGGCGAGGGTGCCCGTTCCCCGGACGTTCCGCATCGGGAAAACAAACCCGGTTGACGGCCCGCTGTCGCCGACCCAAGTTCCCATCATGTCCAACCGGGCTGGAACTTACACCTCAAACGCTTCACCCCGCGTGGCTCCGCGGCAAACTGGCGGCGCAAAGCCCCGACGCAGGTTTTACGCGTTGCGTTTTGCCGGCACGGTGTCCCTGCCCCGAGACGCGTCCACCAGCAAGACCTGGCTCGCCCGTCAAATGGCGCGGAATGATGCCGCGAATCCTCGCTGATGCGGGCCTGAGTGTGGCCCTCTTCAACCGCAACGATCCGGCTCACCCCGGGGCCAGGGACGTGTTCACCGCGCACGAACCGCCTTTTTACACCTGCGAGCCGGTCATTGTCGAGGCCTACTTTCGCTTGGGCCAGGATCGCCGGGTGTTGGAACTGGTGCGCGAGGGCGACCTGGTGTGCGACTTTTGTCTGCAACGCACTGCTGCCCGGGTCTGCGAGCTGCTCCGCAAATACGCCGACCAATTTATGGACTTGGCGGATGCTCGTCTGGTCCGTATGATCGGGTGGGAACGGCATAGTGTCATTTACACGGTGGATCGGACGGATTTTTCCGTTTACCGCCGTTTTCGGGCCGATCCGGTACCATGTGTTTTTTCTCCCGCGGAGCCCGCACACGGGCGCCATGCACCGTTGGCACGGTACCCGAACGTCCGCCGGCTTTCGCCGAAAACTTGAGCGGCATACCGGATGTGGAAACGCTCGTTTCCCCGCTCCTGACCTGGTTCGCCGACCACGCCCGTGACCTGCCCTGGCGGCACACGCGGGACCCGTACGCGATCTGGGTCTCCGAGGTCATGCTCCAGCAGACCCAGGTGGCCACCGTGGTCCCGTACTGGGAGCGGTGGATGCGCACCTTTCCGGACGTGGCCGCCCTGGCCCGCGCGCCGCTGGAGCGCGTGCTCAAGCTCTGGGAGGGGCTGGGCTACTACACCCGCGCCCGGAACCTGCACCGCGCCGCCCGGCTCCTCTACCGGGAACACGGGGGGCAATTCCCCCGGGATTTCGAGTCCGTGCGAGCCCTGCCCGGGGTGGGCCGCTACACCGCCGGCGCCATTTGCAGCCTGGCCTTCCACCAACCCACCCCGGTGCTCGATGGCAACGTGGCGCGGGTGCTCACCCGGGTCTTTGACCTCCACCTGCCCCTCCACCGCGCCGGCACGCAGCGCCGGCTCTGGGCCCTGGCCGAAGCGCTGGTCGGCGCCGCGCCGGAACAGGTTCCGCCCGGGCTGCGGCGCCGCCGTTCCTGGCGCGCGCGACGCGTGGCGGAAAACCCGTGCGGCGCGCTCAACGAGGCGCTGATGGAACTGGGCGCCTCGGTGTGCACGCCGCGTCAACCGCGGTGCCCGGACTGTCCCTGGGCCGACCGGTGCCGGGCGCGCGCCCGGGGCCGCGCCCACCTGCTGCCGCGGCGGCGGCGCCCGGCGATGGCCGCGCCCCGACGGGTCCTGGCCTGGGTGTGCGAACGCCGCGGTCGGGTGTTGTTGCGGCGACGGCCGGCCGGGGGCGTCAACGCAGGGCTTTGGGAATTCCCCGGCGTGCCGGCCGCCGCCCGCACTCCGCCGCTTCGGGCGGCGCGAGCCGCGCTCGGCACCGCAGTGCAGCGCGTTGATCCCTGGCTGACCACGCGGTACACCATCACCCAACACCGCTATCGCCTGGAGGTGTACCGGGTCGAACTCAACGGCCGGCCGGTCACGCTGCCGACCGGGTGCCGCTGGGTCGGCCGCGGCGCGCTGGAGCGACTGACCTTGACCGCCGCGCACCGGCGCGTGGCTGACCTTTTGCTGGCGGGGGAGCCGGCCTGACAACGCGCGCCCCCGGGACTATACTTGCCCCCGTGGCAGTTCACCCCTCCCGGCCGGTGGTCCTGACCATCGCCGGCTCCGACAGCGGCGGTGGAGCGGGCGTGCAGGCGGACCTCAAGACCTTCGCGGCGCTGGGCGTGCACGGGACCTCGGTCCTGACCTGTGTCACCGCGCAAAATCCGTGCGCGGTGCGGGCCGTCCAAGCCTGTCGCCCGGCCCTGGTACGCGCGCAACTCGAGGCCGTCTTCGAGGAACTGCCGCCCCGGGCCGCCAAGACCGGGATGTTGTTCAGCCGCGCCATCATCTGCGCCGTGGCTGCTTTCTGGGAAAACGGCCGGCGCCCGCCGCTGGTGGTGGACCCGGTCATGGTCGCCACCAGCGGCGCGCGGCTGCTGCAGCCGGCGGCGGTGCGCGCGCTGCTGGACGGGTTGTTCCCCCGGGCCGTGCTGGTCACGCCGAATTTGGACGAGGCGGAAATTCTCACCGGTCGCCCCCTCCGCGACGTGGAGGACCTGCGGGCGGCGGCCCGCTTCATTCACCAACGCTGGGGTTGCGCGGCCCTGGTCAAGGGCGGCCACCTGCGCGGTCTCCGCGAAGCGGTGGACGTGCTCTTTGACGGGCGCGCCGAGTGGCTGCTGCGCGCGCCGCGCGTCCCGGGCGTGACCACTCACGGCACCGGCTGCACGTACTCGGCGGCGATCACCGCCCGCCTGGCGCGCGGAGACCGGCTGCCCGAGGCGGTGGCCAAAGCCAAGGACGTGGTCACGGCCGCCCTGGCCCGCAGCTACCGCGCGGGCGGACACGACGTGTTAAATCCGGCGGCAGCCGGCACCGAATGAACTTGGTCAATCCGGTTCCCTTTGTCAGCTTCGGGCTTTTGGATCGCGCGATGTTGTTTTCCCCGTTCTGTCGGTTGTGTGTGGCCGCGGGGCTGTTGGGGATCTCTTCCCGGGGCGAGGAGATTTTCCACTTCCGCGAGCCGCGCTCTACCGCCTACCGCGTGGATACGGCGGCGGTTTCGGGTCGCGCTCTGGCCGCCGCGCCGCAGTGGTTGCCCGCGCGCGGGCCGGGGGCCGGCACCAACACCCTCTGGCTGGGCAGCCGGGTGGTGGTGCAGGTGAGTCACCCGGAGGAACTGACCGGGTTGCTCGCCGGCCAACCGGCGTGGGTCAGCGAGGTGGGCGAGTCGAACGTGTACGTGCTGGCCACGCCTGATGCCCTGACCGCCGCGCGCCTGGCGACGGCGTGGGCGGCGCATCCGGCGGTGAGCGTCAGTCACCCGGTGCGGCGGCGGCCGGTCAAGCTGCACAGCGGGTTTGCCCCACGCCCCAACGATCCGTTGTTTCCCCGGCAGTGGCATCTGGAAAACCGCGACACCAACACCGGCGCCCGGCTGGGCTTTGATCTGAATCTGCGCCCGGCCTGGGCCGTGAGCCGCGGCGCGGGGGTGGTCGTGGCCCAGGGGGATGACGGCATGGAAGTTGATCACCCCGACCTGGCCGCCAGCGCCGCCGGTGCACCGCACTTCAATTTTTTCAACGACACCGCCGATGGTCGGCACCCCGGGAGCATTGCCGGGCATGGCACGGCGGTGGCCGGGTTGATCGCGGCGTCGGCCAACAACGGCCAGGGCGTAAGCGGGGTGGCGCCCGCGGTGCGCCTGGCCAGTTGGGTGGTGTTCAACACCCTGGGCCAGTTTCTCGATGAGGAGCAGTCGCGCCGGATGTTTCAGTACGCCTCAAACGTCGTGGCGGTGCAAAATCACAGTTGGGGCAATGCCAACCGCGAGTTCCTGTCCGTGGGCGTGCTCGAAAGTCAGGGCATCGCCCACGCCGTCCGGGACGGTCGCGGCGGCCGCGGGGTGGTGATGGTGCGCGCGGCCGGCAACGAACGGCTTCAGCTCAACAACGCCAATGACGATGCCTACGCCAACGACCCGCGGGTCATCACCGTGGGCGCGGTGCGGGCCAACGGGCAGGTGACCAGTTACTCGACCCCCGGCGCGTGTGTGTTGGTGGCGGCCTTCAGCGCGGATCGGGAGGTTGAAATCCGCCCCGGCGTGAAAACCAACTTCCCCAGCTTGGCGACCACCGACCGGACCGGCGTTCTGGGCTACAACCTCGACTGGCAGAGCGGCTGGGCCGATTACGCCTTTGAGAAATCCGGCTTCGAGGGCACTTCCGGCGCCACGCCCCAAATCTCCGGCCTGTGCGCGCTGCTGCTGAGCGTGAACCCCGCCCTGACCTGGCGGGACGTGCAGCAACTGCTCATCTTGTCCGCCCGCCAGCTTGATCCGGCGGACCCGGCCGTGCGCACCAACGGGGTCGGTTTGCGCGTGAGCCACAACGTGGGCTTCGGCGTGCCGGATGCCGGCCGGGCGGTTACCCTGGCCCGGCGGTGGCGGCCGCGCCCGCCGCGGGTCGAGGTCGCGGCAACTTACCGCGGCACCGAACGAATCCCCGACGACGGCCTGCGGGTGCAGATCAGCGGCCCGCGCGTGCCGGCGAGTCTCCAATCCATCCCCGTCTGGCCGGCGGACGGCCTGCACGTGGACGACCCCACCGAGGCGGTGCCGCTGGTGGACGTGGGCCTGGCCCTGGAACCGATCGCCACGGACCTGACCGGCAGGGCCGCGTTGATCGAACGGGGCCAGAATTATTTCGCGGAAAAAATCCGCCACGCCGCCGCGGCGGGCGCGCGCTTTGCCATCATCTGGAACAACGTCGGCACCACCGAGCGGGTGTTCATCGCGGGGGTCGAGGTGCACCGTTCGCCGATCCCGGTGGTGTTCATGGACCGGCAGCGCGGCTCGGCACTGCGGGACTGGCTGGCGACGACGCCGGACATGCGCGCGCAGGTGGTTCTGGAAAAGGCCCGGTTCGTCCTGCCGGTGAGTGCGTCCCTCCAGTGCGAGCACGTGACCCTGCGCGTGCGCACCACCCACTCGCGGCGGGGGGACCTCCGCGTCACGCTACTCTCTCCGGCGGGAACCCGCAGCGTGTTGCAGCACTTCAACGAGGACCTCGCCAGCCCGCTGGACGACTGGACCTACTCCAGCGTGCACCACTTCTATGAGCCGTCGGCAGGCAACTGGACCGTGGAAGTCAGTGACGAACGCGCGGGAGTGGTCGGAACCGTCACCGCGCTGGACCTCACCGTCACCGGCGTGCCGATCGAGGACGTGGACGCCGACGGTTTGGATGATGCCTGGGAGGAGCACTACTGGGTCGGGCTGGACTACGGCCCGGCAGATGACCCGGACCGGGACGGCGAAAGCAATCTGGTCGAATCGCTCCTCGGCACGGACCCGCGCGTGGCCCCGCCGCTGATCCTGGAAATGGCCGCCTGGGATGCCCGCTTTTGGCGTCTGGCCTGGCCCGCCACGCCCTACAACCGCTACCGACTGGAAGCCGCGCCGGAGGCGATCGGCCCGTTTGCGCCGGTGGCTGAATTGACCGCGGACTTCGGGCTGGCCGAATGGCTGGCGCCGGTGGAGAGCTTCCCGGGACGGTTCTTCCGCGTGCAGTGTCTCCCGGGCCGCTGAACGCCGGGCGGAAGCTGAAGCGGTGGACGGGCGTGGTCGGCGGGCCTGCCGGGAAAAAGAAAGCCGCCGGGTTCTCCGGCGGCGGGTGGCGGGGCGAGGGCGGCTACTTGCCGTAGTTTTTCACGAACTCCACGCACTGGGTCACCTCGGGCAGGCTGTTCTCCCAGTTGTGCTCGTACTCGATGGACAGGTTGCCCTCAAAGCCCTGGGCCTTGAGTTCGTCCAGACATTCCTTGATGCCCGAGACGCCTTTGCCGAACGGCACGTCGTGCGCGTCGCGCTTGCCGAATTCGTTCAGGTCCTTGAGGTGGGCGCTGATGATGCGACCGCGCAACACGCGCAGGGCCTCGAGGGGCTTGATGCCGGAGCGGGTCCAGTGGCCGGTGTCGGCGCAGGCGCCGATGCGGGGGTCGCGCCCGGTCACCAGCCCGGCGATGTAGAGGGGATGCCAGACCTTGTAATCGGGCCGGTCCAGGCTGCCGGGGTGGTTGTGGAAGGCCACGCAGATATCGTACTCCTTGACCAGCTTTTCGATGAGATTGATGGACTCGGCCGATTCCGTGGTGACGGCGCGCAGGCCCATCTTCTTGGCGAACTCGAAGACTTTGCGGGCCTCGGCCTCATTGTTGGGAATGCCCACCACACCGTAGTTGACGGCCTTGACGCCGTGTTGCTGGAGCTTGGCCTTCAGCTTGGCCAACACCTCGTCGGAGGCATTGTGGTCCACCCGAAGGTTGGGTTCTTCCCGGCTCAGGCGCTGGCCGGGGTAGAACTCGATAACCCTGGCCCCGGCGGCGGCGGTTTTTTCGATGGCCTCGAAGGCGGTGAAGCGGTTGAAGGTGTAGGCCTGGCATCCGATGGCCCAGCCGTTGACCTTGTATTCGTCGGGAATCTTCGGTTCGGCCAGGGTGCGGGGCGCGCCGAGCAGGGCCAGCGTGCATAGCCCCAGGCAGGTCCGGGAGACGGAAATGCGGGTGTTCATGGCAGGTGTCGTTGCGTTTTTTGATCCGGCCCCCGCAGGAGCGATCCACCAGGACCGGCGCGGGCGGCGTTCGCCCAGATACCTACGCGGCCCGACGGGGGTGTCAAAGGCAAACGCACGCGCGAGCGTCCCGGTGGGTGGACGGGACGTGCCGCCCCCGGACGCGGCACCGGTCCGGGCAAAGGTGGCCACGGTCCGCGCGGCGCGGCGAGCACCGGTTGCGCCCGCAGTCCGGGCCACTAGTTTCGGGGCAATGAGCGCCCGCGCCCGCTCCCCCACCCTGGTTTGGTTTCGACTCGATTTGCGCCTGGCTGACCACCCCGCGTTGGCGGCCGCGGTCCGGCGCGGGGCCCCCGTGCTTGCGGTGTTCGTCTGGGCGCCCGAAGAAGAGGGAGACTGGCCGCCGGGCGGGGCGTCGCGCTGGTGGTTGCACCAATCGTTGAAGGCGCTCGCGGCCGACCTGGACTCGCGGAGCGCGCGATTGGTGCTGCGGCGCGGGCCGGCGCTTGCAGCGCTGCGCGCGCTGGTGAAGGAAACCGGGGCGGGGGCGGTGTATTGGAATCGCCGGTACGAGCCGGCACTGATGGCCCGCGACCGGGCGGTGAAGGACGCCCTTCGGAGCGACGGGCTGGAGGTGGAAAGCTTCAACAGCGCCCTGCTGTTCGAGCCGTGGAGCGTGGCCAATCAGGCCGGCAAACCCTTTCAGGTCTTCACCCCGTTTTGGCGGCATTGCCTGGGTCTGGCCGATCCGCCGGAGCCACTGCCCGCGCCGCAGCAGTTGCCCGCGCCGGCCCGATGGCCCAGGTCGCTCGCGTTGGAGGAACTCGATCTGGAGCCGAAGATTGATTGGGCGGCCGGGCTGCGCGCGGCGTGGCCACCGGGCGAGGCCGGCGCGGCGGCCGCCCTGCGGCGGTTCCTGGAACAGGCCTTTGCCGCCTACGGCGAGCAACGCAACCGGCCCGACCTGCCCGGCACGTCGCGGCTTTCGCCGCACCTGCATTTCGGCGAGATCGGCCCGCGCCAGGTCTGGCACGCCCTCAGGGCATGGGCGTCCCGGCACGACCTGCCCCCCTCCGCCTGGCGGGGCAGCCCGTTTTTGGCGGAGATCGGCTGGCGGGAGTTTGCCCATCACCTGCTGTTCCACTTCCCGCACACGCCCACCGCGCCGCTGCGTGAGGAGTTTGCCCGGTTTCCCTGGCGGCAAAACGCGGCCGGGCTCAAGGCCTGGCAGCGCGGCCGCACCGGGTACCCGATCGTGGACGCCGGGATGCGGGAACTGTGGACCACGGGCTGGATGCACAACCGGGTGCGCATGATCGCGGCCTCGTTTTTGGTGAAAGACCTGTTGGTGGACTGGCGCGAGGGCGCGCGCTGGTTCTGGGACACGCTGGTGGACGCCGACCTGGCCAGCAACACCCTGGGCTGGCAGTGGACCGCCGGTTGCGGCGCCGACGCCGCCCCGTACTTCCGCATCTTCAACCCGGTCAGCCAGGGCGCGAAGTTTGACCCGCACGGCGACTACGTCCGGCGCTGGGTGCCCGAACTGGCGCGCCTGCCCGCCGAGTGGATTCACCAGCCGTGGGCCGCGCCGCCGGAGGTGTTGGCCCGGGCCGGCGTCGAGTTGGACCGTGACTACCCGCAGCCCGTGGTCCGTCATGCCATTGCCCGGGAAGTGGCCCTGGAGGCGTGGGCCAAAATCAAGGCCCGCTGAGCCGGCGGCGCGCGGGCGCCCCCCGCGGTTCCGGGAACGGCAATTGCTCGCCAATTGTCACGGCGGCGCTAGTTTTGGCGCGTCGCCTCGCGCATGAGTTCGGACGCCCTGGTCATCGTGCCCACGTACAACGAGCGGGAAAACCTCCAGCCGCTCGCCGCGCGCGTGCTGGCCCTGCCCACGCCGGTGGACCTGTTGATCGTGGACGACAACTCCCCCGATGGCACGGGACAGGTGGCCGACGCGCTGGCGGCGCAACATCCGTCCATTCACGTGTTGCACCGCCCCGGCAAGGAGGGGCTGGGGCGGGCGTACTGCGCCGGGTTCACCTGGGCGCTGGCCCGGCCTTACGAGTTCATCTTCGAGATGGACGGGGATTTTTCGCACAACCCCGACGACATCCCGCGCTTTTTGGAGGCGGCCCGGGAGGCGGACCTGGTGCTGGGCTCGCGCTACACACAGGGCATCCGGGTCATCAACTGGCCCCTGTCGAGGCTGCTGTTGAGCCTGAGCGCCGCCTGGTATGTGCGGGCCATCACCGGGATGCCGTTCAGCGATCCCACCGGGGGGTTCAAGTGCTTCCGCCGCCGGGCGTTGTTGTCGGTGGACCTGGGGCAGGTGCACTCCAACGGGTACAGCTTCCAGATCGAAATGACCCACAAGATTTGGCGGCAGGGGCTGCGCGTGGTCGAGGTGCCGATCATTTTCACCGACCGCTTTCAGGGTACCTCGAAGATGTCGCGCAAGATCGTCTGGGAGGCGCTCTGGATGGTGTGGTGGCTGTGGTTCCAAAACGGGTTGCGGCGCTCGCCCCGGCCGCGACCGGAACACTGAGCACACGGCCGACGGGGCGGTCCACACCCGGGGGGTGTGCCTGGTGGCCCTCGGGAATCTCCCGGGCCTGCTTTGGCTGGGAGCCGCCCCCGCGGTGCACGCGCATAATTTCCGGCTTTGGAAACCGTCCCATTGGTTGCGACAATTCGCTGGTCGCCAGCAGGTTGGCAATGTTCTTGACCCGCCGTTTGCCCCTTGGATTTGGCCGGGTTTGACCGTTGACAGTCCCGGTCCGGGGACTCTAGCCTTTCGCCCTTGACCTGAGGGGCTCCGGCCGGCTCGCCGGCGGGGTCCGGGTCGCGGAGAGGATGTGAAAATACCGTTGACGGAAATTCGGTTGAAAAAAGGCGAGTCGGTGGAGCGGGCGTTGCGCCGACTCAAGAAGCGGGTGGACCGTGAAGGCATTTTGCGGGAAGTGCGCAATCATCGCCATTACGAGAAACCCAGCGAAAAGCGCCGGCGCAAGCTGAAGGTGGCGCGCTTCAACGCCATGCTCGCCGCTCGTTACGCGGACCTGTAGTCTGTCGCCCTCTTTGGAACCGGGCCGGGCGCGGGGCCAGCTTCCTCGCGCCCGGCCTTTGATTTGAAGCCATGTACGCCCTGTCCACCTGCTGGAACTCCGACCGCCACACCGACGGGCGGGCCATGTTGCGCGAAATCCGCGACCTGGGCTTCGAATTCGCCGAGCTCAGTCACGGCATCCGGTTGAGCCTGGTGCCGGGGATTCTCGAGGCCGTGGACGCGGGCGAGATCAAGATTTGCACCCTGCACAACTTCTGCCCCCTGCCCCTGGGGGTGAGCCGGGCGGCGCCCAATCTGTTCAAATTCACCTCGCTGGACCGCCGCGAACGCGAAAATGCCCTGCGGCACACCCTCAAAACCCTCGAGCTGGCCGAGCGGGTGAAAGCCTCCCTGGTGGTGCTGCACCTCGGCCAGGTGGACATGCGCGAGTACACCGACAAGCTCCTGGAACTGGTGGCCGCCGGCCAACAGGACACCCCCCGCTACCGGCGGTTGTGTGCAGAACTGGAGGCCCGCCGCGAAGCGGTCAAGGAACGCCACCTCGAGGCCGCCTATGAACTCCTGCGCCAAATCGAGGAGGAGGCCCGCCGGCGCGGGCTGCTGCTGGGCATTGAAAACCGCGAGGCGCTCGAGGAGGTGCCCTTCGAGTCCGACTTCCCCTTTTTCTTCTTCGAGTTCCGCGGCGGCGTGGTCCGGTACTGGCACGACACCGGCCACGCCCAGATCAAGGAAAACCTCGGCTTCATCCAGCACGCCATGCACCTGG
The DNA here is from genome assembly GCA_937946835.1 of uncultured Verrucomicrobiae bacterium. Taxonomy (GTDB): domain Bacteria; phylum Verrucomicrobiota; class Verrucomicrobiia; order Limisphaerales; family J093; genus DSVZ01. The sequence goes on along the minus strand of CALFAV010000064.1, from coordinate 22,434 downwards.
AGTCCCTGGCCGGCGAGTTGGCCGGCTTTCACCTGCATGACGTGGAATTCCCGGGCCGGGATCACCGGGCACCCGGGCGGGGCATGATTGACTTCGCCGCACTCAAGCCGTTTGTGAAGCCGGAGCACATCAAGGTCATTGAGCTGAGCCCGTCGCTGGAACGGGAGGAGGTCGTCGCGGGTTACGCGCATTTGCGGGCGCTTTGGGGAGACACGTGAAGCCGGCCCGCCAGCCCTGGCGCATGGCCTGGCGGCTGGGCGTGGGCGCCCTGCTGCTGGCGGCGGCGTTTCATCAAATCTTCGTCCAGGAAAGCCGCCAGGCCTGGGAAGCGCGCGGCTGGGTGTGGACCGACTTCAGCCGCCTCGAACAATGGCGCGTGGCCTGGACGACCGGCCCGCGCGTGCTGGCCGGCACCCTGGCCCTGATTCGGCCCTTCGAAGGCGTCCTCTCGCTGGTGTGCATGGGCGCCACAATCTTCCTCGGCGCCTGGCGTTGGCGGGAGGTGCTGCGCGGTCTGGGAGTGGACCTGCCCCGCGGGCGGGCCCTGGAAATCAGCCTGGTGGCACACGGGTTCAATGCCCTGTTGCTGGGCTCGACCGGCGGCGACCTTGTCAAGGCCTACTACGCGGCCGGGGAGACCCCCCACCAGAAGGCCGAAGCGGTGGTCTCGGTGATTGTGGACCGGCTGCTGGGTCTGCTGGCCCTGCTCGGGTTCGCCGCGGTGATGATGCTTCCCAACCACCACTTGTTGGCGGGCCAACCGCGCCTGAGCGCCCTGGCCCTGCTGGCGCTGGGGTTGCTGGCGGCGTTGACGGTGGTGGGCGGACTTTTTTTTCATGGCGGGCTTTCCCGATTCTGGCCCGGGGCACGACTCTGGCTGCGCCGGTTGCCCCGCAGCGCCACGTTGGAGCGTGCGCTCGAGGCCATGCGCGGCCTGGGCCGCCAGCGCGCGAGGCTTGGCCGGGCGCTGGTCATTTCGCTGGCGCTGAACCTGGCCTGTGTGCTGCAAATCTGGGTGCTGGCCCGGGGGCTGGGACTGGAGGTACCCCTGCGGGCGCTCCTGGTGTTGGTGCCCATCATCATCTGTCTGGCGGCCGTGCCCCTGACCCCGAGCGGCCTGGGCGTGCGCGAGAATTTGTACGTGCTGGCCTTCACGGTCCCCGCGCTGCAGGTACCCGGGGCCGCGGCGTTGTCGCTCTCGCTGCTGGCCTATGCGGGCAGCCTGCTCTGGAGCCTGGTGGGCGGGGTGGTGTACCTGCGGTTTCGGCGCGGGCGGCCCGGTCCGGTGGGTGCCGGGCAAGTCGAACCGGCATGAAACCCGTGTCCACCCGTCGTCGCCGGGCGCTGGCCCGGGGGATTGTGGCCCGCTTGCGGGCGCGGGGGTTCGAGGCGTACTGGGTGGGCGGTTGTGTGCGGGACATGTTGTTGGGACGCGAGCCGGAGGATTTCGACGTGGCCACCGCGGCCCCACCGGACCAAATCCGGGCATTGTTCCGGCGCACCGTGCCGGTGGGTCGGCAGTTCGGGGTGATGCTGGTGGTCACCCGCGGCGGGGAATTCCAGGTGGCGACCTTCCGCGGGGAAAGCGGCTACGCGGACGGCCGGCGACCGGAGCGGGTCTGGTTCACCGGCGCGCGCGAAGATGCCTTGCGCCGGGACCTCACGGTGAACGGGTTGTTTTACGATCCGCTCACGGACACCCTCCACGACTGGGTGGGCGGCCGCGCCGATCTCGAGGCACGGCGGATTCGGTTGATCGGCGACCCGGGGGTGCGGCTGGAGGAGGATCATTTGCGGCTGTTGCGTGTGGTCCGGTTTGCCGCCCAACTGGGGTTCGAGGTCGAGCCGGGCACCTGGACGGCCGTGCAGGCCCGGGCGCCGCTCATTCGGCGGGTGAGCGCCGAGCGGGTGCGGGAGGAGTTGCTGAAGATTTTCCGGCCGCCTCACGCGGCCCGCGGGCTGGACCTGCTGCGGGCCGCGGGGCTGCTGCTGGAGCTGTTGCCGGAGGTGGCGGCGTTCGCGACCTGCGCGCAGTCGCCGGATTATCACCCGGAGGGCACGGTGTACGAGCATGTGCGGCGCATGCTGGAGCACCTGCCGGCCGGAGCCCCCACTGCCCTGATCTGGGCGGTGTTGCTGCACGACGTGGCCAAGCCGGTAACCGCGCGCCGGGACCCGGTGACGGGGGTGATTCACTTTTACGGTCACGAAAAGGAGGGAGAAGCGATGGCGCGGGAGATTCTGCGACGGCTGCGGTTCCCCACCGCGGAGATTGAGACGGTGGCCGCGCTGGTGCGGCATCACATGCAGTACAAGGACGTGCCGCAGATGCGCCGGGCCACGCGCCGCCGGCTGGCGTTGCGGCCGACGTTCCCGTTGGAGCTGGAATTGCACCGGCTGGACTGCCTGGGCTCGCACGGCCGGCTGGATCATTACGAGTTGATGGTCCGCGAGGCCGAGGGGCTGCGCCAGCGCCCGGAACTGCGTCCGCCCCTGGTGCGCGGGCACGACCTGCTGGCGCTGGGGATGTCGCCGGGGCCGGCCCTGGGGGCACTGCTGGCCGAGATCCGCGAGCGGCAGTTGCAGGACGAACTCACCACGCGCGAGCAGGCGCTGGCCCATGCCCGCCGCAAACTGGCCGGCATGGAATCGCCCGCGGCCGACACCGCCGGGAGGTCGCCGGCGTCGGGGTAAATCTCAGTTGGCCGGTGCGGCGGCACTCGCCGCTTCCCCGGCGGGGAGCAGGCGCAGGTCCACGGCCTCGCCCGGGCGGAGGTTTAGCCCGGGGGGCACGCTGATGGCCAGGGGCAGCCCCGGGATGGGCAGGTTGTTGAAATTGAGTTGGGCCGCCGGTTGTGCTGCCTGGGCCAGGGCGCTGGCGCGGACGCCGAGTTGGTAGGCCAGGGTGGGGGTGATGTTGTCCAGGTAGCGGCCCACTTCCAGGATCCGAGCCCGACCCACGGCGCGCGCGCCGTGACGGGTGCGGACCTCCACCGGGGTGCCCACCGTGGGCTCGACGCGCCAGGGCGGCAGCAGGTAGGCCACGATGCGGTCGCTGTGGGTGGAGGTGATGGTCACAATCGGCTCGCCCGCCGCGACGTTTTCGCCCGCGTAGCGGTACACCGTGCTCACGGTGCCATCAATGGGCGCGGTGAGGGACACCGGCCCGAACTCGCTCAGCGCCTGCTGGAGTCGTTGTTCCTGGAGCCCGAGCGCCAGACGCCAGCCCTCGGGAACGGTTTCGGATTCGGCGGGTGGCCGGCTGACGCGCAGCCGGTTCAGGTCGGCCTCCAGTTCCTGCACCAGGCGCTGGCGACTTTGGACCTCGGCGCGGAGGGCGTCGCGGTCACGTTGGGCCAGCTCCAGTTCGCTTTGGGAGACAATGGCGGTTTGTTCCCGGCGCAGGGTGGCGAGCCGGTCGTATTCGGCTTCGGCGTAGCGCAGGTTCATCTGGCTGGCGGCCAGTTGGACTTTTTGATCGAGCAGCTCCAGGCGCAGGCGGTGGAAGTCCACGCGGATGCGTTCGGTGGTGACCAGGGGGTCCAGTTGGAGGCGGAGGATTTCCGTCTCGGCCTTGATCACGCCCAGGGTGCTTTCCAGGTAGCGCGGGTTGCTGATCAGAATTTCCGCCACCGGGTCCCCAACCCGGACGGTTTGGAAGCGGTCCACGGCGAGCTTGACCAGCGTGCCGGGTTGGATGCTGGCCACGTGAGCGCGGCGGACTTCGACCTCGCCGATGAGGGTGGGCGGGGCCAGCTCGTGCTGCCAGATCCAGATCACGCCGGCCAGGGTGGCCGCGAACACCACCACGGGCAGGGCGCGGATGCGAAATTCTCGCCAGCGCAGCGCGGGAGGGGTGGGTATCGGAGGCAGGCGCTTCATGGTTCAGACTTCGGATTCGTCTTCCGCCTGCAAGCTGGTCACGCGGGAAACGCCGGGCAGGCCGCGCAGTTCCTTCACCAAATCCTCGAGTCGGTTGGGGTCCCGCATCAGCAGGCGGTAGGAAAGGTCGGTGCCGCCGTAGGCCTCGTTGAGGCGCTGGCTGGCGCAGTGGGTGCGGCGGCTGTGCCGATGGAACAAGGCCCGCAACTCATCCAGCTCGGACAACGGCCGGGCCCAGTGCAGGTTCAGGATCACGTCGTAACGGTGCCGGCTGCCGAAGGCCGTGGCCCAGAGATAGACCATCGTGACCGCCACCAGGGCGGTGACCACGACGGCGACCGGGTAGCGCTGGGTGCCGCAGGCCATGCCAATGACCAGGCAGGCGAGGATGTAACTGGTGTCGAGGGTGTCGCGAAGGATGTTCCGGAAGCGCACGATGGCGAAGACCGCCATCATGCCGAAGGCGGTGATGAGGTTGTTGGCCAGCACCTGCATGACGCCGGCGGTGAGCACGGGGATGACCACCAGCGAGGCCACGAAGTTGCGGGAGTAGGACAGCCCGGAGTGGGTGAGCATGTACACCCAGGCGAGGCTTTGCCCGCCCAAAAAGGCCAGCGCCAACCCCAGCACCAGCAGCGGCACGCTGATCTGGGTGGTGGCGTAATCACCGCGAAAGAGCCAGTCCATCGTTTGTCTTCAATCCGCCAGGTCCGCCTCCTGCGGCGCGCGCAGGACACCGCGCCGGCGGATGCCGTTCCGAAACGCGGAGTGTAGCGCACCATTCGGGCGGCCTTCACGCAGGAAATTCTCCACGCCCAGCAGGGTCACGCCGTCCACGTACTTGGCGGCGGAGGTGCGGAACAGGCCAAAGGTCTCGACCAACTCCTGGAACCAGCGCGGAAAGCGCGAGGTGAACTTGAGCTCCAAGATCACTTCGGGGGCAAAGGGCCGGACCGGGCGGTTCAACTCCAGGTCCAACCGGGCGGAAAACTCCGGGGCAACCAGCACATTGCGGTCAAAGGTGACCCGGGCGGAGTTGTCGAGGGGGCTGAGCCAGGCCTCGCGGCGGTAGCACACGTGGGCCTTGGGGGTGGCGCGCAGGTCCAACATGAGCTGGCAAAAGCGCTGCACGGCAGCCAATTGTTTGGGCTGGGGGCTGAGCAGATGTTCCGGACCCGGCAATTGCCCGGCCAGCAGCAGGGGAACGGCTTCCCGGCGTACCCCGCCGCGCTGCTTGAGAATGGCATCGTTGACCCGGCGCTTGATCTCGAAAAACACCGGGGCATCCGGCTCGGCACTGTAGTAGCGGATCCGCAGCTTGAACCGGTTCTTGTTGCCGTTGATGGTGTCCCAATAGGTGCGCAGGTCGTCCGAGTCCAGGTACAGGCTGTGGATGGTGTAGGAGCAATCCGGCTGGTTAACCCCGTACTCGTCCAGCTCCAGGTGGGTTCGCACAAACTCCCGCACCAGCAAGGCCTGTCGCTCGCTGATCAGGTACTTGCACTCCAAACGCTGCATCTGGAGTCGGTCGGGGCCCATGACGCGGTGGTCTCAGTCCGGTTCGTTCAAAAGTCCCGTTTTTGTCACGCAATTGTCACAATCCCAACAGCAACCACGCTTCCGGGCAACGTCCGGGCAGCGGCGGCTGCGCTTTTGAAAACGAATACTACGGCTTCAAGTACTTAGCAATAAAGATACCATTTTGCCGCCCGCCGCACTGTCGCCGCAGGGAAGCTCTGGCTATCGGGGCATGACCTGCAAACCGGTCAGCGTGGGTGCGTCGGCAAAGGTTAAAACCCCGTTTCGGCAGCCGACTCCGCGGTAGGGGTCGTTGGTGATGAGCAGATTGCCGTCCAGATCCAGGTAATCGGTCAACTCGGCCAGGTGGGCGGCCGCGCTGATGAGCACGCTGGACTCGATCATGCATCCCAGCATGGTCTTAAGTCCCGCCCCGCGCGCGGCTTGGAGGGCCGTCAGGGCCGCCGTGACGCCGCCGGCTTTGACCAGTTTGACATTGACCGCATGAAAACCCGCCAGCACCTGGTCCAGGTCGCCGGCGTAGATGTACGATTCGTCGGCCATCAAAGGGAGAGGAGAACGCGCCTTGAGCCAGGCCAGGTCGGCCGGGGGTGTGGTGGCGGGCATGGGTTGTTCCACGAATTCCACCCGGCCGTCGGCCGCAAGCCACTGGAGGTTTTCCAGGGCTGTTTCCCGGGTTTTCCATGCCTCGTTGGCGTCCACGCGAATGGGTTTGTCCGGTGCCGCCTCCCGCACCGCCCGCCAGGCGGCGCGATCATCCGGCCCCCCCAGCTTCACCTTCAACACCGGGTAGGCCGACGCCTCCAGGACTTTGCGCCGAACAAGGTCGGGCTTGGCGATGCCGATGCTGAACGAAGTGACGTGTTTGCCCTCGGTGAAGCCCAGGCCCAAAAACCGGTTCAAGGGCTGTCCCGCCAGTTTGGCCGCCCCGTCGAGCAAAGCCATGTTGACGGCGCCTTTCGCGCAATAATTGCGCGGGCTGACCGAATTCAGGTAATGGAGGCTCCCCTCCAGATCGGCAAACGACAGGTGGTACGGGTTCAGGCGCTCGAAAAAGGCGATGACCGAATCCACCGTTTCGTCATATCGCAACGATGGTGCCGCTTCGCCGATGCCCGTAATCCCGTTTGTGTCGGTCAGCTCGATGAACACCACGGGGTAGGCGTCGCAACCGCCCTGCCCCCCCGGCCCCAATCCCCGGGCAATGGCCCAGCGGTGAGCCAGGGTCAGTTCGTAACGCCAAAAGCGCACCTTCATGCGCCGCAAACCCAACGGCAAAGCCCGCTTCGAGGCAATCGTGTTTTTCCGGCCTTCCTCCCCGGCGCGGCCCCTTGGAAAAAAACCAAACGTCCTTGCCGGGAGTAGAGCCGGCCACCCACCTCAAAAAACCGGCGTGGCGGCGCTCGGGATCCTTCCCCGAGCGCTGGGTGTGGGAAATGTTGGAAAAGGTTTGGTGGAGCCGAGGGGACTCGAACCCCTGACCCCCACAATGCCATTGTGGTGCTCTACCAACTGAGCTACGACCCCAACCAGAACGCCCCGCAAACTCGCAGACTTGCCCCTGCCCGTCAAGCACCCGCAGACACAACCGGGTGGGGGCGAAGACTTCGCGGTGCCGGCTCGCCAGAGAGCACATCCTTCCCCGTGGGGTAAGGAAAGAGACGTGACCCCGCTCAGCCGCGGCCGCCCAAGTGCAGCCTCTTCCGAGTACGGCTGCCGCACCACCGGGCGTCACCCGGGTTTTTCGATCCGGGCAACGGGGGGGTGAGCTTCGGGCCGGGGCTGTTCCTGCCCCCAAGCGCACGGCCACCGAGCGGACGGATTTCGACACCCGGGGACTGCGCTCCCGGCCCACCCGCACGCGGCGCCGCCTAATCCCAGGCGCCGAGGCGCTCGACGTAGCCGGCCGAGCCGTCGCGCAACCAGCCGTCGAGCTGCGCCGGGTCCTTGAGCTGCTGGCCGCGCAGTCGCGGCACCACCACAAAGCGCGTGTCCACCTCCGGCAACGTGGTCATGTCCACCCAGAGCTTCTCGAACTGCGTGACCGGGAACACATCCTCCTGCCCGTGCCCCCAGCGTTTTTTGACCTCCTTGAGCGTCACGTAGGTGGGCATCCGGGCGGCCACGGCGCGAATGCCGGCCAGGACCTTCGCCTCGTCCGCCAGGTCCGCGCGCGTGAGGCCGAAGACCGCCAGCAACGGGTCCAGGCTGATCCAGCAGGTGTTCGAGTTGTAATAGGTGAGCCGGAACTCGTCCTCCTCGCGCGGCAGGGCCAGGCCTTCGACCAGGCGCACCCGGCCGTTCACGCGGGCCAACCCGCCGCCGCGATCCTCCAACCGACGCGGGATCACCTCGAAGGTCAGCGTGGCCCCGCTGCGGATGTGCACTCCCAGCAGGGCGGGGTCGGCATCGGCGCCCACCGTGTCAATGTTGTGCAGCAGGAGGTACTTCAATTGCGGCCGCTCGGCCAGCAGGCGGGCCAGCACCCCGTTGCGCAGCAGGTTCGGCACCTCGTACCAGTGGCCCACCGGGTGCAGGCACTGCAACGGCACGTTGTCCGTGTAGTCGCTGGCCTCGCCCGCGCTGCGCGCCCACCCGATCAACGCGTGGCGCAGGCTGTCACGCACCTTTTGCTGCTGCTCGTCGAGCACCTGCTGCGGCATTTCCTCCCACAGGAAGCGCAGGTCCCGCTCGGTGGGCACCAGCCGCAGGCCGATCGCGCGTCCGGGGGAGAGCCACACCGGCCCCTCGTAGCCGTAATTGCCGTGCCGCTCCAGCCATTCGGCGATGGGTTCGTGTGTGAGGTAACTGGTCGAGAACAGGTGCGGCAGCCACGTCCCGCATTCGCGCGCCACGCGCCGGCTCTTGGCCAGGTGCGTCTCCAGGAACGTCCGGTGCCGTCCGGCCAGCCGGCAAAACGGATGCAGGGCCTTGACCACCCCGGCGCCCTGGGTCCAGCGCGAACCCGCTCCCGCCGCCAGCGTGAACACCGCCAGTTCCCCGCGTTGCAGCGCGGCCCAACCCGCGGCGCGATCCTCCGACCCGGCCCTTTCGGCCGGGATCACCTCCTCCGCCCGTACATCCTCGACCACCGCGCTGGGCGGGAGGCGGTTCTGGGCCAGGCCGATGCGGCCCTCCTTCAGGTCGCTGCGGATTTGCTCGTGCTGTGCGCGGTCAAAACCCAGCTCGGCCAGCAACTGGGCCAGCGACTTGCCGTCTGCAGCCTCGCTCCGGCTCCGCGGCAGTATCGCGTCGAACAGGGTTTGCACCAGCCCGCGCCACTCGGGCCGGGTACGGCACACGGCACCGACCTTGTCGAGTTCGGCGCGCCGGGCCGGCGTCAGGCTCAGGCGGTCCCGGCGCAAGAGGCTCGGCAGGGTGAGGGCGTAGTAGCCGGGCGGCATCAGGGCGTCGGGCCCGGTGAGCAACTCGGCCCAGGTCCCGCGCTCGTTGATGGCGAAGTCATAGACCACCGGCTCCATCGCAAAGGGCAGGGCGTGCTGGAGTTCGCGCTTGGTTGCGCGCATGAGCTCGAGCAGCCGGGCCTGGGCCTCCGCCTTGCGGTGCGGGGCGAGGATGAACCCCATGCCACCGCCGCTCATCCCGCCCAGCATCCAGAAGCCCCAAAAATCTCCACCGAAGGCCGCGCGCGCCCGCGCGAGGAGTGTTTCGGTGAAGAGATTCGTGGCCCAGGGGATGATGGTCTGGATGGGCTCGAAGAAGTTCCGGGTCGTGGCCGCCCCGATGGCCGGCACGTCCCCGCGGCGCAGCGCGGCCAGGATCTCCTCGAGGATGCCCAACATGCTCAGGCGCGCCCGCCACTCGGCGGCGCAGCGCAGCAGGTACTTCTCGGTGACCATCTCGAGGATCGGGCCCACGTTCTGCGCCATGCCCCCGTGCACCAGCACCAGGCTGTCCTGGAGTTTTCGGCGCGTCTCCGCCGAGGCGTCCGCCTCGGTCAGGATGCGGTGCGTGGGCATGAGTCGGCCGCGGCTGATGCCGTACTCGGGGTCGCCCTCGGTGGCGAGCGCGCCCTCGATGAGCTTCATGCCCGGCCACACCCCGCCGGAGTCCTGCCAGCCGCCGCCGCTGCCGCCCAGCCACTCGCCCAGGAGCGCGCGCGCCAGCACCAGCCGACGTTCGGATTCCTGCAACGGTCCGGTCAACGACGCCGCCTGACCCGTGGCCCGCATGCAGACCGAGACCAGCGAGGCCAGCAGGCTGGTGGACACCGCCAGGCGCGAGCCTTTGGGGATGTCGTTGACGCGGCTGACCAGCTCGAGGCCGCTGCCCGGGCCGCACAACCGGGCCAGCAGTTCGCCCAGTTCGTGGCCGCTGCCCTCCAGACCCGGCGGCACCAGGCCGCTGGCGATGACCGCCGCCTTGAGCAGGCCCAGATAATCCCGGGCAAAGTCGAACACCTCGGCCAGGGTGGTGACCTCCGCCGTGCATCCCAGGTCCACGCTGGTCAGGCGCAGGACCGGTTCGGGGATCACCCGCAGGTACACCTCCACCGGCGGGCGCGGGGCGGCGTCGCGCCCGTGCACGCCGAGGTCAATCGAGACGTTGAGCACCTTCGCCCCCTCCGGGTAATCCATGCCCAGGAAGAAAATGTCGCTCCAGCCGCAGTGCGTGAGGTCCATGCGCACCGGCGTGGACTCGCGCAGAATCGGGTAGGTGCCGTCGGGCGCCGGCTGCCGCAACTCCGGCCGCAGGCGCAGCGGCTGGTCCAGCGGATGGCCCATGCGGAACATCCATTGGTTGCCCCGCACCGAGCGCACGCTGCGCCGGACCTGGTCGGCCAGCGTCTGGAAGCCCAGTCGGTAGTACGCCGCCGCCAGGGCGCTGCACAGGCCGTCGCTGGGCCCTTCGGCCGCCTGGCGGGCCAGGAAGTGATCAATCGCCTCCTCGAACCGCCGGTTGAGCAGGTGCTCATACCCGGCAAACGGGATCAGCCCCTGCCCGGGCCGGGCCGCCGCGGGCAGCCGTTCCGGCAGGTGGAACCGGTGAATCGCGTAGAGGAAAAACAGCGCCCGCACCCGCTCGTAGAGGTTCTCGTGCCGGCGGCGGAAGGCGTCCAGCGCGGCGCCCTCGGCCAGCAGTTCGGCGGCGTTCAACCCGGCGCACTCGGCGTCCAGCGCGCGATGGCGCACCGCCGGGTCCGGGGAGGTAATCAGGGGCAACAGGCGGCTCATGGGCGCGGGGAGGGGGGCGGTTCAGCGGACGCGGTTGGCGAGCAGTTCCACCAACAGGCTCAGCACCTCCTCGCGGTCCTGTCCCTCGAGGGCCAGGGCCAGTTGCGCCGTCAGCAGGCCGTAACGCGCGCCCAGGTCGTAGCGCCGGCCGGCCAGTTCGGCGGCCAGGTATTTCTCCTGCCGGGCCAGGGCGGCCAGGGCGGGACTCAGTTGCAGCCGCTCGCCGGGCGCCAGCCGCGCCCGGTCGGTCTCGAGCAGGCCAAAAATCGCCGGCGGCAGCACGTGCAGGCCGAAAAAGCACAGGTAGTACCCGGCCCGCAACCCGGGCACCACCAACCGCTGCTCGGCCTCGGTGGGCGTGGGTTTTTCGAGCACCTCGGTCACCTGGTACAGGCCGCGCCGGCCGCTGACCACCCGGCCGCCCACCGCCCCGTAGTACGGGAGCTTGCTCTCGTGGGTGGCCTGCACGGCGGACACCGCGGCGTCTTCGGCGGCGGCGATTTCGACCAGTTGCTCCGCGCAACGCCGGGGCGAGGCGCCCTGCACGTAGAGGTGATCGCCCACCAGCAGGAGAAACGGGGCGCCGCCGACAAATTCCCGGGCGCACAGCACCGCATGGCCGTAGCCGAGCGGCTCGGGTTGAACCAGGAAACGCAGTCGGCCGGCCGCCGCTCCCGCTGCGGCGGTGTAGGAGGCCTCATCGCCGGGGCGGATCACCACGCCGATTTCCTCGATGCGGGCGGCGGCCAGTTCCTCGAGCAGGATGGCCAGGACGGTTTTGGGCTGGCCGTCGCGGTCCACGAGCGTTTGCAGGGGCAAATGATGCTCGCGCGGGCCGGCGGCGGTGATGACGGCTTTGCGGATGTCCATGAGTGTCGTGCCGTGGACCGGTCAACTGACCGGGATGTTTGCCGGCGCGGGACGCCCCGGGGCGCCGGCGCGGCCGGATGTGCGCGGCAGCCTACCGAGCCTTCACCGCCCGGGCAACGCGAACCTCGCCACGGAAGCGACCCGGGGGAGTCCCCCGCGTTGGCAATCCCGGCGCCGCCCCCCGGCTGGCGGCAAACCTCCGGGCCAGCGCGCGCGGTGCCGGGGGTGGCCCGGCCGGTCACCGGTTCTCGCGCGGCCAGCCGAGACCTCCCGTTGCGGTTCGCCGGGGCAAGTGGGTGCCTCGAGCCGGACCAGCCAATCCAGGCATGGGGCTTGCTACTTTGGACATAAAACAACCCGACCTCGAACCGGCGATGCGTATCCAGACTTTTCTACCCGTCAGAGAATTGGGAAGAGCCTTCAAGTCAGGCCGTTGGTCCTGTCCAGTTGTCTTGGTAGTGGCCTCGCTTCTGCCGCTTTACCCGGCCCGGGCCAACACCCCGCCCGTCCTGGGCGAGGCGGGGCCGATCATCACCCCGGAAGACCAGCCGGTGACCAACGTGGTGATCCGCGTGGCCGATGCCGAATCCCCGCCGGAGGAACTGACCCTGTCCCTGGTCACCTTCTCGAGACTGGGCTCAATCACCCTCGGGGGTCAGGGCACGGAGCGGTGGCTGAATTTCACACCCCGACCAAACAGCAACGGCATCGAAGTGGTGCGCCTGCAATTGCGCGACCCGCAGGGGGCCACCAGCTTGCGGGACCTGGTTGTGTACGTGCTGCCGGTGAATGACCCGCCGGCAATGGACCCGGTGCCCACCCTGACCCTGTGGGCCGGCCAGCCCGAAGTCTCGGTGCCGGTGGGGGTGCGCGACGTGGACAATCCCCCGGCCACGTTGAATTACTCTGTCGAGTCCTCGCATCCGGAGATCCGCCCGCGGTTCGAGTGGCAGGACACCGGCGCCCGGCTTACCGTGCCGTCACCCCCGCCCCACCTCACGGGACACTTCGTCTTGACCCTGAAGGTCTCGGATGGGGAACACACCGCCGTGCAGGTCTGTCTCCTCGAGATTCCCAGCCCGCTTTTCACCCTGGTCAGCACAAACAACGCGGGGCGCGTCGAGGCGGTGCTGGACCTGGATGCGGACGGCTGGTTGGACGCCTACCTGGCGCCGACCAACGTGGGAACTCCGGCATCCGGCCTGGTGCGGCTGGCCCGACCCGCCACGGCCGAGCCGGCGGTGGTGGCGCTGCCCACGGGGCATCAGGCCCTCACGTGGGGCGACTTCGACGGGGATGGACTTTTGGATGCGTTGGCCGTGAATTATCCGACCGGGTTAACGGGAAGCCCGATGCTGCAACTGCTCCGCACGAAGCGCACGTCCACCAACACCGTTCAGTTCACGGTCAGCACCCTGCCCTTCCAGTTCCGCCCCGGAACACGTATCACCGCCGGCCCGGCCGCGGACCTGGACGGGGACGGGGACCTGGATGTGCTGTTCGCCGCCACCGGGGTTGGCACCAACTGGGTGTTGCTCAACGACGGGGCGCCGGGTTTCACCGTGAGCCACACCGGTCTGCCCCCGCAAATGGTCCCCGCCGCCCTGAGCGATTTGGACGAGGACGGCGACGTGGACGTGCTGGGCCTGGAACCGGGCTCCAACCTCCTCACCAGGCCCCAGGTGGCAGTGCTTTACGCCCACGATGGTGATGGCCGCTTTTCGCTCCTGGCCCGGGGACCGCAACTAACCAACGCTGTGGCGGCCGGAGCGGTGGACCTGGACGGCGACGGCCGGTTGGAAATCTGGGTCCAAGTCCAAGCGGAGCCCACCCGTACCCGGGGCGTGACCCAGGCGCTTTTCCTTTACCGGCGCAACGGGCCGCTGCTCACCGAAGTCGCCCGGGTGGACCTGCTCAGTGACCGGCACCTTTCCACCCCCCTGCCCGTCGCGTGGGCGGATTTCAACCTGGACGGTCTGGCCGATCTGTTAACCTTGGCGTTCTTCCCGTCCCAATTCGCTTCTTCGGCTCCCGCCCTCCCCCTGATTTACCTCAACCAGGGGAACCAGCGCCTGAGCCGCTATGAAGGCGCCGGTGTCTGGGCCGCGGTGCCCGTGGGCAGGCGTCTGTGGCCCGGCGATTTCAACGGCGACGGCAAGCCGGATTTTGTGAACAGTCTGACCAACGCACACCACCTGTGGCACAACGTGGCCCCGTCCGCGCCAGCGCCGCCCCTGCTCCCGCCAGAAAGGCTCCAGGTCCGCAACTTCGGCCCGGTCCTCTGGTTCGGTTGGGAGCCGTCCCCCGACCTGGCGGGCCGTCCCGCGCCCACGTACAACCTTCGCGTCGGCACCCGCCCGGGCGGGCAGGACGTGGTGCCGGCACACGCCCTGCCGGACGGCCGTCGCCTGCTTGTCGCCCCGGGCAATGCCGGCACCAGCCGGCAATTCTGGCTGCGTCTGCCGCGCCCGCCCGCCGGCGGCCGCTTGTACTGGTCGGTGCAGGTGGTGGACGCGGCCTATCGGGGCGGGTTGTTTGCCCCGGAGCAAAGCCTGGTGCTGGGACTCCCGGAGAACGCGCCGCCGCAAATCAGCCCCATCCCGGACGTGGTCCTGAACGAGGACGAAACCCGCGAAATCGAGTTTACCGTCAGCGACGACCACACCCCGCCCGAACTGCTGGTGGCTGGCGCGGTCGCGTCCAACTACGAATTGTTTCCCATCCACTGGCACGCGCGGGTGCTCGGACCCACCGCGGGTGAACCTCCCGCGGTGCGCCGACTGTGGCTCAGCCCGTGGCCGAACCAATGGGGCGAGGCGGAAGTGAGGGTGGTGGTTTTTGATGAGGCCGGCCTGAGCAGCAGCCGCACCGTCCGAGTTACCGTGCTTCCCCGGGCGGACTTCCCGGAGACCAGGCTGACGGCCCATCGCGAGGGTCCCTACCTGCGCATAGATTCCCTGCTGGACCCCTATTCCATCTGGGAAGTCGAAGTCTCGACCAACTTGGTGGACTGGACGCCGGTCCAGCGGTTGAAGCAGGGCAACCAACCCGCGCACACCCTTTACTTCTCTCGAGACAAAAACCGCGAGTTCTTTCGCCTGCGCCAGATTCGTTGATCAGCCGTTCGGCCGGTTGGTCCAAATGGTCGGTCCGCTTCCCACCCCGACGGGGCAGGGAACCAAGCACCCGCCCCGGCTCAGCGCCGGGCCACCGCCGGATTGGAGGCGGGCGGTTCGAAGTGCACCACCCACTCGCCCGGACGGGCGTAGCCGAAGCGCTCGCGGATCAGCCGTTCCACCGCGGCCGGGTTGTTGGTCAGGGCCTGAATCTGCGCGCGCAACGCCTCACCGCGACCCTGCAGTTCCCGCGCCTGCAACTCCAGGCGCAGGCGCTCCGCCTGCAGGTCCTGGTTGCGCCGAATTTCCGGCAGATACCACAGGCCGACCGCGACCGCGCCCGCCGCAAACAACAGCACGATCAACACCCGGCTCAGGCGGCTCCAAATGGTGGGTACCGGCATCTGCGGTCAGTGAAGCACAGCGGCAATCGCCTGAGAAGTCCCGTTTTTCCGGCGTGCGTGTGTCTGCCGGTTGTCCGCCGGCGCGGCGGCGGCACATTCCCGTTGCCGGGCACCCGCCGCCCCGCTTAATAGGCCCATGCGCGTGCGCCTGGTGTTTGGTCCGGCCGGTTCCGGCAAGACCCACCGTTGTCTGGCGGAGGTGCGGGCGGCGCTGGCGGCCGCGCCGGACGGCCCTCCGCTGCTGTTCCTGACCCCCAAGCAGGCCACGTTTCAAATCGAACGCCAGTTGCTCGCCGACCCGGCCGTGGCCGGGTTTGCGCGGCTGCGCATCCTGTCCTTTGACCGGCTGGCGCTCTGGGTGCTGGGTGAACTGGGGGTGCCGGAACCCGAATGGCTCGCCGAAGAGGGGCGGTTGATGGTCCTGCGCGCCCTGTTGAACGCGCGACGCGACCGGCTCACCGTGTTCCGCGCCACCGCCCGCCTGACCGGGTTCGCCGCCGAATTGAGCGATTTGCTCCGGCGTTTGCAGCGCCACGGCGTGGCCCCGGAGCGCCTGACGCAACTGGCGAACGCGCCCGGACTTTCCCCCACCTTGCGCGACAAACTGGCCGACTTCGCCCACCTGCTCGCGGCCTACCGGGAGTGGCTGGCGGCGCACGGGCTGCAGGACGCCGAGGCGTTGCCGGATGCGGCCGTGGCGGCGTTGCGCGCCGCGCAGGGGGCCTACCCGCCGGCGCTGCGTTTCGCCGCGCTCTGGCTGGACGGCTTTGCCGAGATGACCCCGCAGGAGTTGGCGCTGTTGACGGCCCTGCTGCCGGCCGGAGAAGAGGCCACGCTGGCCTTTTGCTGGGAGGCGTCCCCGGGGCACCCGGCCGGGTGGCTCTCGGCCTGGAGCGCGGTCGGTGAAACCGTCCGGCGACTGCGCGCGCGTCTGGAGGCGCTGCCCGGCGTGGCGATCGAAGAGGAAATGCTGCCCCGCCGGCCGGAGCGGGGCCGGTTTGCGTCGGCGCCGGCGCTGCAACATCTGGAGGCCCGCTGGAACACGCCCCGGGCCTTCGCGGGCCGGGCCGACCCCGCGGTGCGGATGATCGAGTGCGCCGATGCCCGGCAGGAGGTCTGCGTCGCCGCGCGCGAGATTCTGCGGTTTGTTCGGGAGGTGGGCGGGCGGTTTCGCGAGGCGGCGGTGTTGGTGCGCTCGCTGGAGGGGTACCACGAGTGGGTCCAGCGGGAGTTCTGCCGCCGGGACATCCCGTTTTTCCTGGATCGGCGCGAGTCGGTGGCCCACCACCCGCTGGCCGAACTGACGCGCAGCGCGCTGCGGACCGTGGCCTTCGACTGGCGGCACGCGGACTGGTTCAGCGCGCTCAAGACCGGCCTGGTGCACCGCGACGCCGCCGCCCTGGACCATCTGGAAAACGAGGCGCTGGCCCGCGGCTGGGAGGGGTGTCGGTGGCGGCAACCGCTGACCATTCCGGAGCAGCCCGCGCTGGCCGCGCGCCTGGAGGCGTTGCGCGCGCAAATCCTCCCCCCGTTTGAAGAGCTGGCCCGGCGCCTGACCGAGCGCCCCCCCACCGGCGCGGAGCTGGCCGAGGCCCTGCGGGAGTTCTGGGAGCGACTGAAGGTGGAAGCCCAACTGGCGCGCTGGGCGGAGACCGCCGCGGCGGCCCACCGGCCGGCCGGGGTGTTGCCCACCGCCGGGGTGCATCGCGCCGTGTGGCAACAGATGCTCTCGTGGTTGGAAAATTTGCGCCTGGCCTTCCCCACCGAGCGCGCACCGTTGCGCGACTGGTTGCCGGTGCTGGAAGCCGGTCTGGCCCGTCTGACCGTGGGCGTGATCCCCCCCACGCTGGACGCGGTGCTGGTGGGCGCGGTGGACCGCTCGCGCAACCCCGACCTGCGCCTGACCCTGGTGCTGGGCCTCAACGAGGGCGTCTTCCCGGCCGCGCCGGGGCCGTTGCCGTTGCTCACCGACACGGAACAACGCGCGCTGGAGCAGGCGGGACTGGACCTGGACGCGGACCCGCGCCGGCAGGTGAGCCGCGAGCGGTACCTGGGCTACATCGCCTGCACGCGGGCACGCGAGCGGTTGATCCTCACCCTGGCGCGCACCGACGCCGCCGGGCGGCCGCTCAACCCTTCCCCGTGGGTGCGCCGGTTGAAGCAATTGTTTCCTGAACTGCCCGTGGAGGAGGCGCGCCCGCCGACCCAGGCCGCCGAGGTGCTCCACCCGGTGGAAATTTTCGAACTGGCTCCCTCACCCGAGTCACTGGCCCACCCGGCGCTCACCCGCCTGTTGGCCAACCTCGGCTGGTCCGCCGAGCGAACGGCTCACCGGCCGGACCGGGACCCGGGCGAGGCCGAGCGTCTGGCGCCCGCGTTGGCCGCGCGGTTGTACGGGGCGGGAAGTCTGACCATCTCGGTCAGCAAGCTGGAGCAGTTCGCCGCCTGTCCGTTTCGCTTCTTCCTTGCGGCTGGGTTGCGCGCCGATGAGCGGCGGCGGTTCGAGGTGGACGCCCGTCAGCGGGGCAGTTTTGTGCACGAGGTGTTGCGGCGTTTTCACGAGGCCGCCACGAGCGCGGGACGGCGCTGGCGGGATTTCACCCCGGAGGAGGCCCGTGCCCGGGTGGGAGAAATCGGCCGGGCGGTGGCCGAAGAATTCGGCGACGGGTTGTGGCAGGCGGAAGCGGGCGGACGCCTGAGCGCCCGGGCGCTGGTCCGGCAGGTGCAGGATTTCGTGGCCGTGTTGGTGGACTGGATGCGGCAGGGGTCCGCCTTTGATCCCGCGGCGGCCGAACTGGCCTTTGGTGGCCGGGACACCCCGCTGCCCGCCTGGACGCTGCCCCTGCCCGGCGGCGGGGCGCTGCACCTCCACGGCAAGGTGGACCGGGTGGATGTGGCCCCGGGACCGGAACCGGACACGGCCTGGTGCGTGGTACACGATTACAAGACCAGCGAACACAAGTTTGATCCCGTGGAGTTCGAGCACGGGATTCAACTGCAACTGCCCGCCTACCTGGCCGCCGTCTGTGCCCTGGGGTTGCCGACCGGTCTGCCGCCCGGCGGGGTCCGGGCCGAAGGCGGGGTTCGCCTGCTCCCGGCGGGCTTCTTTTACGCCAACCTGCGGGGGCCCTCCGGCACCGCCCGCTCACGCCGCGCGGTGTTGGATCCTCCGCCGGAAGATGCTCAAACCGGCTATCCGCACCGGGGCCGGTTCGCCCGCTCGATCGTGGAGGCACTGGGTGCCGCCACCGGCGGCCCGTTCGTTTACAAGGTCAATCGGAACGGCACCCTTGCCAGCCGGAGTAACGATGCGGTGGAGCCGGACCAGTTCGAGCGCCACCTGGCGCAACTGCGCGAAACCCTCGTGACGCTGGCCCGGCGCATCCTGGCCGGCGAGGCGGCGGTGGACCCGTATCAAAAGGGCGGCCAGAAGGCCTGCGACCTGTGCCGGTATGCCGCCGTTTGCCGCATTGATCCCTGGACCCACCGGTTTCGCCGGCTGGACCGCGGGCGGCGCGGGTAAAACTCCGGGACCACTCCGGCCGGGTTGGCCCGGCCCGGCGGCCTTTTTTCAGGGGGAGACGGCGCGATAAAACCGCCGGCTCGGCACGGGGTCGGGGTCGGAGAAGACAAAATCACCCTCGGGTGCGGCGGGGACCACACTGCCCGCCGTGGCCCAAGGGCCAGCCGGATCCGAGGCGATTTCGATTCGATAACTCACCCCGGGACTGCCCGTGCCGTGGAGCTCGATGCCGGATGGGGCCTTGCGGCGCACCTGCTGGAACCGTGCCGGCGCTGCCGCGTCCGGGGGGCTGGCGGGCAGCCACACGCCAAAGACGTCGCCCGAGTTAAACCCGGCAATGTCCCCGTGTTCATCGAATTCCAGCCCGAGCACGTTGAGCACGGCCAGGAATTGCCCGTCGGCGTAGCGGACCCCGCCGAAGACGGTGGAGGGCCCGGCCGGCCGGGGCAGGTTTTGGAGCGTCTGCATCGCCCCCCGCGGCGAGCCGTCACGCCGGAAGTACTGCCAGTGCACCTCGCCGGACTGCTGGTGATGCCAGAGCAGGAGATGCGCGCGCCCGTCCCAGGCCAGGGCGGGAAAGTGGCTGGTGTCTTCGCCCACCAACACGGTTTGCGCGCCCGTCACTTCGCCCTCCGGGCTGACCCAGCGTCCATGCAGTTGGAGAACCTTCCGGCCCGGTTGGGAGGCGGGGTCGGAGTGATTCCACACCACCAGAAACCGCTCCCCGTCGAAGTCCGCCGCCACGGGGTTGTGGTCCGCCGAGGGCCGTTCGCTCAAGGTCAGCACCGGCCCGGCGAGCACGCCGTTGGGCCCGGCGGTGAGCATCACGGCCTCGGTGAGGTTCCTGGCGTCGGGCAGGCGGGAATCGTGACGTTGCCAGGCCACGAGAAATTTGCCTCCGCCCGCAATCACCACGGGCATTTCAATCCCGTCGAACTCATTCCCCACCGGCGGCTGGATCAAGCGCACCGGCTCGCCCCGCGGTTGACCGTTGGAATCCAGCAGAAGCGCGTAGAGCGGTCCGGACCAGGCATCCGGCCCCTGCCAAACCAGCACCAGTCCGGCTTTCCCGGCGGCCAGCCCGCGCACGTGCCAGGGACCGGCCCACCCCGGCACCAGCAAGGTGGAAGAAGAATTCCCCTCGCTGACCCGGGCGTAAATGGAGCCGTCATTTCCCGTCCAAACCGCCAGCACCCCTTGAGCCAGGGGAGCGACGGCCGCGGCCGGAGGGAGAACCGCGGCCGGCCCCAGCTCCATCGGCGGGGCGAGTGGCGACCCGTCCCGAGTCAGGAATCGTACGTGCCAGCGGTCGCCGGTGTACTGCAGCAGATCCACGCGGTTACCCTCGAAATGCGCCCCGAAAGCGAACTCAAACCCCGCGGGATCAGTGGCCAAAGGAAAGACGGCCTGGCTCCGGGCCGGTTCCCCGGAACAAAGGGCGGCCAGGGCCAGCATCCACGCCCGGCTCCACCTCAGGGCGGGGGGGCTCCGATCGCCGGCGCTTGGGCCTCGATCCCTTGCTGACGCATCGGTGGGAGGGGTGATCCGAATGCCTGCAGGTCGCGTGTTCATGGCAGTCTTGAACCTGGTGGTTCACGCGCAAGGGTACACCCTTTGTCAACAACCTGTTGGGGCTGTTTAGGCTCCGCAGAATCCTGGATTAGCATGTCTCCGAGCGATCCCCCGAAACGCCCGGGCACGCCCCCGGCCCGCTTCAGCCCAGCGTCCCACACACCTCGCGCAGGCACTCCACCAGGTATCGGTCCACCCGCTCGGTGAATTTGGGCCCCACCCGCACCTGCACGAAGCGGTCCAGCAACCCGGCCGTCTGCGGGCAGGTGTCCGCGCCGTAGCGCATCGCCCGGCCTTCCGGCGTTTGGAACGATGGCCAGGCCGGGTGCCGCGCGCGCTTGGCGATCACCGCCTCTTCCGCCGGCAAAAAGACCGATCCGGTCGGCGGCGAGGCCGGCACCCGCCGACGCCGCAGTTCTGCGACGCAACGGTCGCGCGTGGCCCGGTCGGTGACTTCGAAAAACGCCCCGTAGCCGATGTCCCCGGCCGGATCGGGTTGATGCCTCAGGCGCAAGCCGGGTAGCCCGTGTAGGCCGGCGTAAAGCGCCGCCGCGTGGCCCCGGAGATCGGCCACCATGCGGTCCAACTTGCCCAACTGCGCGCCCAGCACCGCGCCGGTCGGTTCGCTCATGCGGAAATTTTCGCCGGCGAACATCGGCTCGCGCGCCCCGCCGGTGCGCTGCTCGAACAGCGGCCGGTACAGGCCCACGTCGTGGAATCGCACGGCCCGCTCGTACAGGCGCGGGTCGTTGGTCACCACCGCGCCGCCCTCCCCGGCGGTGATGGTCTTGTTGATCTGGAAACTGTAGATGCCCACGTCGCCCAGCGAGCCCAGCTTGCGGCCCCGGTAACTGCCGCCCACGCACTGGGCGCAGTCCTCCACCACCGCCACGCCCCGCGCCCGCGCCACGGCCAGGAGGCGGTCCAGGTCGCACGGTCCGCCCAGCAGGTGCACGGCGATGATCGCCCTGGTGCGCGGGGTGATTTTGCGGGCGACATCCTCGGGATCGAGCGTGAGCGAGCGGTCCATCTCGGCAAAGACCGGCAGCGCGCCCGCCTGGACCACGCAGGTGTAGTCCGACCACCACGTGTACGCGGGCACGATGACCTCGTCGCCCGGGCCGATGCCCAGCGCGGCCATCGCGCAGTCCAGCGCCGCCGTGCCGGAGGTGACGCCCAGCGCAAACCGCACTCCCATGTACCGGGCAAACGCCTCCTCGAAAGCCTGCACCTGCCGGGGCCGTCCGGGTCCCCAGTACCGAAACGGCGAAGCCGTCTCCCACACCTCCAGCAGCGCCCGGCGCTCGGCCTCATCGAAGTACGCCGGGCCGATGTAGCCCGGGTCGGTGTTCAAGCCCGGCTCGGCCGCGCGCCCGACCGGCGATACGGCCAGCGCGGCCGGTCCGGCCAGTGCCCCGGTCAGAAACGCGCGGCGATTGAGCCGGGCAGGTTGGCCGCTCGGCGTTGAAGGGAAGAGATTGGCCGGGGTGGCCTCCGGGAGGCTGGGCGACCCGGCGCCTGGGGGACGGCTCGGCAGGGTCATGGTCAAAGCGGATGGTGGAACGCAGGAAGCATGGCCCAACCTGGGGTGGGTCTCAATGCCGAAAATTTCCCCTCCCGCCTCTCCGCCCGGGCAGACCCGGCCGGGCGCGAAAACGCAGCCGGGCGGGCCGGCGAAAAGAGCCGGCGGACCGCCGTTGCCGCCCGGCCCGCGTTCGGCTCACCACACCCGCCCCAGATTACCTTGAGGTAACGGCTTTCCGGGCAGTTGGACATAACCGGGTGATCCGGGCCGGCGCCGGTGCCGTCCAGGATTTGGAGCCGCCGCCCCTGCCGATGCGCCGCCCGGCTGACACCCATGAATTCCTCGCCGTCCGCTGCCGGGGGTGGCGATGGAGATCACCGTGGGGGGCGCCCGCACCGTCCCGCCCATTGTCAAACACGCCGGGCGGCGGCCACTGGGGCTGCTGCTCAAAACAGGCGTGCCCCTCTACCAGTACCAGAGCCGACCGTGTCCCACTGCAAACGGAAGATTGATGACGTCTTCGTCTCGGTCAGCTAGCA
Source organism: uncultured Verrucomicrobiae bacterium (assembly GCA_937946835.1). GTDB lineage: Bacteria > Verrucomicrobiota > Verrucomicrobiia > Limisphaerales > J093 > DSVZ01. The sequence goes on along the minus strand of CALFAV010000064.1, from coordinate 269 downwards.
GCCTGTCGGACTTGGCTCAAGGCGGTGGTCCGGTTTGGATGGTGCCGGCCCCCGGCCGGCGGTGGTCTGCAACCGGTGGCGCATCACCGCGGTGGCGCTGGCCTCCGGCGGCAGGGGCGCCGGTTCGGGGTGCGCTTCCAGGTCGCTCACGCTGCGGTGATGGCCCGTTTTCTCGACCGCCGCCCACACCGTCGTGCCGGTGGCTTGGCCCTCCGGGGTCTGTTCGACCGGCCGCCCGGCCGGTTCGCTGAAGAAGCCGTTGTCCACCA
>CALFAV010000063.1 GCA_937946835.1 uncultured Verrucomicrobiae bacterium | reverse complement strand
CCCCAACCAGCGCTCTTCGTGAATACTGCCGGCGCGGCACCAGGCCTGGGCCGAAACCACCGGGGCACTCCGGTCTTCCCGCACAATCAGCGTCAGTCCGTGTTCGAGCGTGATCAGGCGCACGCCCGCGGGGAGCGCGGGCAACGTCGTCCCCGGCGCGGGGGACGGCGGTTCTACCAGGGGGGTCATGAAAGACAGGCGGCCGGCACCGCTCAGGCCGTGGGTGAGGAGGTGGGTTGTTCGGCACGCGGTTGCCGCCGGGTGGGCAGAAACGGTTTGCGGAAAGCCTCCTCGAAGTCGTACCCGGGGGAGAAATCCGCGCGGCTGTCGGTCTCGGTTTTGCTGAGCACGCCGGCGTCCACCAGGTTGAAGACCATCTCGCCGAAATCCTCGCAGCGGTGGATGCCCCACTCGTTCAAGAGCGTCAGGGCCATGGGACCGTACTGTTGCAGCGCGTAGGCCCGGATGCCGGCCAGCAGTTCCTGACCCGTGACGTGGCGCATCTTGCCCTGGTTGGCCTTGCTGATGGCGCGTTGGGTGTAGTCCAGCGCCTCCCGCAGAAAATGGTACGCCTCGCGGGCGTACCGGGGGTCGCGGGCCACCACCTGCTCGAGCACGACTTCAAAGCTCTGCGTTTGCATGGTCGTCAAGGGCCGGTGACCGCGACAGGCGCCGCCGGCGCGGGGGGATGTGCCGTCCGCCAGGCCTTCACGACCAGGCCCACCAGCACCAGGCCCAGCACCACCGCCAACACCCCCTGTTCCTGCCGGGTCAAGTTCAGCATGGCCGCACTTTACCGGGATTCCCACCCCGCGGCAACCGTTTGCGCATCCCGCCCCGGCAGAGGCATGGCCGCCAACACCTCTTCCACCGCCCGGGTGAGGGCCGCCACGCGGACGGCCAGGGGAAAATCCGACGGCGCTTCGAGGGTGTAACTGTGCCGGGTTTTGTGGGCCAGCAGATAAAAGGCCTCCGGCCAGTCCGGCCGTTCGGCCAGATTGGCCACGGGGCGGATGATCCCGCCGCGCGCGGGCCGACCGTCAATCACCGGGGCGCGTTCTATCGGGCACACCGCCGCCACCGCCGCCACGACACGCTCGGCCGTCGAGGGCTGGCCCTCCGGGTTCAGCTCGTAGAGGTAAAAGCCGCCGGCCTCCCAATCTTCATGGAGGCACAGGGCCAGATCGAACGGCGGTTGCCGCGCCAGCCAGGCCGTGTGCGCGCGCACCTCGGGGGTGCGGCGGCTGCGGTAATCGCGGTTGAGGTCCACCCCGGCGGCGTTCTCCCGGCGGTTGAGGGGAAAGGCGGAGGGATTCAGGCACGGGCAAACAAACAACTCCAGTTCCGGCGGCCACCGGTCGGCCTCGAGCAAGGTGCACAGAGCCAGCGGCCCGGCCGGTTCATCCCCGTGGATGCCGGCCGAGAGGTAAACGCGCGCCGGCCGCGGGCAGGGTGTGCCGGCGGTGGCCTCCGTGGAGGCCCGGGCGGCCGCGGTGCCGCCTCCGGTCGGCCCCGCGGCCGCCCCGGACTTCGCGGGCCGGTGCAGCGCCAGCAACTCACCCGCCCCGGTCGCGGGCAGGATCTCCACCCGCCAGCCGTGCCGCCGCGCCGCCGCCCGCACGGCGGCCAGCACCGATTCGATGGCGAGGGTTTCGCCGCGGTAGCCACCCCGATTGCGTCCGAGCCTTTGCACGCCCGAATCTGGCGGCGGGAAAGTCCGCCGGCAAGGAACCGCCCGTGAGCCGCCGGGAACAGCCGCACCCGGACCGGGAAGCCATCCACGGGCCGCCCGTCGGCGGCCCGGCTCCTTTGCCCTTGTGAAAGGCCGTTTTCACGCCAAGCTTACCGCCAATGGCTGAATGGCCCCACACTTTCCGCGAAGCGTTTTGCCAGTACTACCACTGCGCGCCGGAGGAATTTGTCGTGCGCGCCACGCGCAAGGCCCTGCCGTGGCGGGTACGCCTGCTGCGGCCGTTGATCCGGTTTTTCAAACCCGATTACTTCCAGCCGGACTTTGAGTTCCTGGAGCGCGTGGGCACGGCCCGGAGTTGGGGCGAAGTGCATTCGGCCCAGGGCGCCTTCGAGAGCAACAACCGCCTGCGCGGCGGCTTCGCCCGCAACCGCCTCAAGTTCCGCGCCTCCGGCCGGCGCGTCACCGCGCTGATTCAACGGGTCTTGGAGAACACCACGTAGCGGCCGGACCACTGAGCCGGTACCCGAGCGGGCAAAAGCCCGTTTGCACCCGGGCGCCGGACGCTTACTTTCCCCCGTGCCAGTTGCCACCTTGAAAACCATGATCAATCGCCGAACCGCCTTGAAACAAACCGCCCTGGCCGCCACCGCCCTGGCCGGCACGGGCACACTGCCCGCCCTCGCCCAAAACGCGCCCCCGGCGCCACCCGCGGCCCCCACCGGCCCCTTCACCCTGCCGCCGTTGCCCTACCCGGCGGACGCCCTCGAGCCGGCCATTGACGCCCGGACGATGGAAATCCACCACGGCAAACACCACGCCGCCTACGTGGCCGGCCTGAACAGAGCCGTGGCCGGACACCCGGACCTGGCCGCCAAGCCGGTGGAAACCCTGCTGCGCCAGCTCCAGTCCCTGCCCGAGGACATTCGCACCGCCGTGCGCAACCACGGCGGCGGTCACGCCAACCACAGCCTGTTCTGGCCCTCCCTCAAAAAGGGCGGCGGCGCACCCTCCGGCGAACTGGCCCGCGCGCTGGACACGGCGTTCGGCAGCTTCAACGCCTTTCAGCAGCAGTTTACCCAGGCGGCGATGGGCGTCTTCGGCAGCGGTTGGGCCTGGCTGACCTGGGACGGCACCCGCCTGCGCATCGAGAGCCTGCCCAATCAGGACTCCCCGTTCAGCCAGGGCCGCGTGCCCCTGCTGGGCCTGGACGTGTGGGAGCACGCCTACTACCTCAAGTACCAGAACCGGCGGGCGGACTACGTCGCCGCCTTTTACACCATCATCAACTGGGAGTTCGTGGCTGCGCGCTTCCGCGAAGCCCGCGCCTGAACCCGGGCCGGTACTTCCAGCCCCGGCCCGTCCGGTGCTTGCGGCACCGGGCCGGCCGGGTAAGCTTTTTCCCGGGCTGTGGCGGACAACCAGCCCGCGTCAGTAGCGACGAAATCAAAACCGCATGGACACCGATCTGCTGGACCTCTTGGTCCCCCGCCTTCGCGCCTTCATTCAGGACGACGCCCCGGCACGGGACATCTCGGAACACGACCCCTCGTTCAACGCGCTGGCCCTCGAGCTGTTTGCCGCGCAGTATGCCGCCGTGCCCGCCTACCGGGCGTTGGCCGATCATCTGGGCGCCACACCGCCAACCGTGAGCCACTGGCGCGAGATTCCGGCGGTGCCCACCGCGGCCTTCAAGGAATTCGCCTTCACCAGCCTGCCGCCGGCGCGGCGCCGGCGCGTGTTTCAATCCAGCGGCACCACCACCGGCAACCCGGGTCGGGTGTTTCACGACGCCGCGTCGCTGGAGTTGTACGCCGCGTCCGTCCTGGCCTGGTTTCAACCCCACTTGCTCCCGGCCCGGGGCAGGCCCGGCGCGCCGGCCCTGCGATTTGTCCTGCTGACCCCTCCGGTCGAACAGGCCCCGCATTCCTCGCTGGCGGAAATGGCCGAGCGCGTGGCGGAGGCCTTCGGCGCCGGGGCGGCGGTTTCGGCGGGGCGGGTGGACTCCGCGGGCACCTGGCGTGTGGACTTTGAAAGCCTGCTTGGGGCATTGCACGCCGCCGCCGCGGAGGGCCAACCGGTCTGCCTGCTGGGCACGGCGTTTTCGTTGGTTCACCTGCTCGATCGGCTTGCAGAAACCCGCCTCCGGCTCCGTCTGCCCCCCGGCTCACGGGTGATGGAAACCGGTGGCTACAAGGGCCGCTCCCGGGAATTGTCCCGGGCCGAATTGCACGCGGCGCTGACCGAATGGCTGGGCGTGCCGGCCAGCCACCTCGTGGGGGAATACGGCATGTGCGAACTGGCCTCGCAGGCCTACGACCGGGTGGTGGGACAGACCGCCCCGCGTCAGTACCGCTTCCCGCCCTGGGCCCGGGCCCTGGTCGTGTCTCCCGAGACCGGCCGCGAGGTGGCCGAGGGCGAGGCCGGCCTGTTGCGCGTGGTGGACCTGGCCAACGCCCGCGCGGTGCTGGCCGTGCAGACCGAGGACCTCGCCGTGCGGCGGGGGGCGGGCTTCGAACTGCTGGGCCGCGTCGCCGGAGCCGAAGCGCGCGGCTGCTCCCTCCTGGCCGCCGCCTGACTCATGGACCTGCCCCGGTATTTCCTGGCCGACCTGGCCGACCCGAGCGCGCTCACGCCGGAGTTGATCCGGGACGCCTGCCTCACCTTGAAGGCCAACCGCCGCCGCTACCTGCGCGAGCGCACCACGACCGACCTGATTGACGCCATCGCCGCCGTGGCCGAGGACTGGCTGGACCCGGCCAATCCGTATCGCCGCCTGGCGCTCGAGCAGGGGCCGGCGCTGCTCGGGTTCTCCGCCCCCACCCTGGCCGCCGGGTTGGATGACTTCTTCGGCTCGCTGACCCGCGAAAACCTGCGCGCGCTCGTGGCGCAGGACCTGGCCGACCTGCAGCGCCTGGACCAACTGACCCCCAACCCCCACGAGGGCCGGGCCGACCGCCTGGCCCTGGCGCAGGGGCCGGAGCTGCTGGCGCACATCACCGCCGGCCGGCTGCCCAATCCGGCGCTGATGGGGCTGGTGCTGGGGTTGCTGACCCGCTCGGCCCAGTTCATGAAATGCGCCTCGGGCACCTCGCTGCTGCCCCGGCTCTTCGCGCACTCGCTGCGCGAGGTGGAGGCCAAACTGGCCGCCTGCCTTGAAATCGCCGAGTGGCCCGGCGGCACCGAGCCGCTCGAAAACGCGCTCTGGGCCCAGGCCGACTGCGTGCTGGCCATGGGCAGCAACGAGACCCTGGCCGCGCTGCGCCGGCGGGTGCCCCCGGAGGTGCGTTTTCTGGGCTACGGCCACCGGCTCAGCTTCGGCTACATCGCCCGCGAAGTGCTCTCGAACCACCTCCTGCCCGCGCTGGTGGCGGCGGCCGCCCGCGACGTGGCGGCGTGGAACCAACTGGGGTGTCTTTCCCCGCACGCCTTTTACGTCGAAGCCGGCGGGCGCAACCCCCCGGAACGCTTTGCCGAGGCCCTGGCCGGCGCGTTGGAGCAATTGGAAGTCACGCACCCCCGCGGGCCGTTGCCCGTGGCCGAGGCCGCGGCCATTGCCGCGCGGCGCGCCTTTTATGCCGTGCGCGCAGCCCATTCGCCGGACACGCAGATGTGGTGCAGCGCCGGCTCGACGGCGTGGACGGTGGTCTTCGAGAACTTCCCCCGGCTGCATCCCACCTGTGCCAACCGCTTCATCCACGTCAAGGCCGTGGCCGGCCTGGACGAGGCGCTGGCCGGGGTGGACGCCTTTCGCGGCCAGGTCTCCACCGTGGCGCTGGCGGCCACCGGCACCCGCGAGCAAACCCTGGCCCTCGAGCTGGCCCGCTGGGGCGTGCCCCGCATCTGCCCGCTGGGCCGCATGCAATGCCCCCCGCCCGCCTGGCGCCATGACGGCCGGCCCGCCCTGGGCGATCTGGTGCGCTGGACCGACTGGGAATTGCCCGCACGCTGGTGAGCCGGCGGAGCGCGGCGGCTTTACCGGTTGCTTCGCGTCTGCGCCCCCGGCTCCATCCACCGACGGTAGCGTTCGATGCCCTCCACGATGGCCGCGGCCAGGCGGTCGCGAAACTTCGGGTCGGCAATGAGCCGCGCCTCCTCGGGCGAACTCAGGAAGCCGGCCTCGACCAGGATGCCCGGCATGGTCAGGTCCCGCAGCACGGCGAAGCGGGCGTGCTTGACCCCGCGGTCGGTCAGCCCGGCGCGTTCCACCAGCGCCTTTTGCACCTGCCAGGCCAACAGGAGCGAGCGGGTGCCGTCCCGGTGTCCGGGCAGGGATTGGTTCAGCACCTCGGAGCGCGGGGCGTGGGTGGAGGCGGCCCCGTTCGGGGTCAGGCAGAAGACCTCGGCCCCGCGGATCGCCGGGTCGGGCGCGGCGTTGAAGTGGAGGCTCAGGAACAGATCGGCCTTTTCACGGTTGGCCACGGCCGGGCGCTCGGGCAATTCAAGGAAGGTGTCGCGGGTGCGCGTCATCACCACCCGGTAGCCGGCCGCGCGCAGTTTGGCGCGCACCTGCTGGGCCAGCAGCAGGGTGTAACGCTTTTCCTCCCGCGCCCCGGTCTGGTGGCCCGGGTCGCGCCCGCCGTGGCCGGCGTCGAGGACGATCGTGTGCACCGGCCGGGCGGGGCGGGGCGGGACCGGCTGCAGCAGGGGCCCCAACACCCGGTCGGCGTCCAGCACCGAGATCAGCCAGCCGGGCGGCCGGGCGGTGATCGGCTGGGTGAGCCAGACTTTGATGCCGTTGACGACCGCCTGCTGGGAATCCACCGCCAGGGCCAGGCGCGTGGTGCGATTGGTCAGCGTGAGCACGCGGGTCTGGGGAGTCCACCGCGTGGTCAGTTGCCGCGCGGCACCCCAGCGCTCCAGGTCGTACCATTGCCGGCCCAGATGCGTCACCGGATCCGGGGCCGCGAAGACCCCCTCCAGCACGAGGAGAATCCCCGCACCCGCAAGCCAACGCCGGACGGCCCGGAGCATTTCCATGAGGCGCCCACGCTGCCGAGCGGCCGCAGACGGTTCAAGCAAAACACCGGGAAGAGAGGGCAAAAACCGGTCGGGGCGGGCCGGGTGCTCCCCCGCGGACCCGCTCCGACTGCGGAAACCGAAACGCATCCCCGCGGTCCCGCCCACGCGCATTGGACGACGGCCGGCCGGCGAGCACGCGGGCCGGGCGCCCGCGGGGGGATCGCCGGGGCACCATTGACCGCCCCCGGGCGGCTGGCTAGCGTCCCAACGTGGCGTTTGAACTCGTGGCCCCCTTCCCGCCCGCCGGCGACCAGCCGCAGGCCATCGAAAAACTCGTGGCCGGGCTGGAGGCGGGCGTGCGGCACCAGGTGCTGGTGGGCGTGACCGGCTCGGGCAAGACCTTCACCCTGGCCAACGTCATCGCCCGGGTGAACCGCCCCGCCCTGGTGCTCTCGCACAACAAGACCCTGGCCGCCCAGTTGTACGCCGAGTTCAAGGGCTTCTTCCCCCGCAACGCGGTCGAGTACTTCGTCAGCTACTTCGACTACTACCAGCCCGAGGCCTACATCCCGCGCACCGACACCTACATCGAAAAGGACTCCAGCCGGAACGAGGAAATCGAGCGGCTGCGGCTCTCGACCATGAGTTCGCTCTTCGCCCGCCGGGACGTGATCGTGGTGGCCAGCGTCTCGTGCATCTACGGCATCGGCAGCCGGGAGGATTACGAGGAAATGCTCATCCACCTGCGCGTGGGCCAGGAGCTGAACCGGGACACCTTCCTGGCCCGGCTGGTCGAACTGCAGTACAGCCGCAACGACGTCGCCTTCGAGCGCGGCCGCTTCCGCGTGCGGGGGGACGTGGTCGAGCTGTGCCCGGCCTACACCGAGGACGCGCTGCGGGTCGAGTTCTTCGGCGACCAGGTCGAGCGGCTGACCCGTTTCGACCCGCTGACCGGCCACCGGCTGGAGGACCTGGCCGCCGTCACGGTGTATCCGGGCGCGCAATTCGTCACGCGCCCGGACAAGCTCAAGCGGGCCATCCTGAGCATCCGCGAGGAGCTGACCGAGCGCATCGCCTGGTTCGAGGCGCGGGGCAAGCTGCTCGAGGCCCAGCGCCTGAAGATGCGCACCGAGTACGACCTGGAGATGATGGAGGAAATGGGCTTCTGCTCCGGCATCGAAAACTACTCCCGCCACATCGCCCAGCGCCCGCCCGGCTCGCGGCCCTGCACCCTGCTGGACTTCCTGCCGGAGGATTACGTGATGATCATTGACGAATCGCACGCCACGGTGCCGCAGATCGGCGGCATGTACGCGGGCGACATGTCCCGCAAGCAGGTGCTGGTGGACTACGGCTTCCGCCTGCCCAGCGCGCTGGACAACCGCCCGCTCAAGTTCGAGGAGTTCCAGGCCCTCCAGGGCCAGACCATCTATGCCAGCGCCACGCCCGGCCCGCAGGAACTGGCCTGGGCCGGCGAGCACGTGGTCGAACTGATCGTCCGCCCCACCGGCCTGGTGGATCCGCCGGTGACCGTGAAACCTTTGAAAGGCCAGATTGACGACCTCATCGAGGAGGCCCGCAAACGCGTCGAGCGCAAAGAGCGCGTGCTGGTGACCACGCTGACCAAGCGCACCGCCGAGGAACTGACCGACTACCTGCGCGACCTGGGCATCAACGTGCGCTACCTGCACAGCGAGATTGACGCCATCGAACGGGTCGAAATCCTCCGCGCCCTGCGCAAGGGCGACTTCGACGTGCTGGTGGGCATCAACCTGCTCCGCGAGGGCCTGGACCTGCCGGAGGTCTCGCTGGTGGCCATCCTCGACGCCGACAAGGAGGGCTACCTGCGCAGCACCACCAGCCTCATCCAGACCGCCGGCCGCGCCGCCCGCCACCTCCACGGCGAGGTCATCCTCTACGCCGACGTGATGACCCGGAGCATCCAGCAGTTCCTGGCCATCACGAACTACCGCCGGGAAAAACAACTGGCCTACAACCGCGCGCACGGCATCACCCCGCGCAGCGTCACCCGCGCGGTCGAGGAAAGCCTCTCCACCCGCCAGCAGCACACCACCGCGGTTGAGTCGGTCCTGCGCGAAACCGCGGGCGACTTTGACCTGACCGAGACCCTGCGCGAATTGGAGGCCGAGATGCTCGAGGCGGCCAACAACCTCGAGTTCGAAAAGGCCGCCCTGCTGCGCGACCAGATCCGGGAACTCAAGCGCCGATTCGGCCCGGCCGCTCCGGCAGCACCCGCCGCCCCTGCCCGTGCGGTGCATTACGGCCGCCGGGCGAAAACCGGTGCCCGGCGCACCCGGGGTTGAAGTTCCGCGGGAGCTTTCAGCGCGGCGCTCCAAGCCTCTCCGGTCTTGGCCACCGGCTTTGTTCGTGCCGGGGCGCCGGCCGCAGATTAACCTGCCACGGTGATGCCACCCGCCGTGCAAGCCTGGTTCGATCACCTGCGCGCCGCGCTGGCCGACGGCTCCCTGGTCAAGGTCACTCTGGGCGCCGCGCGCGGGTCCGATCCCACCCTGCGCCAACTCACGGTCCGACCGGTGCTGCTGCGGGCCGGCCCCCGGCTGGCCTGCGTGTACCGGCACGCAACGCGGGACGTGACCCGCAATCTCACCCCCACCGGGGCGTTGGAGGAACTGGCCCGCCGGCTGGGACGGGACTTCGGCAGTGCTCATCTGTTCACCACGGCCCTGGCCGCCGAATTGGACTGGCCGGCCGCCGGTGAACCCGTGCTGCGCGTGCTGCCGCCACGGCACACCGCGCCCGCCGACCTCCGCCACGACCGGGTCAGGGCCCACCTGATCGAGCCGGCCGAGGCCCCGTGGTTGCGGGACCTGGGCATCACCACCCGCGATGACCACGTGCGGCCGGCCCTGGCCGCCAAGTTCCGGCAGATTCAAAAGTTCACCGAAATCCTCCGCGACCATCTCGCCGCCGTGCCGGCGTTGGCGGGCCGGCCGGTGCGGTTGGTGGACATGGGCTGCGGCAAGGGATACCTGACCTTCGCCGCCTACGAATGGCTGCGCCGCCGGGGCCCGCCTCCCGAGGTGCTCGGCATCGAGGCCCGACCCGAGTTGGTGGCGCTTTGCAATCAAGTGGCGGCACGTCACGGGTTCACCGGCTTGCGCTTCATCCCCGGCACCATCGCCGATGCCAGCCTCGACGCCGTGGACGTGCTGGTGGCCCTGCACGCCTGTGACACCGCCACGGACGACGCCCTGGCGCGGGGCGTGCGGGCCGGGGCGGCGGTGCTGGTGACCGCGCCGTGCTGCCACAAGGAACTGCGCCCGCAACTGCGCGCCGGCCCGGCGTGGGCGGGCCTGCTGCGCCACGGCATCCTGCGCGAGCGTCAGGCCGACCTGGTCACCGACGCCCTGCGGGCCGCCCTGCTGGAATGGGCGGGTTACGCGGCGCGGGTGTTCGAGTTCATCGCGCCGGAGCACACGGCGAAAAACCTCATGTTGGCCGCCACACGCCGCGACCGACCGCGCGCACCCGAGCCGCTGGCGGCGACGGTCCGCGCGCTGGCCGCCACCTTCGGCATTCGCCGCCAGCGCCTGGCGGAACACCTCGGCTTTGCGCTGGAGCCCGAAGGCAGCGGGGCCGCCCCGCTGAACGCCACGCCCAACGTCGGCGCGGGTCATCCGCAGGCTCCCTTGGAGGATCCGCGCTGAAGGGCGCCGGCCGGCCCGGCCGCTTCGCCAAGTGTACCCGAGAGCCTTCCCCGGATTTGAACCCGGCGGGTTTTGAGGCATCTTCCGGCGCGTTTTGAAACCCAACCATTCAACCCGGTTCTTCCCCATACCCATGCACCTGCTCCGTTTCTCCCGGCCGCGCCTGCTGGGCGGCTGCCTGAGCGTTTGTCTGACCCTGCCCGGTTTGGCCCATGACACGGGTGCGCCGCATGACCATGCCGCGCCGCCGCCGGCCGTGCCCCTGCCGTTTCGCGTCGAGACCAAAACCCCCGTGCGCGGCGCGCCGTTGCCCGCGGGCGAAGTCCCCACCAGCGGGCAGGGCGCGTGGACGTTCGTGGCCGCGCCCGGGTTGGTGCCGGTACCCGAGGCGGCGAAGCCCCATCTGAAGGGCGCCCACGGCACGCTGGTGGTGGATGCCGAACGGGACGTGGTTTATTGGGGCCTGGAGAACGTGGGCTGGATCGCGTTCCGCGACGGCCTGACCCGGTCGGAAGTGGTGGCGGGCGACCCGCGGTTGAGCCGGGGCAATTTGCACGGGGCGGACCTGCTGCCGCGCACCGGGCAACTGCCGCTGGTGGTGGCGGCGGACAATGTCGAGGGGCATGTGTACCTCTCCGACACGCGCTTCACGGCGGTGCGCCAACTGGGGGTGCCGCCCGGGGGTCCCTACGCGGACGGCAAGGGCTACGCGCCCACCGACGCGGCCTTCACCCGCGCGGGCGAGGTCTGGGTGACGGACGGCTATGGCAGGGCCTGGTTCATGCCGGCCGGCACGGAACCGCTCGCCTTCACCGGCGCCTTCTTCGGCGGCAAGGCCGCCTCGCAAACCCCGCACGGCATCACCTTCGACCGCCGGGACAAAAGCCTGCTGGTCTCGGCCCGACCGGAGGCGCGGATTCAGCGTTGGTCGCCGGCCCGGCAAGCGTGGAAGGAGACACTTGCTCTGCCGCCGGGCAGCACGGTGTGCGACGTGGACCTGCGGGGCGACCACGCGCTGGCGCCCTGCCTGAACGGCCCGGGCAATTCCCCCGGTCCGATTTACCTCATCAACCTCAAGAAGCGAGCGATCGTCAGCACCCTCAAACCGAAGGAGGAACTGGGTTACGCGGAGGCGCAACACATCCACGACGCCTGCTGGTACATCCGCGGCCGGGGGGCACGGCGGGAATTGTACGTGGTGTTCACCAGTTGGAACCCCGGCGGCATCGGGGCGCTGAAGCTGGTGCGGACCGGGCGCTGAAGTGGGGAGCCCTCCCGAAAACCACTGGGCACCCGGCCCCTGAAGTGACCGTGCCCCCGGCGTTCCCCCGGCAAAGGCCGCTGCGACTAACTCTCCGGTCCGCTCGGGCCCGGGGCGCCCACCGCCAGCGCAAAGAGCCGGTTCATCGTGGCCACGTAAAGCACGCCGTTGGCCGCGACGGCCGTGGCGCTGATCGGCGCGCCCAGCGGCACCACGCTCAGCACCTGCTTCTCCCGGCCGGCCCGCAGGATGAGAAACTCCCCGCGGCGCGTGCCCACATAGACCTTGCCATCGGCGACCAGGGGCGAAGCCCAGAAATCGCCGCCGGCCTCGTGGGTCCAAACCGCCCGGCCGGTGGCGGCATCCACGCAGTGCAGCACGCCTTCAGTGTCGCCGATGTACACCAGCCCCTCGTGGACGGCCGGCGTGGCGAACACGTGTTTGCCCAGCGCGTAGGCCCAGACCTGCCCGGTGGCGGTGAGGTCGCCGGTGCCGGTGGCGTCAATGCACTTGAGCCAGGCCTCGTTTTTGCCCCACCAGAAATCCCCGCCCCCGGCCACGTACACGCGCTCCTCGTGCAGGACCGGCGCGCCGTAAATGTTGCTCGGGCTTTGGCGGCGGTTCTGGTGGTAACGGTGAATGTCCTGCTTGGGGGCGGTGGGATCGAAGTCAAACTCCCACACCTGGCGCAAGCTGACCGGCTCGGCGGGCCGGACACCGGGCGGCAAGGGCTCAAAGGCCCGCACCACCGCGTCGCCGCCGGCGAAGATCACCCGGGGTTGCCCACGCACCAGCCCGAGCACGGGCGGGGCCCAGGTCGAGTGGAAAATCCGGTCACCCCGCGAGGAACGCTCCCGCGCGAGCAGCCGGCCGGTGTGCTTGTCCAACACCACCAGGCCGGGAGCGTCGGGACGGCGGATGCGGCGGTGGGTGTTGTCCACCCCCGTGCCGGTGTTGAGGTAGAGGTGCTCGCCGTAGATCACCAGGCCGCTGTGGGCGGCGTCGTGCGACCAGATGCCCGCACCGCTGGACAGGTCGAACATCCAAAGGATGTCCGCGTCCAGCGGGCCGAGCGGGACACGGTGGGGCGCGGGCGCGTCCGGCAAAAGGGTGCCGTCCGGGGCAAAGGCAGCCGGGGCACCGCGGGCGAGGTCGTTGGTCGGCTGCGGCGCGAAGTAAATTTCCTCGAGCCGGAAGGGGCCATCGTTGCCGTTGGCCAGGCCGTGCATGTCCAAGCAGAGCACCACGCCGCGGTTGTCCACCACGTAGGCCCGGTCCCCTTCGATGACCGGCGGGGAGCAAATACCGCTGTGGGGCCAATCGAAGTAGATGTCCTCGACCCGCTTGGGCACGACCAGTTGCCAGTGCAACGCGCCGTCGGTCTCCCCGAGGCAGAACAACACGCCGCGGTCGCCCTGATGCCGCTCGTCCCGGGGCCGGTTGTTGTTGGTGCCGATGAGCACGCGGCCGGCGCCCACCGCCGGGTTGCCATGCGCTTCCGAACCCAGGGGCACCACCCACCTGACGTTCCGGCCGGTGCGGGGGTCAAAGGACTCGGGCAGGCCGCGCTCCGCCGACACCGGATTGCGGGTCCAGACCGGGTCCGGGCGCGGCCAACCCCCGGTCTCGGCCGCGCGGCCGCAGACCCATCCGACCAGCCCGGCGCAGAAAACCGGCCCGGCGCCGCGGCATAATTTCTGAGCGGCCCGTGGCAAATGCATGGCCGGGATGATGCCAGTCTTTGCCCCCCCCGCCAGCCCGATTCAATCAGCGGGACCTCATCCCTGCCGGCCTTCCCCGGCTCCCCGACACGGGACCTGACGGTTCATCCGTCGGCCGTTGCCGGTAGGCCCGGTCGGATGCCCCGACCGCGCGGGCGACCTTTTTGGTCCCGGGGCAACCGGCTGGGCTGCGGGCGCTCAAAAGCGCAAAAAGCGCCCGGCCGTTAAGCCGGGCGCTTTTTGCGCGTGACAGGTCGTGCCCGTTCCCTAGGCTGGGGCAGGGCGTGACCCTATGGTCTAGTGGTTAGGACACCACCCTTTCACGGTGGTAGCCCGGGTTCGAATCCCGGTAGGGTCGCCAACTTCATTGTTTACCCAGCCCGGTGCGCTGTGCGGAAGCGCTCGCTGGACCACTTCGGCACCCTGCCGGCCGCCCGTCGCCGGTCGTCGTTTGCCCGCGGGACAAGGGCCCTACCAAACCAGCGACGGCACGTAGATCACGTCGTTGGGCCGGACGTAAAACCGGGTGGTGGACCTGCCCCGGATCATCGCTTTGACATCGAGTTGGTAGCTCTTGGTCACGCCATCCACTTCCCGGGTCACCACCACGGCGGTGGATTTGGCCCGGTTTTCGTCGAAACCGCCCGCCTCCATGATGGCCTCAACGATGGTCATGGGCCGGTTGGCCATCACCTTGCCGGGCCGCAGGACCGCGCCGCTGACATACACCGGGTAGGCCGCCGACTCGACCGTGACCAGGACCTGCTTGGTGACCAGGCGCTGGTCGTACAACCGCAAAATCTCGGCCTCGAGGGCGGTTGGGCTCATGCCGGCCACGGTGATTTCGCCCACCTGGTCCAGGCTGATTTTGCCGTCCTGGCGCACCTGCTGCACGGAATTGAGGCTGGGCGCTCCGGGGAAGGTGATGCGGATGACATCGCCCTCGCGCAACTCGACGCGGGTGTAAGGGCGCTGCACTTCCGGAGGCAGGGGTGCCAGGCGAGGCGAGTTGCAGGCGGTCAGCAACCCGGCCAAACCCAGGACCGCCAGGATCATACCCGGCCGCACCGTGAACCCGCGGCGCCGCGGCACCGGCTGACGGTACCGGAGCAAACGGTCTCGGAGAAAAGCCAATACGTCGGGAAACGAGAGCGGGCTAGCCGATTGGTGAGACGCATTCATGGCTTGGAAACCGCGGAGGCTTCGGACTCGCGCTTCAGACCCAGTTTTTCGATCAACTCGTACAAGGTCGGGCGGCTGATGCCCAGTTCGGCCGCGGCCGGGGCGATTCGGCCGCCGTGACGCCGCAACGCGCGGGTGACCAGGTCACGCTCCAGATTTTCCCGCGCCTGCCGGAGGTTGGGAAGGGCCGGGCTTTCGTCCGCGCGGCGGTCCGTTGCCAACTCCAGGTCGGCGGGACGAATGACCCGGCCCTCGGCCATGATCACGGCGCGCTTGATGCGGTTTTCCAGCTCGCGCACGTTGCCCGGCCAGGGATGCTCCTGGAGCGCGCGCAGGGCCCGTTCGTCAAAGACCAACCCTTCGCGATGGTGCTGGGCCGCGAACCGCTCGAGGAAGGCGCGCGCCAGCAGCAGGATGTCGCCGTCGCGCTCCCGCAGCGGCGGGATGCGCAGGACCACAACCGCCAGGCGGTAGTACAAATCCTCCCGGAAAGTGCCGGCCGCCAGGGCGGCCTTGAGATCGCTGTTGGTGGCGGCGATGACCCGGGCGTCCACGGAAATGGCCTTCCGGCCGCCGACCCGTTCCACGCAGCTTTCCTGCAGGAAGCGCAGCAGCTTCACCTGCAAGGACAGCGGCAGTTCCCCGATCTCGTCCAAGAACAGCGTGCCGCCGTGGGCCAGCTCGAATCGGCCGGGGCGGGCGGTGTGCGCGCCGGTGAACGCACCCTTCTCGTGGCCGAACAACTCGCTCTCGAGCAGGTTTTCCGGGATGGCCCCGCAGTTGATGGCGATAAACGGCCCGTCCTTGCGCAGGCTCCGCTGGTGAATGGCCCGCCCGGCCATTTCCTTGCCGGTGCCGCTCTCGCCCAGGAGGAGCACCGGCGCGTCGCTGGGCGCCACCTTGCGGATGATTTGGAAGACCTGCTGCATGCCGGGGCTGGTGCCCAGCATGTCCTCGAAATCCGCGGCCTGCCGTTGCTGTTGCAACCGGCGGTACTCCGCCTCCAGCCGGGCCACGTGAAAGGCGCGCTTGAGGATGATGCGCAGTTCCTCCACCTCCACCGGCTTGCTCAGAAAGTCGTAGGCCCCCGCACCAATGGCCTGCAGGGCGTTCTGCTTCTCCCCCTGGCCGGAGATGATGATGACCTTGACCGCGGGCTCGGCCTCGAGCAGGGCCGCCAGCACGCTCAGGCCCTCGGTGGGTTCGGCCGGCCGGGGCGGCAGCCCCAGGTCCAGGAGGCACACCGCGGGCCGGTGTTCGGTGAACGCCGCCAGCGCCCCGGCCCGGTCCCCGGCCTGGAGGACCTGATATTCGGCCTCCAGGGCCCAGCGCATTTGGGCGCGGATGTCCTCGTCATCGTCCACCAGCAACAGCTTCGGTTTCATACCGGCGTTTCCTCCAACGGCAACAACACGCGCACGGTGGTACCACGTCCCGGCGCGCTGTCCACCTCGATGCGGCCCCGGTGGGCCTCGACGATGACCTTGGCCTGAAACATGCCCAGCCCCAGCCCGCGGTTCTTGGTGGTGTGAAAGGGCCGGAACAAATGCTGCCGCACAAACTCGGGCGACATGCCGCACCCCTCGTCGCGCACCGCCAGTTCGGCCCACCCGTTCACCCGGGCCGTCCGCACCGCAATCCGCCCCCCGGCTTCGGTGGCCTCCCGCGCGTTGAGCAGAAAATTGGCGATGACCTCCTGCATCTGCCCGGCGTCCAGGCGCGCGGGCGGCAGCTCCGCCAGGGCCAGTTCCACCGGCGGGAAGCCGTTGCCCAGCGAACGCAACGCGCGCCGCACCACCTCGTTCAAATCCGCCGGCGCCAGATTCAACTCCAGCCCGCGCCGCAACGCGGTCAGGCGCTGGATCAGCGCCCGGATGCGCTCGGTGGTCCGGCCGATGGCCCCCAGGGCGTCCTGCCGGAATTCGGGGTTGTCAAAGTGCACCCGCAGGTTGTCCAGGGTGAGGTTCAACGTCGAGGCGGCGTTTTTCAGGTCGTGAATGAAAAAGGCGGACATGGCCTGGAAGGCCTCCAGTTGTTTGGCCTCGAGCAACTGCCGGGTCAACCGCCGGTTCAACAGCCCCGCCGCGGTCTGGTCGGCCATGCAACGCAGCAGGTCCAGGTCCTGTTCGTCAAACGGCACCCCGCTGACGCGGTCACCCAGGGTGATCGCCCCCAGCAACTCGCCCTGCGCGCGCAATGGCACCACCAACCGCCCGCCGCCCTTGCCGAATTGATCCGGCTGCAAAACCCCCACGGCGCGTCCCGCCTCGCCCGCCAGCGTCTCAAGCTCCGTCGGCCCGGTTACCCCGTGCAGCCCCTCCACCAGCGCGCGCCCCTCGCCGACCTCACCCAACCGCGCCGCCGCCTGATCCGCACTCCAAAGCGTGGAAGCGCCGCAGCTCAGCCCGTGGCGGGATTCGTTGACCAGCCAGACCGACACGGTCAGGGCTTCAAAACTCTCCGAGACCAGCCGGGCCACGGCCTGACAATACTCGGGTTCGCCCACGCACGCCGCTGTCCGTGCGCTGAATTCCGCCCACAAGCGCCGGTAGTCATGGAGCGGGCGCCGAAAGTGCCGGGACACAAACCGCCGCAGCCGCAGGCGCACCCGGTCCGAAAGCCCCAGCAACCCCAGGCCCACCAGGGCCAGCAGCCACACCGCCGCCACCAGCGGAAAGGTCTCCGCGTGTCCCCACCGCTCCACCAGCTTGGCCAGCACCCCCACCCCCAACAGGTACGCCCCCGCCAACACCAGGCTCAGTGAGCGGTACAACACCGCGTGCGACGGGTACACCTCCGCCTCGAACGCCCCCGCGCGTTTCACCGACCACGCAATCAGCCCGCAGGCCAGCAAAAGGGCCGTGGCCTCGATTACCCCCGCATCGCGCGCTACGGCGCCATACAGGTAGGCCTGGGTCGTGGTGAAAAAGCGCGTCCCGAAGAGCACCCCGAACCCCACCATCGCCAGCTTGATCCGCCAGCGAATCGTGCCCACGGCCGTGCGAAACGTGCGCTCCAGGAGCAACAGCACCAGAATCCACGCCACCAGCGCCAGCAGGTACACCGCCCGCCCCGCTTCCCCCAGCCCCACCAGGTGAGTGCTGAAGGTGTCGCCGCCCGCCGCCTCGCGGACCAGCACGTCGAAGAACACCAGCACCAGCGTCAGTGGCACCGCCAGCCCCAACGCCACGCCCCAACTCCAACGCCGGAGAAACTCGGCGTGATTGCCGCGCGAGTAGCACAGGCTGAACAACACCCACGTCGCCGGCAGCAGCGCAAAAACCAGCAACCGCCACTGCTGCCACTGTGCCGCCGCCCCTGGGGTCGGCGCCGCCGCGCTGCGCGCGTGGAGCCACGTCTCGGCCGCCAGCAGGGCCATGCCGATCGCGAAAATCCATCGCCCGGGCGCGCGCCGTCGGCCGATCAAGGCCGCCAGCCCCGCCAGGGCCGCGACCGCCGCCGCCACGTCTGGAATGATCTGCATGAGGTTCACCGGCCAAACCTCCGTGTCGCCGGGAACGATCCGATTTGACCTATTTCAGCTCCGCCAACACCTGCCGGGCCCGGGCGGCCTGCGCCTCGGGCAACTTCAACTCCAGCGCGCGCTCCAGGGCCGGCCGGGCCTGGGCCACCTGTTTTTGCTGGTGATGCGCCATGCCCAGGAGAAACCACCAGTCGGCCCGGTTGGTCTGCTGGCGCACGGCTTCGTTCAACAGTTGTGCCGCGCGGACCGCATCCCCGCGCCGCAGGGACAATTCGCCCAGGGCCGCCGCCACCTCGGCGTCCTGCGGAAAGGCCTCCCGCGCCCGGGTGGCCAGTTGAAAAACGGCCGGGTCGGAATCCCCCGCCCGTACGCGCAACAGGGCCAGTTGGCGCGTGGCAGGGGCAAAGTCCGGGTGTCCCTGGAGCAGGCGCTCGTACGCCGCGCGGGCCTCGGCGACCCGGCCCTGCTGTTCGTCGGCCAGCGCCAACACCATCTGCGCGGGCAGCGCGTCCGGGGCGGCCTGCAACAACGCCCGGGCGGTCGGCACCGCGGCCGGAGCCAACGCGGGCCGGGCGGTGGCGCGCACCAATTCCACCCAGGCGCGAAGCGTGGTGGCCGGGAAATTGGTTGGCCCGGCCTGAAGCAGCGCTTCCAAGTGGCCCTCGGCTTCGCCCACGCGCCCGATCTGATAAGCCGCCACGCCGTAGTCGAACCGGGCCTCCGCCGCGTCCGGTTGTTTGCGCAGGGCATCCTGCAACAGGCTGTACGCCCAGCGCACGTCGCCCGCGCGCAGGGCCACCCGGCCGGCTTGCCGCGCGGTGAGCGCGCCCTCGGGATCGAGGTTGCGCGCCTGCCGCGCCAGCTCGAGCGCGCGCGCCGGGTTGTTCAACCGTGTGACCTGCAACTCGGCCAGCCGCAGCCGCGCGAACACCGCCCGGGGATTGGCCCTGACCAGGCTCTCGTACAGTTTGACCGCCCGGTCCACCTCGCCCCGGCGCTCGCAAATCGCCGCCAGGCGCCGCGCGGCCACGGGGTCGGCGGGCACCGCTTGAAGACGTTTTTCCAGGAGGGTCACGGCCGCGGCGTCCGCGCGCTCCGGCTCGAGGTTCAACAAGTCCAGCGCGGCGCGGGCCTGGTCCTTGCCCCGGAACTCGGGGGTGTTTTCGGCCAGCGCGCGCTGCAGCGCCGCCCGGGCGGCGTCTTCAAGGCCGAGCATGTAGTGGACCATGCCCAGGTGGTACTGAATCTCCGGTTCAGCGGGCAGGCCCTGCGCGGCTTCTTCCAGGAGCGACTGCGCCCAGGCGTAGTCGCCCCGGCGCCAGGCAATCCAACCCAGCGTGTCGGCCGTGGCCGGGTCTTTCGGCGCCAGTTCGCGCGCGCGTTTGGCCAGCTCCAGCGCCTCGTCCACCTGCGCGAACTGTTCGCTGAGCAGGTAGGCGAGGTTGTTGAGTGCGGGTTGGAAACGGGGGTTGACCTCGAGCAATTTCCGGTAGGCCTGCGCGGCCTGTTCGTACCGGCCCAGACTGTCCCGCAACATGCCCACCTGCATCCAGGCCGACACGTCCCCGGGATTCTTGGCCACGACCTGTTCGAGGCGCTCGAGGGCCGGTTGCTGCTTGCCGGCAGCGAGGAGCACCTGCGCCAGCATCAGGTAGGCAGCGCGGGCGTCGGGCGCCACCTCGAGGGTCTGGGTGAGGATTTCCTCCGCGCGGGCCAGGTCACGCTGCGCCACATAGGTCAGGGCCAGCAACACCCGGGGCTCGGCAGCCCGGGGGTCTTTGGCCAGCGGTTCGGCCAGCAGTTGCCGCGCGGCCTCGAACTGCTGGCGACTCAGGTGCAGTTCGACCATCTGGCGCAGGATTTGCGGGCTGTCCGGCGCCAACGCCCGCGCCTGCTCGAAGGCCGCGTAGGCCTCGTCCGGCTTTTTCAGGTCGCGCAGCACCAGGCCGCGGAGGAAGTGGAATTGCGCCTCGCGGGGGTATTCCTTGGTCAACTCGTCAAAAATGGCCAGCGCCGCGGCGGATTCGCCCCGCAACCCGTGCGCCTCGGCCAGGGCCAGCCGTGCCGGGACCAGTCCCGGGCGTCGGCGCAACAGCTCGTTCAGCGCCACGATGGCCGCGGCGCTGTCACCGCGCCGCAGGTGCAGGCGCGCCCGGAGCAACGCGGCTTCCACCAGGTTGGGCTGGAGCGCCAGCGCCTGGTCCAACGCCGCCGCGGCCTTGGTCAGGTCGCCGTTCACCAGCAGAGTGACGGCATACTGGTACTGGGCCTGGCTGGACTTGGGGTAAAGCTCCACCACGCGCTCCATTTGCTTGAGGGCGGCCTCGGGTTTGCCCCGCGCCAGGTGCAGTTGCGCCCGGGCCAGCAGCGCCTCGAAGAACGTGCTCTCCCGGTTCAGCACCCGCGTGAGCATCGCCTCGCACTCGTCCAACCGCCCCTCGGCCAGGTCCAGCTTCAACATCTGCACCTGGGCCGGCAGGTAATCCGGGGCCTGCGCCAGCACGTTGGAAATCACCGTCCGGCCGCGCGCGCGCTCCCCGGCCTGGAGGTACAGCTCCGCCAGGCGCAACGGTACCGGCGAGCGCACCGGCGCCAGCCGCGCCGCCGTTTCGAAGGCGGCCAGGGCGTTGGTCAGATCGTTGACGGCCAGCAAAAAAGCGCCGCGAACCTGATGAGCGACCAGGGATTGCGGGCCACGCTGAACGGCGGCCAGCGACGCCTGCGCCGCGGTGTTCGAGTCGCGGCGCATCATGGCCAGCGTGGCCTGAGCCAGGTAGTAACCGGCGGTGTCGCCGATGACCGGCCGGAGTCTGCCCAACCGCTCCTGGACTTCGGCCAGCTCGTTGGTGCTGCGCGGGGACTCGGCCAACACCAGCAGGGCTTCCTCGTTGGTGGGCTGGCGATCCAGAATCCATTCCGCCTCGGCCCGGGCTTCCCGGTTTTGCCCCAGGGCGCTGAGAATCAGGGCCGCCCGGAGCCGGGCTTCAACATGATTGGTCTCCAGTTCCCGGGTCCGCAGCAAAAAAGCCAGCGCCCGCGGGAACCGGCCCTGTTCATAATAAAGGCGGCCGAGCCGCTCGACCGGCCGCGGGTCCTGGGGCTGCAGGCGCAGGGCGTTGAGGTACTCGATCTCGGCCTTGTCCCGCTCGCCGGCCCGGAAGTAGCTCTCCGCGCGCTCGAAATGCCGCGCCGCGCGGGAGGCCTTGGAGCACCCCGGGGCCAGGGTCAACAAGCCGATCAGGAGGAACAGGCCACCTTCACGCACGGCCGGGTGGGACTCGGTTTTCATGGCATCAACGGCGGCCGGGCCGAGGGCGGCACCTGCCGCCGCTCACCCCGACGCAACCACCAGAGAAGCAAAAAAAACGGCCCCAGCGAAAGCACGAAAAACAGCGGCCCGCCCTGGTGGTGAATCGGGGAGTCAATCATCGCCGGGTCCACGTGCACACACAGCCAACCCAGGGTCAGGATGCGGAACCCGTTGCGCAACACCCCCAGCGGCAACACGGCCAGCACCAGCGCCCAGCGCCGCCAGGGCGTCCGCAACAGCAGGTGCGCCCCCAGCACACTGGTGATGAACAGCACCAGACTGGACCGGATGCCGCTGCATTCCTGTGCCACTTCAAACGTCAGCCCCGGCAGCCTGAACACCAGCCCGTCGCGCAGCACCGGCAGCCCGCTCAAAACCAGCAACGCGTGCGCCGCCTCGGCCGAGGCGAATTGCAGTGTGGTTTCCACCAGGTCCACCAACATGGTGGGCCAGGGAATCATGAACCCCAAAAACAGGATGGGGAAACGAAACGCCTTCACCACCCCGACGCCGAGCGTCAGCAGCGCCACCGCCAGCAGTGCCGCCAGGTACGCCGTGGTCATCAGACACAGATACTCGGCCGGCGGCAGCTCGGCCCGGGCGCGCCAGACCAGCCAGTAACCGCTCACCAAGACCCCCGCGACGGCCGCGGCAGCCGCGGCCCAGCCCGGGGAGGGCTTGAACAGCGGCACCACTTCGCCGCCCGGCCGCTTCCAAATCCACCACGCGCTCACCAGCGGGATCAGGGGCAGGTGCGAAAACAGGGAGTTCTTCAACGCAAATCGAAGCAGTTCCCCCAGGGGCAGGGCAAAGGCGCCGCTCACCACCACGGCCAGCAATGCGAAATTGCGAAACGCGCCACGTTCTTCCACACCGAACCGCGCGCCTACAGCCCTGGTTGGACTTCCGACGTTCACCGAATCAGTCGGCACCGGTACCTTGCCTGTGGGGTCGGCTGAAGCGGCACACGCCTCCGACACGCAATCTTTTGGGTCCCCCACCTTAAACCTCCTCCACCCGAGCGCTCCCTGCCTCAACGCCCTCGCCCGGAACGCTGACTTCCGGTCTGTCGTATCGCGGATTGCCCTTCCGCTTCGTCGCCAGGGCACTGGGTCGGCATCAATTTACCCCGGTGATCCGGAGTGCGGAACTTGGCTAAGCCTCGATATTTTGA
This sequence comes from uncultured Verrucomicrobiae bacterium, assembly GCA_937946835.1. Taxonomy (GTDB): domain Bacteria; phylum Verrucomicrobiota; class Verrucomicrobiia; order Limisphaerales; family J093; genus DSVZ01. The sequence goes on along the minus strand of CALFAV010000063.1, from coordinate 1,287 downwards.
TAATGCCGCCCACCGACCTGCTTTGGAACCCCAAGGACCGGTGCTCGGGCAATTCATCCCTTCGGGAACGGGGCTGTCCGAACCAGCCCTTGTTTCAGGACCCAGCCCGCCAATGAAGCCAAGCCCAGAAGGCAAAGCAAAGACGTCCTTCCGGTATCCGATACGGGGTTGGCAGCCGCCGGCCCGTACGCCGTCAGACTGAAATCGTCCACCGCCAAACCATCGTCAGCACCGCTGGCATCAAAATCCACCCACCGCAGCCAAAAGGATGCACCCGGCGACACGTTCAAACCACCGATGCTGCCCGAGATCTGGGTTCGATACGCAGACGCGTTCCCATTCCGCGCTCCTGCGGTTCCCTTACTATCGGGCGCGAGAAAATCCAAGGTATCCACGTCCGTCCAGGTCCCGTCGGTGAGCGTGGTCGCGTCCAAACTGTACTGAAAATCCAGACGGTCCTGGCGTCCGCTATTTCCCAACCGCCACTGTTCACCCCGGTAGCTGATGGAAAGCGAGATAATTGTGCTCCCGGTGTTGTTGCGGAACTCCACCCCGAACAAGGGAACCAAATTCACGCTGCGCAAACCACCCAGTGCACGGTCCGAATCGCCTGTCGTTCCGAAGCTGTAAGTATCCCCGGTATGGGAACTTCCCGTGCCGGCCGAATACAGCCCGTTGGCGTTGTTCCCCGTTTCCACAAACACCCAACCTTGGGGCAGACTGCTACTGCTTCCGGAACTTGCCAGCGTGTTGAAATCCTGCGTGTAGGTGATGCCCAACTGGCTGAGGCTGATCGGCACGCTCAGAACCGGTTGCACGCCAACCAATCCGATCAGAAACACCACCCCGGACCTTGTCATACGCCGCCTTTCGCTCCGGCCACGACATTTCCGCTATTTTATCCGTCTCCGGCTCAACCGGCTACACACAAAAGGCGTCCCCCTTCAGACCGGTAAGGAAAGGGAGACGCCCGAGGGACGGGACGGAAGAAACTCAGGCCTTGCGCCGCAGAACCGCCAGCCCCAACATCCCACCGCCCAAGAGAATCAGCGTCAACCCACCGTCTGGGACCGCCACCGAAGAGGAAAAGCTGAAGGTCGTGCCGAAGGTGTTTGCCGTCAGATTCCAATCCCCAGGGGTATCGTCTTTGCCAGTAATTTTCGCCGTTCCAGAACCTGAAAGGACAAGGACTGAAGGTGTATTGAAGTCAATACTAACAGCCTTCAGGTCAAAGCTGTATGTTGTTCCTCCAATCGTGAAGGTCCACAAAGGACTCACCGGGGAAGG
>CALFAV010000062.1 GCA_937946835.1 uncultured Verrucomicrobiae bacterium | reverse complement strand
GCACGGAGTGCGCGCCCTATCTGCCCTTCAGAACGGAACTGGTCTAAAGCCGCACTGGGGCAATGCCGCTGGCGACAAGGTTTCCGTCCGGCGCCAGCACCACTTCAGCTTCAGGCACGGCCTCCAGGTCGCTCAGCAAGTAGCGGTCGGTCAGCAGGTGGACGGTCTGGTTGGCCGAACCGCGCAGGCCGCGGGCCAACCGCTGGCGGGCGGCGTAGCGGCCGGCAATCACCACGTCCACACAGGCCAGCCAGCGACCGGCGTCGGGCCGGGCCAGCAATTCGTCCCAGGTGTAGCCGGTGAAGAGCAGCGCCGACAGGCTGGTGGTGCGGTGCAGCCCTTCGAGCAACGCCAGGACGGCCTCGGCCTGCTCCAGCGGTTCGCCGCCGCTGAGGGTGACGCCTTCGATGGTGTGGCCCAGCCGACGGATGCGCCGGAGCAGCGCGGCCACGCGGACCGGTCGGCCGCCGGTCGGGTCGTGCGTGGCCGGGTTGAAACAGCCCGGGCAATGCAGGGAGCAACCCTGGGTCCAGATCACCGCGCGCCAGCCGGGTCCGTTGGCCCGGCTGCGGGGCAGGAAAGCGTGCAAGCGAATTAAAGCTTCCAAGTCAGTGGCCCAAGCACGCCAGCCGTGGTTCTCGCAGACGTGGATCGGGGCGGCCCGGCGCGTGCGTCGGCCACACGCGCTGTGCCCAACGCTGCCACCAGCCCAACCCCGCCGCCAGAAACAGCACCAGCCGCAGCGTCAGGAAGGGAAACAGGGGATCCGCCACCCCAGCACCGGGGTCTCCTGTAACACCCCCACCAGCTTCAGCCCGCCGGTTAGCCCCAGCAACAGCGCCACGCCGCTGACAAATCCGCGCTGAAAACGCCCCACGCTGGCCACATCTCCGCAGTCGGCCACGTGGTCTCCGGATCCCGGCCGTTCCGAAGTCCGGCCAGGGCGACTCAGTCCCGCCAACTCGCTCCCGGCCCACCGGTTTTGTAACGGACCTGCGCTCCGGTCCATGGTTCCACGTCCTGCCCCGCTTCGCCGCCCACCCCTTGGGGCGAAGTTGGTACAGTCCAGCATGGGGGTCCACCTCTTTTTTGAAATAATTTTGCCCCCCGGTTGTGTCGGCGTTTCCGAGGGCAGGCCAGCGAGTCAGGTAGCGGCACGCGGCACACCTGTGCAAAGCCCTGGCTTCCAACTCGGGCAGGGAGTGAACTGGCAGCCCATCGGGGGACTGCAGACAAAAGGTCCCCACCTCCGATGAATGAATGCCACTGGCAGGGACAGTCTGGAGATGCCCGCGGCGGTCCGGGTCCGGGTTTTGAAGAAAGTGCTGGAAACTGAGCTACGCCCCGGTGCCCGCGTGGTTTTTCCCCGGCCACCAAGCCGGCGCAGACGGTGCCCGGCTCAGACGCGGAACAGTTGGCCCAACCTGCGGCCCAGCAGGCGCCCGGCCGTCAGCAGGCTGAGGCTGAGGATTCCCATCCCCACCACGCCCAGGGCGCAGGCCACGGCGGCGGCTTCCGGCTCGATGCGCCCCATCAGTGCGTAGATCATCTTGGTGATGGGGAAGTACTGTTCCCGCATGGCCAGGATGAGGCTGTCGCTGACCTCGAGCATGGCAAAGGCGAAGGTGAGCACGCCACCGGCGATGAGGTGGGCCGAGACCAGCGGCAGGGTGATGCGGCGCAGGGTGCGCCAGGGCGAGGCACCGAGATTGGCGCTGGCCTCCTCGAGGGTGACGCTGGTCTGCTGGAAACCGGCGTAGGCCGAGCGCACCAGGTACGGCAGGCGCCGCACGCTGTAGCTCACAATCAACAGCAGGGTGGGGTTCTCGCGCGGATTCAACCAGGGCACGGGCCAGTCGAACCCGGCCACGTAGCCGAAGGCCAGCACCAGACCCGGCAGGGCCAGGGGCAGCATGGCCAGCGCGTCCAGCACGTTGGCGAAGGGCAGGCGCCGTCGCGTCAGCAGCCAGGCGATCGTCACGCCCAGCACCAGGTCCAGCCCGGCGCTCAGGCTGGCGTAGAAGAGGCTGTTGCGGATGCTGCGGGCGGTCATCCCGTGCCCGAACAGTTCGCCGTAGTGCGCCAGGGTCCAATGGTCCGGCAGCACCGCAAAGAACCAGCGCTCGGCCAGGCTCTGCACCACCACGGCCAGATGCGGCAACAGGGCCAGCGCCAGCACCCCGCCAAAGCCCAGCCAGAGCAGCACGGTCTGCCGCGGCGTGGCCCGCGCCTCCGCCCCGGCGGTGTGGCCGCGGGCGAGCATCTCGTACCGGCGCCCGGCCACGACGCGCTTGGAGGCCACGAACAGCCCCAGCACCAGCGCCAGCACCAGGACCACCAGGGCGTAGCCGGCCGGATTGGTGTTCAACTCGGTGATCGCGTCGAAAATCTGCACCGGCACCACACGCGCGTAGCCGAAGATCAGGGGCGTGCCCAGGTCGGTGAACGCCCAGATGAACACGATGACCGCCCCGGCGAACCAGCCCGGCAGAATCAGCGGCGCGGTCACCGTCCGAAACAACCGCCAGCCGCCCGCGCCCAGGTTTTGGGCCGCCTCGCGCAGCGCGGGGTCCACATTGGCCATCGCCGCCGAGAGATTCAGGAACATGATCGGGTACAGGCTCAGGACCTGCAAAATCACGATGCCCCAGAAACCGCCCGCGCCCAGCCAGTCCACGGGCCGGTCCGGCGGCAGCAGCCCCAGGTGCATCAGCGCCAGATTCAGTGAGCCGAATTTCGCCAGCAGTTGCTTCAGCCCGATGGCCCCGACAAACGGGGGCAGGATCATCGGCACCAGGATCAACCCGCCCAGCAGGGCCTTGCCGCGGAAGTCGTATCGGGTCATCCAATGCGCCAGCGGCAGCGCCAGGACCGTGGTGGCCGCGGTGGTCAGTACGGCAATGGCCAGGCTGTTCCAGAGCGCCTCCCGCAGCAGCGGACTGGCCAGCAGATACCCGAAGTAGGCCAGGGTGAACTCGCCGCCCGACCCGAACGCCCGGCGCAGCATGAAGCTCACGGGGTACACCAGGAACGCCGCGAAGAAAGCCAGCAACAGGCCCAGAAAGGTGAGCGTCCAGCCGTCCAGGTCGTGGCGTTTCATGCCCGGCGCAGCTTAGGCGGAGGCCACAGGTGGGCAAGCCGCCCGGGGCGTCAATTCCGGACCCGGGTGAACACGCAGAACAGTTCCTCTCCCACCCGGCGCCGGCGTGCCAGCCGGAAGCGCCGCGCGTCGGCCAGCCGGGGCACCCCCACCCCGTCGGCGATCGTGGGGGCGGTGCGCCCGCCGAACACCAACGGGCAGATCGTCAGGTGCAACTCGTCCACCAGGTCGGCCCGGAACAACGCGTCGTTCAACTCCCCGCCGCCCTCGCACAGCAACCGCCGCACCCCCCACTGTTCCGCCAAGTGGGCCAGCGCGGCGGTGAAGTTCACTTTGCTCCCGCCCGCCACGACCACTTCGTCCGCCACCGCCGCCAGCCGTCGCCACCGCCCCGGGCCGGCCCGGCCGGTGGTGATCACGATGATCGGCGAAAACCGCCGGGTGAACAGCGGCAGCCCCGGATCGAGGCAGCCCGAGCCGCTGACCAGTACGCGCAAGTGGAACTCGGCCAGGCCGCGCCGGAGCCGGAGCCGGCGGTACTTCAACCCACCCGGACCGAGGGTCACGTCCGCCCCCGCGGTGCGCGCGCCGCACATCACGGCGTCCGCGGTCGCGCGCAGTTCGTACAGGTGCGCCAGGTCCCGCCGGCTGCCAAAGGTGTGAAGGCGCCGGTCGGCCGTGGCGATCTTGCCGTCGGCGGTCATGGCCATGTTCACCAGCACGAACGGCCGCGCCGCGCCGCGTCGGGCGGCGCCGGGGGTCAACTGAATGATCCGCCCGGCCGGGCGCGCGGCGGGCGGGGCCGGGGCCGGGTTCATAACAGCAGCATCGCGTCCCCGTAGCTGTAAAACCGGTAGCGCTCCCGCACCGCCTCGGCGTAGGCGTGCAGGACCAGCTCCCGGCCGCGGGTTTCCCCGGGCGCGGCAAAGGCGCAGACCAGCATCAACAGCGTGGACTCGGGCAGGTGGAAGTTGGTCAACAGCGCATCCACCACGCGGAACCGGTAGGGCGGATAGATGAACAACCGCGTGCGGCCCCGGCCGGGGACCACGCCGCCGCCGGGGTCGGCCGCGCTTTCCAGGACCCGGACGCTGGTGGTGCCCACGGCCACGATGCGGCGTCCTTCGGTCCGGGCCGCGTTGACCGCCGCGGCCGTGGCTTCGGGCAGCTCGAAGACCTCTTCGTGCATGACATGGTCCTGGAGCCGCGCGGCCTTGACCGGCGCGAAGGTGCCCAGCCCGACGTGCAGCGTCACAAACTGCACCGCCACATCGCGCGCCCGGATGCGGTCCAGCAGCTCCGGCGTGAAGTGCAGGCCCGCCGTGGGCGCGGCCACCGAGCCGGGCGGGCGGGCATACACGGTCTGGTAACGCTCGCGGTCTTCGGGGCGGGGCGCGCCGTTGCGCGCGATGTAGGGCGGCAGGGGCACCTCGCCGAAGTCGTCCAGCACGGCCCGGACTTCCGCACCCGCGAAGGCCAGTCGGTAGAGTCCCTCGGCGTTTTTGGCGCGCACCGTGGCCGACAAACGCGTCGCAGTGCCGGGCCGGGTCGCGCGGAAGACCAGGGCGGTGCCGGGACGGACCCGCTTACCGGGCCGGAGCATCACCCACCACTCGTTGGGCGCGATCTCCTCGCACAACAGCACCTCGATCGCGCCGCCGCTGGCCGGCTTGAATCCGCGCAACCGGGCGGGAATGACCCGCGAATCGTTCAACACCAGCACGTCGCCCGGCCGGAGGTACCCGAGCAGATCGGGGAAGCGGCGGTGTTCGACCCGGCCCGCCGCGCGGTGCAGGACCAGCAGGCGCGCGGCCTCCCGGCAGGGCGCCGGTTCCTGGGCGATCAACTCCGGCGGCAGCTCGTAGTGGAAATCGGCCGTGCGCACAGGGCCGTTTTAGCCGTGGGGACCGGCGCTCACAATCCCGGGGCGGGATCCACCGGCGGCGCCGGAATGGCGGCGCGGGCGCGGCCGTGTCGGAACCAGCGGTGCCGGTACCGCACCAGCCAGGCCACGATGAGCACGTTGGCGGCCAGCACCGCCGCGATGCCCCAGCGGAAGCGGTGCAGCAGGTCCAGCACTTCGATGGGGATGAAGAAGGCGGTTTCCCCAATGGCCAGCCAGACCGCCCAGGCGCACCCGCACAACAGGCCCAGCCCTTCGGCAAAGAGCAACAGCGCGTACAGCAACGTGCCCGAGGCGAGGAATTGCAGGCCGGCCGGGGTCAGGGATTCCAACTTGGCGGCCAGGGTGGCCCAAAATTCGTGCGCCGGGTCCTGGTGCAGGACGCGCAGCAGGGTTTCCAGTTCGCGCGGCAGATCATTGTTCGCCAGGCTGAAGATGCCCACCGCCAGGGTCAGCAGCAGCAGGGCCTTGCCCAGCTTGATGGCCACCACGCCGTACAGCCCGGCCGGGCCCGCAGCGGAGCCGGACGAAGACTTCCCGGGGCCGATCATCTCAACGCAGGTGCGCCTCGAGCCAGCCGATCAGCTCCGCGATGGCCACGCGCTCCTGCCGGCCGGTGTCGCGCTCCCGCACGGTGACCGTGTCCTTGAGCGCGGGCGTCTCCCCGAGGGTGTCGAAGTCAATGGTCACGCCGAAGGGCGTGCCGGCCTCGTCCTGGCGGGCGTAGCGGCGCCCGATCGAGCCGGTCTCGTCGTAAAAGACCGTGAAGCGCGGGCGGAGGAGGTCGCGCACTTCGCGGGCCCTGGCCACCAGCTCGGGCCGGTTTTTGAGCAGGGGGAAGACCCCGACCTTGATCGGCGCCACGCTCGGGTGGAAGCGCAGGATGACCCGCGTCTCGGGTTTGCCCTTGGCGTCGGTGTCGGTGACCTCGCTGTAGGCGTGGCAGAGCAGCGCCAGGATCAGGCGATCCACCCCGGCGGAGGGTTCGATGACGTGCGGCACGTACCAGCCCCGGGCGAGGCCGTCGGCATCCGCCCGGGCCAGGGCCTCGGCCTGTTCGGCGGTTTCGCCCATGCGGGCGAGGTAGGCGCGGCGGGCCTCGAAATACCGGCGCCAGAGCGCGTCCTGCTTTTCCTGCGGCAGTTTGGCCCAGGCGTTTTTGAGTTCCTCGTCGAAGACGGTCATCGGCTTGCCCGAAAAGCGCTGGTGCTGCGAGAGGTCAAAGTCGCTGCGCGCGGCGATGCCCTCCAGTTCCTGCGTGCCGAAGGGAAACTTGAACAGGATGTCCACACAGGCGCGGGCGTAGTGGGCCAGCTCCTCGGGTTTCTGCCAGTACTCCTCGAGCGTGTCGCGGGACAGGCCGAGGCTCTCGTAGAAGCGGAGGCGTTCCTCCACCCAGTACTGATGCCACATCTGCCAGCCCCAGTCCGGTTGCGGCTCGCCGGGATGACCGGGACCGGCGGGCGTGGCCACGTGACCGCAGATGGCCTCGACGGCCTCGTCCGGCCGGATGAAAAACTCGAGTTCCATCTGCTCGAACTCGCGGGAGCGGAAGGTGAAGTTGCGCGGGGTGACCTCGTTGCGGAAGGCCTTGCCGATTTGGGCAATGCCGAAGGGTACCCGCTGGCGCGAGGTCTCGAGCACGTTTTTGAACTGGGCAAAGATGGCCTGCGCGGTCTCGGGGCGGAGGTAGGCCAGGCTGGAGTCGTCCTGCACCGGCCCGACGTGGGTGGTGAACATGAGGTTGAAGGGACGCGGCGGGGTTTTCTCGCCGTGGCATTCGCTGACCATTTTGCTCGGACGCTGGGGGCAGGGGGTCTCGGCCAGTTGATCGGCGCGAAACCGGCCCTTGCAGGTTTTGCAGTCCACCATCGGATCGCTGAAGGTGTCCACGTGGCCGGAGGCCTTCCAGATTTGCGGGGCCATGATGATGGTGGCTTCCAGCCCGGCCACGTCGTCGCGCTGGTGCACCACGCGCCGCCACCACAGGTCCTTGACGTTGCGCTTGAGTTCCGCGCCCAGCGGGCCGTAGTCCCAAAACCCCGCAATGCCGCCGTAAATTTCCGAGGAGGGATAGATGAACCCGCGCCGCTTGCACAGCGACACGATTTTCTCCATCAGCACGTTGGTTTTCGGCTCCGCCATAGGCGGGGCAGTGTCCGGGAACGCCCGCGACGGTGTCAAGGAACGGGGGGCGCGGCACCAGCTCGACGCCCGCGGAGCCGAACGTGCCGGCGGGGGCGCGGGCCGGCGTTTGGCCGGGTGAGCCGGCCGGGGTTTTGGCCGCGAGGGCGGCCCGCCCACCGGAGGTCGGGCGGCAGGGAGCTCGCGTCTGCGTCCACGGGGCCGTGGGCGTTCCCGCCTTCGCCGGATGGCTTGCGGTTGGACGCCGGGGTGGTCGAAGCATTCCCGGTGGCTTCGTTCGGCGGTCCCGGGGGGCCATCGGAGGAAGTGCTTCCCGGGCCGGAGGTCCTTTCCGATTGGACTTTGAGCAGCCGGCCGCTCAAGCTCCCCGCATCCAAGAACGTCGTTTTGTCCCATGCGTACCCTGGTGATCGGCATTGATAGCGGCACCCAATCCACCAAGGCCCTGGTGTTGGACGTGGCCAAAAAAAAGGTCGTGGGCACCGCCTCGGTCGCCTACGGCCTGATTCCGAAACTGCCCCCCGGCGCCAAGGAACAACACCCGCACACCTGGCGCGACGCCACCGCCCGGGCCATCCGGGCCGCGCTCAAACAGGCCGGGGCGAAGGCCGGCGAGGTCCGGGCCCTCGGCGTCAGCGGCCAGCAGCACGGCTTTGTGCCCCTGGACAGGGAGGGGAACGTCATCCGCCCGGCCAAGCTGTGGTGCGACACCTCGACGGCGGCCGAGTGCGAGCAGTTGACCGCCGCGTTGGGGGGGCCCGCGGCCACCATCGCCGCGCTGGGCAATGCCATTCTGCCCGGTTTCACCGCCTCGAAAATCCTCTGGCTCAAAAATCACGAGCCGCAGAATTTCGCCCGGCTCGCCACCGTGCTGCTGCCGCACGACTACCTGAACTGGTGGCTCACCGGCCGCGCGGTGATGGAGTACGGCGACGCCAGCGGCACCGCCCTGCTGGACGTGCGCACGCGCACCTGGTGCAAGGCCGCGCTGGCGGCGATTGACCCGGACCTCGAGGCCAAGTTGCCGCCGCTCATCTCCAGCGACCAGCCGGTGGGGACCCTCCAACCCGCCACGGCCAGGGCACTGGGCCTGACGACGGACGTGCTGGTGAGCGCGGGCGGGGGCGACAACATGATGGGCGCCATCGGCACCGGCAACACCCGGCCGGGCATCGTCACCGCCAGCTTCGGCACCAGCGGCACCATTTACGCCTGCAGCGCCCAACCGGTCGTGGACCCGCAGGGCGAGATTGCGGCGTTCTGCGACTCGACCAACCGCTGGTTGCCGCTGCTGTGCACGATGAACGTGACGGTGGCCACGGAAATGGTCCGGCGCGATTTCAAAATGGACCACGCGCAGTTCGAGCGCACCGCGGCCAAGGCCCCGGCGGGGGCGGACGGGCTGCTGTTGCTGCCCTACCTCGAGGGCGAGCGCACGCCCAATGTGCCCGACGGCACGGGCGTGTTTTTCGGCGTGCGCCCGGCCACGTTCACCGCCGCACATTTCGCTCGCGCGGCGATGGAGGGGGTGACCCTGGGCATGAACTACGGCCTGCGGCGGCTGGCCGAACTGGGTGTCCGGGCCACGCAGATTCGGGCCACCGGCGGCGGCGCCAATTCAAAACTGTGGCGCCAGATCATGGCTGATGTGTTCAACGCCGAGGTGGTGACGTTGAAGGTGGGCGAGGGCGCGGCCTACGGCGCGGCCCTGCAGGCGCTCTGGTGCTGGCGCAATCAGCAGGGCGACCGGGTCGGCATCGAGACGATCACGGATGAGTTTGTGGCGTTGAACCCCGCACAGACCGCCCGGCCCAGGCCGGCGAACGTGGCGGTGTACGCCAAGTTGCAGGCGCTTCAGGATGAGGTCTCGCGCGCGCTGCGCGGCGCCTTTGGACAACATCGGAACCTCATCGCGAGTTGATCGGCGTGGATTGACGCGGAAGGTCGGGTTGCGGGCACCGGAGGTGGGGGGCGCGGGCCGGGCCGCGTCGCCCCAAAGAAACGGGGCGCCTTGCGGCGCCCCGGAGGTTTTTCGGGCACTGACGGAAACGCGTTACGCGCCCATGCCTTCCTCGAAGGAGCCGGCCGCCGCGGGCCAGGTGAGGTGGTCGCGCACGTAGGCGATGCCGTTGGCGCTGGTCCAGTCCAGGTCCTTGTGGGCGCTTTCGGCCTCGACGACCAGCGGGGCGGTCTGGGTGCCCATGACCTGCTTGTAGCGGGCCGGATAGCCGATGTGCAGAAGCAGCTCGGCGTAGCGTTGCATGTTGATCTCGCCGCTGGGCAGGTCCACAAACTGCATGGCGCGCTTGGGCCAGGCCGGCTCCATCTTGCGCAACGGCATGCCGGGCCGGACGACGAAGTTCTTGATGTGGGCGGCATAGACGCGCGGGCCGACCTTCAGGAAGCGGGTCTCCCAGCTCTCTCCTTCCCAACAATGGCTGGGGTCGGCATTCACCCCCAGGCATTTGTCACCGTCGCAGATTTCCACCAGCATGTTGAAGTCATCCGCGCACATGGCGGCGGTGCCGGGGTGGATTTCATGGCACAGGATGAGGCCGCGTTCGTTGGCTTCCTTGCGAATCTTGGCGGTCTTTTTCACAAATCGCTCCTGACCTTCCTTGATGAGGTCGAAGTCCGCGCCGGACCAGAAGCCCCAGGGATAACCGCTGGCCACCTCCCAACCGAAGGCCACGCCCCAAAAGGTGGGGAGGATTTTCACGCCCAACTCGGCCGCCAGGTCGAAGAGCTTGATCAGGTAGTTTTCCGCCCACTTCTCGATTTCCGCGGGCGATTTCTTGGCCACATCGGCCGGGATGAAGGGCCGGATACTCGGGCTGCCGGTCCAGGCCGTGGTGTGCACCCACAGGGGGCAGTGGCAGGAAATGCCGTCCAGGCTCAAACCGGCCTGCGCAAAGGTGTCTTTGATTTCCTTGGCGCTTTTGAACAGCTTGCCGCCCTGGAGCATGTAGTTGGACGGCTGGGCACCGGAGGCGCCGGAGCGTTTGGCGTAGGCGAGGAAGTCAGCCAGGGATTTGGCGCCGTGCTGGGCGCCCTCGATCGAGGCGTGATAGACAGGTGTGGGCATAGGTTCAACGAGGTTTAATTGGTTTGGACAATCACTTGTTCACCTGTTCCAAGGGGAACCGGCCCCACCTTACCGGGTGCGGCCGCGGCGGCAAGCCCGGAATGGGGATTGGTGGCTTTAACGGCGAAAAGCTGTCCAAGCTGTTTCGGACGGGGGTTCGGTAAGGGGGATAAATTTTTTTGCCAAATTTCTTGACAACTCTCCCGAAACGAAGATGCTGGTTCCATGTTCGGCATCAAACGGACATACTGCCATGCCGCTGATTCCGACCGTGACCTCATCACCACGGCCTGGGTCAGGATGCTGAACGGGTCACAAATGACATCAACCCTCAACTCCTCATCACATGAAAAGACTGCTCCTGGGTGCGGTCTGCCTCACGGCCGCACCGGTCCTCCTTAACGCCCAGACACCGCATTCCGAAAAAGTCTCGCCTTTGCTTTGGGATCTGATCCCTCCGCCGGCCGGTGCCGGAGGCGGGAAAGCCGTGGCCCCGAAGGCCATTGCCCAACCCCGGGGTGATCCGGAGGTGCAACCGGCCCAAATTCGCACGCAGGGCCAGTTTGTCGTTGTCAACGCCATCGCTGAAGACTCGCCCCAGACACTCGCCCAGCAGTTGAGGAATCTGGGGGCGCTCCACGTGGCCGTGGCCGGCCGGGTGGTTTCCGCGCAAATCCCGATCGCGGCCATTCCCCACCTGCCCACCCTGGCCGACCTGCGCTTTGTGCGGCCGGCCATCGCCTTTGCCCTGGGCGGGCGCACCGTGACCCAGGGAGACACCGCCCAGAGTTCGGATGCCGCGCGCTCGATGCTGGGCGCCACCGGAGCCGGGGTGCGCGTGGGCATCCTTTCCGACTCCTTCAACAACCGGGGTGGGATGAGCACGGGGATCATGTATGGTGACCTGCCCGAGGACATTCAAATTCTCAAGGATTACGTACCACCGCCCGGCGGCTACAAACTGACCGACGAGGGCCGGGCCATGGCCGAGATCGTGCACGACGTGGCGCCCGGCGCGGCGATTGCCTTCCACACGGCGTGGTACGGAGTGGCCGACTTTGCCAACGGCATTCGCGCCCTGGCGGCCGCCGGCTGCAAGGTCATCGTGGACGACATCCTGTACCCGGAAGAGCCGATGTTCGCCGACGGGGTGATCGCCCAGGCGGTGGACGACGTGGCCGGGCAGGGGGTGGCGTACTTCTCCGCTGCCGCCAACGCCGCACGCAATTCCTACGAGGCCACCTACCGCGAGGCGAATGGTTACCACGACTTCGACCCGGGTCCGGGCGAGGACACCATCCTCGACCTCACCCTCAACTACGGCACGACCTACTTCATGCTGCAGTGGCTGGACAACTACGCCAGCGTCGCCCCCGGCAATCCCGGGGCGGCCACCGACCTGGACCTGGAGTTGGTCAACCCGGACGGCACCCCCGTGACCACGGTCAACGCCCAGGGGCAGGTGGTGCCCGTCGGGGGCTTTTCGCGCAACCTCGGCCAGGACCCGGTGGAGGTGTTCTCCGTCACCGTCAGCTCGGTCAACGTCAAGCGGGGGCTGCGGATCAAACGGGTCTCCGGGCCGTTGCCCCCGTACCTCAAGGTGGTCTGGTACCCGCTGGGCATGGGGGTCGTGCAACAGGAATGGGTGACCCGCAGCGGCACCATCTACGGCCATGCCAATGCGGCCGGGGCCATGACCGTGGGCGCGGTGCGCTACTGCCACACCCCGGCTTACGGCCAAAACCCGCCCTTGCTGGAAAGCTATTCCTCGGCCGGGGGCACGCCCGTTTACCAACGCCAGGCGGACGGCTCGTACCGCTCCGAGGTGCGCTTCAAACCCGACTTCACCGCGCCCTCGGGGGTGAACACCTCCTTCTTCGGCAGCGGCGACACCTGCGGGGTGGTGGATTCCTATCCCAACTTCCACGGCACCTCCGCCGCCGCGCCCCACGTCGCCGGCATCGCCGCGCTGATGCTCGAGCTCAATCCGCAGGCCAACCCCGAGCGCATCCGCTGGGTCCTGCAGGCCACGGCCATTGACATGGAGGAACCGGGGTTTGACTTCGGTTCCGGCTACGGCCTGGTGGACGCCCACGCGGCGCTGAGCGTGCTCACCACCCCGCCGCCCCAACTGGTGGCCGCCGCCTCGCGCAAGGCCCACGGCCCCACCGGCGCCAAGGTCAACTACGACCGCCCGCTGGTTCTGTCGGGTCGCCCCACCATCGAGGGCCGGATCGAATCCACCCTGCGGCTCGTGTTCACCTTTGACAAACCCATCCTCAGCGCCACGCCCGTGCTGATGCGCGGCACCGCCAAGTCACTCAACGCGCCGGTCATCGAGGGCGCCACGGTCCTGGTCCAGCTCAACCAGGTGGCCGACCGCCAATGGGTCACGGTCGGACTGAACGCAGTGCTCGCCACCGACGGCTCGCTGCTCGATCACGCCGAAGTCAGCGTCGGGCTCTTGAGCGGCGACGTGAACAACACCCTGGCCGTTAACACCACCGATGTGTACCTCGTGCGACTGGCCGCCGGGGCCTTCGTGAACGAAACCAACTTCATGCGCGACCTGAACCTGTCGGGCACGATCAACACCACCGATGTGTACCTGACGCAGTTGCGCGCCGGTCGAATGCTACCGGCCTGGCCTTGAGCGTCTCGCCGGTTTGAGGAGTTGACCGCCGCCGTATCCCCGGCGGCGGTTTTTTATTGGGGCGCGCGGCGCCGACACTCCCCCGCAGCCCACCGGGGGGTGCGCCGTTGCCACCAAGTCCTCCACCGCTACACTCACCGCATGAAGTCGCCCACCCGCGCTTTCGGCACACGCTTCCCCCGGCTGATTTTCTCGCTGGCCCTAGTGTCCTTGGTGCTGGGCCGCCTGCCCGGGGTCGGCGCCTGGCAGCCCGCCCAGGGGCCGCTGATGACCCGCTGGGCCAAAGAGGTGTCCCCGGACAAGGTCCATCCCGAATACCCCCGCCCCCAGATGGTCCGGGAGAAGTGGGAAAACCTGAACGGGCTTTGGAATTACGCCATCACGGCCAGGGACGCGGCGCGACCCGTCGCCTGGGACGGCCAAATCCTGGTGCCGTTCCCCATCGAGTCGGCCCTGTCCGGGGTGATGAAACGGGTAAACGAAAACGAACGCCTGTGGTATCGCCGCACTTTTCGACGGCCGGACGGCTGGAAAAACCAACGGGTGCTCCTGCACTTCGGCGCGGTGGACTGGCAGACCACCGTCTGGGTCAACGGCACGGAAGTCGGCCAGCATACCGGCGGTTACGACGCCTTCAGCTTTGACATCACCGACGCGCTCCAGCCGGACGGCGAGCAGGAAATCGTCGTGGCCGTCTGGGACCCCACCGACGCCGGCTGGCAACCGCGCGGCAAACAGGTCCGCAAGCCGGGCGGCATTTGGTACACCCCCACCACCGGCATCTGGCAGACCGTCTGGCTCGAACCGGTGGCGCCCGCGCACTTCCGGCGGATCCGCCTCACCCCGGACGTGGATGCCTCCAGCGTGACCGTCGAGGCCAACGCCCTGGGCACCGGCGCCCGAGCCGCCGTAAAAGTGGAAATCCTCGATGGCACTCGCGTCATCCGCGAGGCCGTGGTGGAACAGATGGTGGCGACCGCCTCGCTGCCGCCCCAACTCGTCCCGCGGATTACCCTGCCCGTGCCCGACCCGAAACTCTGGTCCCCCGACTCCCCCCACCTCTACGGCCTGCGGCTGACGCTTCTGGAAAACGACCAGCCCGTGGACCGCGTCGAGTCCTACTTCGGCCTGCGCAAAATCGCCGTGGCGAAGGACGCCCACGGCATCAACCGCCTGTTCCTGAACAACCAACCCCTGTTCCAGTTTGGCCCGCTGGACCAGGGCTTCTGGCCCGACGGCCTGTACACCGCGCCGACCGATGAGGCCCTGCGCTACGACATCGAGATGACCAAAAAACTCGGGTTCAACCTGTGCCGCAAGCACGTGAAGATCGAGCCGGCCCGCTGGTATTACTGGGCCGACCGGCTCGGGCTGCTGGTCTGGCAGGACATGCCCAGCGGCGACCGCTACATCGGCAGCCGCGACCCCGACATCACCCGCTCCCCCGAATCCGCCGCCAACTTCGAGCGCGAGCTCCGGGCCATGGTGGACGGCCTGTACCACCACCCCAGCATCGTCATGTGGGTGCCCTACAACGAGGGCTGGGGCCAGTGGGACACCTGCCGCATCGTGGACCTGATCCGGTCCTGGGACCCCACGCGCCTGGTCAACAACGCCAGCGGCTGGACCGACCGCCGCTGCGGCGACGTGCACGACATCCACCGTTACCCCGGCCCGGCCGTGCCGCCGCTGGAAGAAACACGCGCCGCGGTGCTGGGCGAATTCGGCGGTCTGGGCCTGCCCCTCAAGGGCCACACCTGGCAGGACGAGAAAAACTGGGGCTACCGCAGCTTCAACTCCGTCGAGGAACTCACCGATGCCTACGTGAGCCTCATCCGCCAGCTCCACACCCTCACCGGGGAGCAGGGGCTCGCCGCCGCCGTGTACACCCAGACCACCGACGTCGAGATCGAGGTCAACGGCCTGATGACCTACGACCGCGCCGTGGTGAAAATGGACCAAGCGGCCATCACCGCCGCCAACCGGAGCGTGTACACCCCCCCGCCGCCGCGCCGCAGCGAAGGCACCCAACTCGTCCCGCCCGCCACGCCGCTGGTCACCCACGACCCGTACTTCAGCATCTGGTCACCGGCCGACCGGTTGACCGACGCGGACACCACACACTGGACCGGCCGGCCGCATCGGCTCACCGGCCTGGTGCGCCTTGACGGCAAGTCGTATCGGGTCCTGGGCGCCAGCCCGGCCCCCCTGCCGGCCCTCGAACAAACCAGCCTCACCGTCCTGCCCACCCGTACCATCTACACCTTTGAAGGCGCCGGCGTGGCGCTCACGCTGACCTTCACCACGCCCGCCCTGCCGGAGGACCTGGACCTGTTGTCCCGGCCGGTCACGTATCTGACCTGGGAAGTTCGCGCCACCGACGGCCGCACCCACGACGTGGCGCTGTACTTCGATGCTGCCGCGGAAATCGCCGTCAACGAACCCCGGCAGCGGGTCGAATGGACCCGCGTGGACGTACCCGGCCTGCGCGTGCTCAAGGTCGGGTCCGTGGACCAGCCGGTGCTGGCCAGGAAGGGGGACGATCTGCGGATTGACTGGGGCTATCTCTACCTGGCCGCGCCCGACGCGGGGCAACCCGCCTCGGACATCGCCCCCGCTCCCCGGGCCCGGCGCGATTTCGCCACGCACGGGGCGCTGCGCGCGCATCACGACGAGGCGCAGCCCGGGGCGGTGGAAGCCGGGGCGGCCCCGGTGGGCGCGTTCGTCTTTGAACTTGGCGCGGTCAGCGCCGTGCCCGTCTCCCGCTGGCTGATGCTCGCCTACGACGACCTGTACTCGATCCAGTACCTGCGCCAAAACCTCCGGCCCTACTGGCGCCGGACCGGCTGGGAGGCCGCCGACCTGCTCCAGGCCGCCGCGCGCGAGCAGGAGTCGCTCCGGCAGCGCTGTGCCGCCTTCGACGCCGAACTCATGGCCGACCTGACCCGCGTCGGCGGCGAGCCGTACGCCAAACTCGCCGCCCTGGCCTACCGGCAGTGCTTCGCCGCGGGCAAGTTCGTGGCCGACGCCCACGGCCGGCCGCTGCAGTTCAGCAAGGAAAACCACTCCAACGGCTGCATCGGCACCGCCGACGTGTTCTACCCGATGGCCCCGCAGTTCCTGCTCTTCGGCCCCACGCTGGCCAAGTCGTTTCTGGTGCCGTTCATGAACTACGCCGCCAGCGAGCGCTGGAAGTTCCCTTTCGCCCCGCACGACCTCGGCACCTACCCGAAAGCCAACGGCCAGGTCTATGGCGGCGGGGAGCACAGCGAGGAAAACCAGATGCCGGTCGAGGAATCCGGCAACCTGCTGATCCTCATGGCCGCCGTCGCGCAGATGGAAGGCCACGCCCACTTCGCCAGCCTTTGGTGGCCCACGCTCGAAAAATGGGCCGCCTACCTCAGGGCCAAAGGCTTTGACCCGGAGAACCAGCTTTGCACCGACGACTTCGCCGGTCACCTCGCCCACAACGTCAACTTGAGCGCCAAGGCCATCCTCGGCCTGGGCGCCTTCGCCAAGCTCTGCGCCCTGCGTGGCGAGCCGGCCAAAGCCGACGAGTACCTGACGCTGGCCCGCGACTTCGCCGCCCGCTGGGTGAAAGCGGCCGACGACGGCGACCACTTCCGCCTGGCCTTCGACAAACCCGGCACCTGGAGCCAGAAGTACAACCTCATCTGGGATCGCCTCCTGGACCTGAACCTCTTCCCGGCCGAGGTCGCCCGCAAGGAAATGGCCTTTTACCGCCGGGTCCAAAATCGCTACGGCCTGCCGCTGGACAACCGCCAGCCCTACACCAAGCTGGACTGGATCCTCTGGACCGCCACGCTCACGCAGGACCGCGCCGACTTCGAGGCCCTGGTGGACCCGGTCTTCCGCTTCCTCAACGAAACGCCGGACCGCTCCCCCATGACCGACTGGTACCAAACCCACACCGCGCGCAAGGTCGGCTTCACCGCCCGGCCCGTCGTGGGCGGCGTCTTCGCCCAGATGCTCTACGACCGGGCCACCTGGCGGAAATGGGCCGGCCGCGACCAGACCCGGGCCGCCAACTGGGCGCCCCTGCCCCGGCCTCCCGTGCTGCTGAACGTGCTGCCCACCGCGCTGGAAGCGGCGCCGCGCTGGCGCTACACCACCACCCGCCCGCCCGCCGAGTGGTTTCAGCCGGACTTTGACGACCACACCTGGCAGGAAGGCCCGGCCGGCTTCGGCACCCGCGGCACCCCCGGTGCCCGGGTCCGCACCGAATGGAACACCTCCGACCTCTGGCTGCGGCGCGAGTTCACCCTGCCGGACACGCGGTTCACCGAGCTGCACTGGAGCCTTCACCACGACGAGGACGCCGAGATTTACCTCAACGGCGTGCTCGTGGCCACGTTCAGCGGCTACGTCACCGACTACGAGATCGTGCCGCTCAGCCCGGCCGCCCGGGCCGCCCTCAAGCCCGGCCGGAACGTCCTCGCCGTGCACTGCCGCCAGACCACCGGCGGCCAGTACATTGACGTGGGCTTCGCCGACGTGGCCCCGGCGAAGTAATCCTACACCGGGATGTTTTTGCGCCGGTGGCCCGGCCGGGCGGACCCGGTGCAGGAAGCGGCGCTTTACAAACTGCCACCACTTGATTGACCTGCCCCGGGTAACCCGCCCTGCGCCGGCAACATCCCCACGGTCAGCCCGGAGGCCTTGTCGGCCGACCGATACACGCGGTGCGTGGCCTTGCGGTAGTCCTCGTCCCTGGCGGTCGGGATGTTCACGAAAGTCTGCGGGTTGCGGTCCACCAGCGGAAACCACGTGCTCTGGACGTGCACCATCACCCGGTGCCCGGCGCGGAAGGTGTGGCAGATGTCCTGGAGGGTGAACTCGACCCGCGTGACCTCGCCCGGGGTGAACGGCTCGGGACGCTCGAAGCTGTGCCGGAACCGGCCGCGGAAGACTTCGCCGCGGACCAGTTGCTGGTAACCGCCCATCCGCAACCCCGCCGGGTTCGGGTCGGGATCGGGATAATTCCCCGGGTACACGTCCACCAGCTTGACGACCCAGTCCGCGTCGGTGCCGGTCGTGGACACCCACAGCGTGGCGCGCAGCGGCCCGGCCAGGGTGAGGTCTTCGGCCAGGGGTTCGGTTTCGTACACCAACACGTCCGGACGCGAGGCCACAAAGCGCTGGTCCTCGACCGGGTAGTGGCGCGGGTAGTCGGTGGAGGGGGTGTTCGAGTAGGGCACGGGCTTGGCGGGGTCGCTGAGGAACTCGTCGAACGCATCGCCGGGGTCGCCGGGCGGCTCGAAGGCCAGCGCGCCGCCGGCCCGGAAATACAGGGGGCGCTCGGTCACGCCGGGCGGCGGCCAGGCCTCGAAGCGCCGCCAGCGGCAGGTGCCGGTCTCGAAGATGTGGGCCTCGACGGGGGTGAAGTTGGTGTCGCCCTTGAGGAAGTGGCGGAAGAAGGGCAGCTCGATGTGCTCGCGGTAGTACTCGGCGGTTTTGGCGCGGAAGGAAATCGGCCCCAGCCGTTCACCGGTGCCGCGCCCCCATTCGCCGTGGGCCCAGGGCCCCATGACCAGCAGGTTCGTGATGCCGGGATTCTGGCGCTCGGTCCAGCGGTAGGTTTCCAGCGGGCCGAACAGGTCCTCGGCGTCGAACCAGCCACCCACCGTCATCACCGCACAGCGCACATTCTTGAGATGCGGCCGGAGGTTGCGCGCCTGCCACCAGGCGTCGTAGGTGGGGTGTTGCAGGAACTCGGTCCACGCCGGCGCGCGGCCCCGCAGCAGGACGGCGTCCGAGTTGGCCAGCGGCCCCATGCGCAGGAAAAAGTCGTAGCCGTCGGGGGTGCCGAAGTGGAAGCCCTGGATCTCCTGGTGGAGCGGGTCTTCGGGCCGTTGAGCAAACCAGTAAAAGAACGCGAAGTTCTGGGACAGGAAGAACGCGCCGTGGTGGTGGACGTCGTCGCCCATGAACCAGTCGGCGATGGGCGCCTGGGGCGAGGCGGCCTTCAGGGCGGGGTGACTGTCAATCATGCCCATCGCGGTGTAGAAGCCGGGATAGGAAATGCCGAACAGCCCCACGCGACCGTTGTTGCCCGGCACGTGTTTGACCAGCCAGTCAATCGTGTCCCAGGCATCGGTGCTTTCATCGGAGTCGCGCGGGCCTTTGTCCGGACGGTAGGGGCGCACGTGCACGAACTCGCCCTCGGAACCGAAGCGCCCGCGCACGTCCTGGGTAACCAGGATGAACCGGTCCCGGGCCAGCGTCTCGAACGAGCCGGCGGGGTCGGTGTAGTTATCCGGGCCGTAGGGCTTGCAGGCATAGGGGGTGCGGGTGAGCAGGATGGGCCAGGGCTGCGACTGGTCCTTGGGCACGTACACGCGGGTAAACAGCCGCACCCCGTCGCGCATCGGGATGCGGTACTCGAACTTGGTGTAGTGCTCGGCCAGCCAAGCGGCGGAGAGGTCTTCGGCGGCGGTGAGGTGCCGGGCCAGGAAGATCAACCCCAGCAGGGCCGCCGGCGTGAATCGGGAGCGCCTTGGAGAACGCGATGGATGCATGGGCGGAAACCTTGGCCGAGACGCCGCGCCCGGCAAGCGGGAAGGCGACGCGGGAGCACGGCCGATTCGCCCGGCGGCCCGGACCCGGAAGCCCTTCCGGCGCAGCGCCGGGGGTGTGCGCAGACTGCAGCGAATTTGCATTCCCCGGCGGGCGTCCGTAGTCTCCGTGACGTGCTTGCCACGCCAACCTCGATGCCTCAAGCCATGAAAGCCTTGTTCCCCTCCGTGCTGCTGCTCGCCGGCGGGCTGGCCGTTCCGGTGACGGCCCGCGCCGAAGACGGCTTCAAACCCATTTTCAACGGCCGGGACCTTTCCGGCTGGCAGGGCCATCCCGACTTGTGGTCCGTGCGTGAGGGCGCCATCACCGGCGAGACGCGCGACGACCCCAAACTGACCCACAACACGTTTCTGGTCTGGACCAACGGCCTGGTGGACGATTTCGAGCTGCGGCTCAAGTACCGCATCGTGGGCGGCAACTCGGGCATCCAGTACCGGAGTGCCGTGCAGGAACAGGGCAGGTTCGGCCCCATCGTGGGCGGTTACCAGGCCGACCTGGAGGCCGGCAAGAACTTCTCCGGCATTCTCTACGAGGAACGCGGGCGCGGCATCCTGGCTCAGCGCGGCCAAAAGGTGCGCCTCAGCGCCGACCCGACCGACGCCAACAAGCCCAAGATCGAGGTCACCGGCTCGCTGGGCCGGTCCGAAGACCTCCAGGCCCAGATCAAGGCCGAGGATTGGAACGAGTACCGCATCGTGGCCCGGGGCAACCACCTCCAGCACTTCATCAACGGTCACCAGACCGTGGACGTGGTGGACGACCACCCGGGCCGGGCGGCGCGCACCGGCGTGCTGGCCCTGCAACTGCACGTGGGCCCGCCCATGACCGTTCAGTTCAAGGACATCGAGCTCAAGCGCCTGAAGCTGGCCGACAAGAAGAAGATCGTGCTCACCGCCGGCACCCCCAGCCACGGTCCCGGCGAGCACGAGCACAACGCCGGCATCCTGTTGCTGAACCAGTGCCTGCAAAGCCATCCCGGCATCCTCACCGCTTACTACCTCAACGGCTGGCCCAGGGACCCCACCGCCTACGACAATGCCGACGCCATTCTCATCTACTGCGATGGCGGCGGCGGCCACCCGTTCATTCAGAGCGACCACCTGCGCATCATTGGCGAAAAAGTCCGACAGGGCGCGGGGGTGGGTTGCCTGCATTACGCGGTCGAGGTGCCCAAGGACCGGGGCGGGCCGGAGTTTCTGGAGTGGATCGGCGGTTACTTCGAGACCCACTGGTCGGTGAACCCGCACTGGTTTGCCGAGTTCAAGAACCTGCCGTCTCATCCGGTCACCCGGGGCGTCAAGCCCTTCGGCATCCAGGATGAATGGTACTACCACATGCGCTTTGTGGACGGCCTCAAAGGCGTCACGCCCATCCTCACCGCCCTGCCCCCCGCCAGCACGCTCAACCGCCCGGACGGCCCGCACAGCGGCAATCCACACGTGCGCGCGGCGGTGCTCGAACGCCGGGAGCCCCAGCACGTCATGTGGGTCTTTGAGCGGCCCGACGGCGGCCGCGGCTTCGGGTTTACCGGCGGCCACTTCCACAAGAACTGGGGCCACGACGACTTCCGCAAGGTGGTGCTCAACGCCATTGTCTGGATGGCCCGGGCGGAGGTGCCCGAAACCGGCGTCGAGTCGGCGGTCACCCCGGAACAGCTCAAGGCGAACCTGGACCCGAAGGGCCGGTGACCATGAAAAACCATCGCCACGTCTTTGGACTGGGGGTGGGGTTGGCCGTGGGGGGAATGCTGTCCGGTTGGGCCGCCGACCGCCACCTGGTGCTCATCGCCGGCAAACCCAGTCACCCGCCGGGCATGCACGAGTTCCGGGCCGGGTGCCTGCTGCTGCAACAGTGCCTGGCCGGGTTGCCCGGACTGACCGTGTCGGTACACACCAACGGTTGGCCGGCGGACGACGCGGTATTCAGTGACGCGGCGGCGGTGGTGATTTACGCCGACGGCGGCGGTGGCCATCCGGCCATCCAGGGCCGGCGGCTTGCATTGCTCCGCGGCTTGATCGAGCGGGGCGTCGGCTTCGGCGTCATGCACTACGCCTGCGAGGTCCCCAAAGACCGGGGCGGCCCGGAGTTCCTGGATTGGCTGGGCGGATTTTACGAGGACCGGTTTTCCTGCAATCCCATCTGGACGCCGGAGTTCAGCCGGTACCCCGCGCATCCGGTCACGCGCGGCCTGAAGCCGTTTGCCATCAAAGACGAGTGGTACTTCAACCTGCGCTGGTGCGACGACCCCGCCGGCATCACGCCCATCCTGGTGGCCAAGCCCTCCGACCAGGTGCGCGACGGCCCATACGTGTGGCCGGCCGGGCCGTACCCGCACGTACAGGCCCGCAAGGGCGAGCCGGAGACGATGATGTGGGTCCGGGAGCGCGCCGGCCGCCGCGCCTTCGGCTTCACCGGAGGCCACTTCCACGAGAACTGGGGCGAAGAGAATTTCCGCAAGGTGATCCTCAACGCCCTGGTCTGGGTCAGCGGCCTGGAGGTGCCGGCCGAGGGCGTGGTCTCCCGCGTCACCCCGGAAGCCCTCCGCCGCAACCTCGATCCCAAGTAGCCGGGGACGGCTTGCACTTGGCCAACCCGCCTGTGCGTTTGCCCGCACAGGGTTTCCTTGCTACCCTCATGGCGTGCACCAATTGCCGCCGCCTGACCGTTTTTATTACGACGCCGCCCTGGGTTGGCTGATGCTGGGCGACACCGAGTCCGCCCTGGCCGAATTGCAGCGCCTGGGACCGCGCGCCCGCGGCTGCGCATGTGTGCGCGAGCTGGAATGGGGGATTCACGCCGAGCGCGCCGACTGGACCCGGGCGGTGGCCGTGGCGGAGGAAATCATCCGGCTCGCTCCCGAGCGGGAGTTTGGCTGGGTGCACCGCGCCTATGCCCTGCGCCGCATGGCCGGCGGGGGCCTCGAGGCGGCCTGGGCGGCGTTGCGGCCCGCCCTGGAACGTTTCCCCAACAGCTCCACCGTGGCCTACAATCTGGCCTGCTACGCCGCCCAGATGGGCCGCCTGGAGGAGGCTTGGACCTTTTTTGCCCGCGCCCTCAAAGCAGCCCCCCAGCCCGCCGGCCTCATCTACATGGCGTTGGCCGATGCCGACCTCCAGCCGCTCTGGCCCCGCATCCGCGCCACCAAAGAACGCTGTTCATGAGGCTCCTTCGCGCCGTCCGGCCCGGCGGCCCCCGCCCGCGGGGCGAAACCGGGAGGTCCACTCTCGTGGCGTTGGTTTCATGCATCCGTCGAGGGCTCGCCCTGCTTTGCGCCGGCGCGTGCGTGGCGGGGCTTGCACTGCCGGGCGCCGAGCCGGCACGGGAGTTGGCCTCACTTTACGAGTACCGCTCACCCGCCAGCCCGGACGGAATCGGTAAGTTTTACCGCGGTCGCGAGATCGCCCGGACGATGAGCCAGGAGGGCGCCGACTGGCTGGAGCGCCCGGAGCGCGAGGCCGAGGAAGCCCCGGAACAAGTGCTGACCGCGCTGGCCCTGCAGCCCGGCCAGGTGGCGGCGGATTTCGGCGCCGGCACCGGCTATTTCACCTGGCGCCTGGCGCGGGCGGTCGGGCCGGCCGGCCGGGTGTATGCCGTGGACCTCCAGCCGGAGATGCTCGCCCGCCTGCGCACAAACATGGCCGCGCGGGCGGTCAGCAACGTGGTGACGGTGGTGGCCACCGAGCAGGACCCGCGTCTGCCCGAGGCCGGTCTGGACCTGATCCTGATGGTGGACGTGTACCACGAGCTGGCCTGGCCGCACGAGGTGTTGGCCGCCCTGTGCCGCGCGCTCAAACCCGGCGGCCGCCTGGTCTTCGTCGAGTACCGTGCCGAAGACCCCGCCGTGCCGATCAAGCCGTTGCACAAGATGAGCGAGGCCCAGATTCTCCGGGAAGCCGCGGCGCATCCGCTGGAATGGGTTCAAACGGTCCGCTCCCTGCCCTGGCAGCACCTGGTCGTTTTTCGCAAACGGGCGCACCCACCGGACGCCGCCCGCAGCCCACCCGGGAACTAAATCCCCCGGCTTTTCCACGGAGAGCCCCCCGCCGCGATCGGCCGGCTACTTGGCGAACTCGATGCAGCGCGTTTCGCGAACCACGGTCACGCGAATTTGACCGGGGTAGAGCAGGTCCGCCTCGATTTTCCGGGCGATGTTCCGCGCCAGCAGGTGAGCGCCCAGATCGTCCACGGCCTCCGGTTTGACGATGACGCGCACCTCCCGGCCGGCCTGCACGGCGTAACATTTCTCCACCCCGGGGAAGCTGGCCCCGATGCGCTCGAGGTCTTCGAGCCGCTGCAGGTAGGTGGTCATGGACTCGGAACGGGCCCCCGGGCGGGAGGCGCTGATGGCATCGGCGGCGCTGACCAGCGGGCCCAGGATGCTCTGGTGCGGCTGTTCGCCGTGGTGGGAGGCGACGGCATGCACCACCTCCGGGCATTCGCCGTAGCGCCTGATCAACTCGGCCCCCACCGCCGCGTGCGAGCCCTCGACCTCGTGGTTGACCGCTTTGCCGATGTCGTGCAACAGCCCCGCCCGCCGGGCCAGCGGCACGCTGGCGCCCAGCTCCGCGGCCATGAGTCCGGCCAGGTGGGCAACCTCGACGGAGTGGTCGAGGATGTTCTGGGCAAAACTGTGTCGGAAGCGCAACCGCCCCAGCAGCCGGACAATCTCCGGGGGCAGGGGCGGCAGGCCGACTTTGAAAACGGCCTCCTCGCCCGCGCGGAAAATGGTTTCCTCCATTTCCTCGCTGACCTTCTTGACCACCTCCTCGATGCGGCCCGGATGGATGCGGCCGTCGGCCACGAGGCGTTCCATGGCCTGCCGCGCCACTTCGCGGCGCACCGGATCAAACGCCGAAAGCAGGACCGTGCCGGGGGTGTCGTCCACGAGCACCGTAACCCCGGTGAGGGTTTCAAACGCGCGGATGTTGCGGCCCTCCCGGCCGATGATGCGGCCCTTGATGTCATGCCCGTTGAGGGTCACGGCGCAGGTGGAGGTTTCCCCGGCGTGTTCCCCGGCGTACCGCTGAATGGCCAGGGCAATGATGTGCCGGGCCTGTTCCTCGGCCTGAATCCGGGCCTTTTCCAGGATGTGGCGGGTGAGGTCCGCGGCGTCGCGCTGCACTTCCTGCTCCAGTTCCCGCCGGAGGGTGACCCGCGCCTCGGCTTCGGTGAGGTGCGCCGCGGCGGCAAGGGTTTCGCGGCGCTGTCGCAACAGGTTTTCGGCCTCGGTTTGCAACGCGCGCAGGTGCGCTTCACGTTGCTCGAGGGCGGCCCGCGCCTCGGCCAGGGCGCGCTCACGTTCGGCCAGGGTTTGGCCCTGAAGTTCCAATGCCGCTTCGCGCTGGGCCAGCTTGGTCGCGGTCTTCTCCAGGTCGGCGCGTCGGGAGGAAATTTCCTCTTCGACCTGGCGGCGGCGTTGCAGGCCGAGTTCCTCGGCAGCCAGGCGGGCCTCGCGCTGGAGGGTCTCGGCTTCCCGGCGGGCCTGCTCGAGCAGTGCCTGCTGCCGCTGCGCCAGCGAGCGGGCCGTGCGACGGTCCACCTGACGCCAGGTTAAAAACCCGACCCAGATGCCGGCGCCCAGGCCGAGGGCTGCGCACACCCACTCCACACTCGCCAGCCAGGTCATGTCATCATCGCCGCGCCACCGCGAGCCAGCGCGTCGGCGTCAAAATGCAATCCACGGTTTGATCCTCCGGCCCGGCGGGCAGGCGGGCCCGCACCTGAGGGTCCCACGCCACACCGCAGGCCGTGCCATGTGGCTCGGTCAGCAGCCGGTCGTAGTACCCTCGGCCCCGGCCCAACCGCCGACCTTCGTGGTCAAAGCATACGCCCGGCACCAGCAGCAAGTCCAGTTGGTTTAGCGGAATGGTCGGGCAGTCCGGCCGCGGCTCGGGAATGCCGTACCGGCCGGGACCCAGGTCCCGGTCGAGAAGGGCAACGAGCGCGGCCTCGTACCCCCCGGTGGCGGGGGCAAAGCGCGGCAGGGCCAGTTGCCGACCCGCGGCGAGCACCTCGGCCGCCAACGGCCACAGGTCCAGTTCGTCGGCCAGCGGCACGTAAAGCAGGATGCGGCGCGCGTGACGCCACTCCGGTCGGTTTTGCAGCAGGGCGCGGGCGGCGGCGGATGCTGCGGCGCGCTCGGCGACGGAGCGCGCCCGCAACCAGGCGCGGATTTCCCGGCGCAGGGCGGCCTTGGCCTCGCTCAACGCCGGGGTCATGGACCGGGGGCCGGCGGGGCGGGGGCGGCGGCGCGGGCCGCCATGAACTGCTGGCGCCATTTTTCCACCCGCTCCCTGATCTTGCGTTCGAAGCCCTGCTCGGTGGGTTCGTAATAGCGGCGGTCGGCGCCGAGGTAGTCCTGGGCCACGAAGTGATCCGGGTGAGCATGGGCATACTGGTAGCCGACCCCGTGTCCGAGGCGCTCCGCCCCGGCATAATGCGCGTCGCGCAAGTGCTCCGGCACCGGGAGAGTACGACCCTGGCGCACATCGGCCAGGGCGGCGTCAATGGCCAGGATGCTGCTGTTGCTTTTGGGAGCGGTGGCCGCGTAGATCGTGGCCTCGGCCAGCGGGATGCGGGCCTCGGGCCAGCCGATGAATTCGGCGGCCTGCACGGCGGCCTGGGCCAGGACCAGGGCCATCGGATCGGCCAGCCCCACATCTTCGGCCGCGCAGATGACCAGTCGCCGCGCGATGAAGCGCGGGTCCTCGCCGGCATGGATCATCTTGGCCAGCCAGTACAGGGCGGCATCGGGGTCACTGCCGCGGACGGATTTGATGAAGGCCGAGATGGTGTCGTAGTGGGCGTCCTCGTCGCCGTCATAGACCACGGCCTTTTTCTGGATGCTTTGCTCGGCCACTTCCCGGGTCAGGCGAATCTTGCCGTCCGGGGCGCGTGGCGTGGTGAGTGCGGCGATCTCGAGGGCGTTGAGCGCCTTGCGGGCGTCACCGTCGGCCACGCGCGCCAGATGGCGCAGGGCGTCGGGGTCGGCCGCGATCGGGAGATGCCCCAGGCCGCGTTCCGGGTCGGCCAGGGCGCGGCGCAGCAGGGTCTCCAGCTCCTCCTCGGTGAGCGGTTTCAGCTCGAAGACCAAGGAGCGCGAGACCAGGGGGGCGTTGACGAAGAAGCAGGGATTGTGCGTGGTGGCGCCGATGAGCCGCACGACGCCGCTTTCCACGTCGGGCAACAGCACGTCCTGCTGGGCCTTGTTAAAGCGGTGGATTTCGTCCAGAAACAGCAGCGTGGGCTGGCCGGTGTTGGCCAGCCGGTGGGCGGCGGCGCTCAGTTCCCGGCGCAGCTCGGCCACGTTGGATTCGACCCCGCTCAGGCGCACGAAGCGCGAGCGGGTCTGGCGGGCGATGATCTGGGCCAGCGTGGTTTTGCCCACCCCGGGCGGGCCGTACAGGATCAGTGACTGGACACGGTCGGCCTCGATGGCCCGCCGAAGCAACTGGCCGGGGCCCAGCAGGTGGGTTTGGCCCACAAACTCACTCAGGTCCCGGGGGCGCATCCGCGCAGCCAGGGGTGCGGCGCGGGGCGCCGGCCCGGGCTCCGTGGACGGGGCGGAACCCGAGGGCGGGGCGGCGGAAGCAAACAGGTCTTCTGCGGCCACGCGCACACTCTAGCCGTAAGGGGTGGATCTCCCAAACAAAAAGCGGCCCCGGGAGGGGTCTCCCGGAGCCGCTGGGAAATGAGCCCCGCCACGATGCCGTGGGTACAGTTCCTTTGAACTGATCAGAAACAGGTGGAGCCCCATCGGCGGCTTTCGACTTCCAGTGAAGGCCTGTCGGCAGACCGCCGACGTCCGGGCTCCGTTATTTCGAGCTTACGGTTCAAGGACATAGTTTCCATCCACGCGCAATGGCAGGGCAAAGTCTCTTTGCTCGATTCAAAGAACAACCGGAGCGAAATCGCACGGCGGCGTACTGGAACACAGCTACGCCCGCCCGCCGGTTTCGGCAAGCGCAAAATGCGCGGGGCGCGTGCCGGCCGGGCCGCGTCCGGGGGTGGCGACGGCTTGGCGCGCCGAAGCCCGGCGACAACCCGCTCGGGGGCGACAGATCCGTTGCGACCCGGGAAGCGGCCGGGGCGCGGCGTTGGGATGTCACACCGGCAGCAGCAGGGTGACCACGGTGCCCCGACCCGGGCCGGAGGCGAGGAAGATTTTGCCGCGATGCGCTTCGATGACGCGGCCGGTGATGGCCAGCCCCAGACCGGTGCCGCCGGGCTTGGTGGTCTCGAGCAGCCCCCGAAAGGCCCCCGCCCGCTGCGCGGGGGGCATGCCGGGGCCGGTGTCGCGCACCCCGATGGCCACTCCCGTGGGCGGGTCCGGCAGGCCCGGCCGTCGCACGGTGCGCGTGGTCAGGGTGAGCCGGCCCCCATCGGGCATGGCCTCGATGGCGTTGAGCAGGAGGTTGAGCAGGGCTTGTTCGAGTTGGGTGGGGTCGGCGGTTACGGGT
This sequence comes from uncultured Verrucomicrobiae bacterium, assembly GCA_937946835.1. GTDB lineage: Bacteria > Verrucomicrobiota > Verrucomicrobiia > Limisphaerales > J093 > DSVZ01. The sequence continues at coordinate 14,511 of CALFAV010000062.1, read as the reverse complement.
GGCAGGTCCGGGTCCAGCCGGGTGAGGAACTCGATGCGGTGCTGGCGGAGTTTGGAGCGGATGAGCAGGGCCAGGTCGGTGAGGAGCAGATTGATCTGCACGGGAACCAGGCGGGGTTCGCTCTGGCGCGCGAGGTCCAGCACCCGCTCCACGAGACGATTCATCCGGGCGAGGGTGGCGGCGAAGACCGCCACGTCTTCGGCCCGGGGATCGGACTCGGGGAAGCGCAGGTCCAGCGAATGGAAGAGCATTTGCAGGACGGTGAGGGGATTGCGGATTTCGTGGGCGAGTTCGGCGGCGAGCAGGCCGAGGGTGGACAGTTGCTCCTGCCGGCGCAGTTGTTCCTCGGTTTGGACCAGGCGTTCGTAGAGCCGGGCCTTCTCGATGGCCAGGGCGGAGAAGTCGGCGAAGGCGCTCAGGACCTGGATTTCCTCGTTGGAGAAGCTGTGGGATGCGCCGGTGTACACGTTGAGCACGCCCAGCGCCCGCTCGTGGTAAAGCAGGGGCACGCTCAGCAGCGAGACCAGACCCTCCAAGCGGGCGATTTCGGGGTGCTGGTAGCGGGGGGAGGTCTGGACATTTTCGACCTGCAAAGGCCTGCGCCGGCGCACCACGCTACCCAGCAGGCTGTCGCCCACACTCAGCCGGGGTTTGTTGAGGTAGGCGGGGCCGGCACCGGCACTGGCTCGCAGATCGAGCCATTCGCCGCTCGGGTCCAGCAGGAGCAGGGAGACCAGCCGGGCACCCATGAGCCGGCGTGCCTCGCGGGTGATGGTTTGCAGGACTTCGTGCAGGGTGACCGGGGAATTCACGGTCTGGCCCACGGAAACCAGGGTTTCAAACCAGCGGGCCTTCAGGCGCAGTTGTTCATACTGCCAGGTGTTGAGAATGACGGCGGCGGCCTGACGGGCCAGTTCGGTCAGCAACGCCTCGTCCTCTTCGGTGAAGGCGTCGGGTTGGTCGGAGTCCACGTTGAGCACGCCCCGCACTTCGCCGCGCACCTCCAGGGGCACGGCCAACTCCGAGCGCACCTCGGGGCGGAGCATGATGTAGCGGGGGTCCGCCCGCACTTCGCCCACGCGGGCCGGGCGTCCGGTGCGGGCGACCCAGCCGGTAATGCCCTCGCCGGGCTTGAGGTGAAGTTGATCGGCGCCGGGGGGCAGGCCCCAGGCGGCGTGGATTTCCAAGAGCCGGGTGGTGGGGTTGAGCAGGACCAGGGAGCCGCTGCTGGCGCGCATGAGCCGGACCGCCTCGCGGATGATGAGCCGCAAAGCTTCCTGCGGGTCGAGGGTCGAGTGGAGCACCTGGCTGACCTGGTAGAGGGCGTTGAGGCGCGCCAGGCGGGTTTCCAGGTCCGGAAGCGGCGGGGCCGGGGCCGTCATGGGGGAAATTTAACCGGTTTGTCCCGCGATGCAGGGGAAAACTCGGCTCAGCGGACCCGCCAGGTGAGGCAAATTCCTCCCAGGCCGAAGAGGGCGTGCGGCAGCCAGGCCGCCACCCCGGGCGGCAAGTGCCCTCCCATGCCCAGGGCCAGGGAAAGCCAGCGGGTGAAGAAAAAGGCGAAGACGAGAAAGATGCTGGCCGCCACGCCGGCGAACACATTGCGGCGCGCCCCGGGAGCCCCAAAGGGAATGGCCATGAGCACCACCACCAGACAAGTCCACGGTTCGGCCAGCCGGGCGTGCAATTGGGTGACCAATTTGCGCCGGGCCGGCTCGGGGAGGTTTGGGTGCAGCTCTTGATAATCCCGGATTTGGCGCAGGGACAGGCTGGCGCGCTTGGCGGCCCGGGCCCCCTGCAGGGCGGCGAAACGCAGCTCGGTGTTGATTTGGGAGGGCGTTTCGCTCAGTTCGACCAATTCCAATCGGTTGGTCTCGCCGGTCTCCCAGCGGGGTTCGGGCAGGGGGGAAAAGAACAGTTGGCGCACTCCGTAAAAGACCCAGGTGCCGTTGGTGTAAACCCCGTATTCGGCGGCAATGCGGCGGCGCATGCCGTTCTCCAGCTCCCAATCCACGTTGACGTTCCACAGGCGGCCGTTGTCGCGGTCATACAAACCGATGTTCCAGAGGCGGCGGTGGCGTTCGTTGTGGAAGGCGACATTCCGATGCCAGCGGGCGCGTTGGCTGTCGGACGCACCGGCTTCGCGGCGGTGCAGAATGCGCTCGCTCAGTTCCCGTCCCCGGGGTGCCCACGCCTCGTTCAGGGCAAAAATCAGTCCGCTGAAAACCACACCCACGCCGAAATAAGGCAGGCAGGCCCGCCACAAACTGACCCCGGCCGCGCGGATGGCGGTCAGCTCGTGGTGCCGCGCGTGGTGGGTCAGGGCATACAACAGCGCCAGCAACAGGGCCACCGGGCTGATGGTGACCCAAATTTCCGGCAGCAAAACCAGGTAGTACTCCACCAGGTCCGCCGGCGTAAGCCGCGCAGTTTGGAAACGCTCCAGATCGCCCAATAGATCGAACGAAATCCAGAAAATCAGAAAGCCGCCCAGGCAGTAGGCCAGGGGAACCAACAACTCGCGCAACAGGTAGCGGTCCAGCAACCGCATCGGAGCGGCAATGTTCCCGCCGGGGCGCGTTTAGTCGAGCATGGACTCCCCCCGCCGGGTGCGCGCCGGGCCCACGGGTACGGAATTGAGGCGGGCAGGGAAAGGCGGCACGGGAGATTTTTCCCCGGCCGGGCAGGGCATCGCCCGGCGGAAATCCGGTTGGCAGCCGAGCAGTTCTGGATTACTCTAGGGCCGTTCAAAATCCAAAACGATGGTCAACAAAAACCATTTCCCAGCCGTTCCCATGAAACTGAACCCACCCTTGGATCGTCGCGAGTTTCTCAAAACCTCCCTGGCCGGCGCCGGCTTGTTGCTGGCAAGGCCGTTGTCCGGACTGGCTCAAACCGAGCCGGTCAAGCCCCGGGCCGCCTCCGATCGCGTGCTCCTGGGCCGGACGGGCATTCGGTGCTCCTTCCTGGCTCAGGGTACCGGCTTCAACGGTTACCGCCGGTCTTCGGAACACACCCGGATGGGGCAGGAGAAATTCACCCGCCTGCTGCGCCACGCCTTCGATGAGGGGGGAGTGAACTTTCTGGACCTGGCCGACCTTTACGGCTCGCACCCCTTTGTGCGCAATGCCATGAAGGGCGTACCCCGCGACCGGTACGTGGTGCTGACCAAAATCTGGCCCAGAAAGGAAGACTGGAACACCCCTTCGGGAGGTGCCCGGGAAGAGGTGGACCGCTTCCGGCGGGAGCTGGACACCGATTTGATTGATATCTGCCTCATCCACTGCATGTTGAACGACAAGTGGCCGCAGGAATATGCCCGGATTCGCGAGGAGCTGTCGGAGTTGAAGCAGAAAGGCGTGGTGCGCGCGGTCGGGGTCTCCTGCCATGATCACGGGGCACTGAAACTGGCGGCCAAGGACCCCTGGGTGGAAGTGATCTTTGCCCGCATCAACCACAAAGGCGGCTCGGACTACTCCTGCGATGACTCGGTGGAAGCGGTCACCCAGACCCTCAAGACCGCCCGGGCCAACGGCAAGGCCGTGGTGGGGATGAAAATCTTTGGGGCAGGCAAGCTCACTGAAGCGTCGGCCAAGGACGCCTCGCTGCGGTACGTCATCGGCAACAACCTGGTGGATGCCATGACCATCGGCATGCTGACTCCTGAACAGGTGGACGATACCATCGAACGGATTAACAAAACCCTCAAAACGATCTGAGTTACCGGGCCTCCCCCCAAGCAAAGGCCCACTTCCCGCCCGGTTCGGGACCTACCCGGCCGGGCGGCTTGCTTTGCCTCCGGACCCTGACATGTTGAGTGGCGGGCCGAACCACCCGGTCCGAACCCGCCACTCATGACCCCAACCACTGCAACCAACCAACAACCAAACCCGAAGGCCAGGCCTGGGAAACGCTTCCAGCCCCTGACTCGGGCCCGCTTTTACCTAGCAAATGCAGTGCCACATTTTTGCCCGTGCTGGGCTCCTGGCCGCCACATCCGGTGGTTGTCGAGGCCGGGTAGTTGCGGCCGATTTCTCAGCCGGGGCCTTGTTTCCCACTGTTAACAAAAACCCGATTGGCAATCCGGGAATAGCCACTTAGGTTTTTGCCCATGTTGGCCAGTCGCCGCAGCTTTCTCAAACGCGCCGGTCTCACCGCGGCCCTGAGTTCTTGGGTCGTCCCCCCAAAGGAGGGTCACGCCGCTGCCCCCGGCATCGGCGGTACCCAGGGAGCCGTTCCGAGGCACATCCTTCATCTGGTGGCCGATGGAACCAGTTCCGGGACGTTGACCGTGGCCGATTATTTCTCCCGACTGGTGCGGGGGACCGGATTGCGGTGGCTGGAACTTTATCAACGGGCCGACACGGTTCAGGCGCTGGTCAACATGCGTTCGTTGAACTCGGTGGTCACCGATTCGGCCGCGGCGTCCTCCAGTTGGGGAAGCGGTTCCCGGGTCAAAAACGGTTCCCTTAACATCCTTCCGGATGGCCGGGAGTTGCGGCCCCTTTATCGCCTCCTGGCCGAGGCGGGCTGGAAGCGCGGGCTGGTGACCACGACCGAAATTACCCACGCCACACCCGCCGGCTTCGCGGCCAACGCCCGGCGCGAAGATGCCGAGACCATTGCGGTGCAATACCTGGACCGCCGGGTCGAAGTACTCCTGGGCGGCGGAAGCAAGTTCTTCCTGGCCGGCAAACGCCAGGACAAACGGGACCTCTTGGCGGATTACCGGGGGGCCGGATACTTCCTTGCCCAGAAACAGGCTGAACTGGCCGATGCACCACCGGACCGCCCCTGGCTGGGAATTTTCGCCGAAAGCCACCTGCCTTTTACGATTGACCATCAGGCGGACGCCAAGTTGCGCGAGCGCGTGCCCACGTTGGCGGAAATGACGCGCCGCGCGCTGCGAAAACTGGCCCGCGAGGACCGCTTCGTGCTGCAGGTCGAAGGCGGGCGCGTGGACCACGCCGCCCACGCCAACGACATCGCCGCGGCGGTGCACGATCTGCTGGCCTTCGATGAGGCGATCGAAGTGTGCCTGGAATTTCGGCAGCGCGAGCCGGACACCCTGCTGGTCATCACCACGGACCACGGCACCGCCAACGCCGGGCTGAACAGTTCGGGCGGCAGCGGGGATGGCGCCAAGCCGCCCGCCTTCCACAACCTGCGTCACGCCCGGGCCTCGTTTTCCGAGATCTCCCGCCGCCTGGGCAACAACCACACCCCCGGGCATCTGCAAAAGGTCATTCGCGAAGCCACCGGCTACAAGGTGCCCGATGCCAAGGCCGCGTTCCTCGCCAGCTTCCTGGAAAAGAAAGGCTGGGCACTCTACGACGCGATGAACTCGGCCACCCTCCAACTCGGCCAGCTCCTGGGCAATTACTACGGGGTCGGCTGGACCAGCGGCGAACACACGGCCGACTACGTGCCCCTGATCGCCCTGGGGCCGGGGGCGGAACGCTTCCGCGGCTTCCTGCAGAACACCGAACTGTTCCACCATTACCTGGCGCTGGCCGGGATTGACTTCCGCAACCCCGAGGTCCCGTTGATGGTGGAAAGCGGTCCCACCGCCGCCGAGGTTGAAGTCCTCCCCGCGCTCGTCTGAGCCGGAATAATCGGCCCTTGGTCGAACTGGTCTTGGATCCCCTCTCCGTGCCGCCGTGGGGTTGGGGGGGCGACCGGTTCCCGCACCGGTCGGCCAACTCGGTTCTTTCCGAACCACTCAACGGGAGCGGCTCACTCGGGCTGCGGGGTTGGCGTCCGAGCCGGGCGACCGTGGATCAGCCAGTGCTCGAGCAGGCCCGCCAGGTCGGCGACCCGGTGTTCGTCACTGGAGCGGCTGCGGGCCAGTTGCTGCGCGCGCTCGCGCTGGGCGGTCAGGCGCGCGTCTAGCGCGGCCTTCAACGCCGCGGCGTCTGACACGCTTGCCGGCAAACAAACCTCCCCGTGCCAACCCAGCCGGGCCAGGGTGAACACAATCTCCGCGTGGGCGCGCGAAGGCAACCGCAAGGACTGCGGTTTGCGCTCGTCAGCCTGGCGGAAGAACACCGTGGTCGCGTCGAGAAAATCGCTGGCGTCGGGCAGGTTGGCCCGGCCTTCCGGGATGGCGAAGCGCGCACCGCGGCCGCCGACTTGCGCGGCCAGCCACTCGGCCACGGGCCGGCGCTCCTCCTCGGTGAGCGCATCCCAAAGGTCGGCGGCCAGTTCGTCGGTACGGAACTCGCGGCCCTCGGCGCGGGCGCGCTGCTCCTGCTTCTGGATTTCGACCAGGCGAATCTGCCGGAAATGCGCGGCGGTCTCGCGGTAAAGCTCATCGCAGAGGGCCTCGCGTTCGCGGGCGCTGGTCACCCCGAGCAGCTCGAACACGGCCAGGTCCAGCGCGCGGCGGTCGGGCTGGCACAGCTCCGCCGGCAGGCTGATGGGCCGTTGGGCCAGCTTGCGGGCGCGCTCGATCGAGTGGCAGTCCATGAACTCCTCCTCGACCATCGGGCCGGTGTCGCGCTGGCAAAGCCGCTCAAAGGCGTCTTCGAGCTTGCGGGCCACGGCGGGCGTGACCCGGCGGGGGTCGGGGATTTCGAGGAGGTTCACGTCCACGACCTCGGTCTTGAGGTTGCCCTCCGTACCGGCGTAGCGGCCGAAAAACGTTTTGAAATTCGCCACCAGGGTCGAATTAACGATTGCCTGGAGCACCCGGGTCTGCCGGTCGGACAAGCCGACCGGATGCACGTCAAACAAATTGTGGTTACAAATCAGCCCCTCCGGATTTGCCGGGACGACGTGCCGGTACTGCTGCGCCATCGGCCAGAAAAACGCCCCCGGCTTTGCCCCGGTCAGGTCATACCACCGCTGGCGGCTGGCACAGGTGGAGCGCTGAGGCACGGGCACGGACTTGCTTTTCGGGGAGGCGAATGTGGTTTTCTCGCCGTAGCGAAGGTATTTCAGGACGTATGTCCCTTTCAGCTCCGTCATCGGCTCGGACACCTGCAAAACCAACCTGTCCAGCTCCCGCGCCGAAATGACCGGTCGGCTCACATTCATCAGACTGTGCACCTCCGGAGCGAGGTAGCGGGCCTCGACCGGATGCACCGTGCCGTCGCCAGCCAACACCAGCTTGACCTGACCGGACTCGACCTCGGCGCGCTTGCAGGCGGTCAACAACGGCGCTTCGTTCCACTCCAACCGCGAATACTTCTCCAAGTACGCCGCCGTAACATCGCGCGGCATGAAAAAGGCGTCGCAGCCGCTCTTGACGCCGAAGCGGATGGTGGCGATTTCGCCCAGCGGTACGAAGCGGTCGCCGTAGCGCTGCATGATGCGGAAATACAGCTCCGGGGCGCGCAGATACTTGCCCCACTTGCCGCCGCCGTAGTGCGGGCCATAGACCGGCGCATCCTCGTGCAGGAGGCCGTTGCCGTTTTCGTCGTAGTAGCCGTTGCCGCGCTCCTCGTCGTCGAGGTCGTCACCCGCCGCTGGCCGCACCCGATCGGTCAAATCGCGCTGGCGTTGCAACTCGAAGAGGCGGCCGGCGCGCACGCCTTCCTGCCAAAGCTCCTCCTGGCGTTTGACCACCACGCGCCAGCCGTCGCGGGTAACGTTTTTCCTGCAGGCCAGGATGGCGTCGCGGAACGCCTCGGCGGCGGTCTGGCGGGCGTTTTCATCGGGTCGCTCACCCAGGATGGTCCGCAGCGGCGCGTCCAGCCGGACAAAGCGCACCAGTTGGGCGGCGCGGGCCCTGGGATCGGAACAACGTTGCAGGATGACGGCACAGGTCTTGACGCGGGCGTCCTCGAACCACGGCTCCGCGTTGCTTTCGAGAATGGCGTGGATGCGAAAGTTCTGGAGCAGCCATTCCTGCAGGGCAAAGCCGTATTCGACGTCGAGCCAACTGGACGAAGTCAGGAATCCGAGCCAGCCGCCCTCCTTGAGGAACCTGCTGGCGGCGGGCCAGAAGTAGCAATGCAGGTCGCTGCGTCCGCTGAGCTTGAGGCCGGGCCAGAACTCGGCGCACAGCGCCAGCAGGTCTTCCTTGGCCTGCAGGGGCTTGACACCCTTCTGCGAGCGCTTGGGGATCAGTTCCTGGCGTACGTAGGGCGGATTGCCCACCACGGCGTCCAGCGGCGGCAGTTGGATCGGGCCCGGGCGGCGCTCACCGCGAAGCCCGTGGGGCAGCAGGCAGAACGGCTTGCCGTTGGCCACGTCGCGGGCGACCTCGAAGAAGTTGCCGCGGCGCACGCGCGGGTAGTTTTCCTCGTCGCGGATGTCGCGGGCGGCGAGGTTGAGCGTGCACAGGTGGGCGGCAAACAGGGAGATGTCCACGGCGTAAATCTGCCGCAGCCAGTCCTGATGCGAGACGCTGGGGTGGCGTCGGCTCGCGTGCTGCTTGAGCCAGGCCTTGCGGTGGTAGGCGCGCACCAGAAAGCTGCCCGAGCCGGCGGCCGGGTCGAGCACGTGGGCTTCGGCATCACGGATGCAGAAGGCGTTGACCACATCCACGAGGTCCTCGTTGGTGTAGATCTGGCCGAAGCGGCGGCGCTCCGTCGGGTCAATCAACCTGCGGAAGATGCCGCCCAGGATGTCGGTGGGAATGAGTTTGAAGTTGAAGCGTTCCAGGCTGGCCACGACCGAGCGCCAGGCGTCCACTGCCTCCGGGTGGCCGAAGATCAGCGGGGCGGCCCAGTCTTTTTCGCCGGGGTAGAACAGGGTCTCGTAGTCCCCCGTGACCTCGACCGCGCGCTGAAACACTCCTTGGAAATGGTCGTAGAGGTCATCGGCCGCGCGCAGACCACCGGGGACGCTCACCGGCGCAAGTTCGGCGAACTTGGCGCGAACGGACTCGTAGAAAATCAGGCGGTTGGCGAAGACGTAACAGAGCGTGCGGGCCGCACGGTCCAGCACCGCCCGCCATTCTTTGGGGTCGCTCCGGGTGAACAACCATCCCTGCTCCCGCGCGAGCCATTCCTGGAGGCGGTGATCGAAGTTCTTGTCGGCCTCGGCCCGTTTCCAAACATGTTCGCGGGTCAGTTGAACCGGCCAAAAGACGTGGTGTTCGAAGGACCGGACAAACCACTGGTCCAGCCGCATCCCCCACACCGGTTTCTGGCCCAGGACAATCGCGGCGAAGTTGGCAAACAGGTCGGCAAGAAACTGCTGCAGGCGCGCTTCGACTTCCGGCCGCTCGACGTCCGTTCGGTGCTCCAGCTCCAAACCCAATTCAAAGTCCTGCACGCGCCGCTCCGGCAGCGGGCGATGCCAGAGCTTGCGGTCGAAGAGCACGAACAGGTTGACGTTCCAAGTGAAGAAAAACTCCGCTCCGGCATTGTCGGCTTTCCGGGCCGAGTTTTCCATCAGGTCACCGGCGTAGGGGTTGCGGCCTTCGGGCGTGCCCGGCAGCTTGACCTCACCGGCGAGGATCAGCCGCCGGGCATCGCCATACACGCGCAGATCGGAGCGTTTGCGATCCAGAGCGCGGGAGTCCTCGATTTCGGCGCGGCGGAAGGGCCACTCGGGATGGGCGGCGAAGAGGGCGTTGAGCCAGCCGGCCACCCGGCTGCAAAAGGCAATCTCGTGGGTGCGGAGCTCGAACTCGGGCACGGCGCAGAATTAAGGCTTGCCGGCCGGTCGGCGACAGTTTTTTCCAGCCACTCCCCACACCCGCCAAGGGAACCTCCCGAGCTGGCGAGCGGGGTCAGCTCTCGGCGAAGAGGTACTCGAGGTCGGCCTGGGTGAGGCTGCGGGCAAAGCCTTCCTCGCCGAGCACGTCGGCAATGGTCTGGGCCTTGGTCTGCTGGAGTTCCCAGATTTTCTCCTCGACCGTGCCCGGGGCGATGAGCCGGTAGGCGTTGACGGTGCGGGTCTGGCCGATGCGGTGGGTGCGGTCGATGGCCTGGGCCTCGACCGCCGGGTTCCACCACGGGTCGTAGAGCACCACGTAGCTGGCGGTGGTGAGGTTGAGACCGGTGCCGGCGGCGCGCAGGCTCAACAGGAACAGGCAGGGGTTGGGATCCTCGGTAAAGGCGCGGACCACTTCCTGGCGGTCCTTGGTCTCGCCGGTGAGCAGGTGGGTGGGCAATTGGCGCTTGCGGCATTCGCCCTCGAGCAGGAGCAACATGCGGACAAACTGGCTGAAGACCAGGACCTTTTGTCCCTCCTCCAGCAACGGCTCGATCAGCTCGAAGAAGGTGTCGGTCTTGCCGGAGGCGCAGTCGCTGCCCACCAGGGCGGGGTGGCAGCAAATCTGGCGCAGTCGGGTGAGCGCGGCCAGGACCTGGAGTTTGCTGCGGGCCAGTCCCTTTTCCTGCACGGTCTGGAGCACCTGCTCGCGGCTGCGGCGCAGTTCGGCCAGGTAGAGCTTGCGCTGGTCTTCGGTCAGTTCGCAGTCGCGCCGCTCCTCGATGCGCTCGGGCAGGTCCTGGGCAACCTGTTTCTTGAGCCGGCGCAAGAGGATGGGGCGCAGCTTGGCGGAAAGCTTGCGGCGGGCGATGCGGCGGTTCCACTCGGCGTTTTCCCCGCCCGGCTCGTAGGTTTCCTGGAATTGCTGCTGGTTGCCGAGGTAGCCGGGGTTGACGAAATCCACAATGCTCCAGAGGTCCAGGAGGCGGTTTTCAAGCGGGGTGCCGGTCAGCGCCAGGCGGTGCTCGGCTTGGAGCTGCTTGACCGACTGGCTGACCTGGGCGGCCGGGTTTTTGATGAACTGGGCCTCGTCGAGGATGACGGCGCGGAAGGAGAATTTTTTGAGCGCCTCCAGGTCGCGCCGCAACAGGGCGTAGTTGGTGACGATGAGGTCGTAGTGGGGAATCTGCTTGCGCAGGTTGTGCCGGGCGGGGCCGCTTTCCAGCACCAGCACCTTGAGACCGGGGGTGAACTTCTCGGACTCGCGGCGCCAGTTATGGAGCACCGAGGCGGGGCAAATGACCAGCGCGGGTTTGGGTTTCTTGGGATGCTGCTCCCTGAGCCAGGCCAGCCAGGCCAGGGTTTGCAGGGTTTTGCCCAGCCCCATGTCGTCGGCGAGGATGCCGCCCAGTTTGACCCGGGCCAGATGGCACAGGAAATCGAAGCCGTCCTTTTGATAGGGCCGCAGGGTGGCGGTCACCCCCGCCGGCAGCGGCACGGCGGCCACGCCGCGGAAGTTGGCCAACTGCTCTCGCAGGGCGCGTGTTTCGGGCAGATCGGCGAAGCGGGTCAGGCCTTCTTCGCCCAGGTGTACCGCCTGGACCATGTCCACCTTCTGGGGCAGGGCGGAAAGGCCCTCGAGACCCAGATCGGCCATTGTTTCCTGCGCCTGGCGCACGGCGTCGAGGTCCAACTGCACCCAGCCGCTGTCCGGCAGCTTGACAAAGCGCGAGTTGGCCGTGGCCAGCCGCTCGAGGTCGGCGCGGGTCAGTTTGAGCCCCTCCTGCTCCCAGGCGGCGGAGACGGCAAACCAGTCAATGCCGCTGCCCTGAACAATGATCCGGGGCTTGAGCTGGCGCGGCTGCAGGAACAGACGCTGGAAAGCGGGATTGGCCAGGTACTCGGCGCCGGACGGGCGATCGGGCCAGGCCGCGGCCAGGGAGCACAGGAAGTGGTCGTTGGCATCGCCCACCCACAACCCCGGCTCGGGGGTAAACCAGTCCAGCCGACGCAACCACCCCACGGCCTGGTCCAAGCGTGCGTCGTCCAACACATCGGGTCGGGGCGGGGGCGGGCTGGGCGGGTCCAGGCGCTGCCATTCATGGCCGTTCCACTGCCAGCGGCTCTGGTCGCGTTCGCTCACGGCCAGCAGGCGCAGGCGCACGGTTTCCCCCTCCAGTTCGAAGATGAACTGGGGCCGGGCCGCGTGCACGGTGCAGAGGCTGTCCCAGTCTCCCTCCTCGGGCGGGGCGTTTTTGCGCAGGTGGGTCAACAGGCGATGGCTCAGGCGGTGCACCGGCACGCCCGGGTCCCGGCTCAACGCGGCCAGCAGGGCCGGGGCGGGCGGATTGCGAAGCAGGTAGAAGGTGTGTTGCACCGCCACCAGCGCGGGCTGGCCGGCGAAGAAGCGCCCCTCCTGGAGGTTCAGGATCTGACCGCCGGGCAGTTTCAGGCGGGGTTGGAACAGCAGTTCGGCGTTTTCGCGGTCCAGATGGGGCACCAGCTCCGCCATCTGCCCGGTGAAAAACACATTTTCCGGCCGGCCGGCCCATTCAATCCAGGGGGGGTTGCCCCAGCGGGCCAGCCATTGCAACAGGTCCAGGCCGCGCAACCGCAGCGGCTCGCCGTCCACCGCGCGCGAGCCGTGCAGGGCGGCCACCCAGCAGAGGAAGTCCCAGTCGCGCGGGGCGAACAGCTCCTGCTCGTGCAGGGCCCGGGGCGGCTGGGTCAGTTCGATGAGTTCGGCCAGCGTGCGGGGTTTTTCGCCGGAGCGGGGGCGGTAGAGCAGAAACTCGATGTCCAGTTCGTGCAGACCCGGCTCGGCTTCCACGGGCCACACGCGCGCCCGCACGCGCAGGTGGGCCCGGGGCGCGTCCAGATGCTCGGCGCGGTGGGGCAGCAGCCACTGTTCGAGCGCGGCGATACGCTTCTGCTCGGCCTCGGCCTTTTCCAGTTCGGCAAGGCGTTCAAAGTTGGCGTACGCGCTCAGTTCGCTGGGCAGCGGGCGCTTGTGGCGCAGGAACAACAACGCCGTTTCCTCCAGGCGCGCGGGGCCGGTCACCGCCAACAGGCGCGGCCACCAATCCGTGCCGCTGAAGTCCCGGCGAGCCAGGGACAACTTGCTGAAATAATCCTCCAACAGCAGCCAGGCGCGCTGCGAATCGGTGCACTGGGCGAACAGCTCCAGCAACCGCCGGCGCTCCTCGACGGCGGCGCGCGAATCGGACAGCTCGCGACGCAGATCGGCCCACGCGCCGTAGGCGGTGTCCAGCGCCTTCTGGGTGGCATCGTATTTGTTCACCTGCGCCGGCCGGGGCGCACTGTGTTTTCGCGGTCGCGGCATGGTTCCCAATCCGTGTAGCTACCGTAGAAACCCATTATGTCCGCACAGCCCGCCGCCGGCGGTCAACCCAAAATCCGCGAAAAAACGGCGGCCCGGCGCCGCACTGGGCGATTGCGCCGCCCCGGCGCGGGCCGCAAACTGTCCGGTCAAACGGCATGTTGCGCACGTGCTACAGCCTGGGGTTCACCCTCGCCTTCCTCCTGAGCGCGCCGTACTACTTTTGGCGCCTGGTCCGGCGCGGGGACTGGCGACGGCACTTCGGCGAGCGTTTCGGCCGGTACGGCGCGCACCTCAAGGTGGCGGTGACCAACCGCCACGTGCTCTGGGTGCACGCGGTGAGCGTGGGGGAGGTGAACCTGGCGCTGCCGCTGGTGCGCGCGCTGGAGTCGCGCGTGCCCAACCTTAAACTGGTGGTGTCCACCACCACCACCACCGGCCGCGCCCTGTTGGAGGAGCGCCTGCCCCCGCACATCAGCGTGATCTACTACCCGGTGGATTTCCGCCGCTGCGTGTCGCGCGCGCTCAAGACGCTCCACCCGGAGGCGGTGGTGCTGGTGGAGGCGGAACTCTGGCCCAACTTCCTTTGGGGCCTGCGCGCCCGCCGCATTCCGGTGTTCCTGGTCAATGCGCGGCTCTCGGAAAAATCGTACCGGCGCTACCGCCGGTTCGGGTTCCTGTTCCGCCCACTGTTTGCCAGCCTGGCCGGGGTCGGCGCACAAACGGAGGCGGACGCCCGGCGGCTGGTGGAGCTGGGGTGTCGCCCCGGGGCGGTGCGCGTGGTGGGCAGCCTCAAATTTGAGAGCGCGCCGGTCGAGGAGCGGCGCCTGCTCGACGTGGAGGCCCTGCTGCGGCAACTCGGCGTCCCGGCCGGCGCACCGGTCCTGCTGGGCGGCAGCACCCACGCCGGCGAGGAGGCCGTGCTGGCCGACGTGTTTCAGCGGCTGCGCCCGCGGTTTCCGGACCTGTTTCTGGTGCTGGTGCCGCGGCATTTCGAGCGCGGCCGGCAGGTGGGCGAGGAATTGGAACGGCGCGGCCTGCGCTTCCTTTATCGGCGCGAGATCACCGCGGCCACGCGCCTGCCGGAACGCGCTCTGGAGGCGTTGGTGGTCAACACCACCGGCGAGCTCAAGTATTTTTACGAGGCGGCCACGGTCGTGTTTGTGGGCAAAAGCCTCACCGCCGAAGGCGGGCAGAATCCGATCGAGCCGGCGGCGCGGGGCCGGGCCATCGTGTTCGGACCGCACATGGAAAACTTCGCCGCCATCGCCGAGGCGTTTGTCCGCGAAGGGGGCGCGCGCCAGGTCCGCAACGTGGCGGAACTCGAGACGGCGCTGGCCGAACTGCTGGCCGACCCGGACCGGCGCGCCCGCATGGGCGAGGCCGCCCGGCGCGTGGTGCGGGAACGGGCGGGCGCGCTGGAGCGCACGGTCGAAATGATCGTGGCCGGCCTGCCCCCCGAGGAAACCTACGTGGCCCCCGCGCCCTGAGACTCCCGACGCCTCCCTCCCCGCGCCTGCCCGTGGTCAAAAGCGACTGCATCGAACTGGGCGACGGCACCC
>CALFAV010000061.1 GCA_937946835.1 uncultured Verrucomicrobiae bacterium | reverse complement strand
CATGGCCGGGCCGGCACCCTGGGTTTTGTGGACGGGCATGTGGAGCTGAAGCGCTGGGTGGACCCGCGGACGACGCCCCCGGTGACGGGAACTCCGCCGGGACCGAGTGGCAACGTCTTCGGCAGCCCGGACTACCATTACGTCTGGGTGCGCAGCGGGAAACTGCAACCCATCTACCATTTTAACGACGACTTTTGAGGGGGTGCCACGAGCGTCCCTCAGTCAGTAACAACGCCCCACCGGATGGCACCGGTCACGGGAGGGTATTGAGAAGCAGTCGGAACACCTCAGGGCCTTTCCGGCTTCGGCGACAGGGGTTGGCTTTGGTCGGACTGTTCCGGTGCGTTTTTTTCCGATTCCGACTTGGGAGCAACCGACTTTCCCCCGTCCGAGGCGGCGGCGCGCGGCTCGAACTTGAGGGCGGCCGAGTTGATGCAGTACCGCAGACCGGTGGGCGGCGGGCCGTCATCGAACACGTGACCGAGATGAGCCCCGCAGCGGGCACAGTGCACCTCGGTGCGGATCATGCCCCAACTGCGGTCTTCCTGGGTGCCGAGGTGTTCCGGCTTAAACGGCTGCCAGTAGCTGGGCCAGCCGGAGCCGGAATCGTACTTGTGGTCGGAGGCAAACAGCTCCAGGCCGCAGCGCACGCAGCGGTACAGCCCGGGTTCCTTGTGGTTCCAGTAGGCACCGGTGAACGGCCGCTCGGTGCTGCCCAGACACGTCACCCGGTACTGCTCGGGCGTGAGTTGGGCACGCCACTCGGCATCGGTCTTCACCACTTTGTTCTTCATGATGTTGGTGCCGGCGGGCCGGACTTCGGCGCCGGCCGGCGGCGGGGTTAAGGGCGTCCCGGGCGTGGCGTCTCCGCCCTGCGTGGCGGTTATCGCCAGCGAACCGACCAGCGGGCCGACCCAGCGGCCGAGTGTCTTCATGCGCCGAAGGTGTCCCGGCCCGAAGGCACGTCAAGCTCCGGTCCGGCCGCCCATTCAAGAAACGTCATCACCGAGTCCCCGTGCCGGAGGGACTTCACCTCCCGCCACGGCGCGGGCACGGTAAGAACATCCCGGCGGGCGTGGCCCAGCACGAACAGCGCGCCCGCCCGCAACAGCCGCGGCAGGTCCGGGTCATCGAGCAGGTGCTGCGAAAGCGATTCGGATCGCCGCCCGGCGTTCTTGGCGCCGAAAGGGGGATCGGCGAGGACCAGGTCGAACTGCGGCCCGGCGGCGGCCAGTTGCCGGATGGCGGTGAAGGCGTCTTGCACGCGCAATTCGAACCGCTCGGCCGGCAGGGCGGCTGCGCGGAGGTTGGCCCGGATGAAGGCCGCGTGACGGTCGGACTTTTCCACGCTCACCACCCGGGCCGCGCCCCGACTCAGGCACTCAAAGCCCAGCGCCCCCGAGCCGGCGAACAATTCCAGCACCCGGGCCCCGCTCACCCGCGCGCCCAGGCTGTTGAAAACCGCCTGCTTGACCAGGTCCGGGGTGGGCCGCACCGCCAGCCCGTGCGGGACCTTGAGCCGGTGCCTGGCGGAACTGCCTCCAATGATGCGCATGGCCGGAAGAAAGCACGTCCCACCGCGTGGGGCAACGCCGCCGGCCCGGGGTGCCCGGCCCCGCACGGCTCACACCAGCCCCACCACCCGGCCCATCGAGACGAAGGTAATCTTCGTCACAAACCCCAGCAGCCAGCGCACCGGCGGGATTTGGAGCGCCAGGATGACCAGGATGAAGCCGTACTGGCACAGCCACAGGTAGGTGGTTTCCGGCAGGCGGAGGAAGTTCTTGAGCACGTGCGAGCCGTCCAGCGGGGGGATGGGCAGCAGGTTGAAAAAGCACAACACCAGGCTGATGAGCGCCAGCCGCACCGCCACCTCGACCCCGCCTTCCACCCCCGCGGCGGCAAACCCCCGGGCCAGCACCACGGCGGCAAAGGCCAGCAACAGATTCATGGCCGGACCGGCCAGGGCGATGAGGGTGTCGTCGGCGCGGCGATTGCGCAGGTTGGCGGGGTTGACCGGCACCGGCTTGCCCCAGCCGATGATGAAATTGGCCAGTTGGGAGTTGGCGGCGCTCAAAAAAATCATCAGCAGCGGCAGCACCACCGTGCCCACAACTTCCATGTGCACCAACGGGTTCAGTGACACCCGGCCCAGGTGCCGGGCGGTGTCGTCGCCGCACTTGGAGGCCGTCCAGGCGTGGGCAAACTCGTGGAACGTCAGCAGAATGATCAGGCAGACGTAGCTCAGGAGCCCGTCGAAAATCGCGGCGGGCGGGATGGCGGCCATCAGCGTCATCGGCCCGCCAACCTAGCACAGGCCGGCCCGGGGCAAAGCCAAATCCCGGCGGCCTCACCGCGGGGCCGGACGCGGCGCGGTCTGAAACATCAACACCAGCAGCCAGATCGTCCCGGCCAAAAACACTGCGGCCACCGCCCACGCCAGCACCTTCCAAAACGCCGCCCGTCGCCGCACTCGCTCGGCCTGTTCCTGATGGTAAGCCTGCAGGGCGGCGAACTCCTTTTCCCAGGCCGCTGCGGCCGCCGCCTCATCCCGCAGGGCGTGGGTGAACCACCGCTCCCGCCCCGGGCCGAAGGCGGGCGGCCGCCGCTTGAGCTGGGCCGGCGCGGCCGGGGCAAATGCCGCCCCCGACCACCGGGCCTCGGGCTCGCGTGCCCACAGGCGCGCCACGCCCTGCGTTTGCGCCAAGGTGAGCAAATGACTCCACAGCGCCTCCCGGCCCTCGGCCGCCAGGGCCGGCGTGGCGAAGGCCACGCTGTGCACCAGCGCCTCGGTGCCCACCACCCAAAGCCCGGCCGTCCCGGTAATGGTCCCGTCCGGCCGCGCCACCACATGGAACTCGGTCAGGCGTTTCTCCAGCTCGTGACCGGGCAGGCGCTCGGTCTGCCACAACCCGCGCAGAGCGGGCAGGTCGTCCACCGTCGCGCGACGCGCGATTAATCGCCCGGGGTTCACCGCCGCCGATTCTGCCGCAAAAGCCGTTCCCCGGCCAAGCCCGGCCGCGCAGGCAGGACCGCCTTGAACGGGCAAACTCCACGAGGCCCCCTGCCCTCCTGGGTCCGGCCGGCTCAAAGGCCCAGGGTGGCCACGATTTCTTCGCCGATGGCCAGCGACGCTGTGGCGGCCGGGCTGGGCGCGTTGAGCACGTGCAGGGCGTGATCCCGGCGCAGCAGGTGAAAGTCCTGAACCAACTCCCCGGTCGGCGTCATGGCCTGGGCGCGCACCCCTGCGCCGCCGGGCGCGAGGTCCCCGGGCCGAACGTCGGGCACGAGTTTTTGCAGGGCGCGGCAAAAACGCGCGCGGCTGAAGGACTGCGCCAGCTCGGTGCGGACCATGGCCGGGTACCGGGCCAGGAAACGCCACAGGCCGGGGAAGGTCAGGGCGTCGGCCAGGTCGCGCAGGTTGACCGTGGTCCGCCGGTAGCCCTCGCGGGCGAAGGCCAGCACCGCGTTGGGGCCGGCCTCCACGCCGCCGTGGATGAGCCGGGTGAAGTGCACGCCGAGGAACGGGAACTTCGGATCCGGCACGGGGTAAATGAGGTTCCGCACCAGCCCCTGCCGTTCCGGCCGCAGTTGGTGGTACTCCCCGCGAAAGGGCACGATGCGTACCTCGCGGCGCTCGCCGGCCAGCGCGGCCACGCGGTCACAGTGCAACCCGGCGCAGTTGATCAGAAACTCGGCCGCGAACTCCCCCGCCGGCGTGCCCGCCACCCATTCCGCGCCGTGGCGGCTCAACCGGGTCACCCGCGCGCGGGTGACGATGCGCCCGCCCCGCTCCTGCACGCGCGCCGCCAGGCGGTCGCACACCGCGCGGTAGTCCACGATGCCTTCCTCGGGCACGTGCGCCGCGGCGAGGCCGCCGACGTGCGGTTCGAGTTTCCGCATTTCGGGCGGCTCGAGTCGGCGCAGCCCTTGCAGGCCGTTGGCGGCGCCGCGGCGGAGCAATTCCTCCAGGCGCGGCAGTTCTTCGGGCCGGGCGGCCACGACCAGTTTGCCGCAGATGTCATGCGGGATGGCTTCGGCGCGGCAGAAGGCCACCATCTGGCGGATGCCCCGCACGGCCAGGCGGGCCTTGGCCGAGCCGGGCTTGTAGTACAGGCCGCAGTGCAGCACGCCGCTGTTGTGGGTGCTCTGGTGCGCGCCGACCTGCGGCTCCTTCTCGAGCAGCGTGACCGCCAGCCCGGGCTGCCGCTCCAACAGCCGCCAGGCCGTGGCCAGCCCCACCAGCCCGCCGCCCACGATGAGCACCGATTTCACGCGGCGGAATCTGGCCCGGCCGGCGCAAGCGCGGCAATCCTCAAACCAATTCCGGCTTTGCGCCCGGCGCGGTGCGGCGTAAAACGCCGTCATGCAAGCCAACCTTTTGCCCGCCCGGACGCGGCTCTCGCGCCGGCAGTTTTTGCAACGCGTTGCCGGGACCGCCCTGGCCGCCGGCCTGGCGCCCCGGTTCGTGCCGGCCGGGGTGTTGGCCGCTGATGGTCAACCCGGCGCCAACGACCGCATCGGCATCGGCTTCATCGGCATCGGCCGGCAGGGTTCGGCCCTGCTGCAAGGGGCGTTGCGCCGACCGGCGACGCGGGTGGTGGCGTTTGCCGATGTGAACCTGCCGCGGGCGCAGGCCATCGCCGCCAAGCACCAGGCGGTGGCGGTGCAGGATTACCGTCGCCTGCTCGAGCGCAAGGACGTGGACGCCATTTTCACGGCAACGCCGGATCATTGGCGCTCGCTGGTGGTCATTCACGCCTGCCAGGCCGGCAAGGACGTGTACGCGGAAAAACCCCTGACGCTCACCATCCGGGAGGGGCGATTGATGGTCCGGGCCGCGCGCAAGTACGGGCGGGTGGTGCAGACCGGCAGCCAGCAGCGCTCGATGCGCGAGAACATCGTGGGTTGCGAACTGGTCCGCAGCGGCGCCATCGGCCGGATCACCAAGGTCTATGCCCAAAACTACCCCAGTCCCTGGGAATGCGCCCTGCCCGGGCAGCCCGTGCCCGAGGGGCTGGACTGGGAACGCTGGTGCGGCCCCGGGCCGCTGGTGCCGTACCACCCGGACATCTACGCCCCCCGCGCCAACCCGGGTTGGATTTCGTTCCGGCCCTGGTCCGGGGGCGAGGTCACCGGCTGGGGCTCGCACGGCTTGGACCAGATTCAGGCCGCGCTGGGCATGGACGAAAGCGGCCCGGTCGAACTGTGGACCGACGGCGCGAAGTTTGCGCCGCCCACCTTCACCGCACCGGAGGGCCGGGATCGGGCCGACAAAATCTGCTGCGTGCCCCGGGTGTTCTTCCGCTACGCGAGCGGGGTCGAGGTCGAGATGACCGGCGAGCCGGTGGGCGGGGGCACGCTCGGCGGGGGCATTTCCGGCGGGGGCATCTTCGTGGGCGAAAAGGGGCGCATCCGGATTGACCGGGGCATCTGCCGTTCCGAACCCGACGAGGAACTGGCCGAGAAGGCCGTGCGCGCGGCGCGCGACCGGGGCGGCGACCACATCCAGAACTGGTACGACTGCATCCGGAGCCGTCAGCGGCCGCGGGCGGACCTCGAGTTCGGCCACCGCACGGCCACGCTCTGCCACCTGGTGAACATCGCCCGCTGGACCGGGCGGCGGTTGCACTGGGACCCGGTCAGGGAGGAGTTTGTCGGCGACCCGGCGGCCAACGCGTACCTGGACCGCGAGCGGCGCAAGGGGTATGAGTTGCCGGCGGTCTGAACAGCCTGTGCTTTAACGGCTGGCGGTCCAACCTCTTCCTCACTCCACGGTTGTTTCCGGTCCCTACGCGAATGGCGAACCAAATCATGAGTCCCCGCCTGGTCATGCGGGGCATCGCCAAGCGTTTTGGCGCCACGGTGGCGCTGGCCGGGGTGGACCTCGAGGTCGCCTCCGGCGAGGTGCTCGCGCTGGTGGGCGAAAACGGCGCGGGCAAAAGCACGCTCATGAAGGTGCTGGCCGGGGTGGTCCAGCCCGACGCGGGTACGATGGCGCTGGACGGCCGACCGTTCGCCCCGGCCACACCGCTCGAGGCCCGGCGGGCCGGGGTGGCCATGATTTACCAGGAGCTGTCGCTGGCACCGCATCTGACGGTCGAGGAGAACCTCGCCCTGGGCACCGAGCCGCATCGCTGGGGCTGGCTGGACCGCCGGCGGCTTCGCGCCCTGGCCGAAGCGGCGCTGCGCCCCTTCGAACATCCGGAGTTGCGCCCCGACCGGCGCGTGCGGGACCTGCCGCCGGCTGCGCAGCAACTGGTCGAAATCGCCCGCGCCCTGGCCAGCGGCTGCCGCGTGTTGGTGTTGGATGAACCCACCAGCAGCCTCACCGCCCGCGACACGGACCGGCTCTTCGCCCTGCTCGGTCAGTTGCGGGCGCGCGGCCTGGCCCTCGTTTACATCTCGCACTTCCTGGAAGAGGTGCAGCGCGTGGCCGACCGGATTGTCGTGCTGCGCGACGGCCGTATCGTGGGCGGGGGCCCGGCGGCGGAGCTGACCCCGGCGCAGATCGTCAGGCTGATGGTCGGGCGCGCAGTCACGGACCTTTACCCCCGCACACCCCGCATTCCCGGCGAGGTGGTCCTGGAAATCCGGGACCTCGCCGGCCCGCGCCGCCCCGAGCATGCCACGCTGAGTCTCCGCCGGGGTGAAGTGCTGGGTGTCGCCGGTCTGGTGGGCGCTGGTCGAACCGAGTTGCTGCGGTGCATCTTTGGGCTGGACCCGGTGCGGCGCGGCACGGTGAAGGTCGGCGCCTTTGTCGGCCCGGCCTCGCCGGCCGTGCGCTGGCGCCAGGGCGTGGGCTTTCTCAGTGAAGACCGCAAAACCGAGGGGTTGGCCCTGGTCCTGAGCGTGGCCGACAACCTCACGCTCTCGCGCCTGGAGGGACTCGGGCCGGGGCCGCTGGTGTTCCCCGGACGGCAGGCGACGGCGGCGCAGCCCTGGATTGACCGGCTGGGCATTCGCTGCCGAAGCCCCCGGCAACGGGTGGAGCATTTGTCCGGCGGCAATCAGCAGAAGGTCGCCCTGGCCCGGCTGCTTCACCACGACGTGGACGTGCTGCTGCTGGACGAGCCGACGCGCGGGATTGATGTGGGCGCCAAGGCCGTGATCTACCGCCTCATTGACGAGCTGGCCAGCGGGGCCGACGGGCGATCGCCCCGGGCGATTCTCATGGTCAGCAGTTACCTGCCGGAGTTGCTGGGCGTGTGCGACCAGGTGGCGGTGATGTGCCGCGGCCGACTCGGCCCGCCCCGGCCCGTGTCCGAGTGGGATGAGCACACGCTGATGCTGGAAGCCACCGGACAGGCGGCGACTTAACCCCGGTCCTAACCCGGCCGGACTGGCGCCGGGGGCCGGGTTTTGGCAGGCTGACGCGACCATGCAAATCGCTTGGGAACCGGACCTCGGCACCCTCCGCGCGCATCTGGAAAATCGCCTCCCCGCGGCGCTGGACCTGTTGCGCGAGATGGTGGCCATCAACAGCTTCACCGCGAACCGGGACGGGGTGAATCGGCTGGGGCGCCGGACGGCCGAGGCCTTTGCCCCGCTGGGGTTCAGCACCGAGCGGGTACCCGCGGCCAACCCGGCCTGGGGCGATCACCTGGTGCTCACGCGTCCCGGCAACGGCGAGCGGGCCGTCGCGATGATTTCCCACCTGGACACGGTCTTTCCCCCCGAAGAGGAGGAACGGAACGATTTTCGCTGGCGCGTGGCGGGCGATCGGATTTACGGGCCGGGCACGCATGACATCAAGGGCGGCACGGTGATGATGTGGCTGGTCTTGGACGCGCTGCGGGCGTGCGCGCCGGCCCTGTTCGAGGCGGTGACGTGGAAGCTGTTTTGGAACGCCGCCGAGGAGGCGTTCTCGCCGGACTTCGGGCCCCTGTGCCGTGAGCGCCTGGCGCCAGGGACGCGGGCCGCGCTGGTTTTTGAGGCCGAAGGCCGCGAAGAGGATCAGCCCGACCGGCCCGGGCTGGTGGTGGCCCGCAAGGGCCGGACGGCCTGGCGCATCCGCGTGTCCGGCCGGGGCGCGCACGCCGGGGCGCGGCACGCGCGCGGCGCCAATGCGATCGTGCAACTGGCGTTGTTGCTGCCGCATGTGGCCCGGCTGACCGATTACGCGCGCGGTCTGACCTTCAACGTGGGCACGGTCTGGGGCGGCACGGTCACCAACCGCGTCCCGCACGAGGCGGTGGCCGAGGGTGAGTTTCGGGCCTTTGACACGGCCACGTTCGTCGAGGCGTGTGTGCGCCTGCAGGCCCTGGCCGGCCCGGGCGAGGTCTGCAGCCCGGAAGATGGATTTCCCTGCCAGGTGGCGGTGGAGCTGGTTTCCGAGACCCGGCCCTGGCCGCGCAACGACGGCTCGGACCGCCTCTTCGAAATCTGGCGAACGACCGCAGCCGCCCTGGGGCTGGATCCTGAACCGGAACATCGGGGCGGCCTCAGCGACGGCAACCTGCTCTGGGACGTGGTGCCCACGCTGGATGGGCTGGGACCGCGGGGCGAAAACGACCACTGCTCGGAACACAGCGCCGACGGCTCGAAGACCCCGGAGTACGTGGCGGTCTCGTCCTTCGTGCCCAAAGCGACCTGGAACTGCCTGGCCATTGCGCGGCTGATGGCTGAGTCCTGAGATCCGCCCGGGCAACGGTGCACGAAGCGGGCCTCGTGGCTGCCGCCGCGCTGCGGACAAAAAAAGCGCGGCCTGCGAGGGCCGCGCGGTGATGAAGGTTGCCCGGGGTCAGGCCACCGGAACCATCGGCGGGGTCTTCAGGGAATCGAAGAGGCTGGGCATCGGCGGCTTGAGGGTGCGGAAGTCGCCGAACTTCATCTTGCTGGCGTCGGTGTAGAGCAGTTCGGGACCGTACATGAACTTCGAGTTGAGCACCTCGTCCCACTCCAGGCCGCGGCCGCTGTAGGCGGCTTCCCGTCCCAGAATGGCGGTGAGGGTGCTGTCGGTCACCTGCGCCGCCTCGTTGAGGTCACCGTTTTTGAGGATGGCGTTGAGCAGGTCGACGTGTTCCTGGACATACGGGTCCACGGGGCGGTCCCCGCGGAACCGCCACATCGGGCCGTCCTTGGGATGGATGCTGCCGCCGGGGTTGGCCCAGCCCTTGGTGCCGTGCACGGCCTCGCTGACGCTGGACCACTGGCGTTTGATCTGGCCGCAGTAGCTGAACATGCGCACGCCGTTGGGGTACTCGTACTCGACGGCGAAGTTGTCCCAGATTTCGCCCGACTTGCCCTCGAGTTGCTGGCGGGCACCCATGCCCCAGCAACGCGCCGGGTGCTGGTTGCCCATGACCCAGTTGCACACGTCGAGGTTGTGGACGTGCTGCTCGACGATGTGGTCGCCGGACAGCCAGATGTAGTGGTACCAGTTGAAGATCTGCCGCTCCAGCGGGCTGTCGCCCTTGTCGCCGCGATGCCAGATGGGCCCGCCATTGACCCAGTAGGCCCGGAGGCTCACCACCTCGCCCACCGCCCCGTCCTGGAGGCGTTTGATGGTTTCGAGGTAGCTGGGTTGATGCCGACGCTGGGTGCCGGCGGCCACTTTGAGGTCCTTGCGCTTCGCCTCCTCGGCCGCGGCGTACATGATGCGGCAGCCGGGGCCGTCCACCGCCACGGGCTTCTCGGTGAAGATGTGGACCCCGTGCTCGACGCAGGCCTTGAAGTGCGCCGGCCGAAAGCCCGGGGGCGCGGCGAGGATGGCGTAGTTCACGCCGGGCACCTCCAGGGCCTTGAGGTAGGCGTCAAAACCGCTGAAGCAGCGCTCGTCCGGCACGCCGAACGCCTCCCGGCCCCGCCGGGCCTGGCCGGGGAAGATGTCGGCCACCGCCACGATCTGGCCCTCGACTCCGACCTCTTTGCAGGCTTGGAGGAAATTTTGCCCCGCGCCGCCGCCCCGACCCCCGATGCCCAAAATCACCGCCTTGATGGGCGGTTTGGCCTGGGCCAGCACGCCGGGGAAGTGCATCGCGGCGACGGTGCCCGCCGCAACGGAGGTTTTGAGGAAATGCCGGCGCGACAGAGGCGCCGGAGTCAGGGAGGGGATGTTGGATGACGTCATGGTGTGATTTGGCAAACGATTGCTGCTTTCGACGGGCGCGGTCCCCCGGTCATTCAGGCGGGCCGTGCCCAAATTGGCTCGTCGTTCAGGGCACCTGGCCCCGCGCGGCCCACTCGGTGCCGCGCTGAATCACCCGCCGGACCGCCGGATTTTGCAGGGCCTTCACATCGTGGCCGAAGGTGTGGTGAAAGACGCGGCCCTGGCCGTACTCGCGGACCAACGCCAGCGGTTCGGTCCGTTGGCTCCAGTCCGAGTCCGCTTCCAGCAACACCCGAACCGGGGCGTCCCCCTGCAGCTTGGCGTAAAGCTCGTCATCGGCCTCAAATCCGCTCATCCCCCGGGTGACGGGGTGGGTGGTGTCGGCCACCCGCACCTGGAATCGGCCCCGCGGACCATGCCCGGAAGTGCCCATGACCCAGTACCGACCGCACAGTTGGCCAAACTCCGGCCATTCCTTGTAGGAGGCGCTGGCCAGATGGGCGACCACGAAACCTTTGCCGCCCCGGACAAACCGCAACAGGTTCTCCCGTGCCGCCTCATCCGGGGCGGGCGTGCGGGCGTTGTACAGGGCAAAGTAAATCACATCGTAGCGCTGGAGGCTGGCGGCCGAATTCAAAATCCCCGCATCTTCGCACACCCGCACCTCGAACCGACCGGTTTCCTGCAAAAGCTCCCGGGTGGCCGCGGAGACGGACGGCCAGTCGTGCGCGGGCGCCACGTCGTCCCCGGTGATCAACAAAACCCGGACCCGGGCCGGGGCGGGCTCGGCGGCTCTGGCAGGGAAAACCGTCGGAGCACTAAGACCGAAAGCCGCGACGAGCCCGACGGCGATGGTCCGGAAATTTGGCCGGGTAATCATTGCTTTTTGGGCGGGCAGCCTGACGCCGTCCCGCGGTCGGGTCAAGTCCAAGCAGGTGCGGGACCGCCGTCGGGGGCGGCAAAAAATTATTGTTGCGTTCAGCGGCCCGGACGCTTAATTGGAGCCGTTGTAGGTCTGACCGCCCGGTCCCTTCAGTACCAATTCAACCTAGTTCTTCGGGCCGGCGGTGTTCCCGGTTTCTCGCGGAGGACGACTTCCAACCCGGCGAAGGCCGGGTTGGCCCCCGCAATCAGAAAAGGCAGCAATGCGACCCACGAACAACAACGCGGTGCCGGAAATCGGTTCCGGCTACCTGGAAATCTCGGAAAAGGGGTTTGGTTTCCTCCGCACGGCGGACAACCACTTCCACCCCAAGCCCACCGACGTCTTCGTGACGCCGGACACCATCAAGCGCCACTTCCTGCGGGAGGGCTGCTTCGTCAAGGGCACCCTCCAGCCGCCGCACCGCGGCAGCAGCCCGCAGTTGCGCGAGGTGCGCGAGGTCAACGGCATGTCCTTTCAGGAATACGTCAAGTCGGTGCGCTTCGAGAACCTGACCACCATTGACCCGGTGGAAAAGTTCCGGCTGGAAACCACCCCCGACCTGATCGAGACCCGGATCATTGACCTGGTCACCCCGATCGGCAAGGGCACCCGCGGGCTGATCGTGGCCCCTCCGCGCACCGGCAAGACCACCATCCTCAAGCAGATCGCCAACGCCATCACCGCCAACCACCCCGAGGTGCACGTCTTGGTGCTGCTGATTGACGAGCGCCCGGAGGAGGTCACTGATTTCCAGCGCTCGGTGAAGGCCGAAGTGGTGGCCTCCTCCAACGACCAGGACCTCGAAACCCACGTCCGGCTCTCCCGCTTCATGATCGAGCGCTGCCGCCGCATGGTCGAAAGCAAAAAGGACGTCTTCGTCCTCCTGGACTCAATCACCCGCGTCGCCCGCGCCTACAACAGTGTCCACGGCGGCTCCGGCCGGACCATGACCGGCGGCGTGGACGCGCGCGCCCTGGAAATCCCCCGCAAAATCTTCGCCTCCGCCCGCAAGATCGAGGAGGGCGGCTCGCTGACCATCATCGCCACCGCCCTCATTGACACCGGCTCCCGCATGGACGAGCTCATCTTCCAGGAGTTCAAGGGCACGGGCAACATGGAGCTGGTGCTGGACCGCAAACTGGCCGACCGCCGCCTCTTTCCCGCCATTGACATCCCCAAGAGCGGCACGCGCAAAGAGGAGAAGCTTTTCCCCAAACACCAGATCGAGGCGGTGCGCAAACTGCGCCGCATGATGGTGGACCTCAACCCGGTCGAGGCCATGGAAACCCTCATCGCCGCGCTCAAGAAGCACAAAACCAACGACGAGTTGCTCCAGAAATTGGCCACCTGAGCCGCGGCCGAACCGCCCGGGCAGCGTGCCGGCTGCCGGGGGAAATCCGCGGACAGATGGTTGTACCCCAGAAGTAACGAACCTATGCCCACATACCACTACGTTTGCAGCAAGTGCGGCCACGAGTTCGAGTACTTCCAGCCCATGACGGCCGCGCCCCTCCGCCAGTGTCCCAAGGACCTCTGCGCCCGTCGCCCCTGGGGCAAAGGGCGCGTCAAACGCCTGTTGAGCGCCGGGGCCGGCCTGCTCTTCAAGGGCAGCGGCTTCTACATCACCGACTACCGCAGCGAGAGCTACACCCGCGCGGCCAAACAGGAAGCGGCCGCGGCCAGCCCGAAAAAAGACGGCGCGCCGAAAACCGACGGCAAGCCCGCGGCCGGCTCCGCCGCCACTGGTTCGGGCTCCGGCTCGAGCAGTTCTTAAGGTGACATGACCGCCGGCGTGCCCAGCCGGTTGCAATGGCGCTCGCCTCCGGCCCGGTTTGTCCCGGTGATCTTCCTGGCCGCCGGGATAGTGGGACTGGCCGGCCTGTCCGGGCGCGCGGCCGTGGCCGTCCACAGCCGCTCGGGGCAGTTCGTCATTCACGCCTCTGCTCCCACGCCCCCGAGTCTGGCCCGCGTGGCGCCTTCGGGCACGGAGACCAACCGCACCCTTCCGCTCTACCCCGACCCGCTGGCCGTTTCCTGCGAGCGCATCAAGGCGGCCGTGCTGGCTGAACTGGGTCTGCCCGACCGCTGGCGCGGCAAGATTCACGTCACCATTGACCCCCGGGCGCCGGTCGAGGCCTTTCCGGCGGCGGCCGGGCGACGGTTCAGCGACGGCTGGCATTTCTCCCTGCGCCTGCCGACGGAGATCGAAGCGCCCGCCCTGGTCCGCGGCGTGGTGCACGCGGTCGTGCTGGAGTGGACCTTGCGCCAGGGCGGCGCCCGCCTGCCCGAGATCCCGTTCTGGCTGCTCGAAGCCCTGACCGGGCAGGTGCTCTCGCGAGTGGGGCCCGACCCCGTGGCCCGTCCCAACCCGGTCACGGGCAAGTACGGCAACGCCCTGGGCCAACTGGTGGCCACGCTAAGCGAGCGCAACCTGGCCGAGGAAGACCGCCGGGTGCTGGACCTGATCCGCACCCGGGGACTGCTGACCTTCGAGGACCTCAGTCTGCCGACCCCGGAGCGACTCACCGGGCCGGCGTTGGAGCACTACCGCGCCTGCAGCCAGGTGTTGTTCGTGGCCCTGCGCAACCTGCCCCAGGGCCGTGCCCGGCTGGCGGCTTTCCTGACCCGCCTGCCGCAGTACCTCAACTGGCAGACCGCCTTCCTCGACGCCTACGCCCCGCTGTTCCCGCGTTTGCTGGAGGTGGAAAAATGGTGGGCGCTCACCGCCCAGCGTTTGGGAGTCTCGCCCGGGTTCAGCGTTTCCACTGTCCGCCTGGGTACCGCCTGGCTGGAAGACCTCCTTCAGGTCGAGCTGGTGCTTCGCCCCGCGCCCGGCCGACCCCCAGTCCGGCGCAAGCTCACTCTGCAACAAACCCTGAGCGACCTGAATTTCCTTCAGCAACAGGCCCTGCTGGTTCCACGCGTCCAGGCCCTGCACCGCCTGGCCCAGGCGACCCCGGGCCCGGCCGCGGAACTGGCCCGCGCCTACGCCCGGACGTTGGAAAGTTACCTGGCCGCCCGCCAGCGGCTCGGCTATCAACCCGGCCTGCGCGGCGCCGCCACCATTCAACTGAGCGGGCTGGTCCGGGACACCCTCAACCAACTGGAGACTCTGGACGCCCGCCGACAGGAGCTGCGGGAACTGCCTTCCGCCCCCGGCCCCGGTGCGTCCGCCGCCGCGGAAGAGCGCCCGAGCCCTGCGCCGGACCGCCCCCCGCCCGGACCGGAAGCGGCCGGCGTCACACCACCTGCTCCGGCACCGGAAGAAGCCCCGCCCCGCTGAGCGCGGGAATTCGGCTTCTGCATCGGCGCGCTTCAGCGCAGGCGCCGCAACCGGAAGAACCGTTGCGCCGCTTCATCGCCGGGCACCACCAGTTCCACCTCGGCGCTTTCGGCCAACACCTCCCGGTAACTTTGCCAGACCCGCGCGGCCAGGTCCGGCGTGAAGTCCACCGCGTAGCGCGCTCCCGGCCGGGCGGCCCAGGACAAATGCACCCGGCCCACAGCGTCGCGCCAGGGCGGATTCCAAACCGGCGCCGGCTCTTCCTCCGCCACCGCCAGCACAAAACTCCCGCTGCCACTTTGCGGCGGCTCGCCGTCATCCGTGACCAGCACCGTGACCCGGTAGGTCAGACCGGCCAGCGCCACGTCCGGCCGCCACTGCAACCGGCCGGTGACCGGATCCAGGACGAGTCCGGGGGGAGCCGGCGGACGCAGACCGAACCGCAGCGTCTGCCCGGCATCCGGGTCCCGCGCCTCGATCTGTGCCTCCCACGGTTGACCGGGCAACACCGTGTGATCCGCCAGAGGCGCAAGCCGCGGTCGTGCGTTGAGCACATTCGGCCCGCCCGGCGAGCCGCCCGGCGGCAATTCGCGCACGCTCTCCGCCCCGTCCGGGTGGCGCCCCTGGGAAATGTCCTCCCGCTGCGCGCCGAAATACACCTCGTCAATGCGCGTACCGTCGGGGCGACTCAGGAGAATGGCCTCCCCGCCGGCCGCCAGTTTGAAGGGCAGATGCGCCGGCCCTTGTTCAGTGTCCTCATCCGCCCACAGCACCAGGAACCCGCCGGTGCCGGCACCCAGGAACGAGCGGGGCGGGAACGTGTACTTGGCGGGATTGGCCATCGTGTCGCTCAGCCGCAGCCCCTCCAGCGCGACCGGCAGCGGGCCGGGATTGTACAACTCCAGCCAGTCCGAACCCCCGGCCGGATTGGCCATCCATTCGTTGATGCGCAGCGCTGACGGATCGCCCAAATCCGCCGGCGCATTTGGCCCTCCCGGCGTGGGCCGGGCGAGCACCCATTCGGGCGCCTCCGCCCCCAGCCGCGCCAGGGAAAAGTCCGCCGCTTGCGGGCCGAAGGTAAGCAGGTCCAGGACGCCGCCGCCGTTTTCGGGCCGGTCGAAGAGGTACACGGACTCGCCCCCGGCCGAGAGACCGAAGCCGGTGTTCATTTCGGAAGGCGGCAGGGCCGGTTCGCAGAACACCACCAGGAAACCGCCCGCCGGCAACACGGCCTCGGCGGGGAACACCCACTTGCGCGGTGCGTCCAGTCGGTCGCTCAAGCTCAGGCCGGCGAGGCTCACGGCTTCAGGGCCGGTGTTCTGCAATTCAATCCAATCCGACGTGGCGCCCCAGGCGTTGGTCAGGCTCCGGTTGTGGGCCAGGACCTCACTCAGCCGGACCATGCCGCCGCCGGGCTGCAGAGCCAGCACATTGCCCGGCGTGGGCACCGGGAGGCTGACCACTCGATTCGGGTTGTCCGGGTGCCGTCCCTGGGAAACACCGGGCGGCTGCGGCCCGTAAGCCACCCAGTCCAGCCACGCGCCGTCCGGCGCCACCAGCGCCAGCACCCCCTGCTCTGCCGCCAGGCGAAAGGGCAAATGATTGCCACGGGGCGGACGCGTGGCGGCGGCCCAAAACACGCCCACACCGTGCGCGGGCAGGAAGCTCAGGGGCGGGAAAACGTACTGGCGCGGCTCACCCACCGGCTCGGTGGTCAGCGCCAAACCTGCCAGGGCCACGGGCAACTCTTCCGGGTTGTACAGCTCGACAAAGTCCGCCGGCCAACTCGGGCCGGGACGGGCCAGCCACTCGTTCAGCCGCACCCGGCGCGGGTCCCCCAGCCGCTCCGGGCGATTGGGCGCACCGGGCGTGGGCACGCACAGGGTCCACACGCCGTCGCCCCGGTCGCCCACGGAGCGGTCCGCCAACTGCGGTCCGAAACTCACCCGGTCCAACACACCGCCGCCGTGTTCGGGCCGATCGAAGAGGTACACGGCGTCGCCGTCCTGAGCGAGCCCGAACCCGGCCGTCAGCGCCGCCGGCATCGCCCCGGGAATCAGGCGCACCACCAGGTACGCGCCCGGCGCCAGGACGGTGCCGGGGGGAAAGACAAATTTGCGCGGCGCCAGCGGGTCGTCGCTGAGCGACAGGCCCCCGAGGTCGGCCGGTGCGGGGCTGTCGTTGACCAGCTCGACGAAGTCCGGGTACACGCCGGTGTCCGGCCAGGCGGTGCGGTTGGCGGCCAGCACCTCGTTCAGGCGCAGGCGCGCGGCCGCGGGCGAGACCGTCCAAGGACGCGCGGCCGTCGGTTGTTCCTCCGGTTGCCACACCCCCGCCGAATTCAACCCCAGGGCGAACACCTGGTGCGGGCCCTCGGCCAAATCAGCCAGCGTCACCGGCGCGCCCACGGGCAGCGGTTCGCTCCACGGCCCTTGATCAAGTCGCCAGCGGAAATGCGTCAGCCCGGCGCCGGTCACCGTGAAGGTGGCGTCCCGGCGCCAGGTCACGGGCGGGGGCGTGCCCAGAATCACCGCCCCCGCGGGGACGTACGCCCCGAGGTCCAAACCGTCCGAGCCGGCTGCGACCGCCGGTGAGCCGGGGCGCAGCCGGAAATCGTTGGGGAGATTTACCAGCCTTGGATCAGCAATGAGATTGCCCGGGCCGGCCCACGGGCCAAGGGCGGGCAGAAGCGAGTGGCGGACCTCGAGTTGGACGGTCCCGTTTTGGAGCAGTGTCGGGTCGAGGTTGCCCACCACCTCCGGCAGGTCCCAGAACAGGCAGTTCTCGAACAGGCCGCCCTGGGGCGGCGGCTCCCAGGGACGCTGCGGCTCGTTGATGAGAATCGCGGCCCGGCGGGTGCCGATGAACGTGTTGTGGGCCGCCCACGCCCACGCGCCTTCCTTGAGGATGAGATCATGGTCGTTGCCGAAAAACACGTTCCGCACCACCACCACGTCCGCGGCCTGCCCGTCGTACCAGCCGGCGGAAATGGCACTCGCCTCGCTGGTGCTGTCGTTGGCCTTGCGGAAGTTCAGGAACACGTTGCCCTCGATGTGCGCCGCGGTGCCGTCCAGGTCCAACGCGTCGTCCGGACCGCCGCGGAAGACGTTGTTGAGCACCTGCAACACCGGCCCGGGCCGCCGGCCGCCGGAGATGTCCAGGATGTCCGAGTAGCCGGTGGTCGTTCCGAACACATTGCCCTCAAAAACCCACTCGCCGTCGGGCGGCAGGTGGTCCCCCCGCACGTGTTCGCCGTAGGGCAGGTCGGGAAATTCGCAGAACCGCACCACCATCGAGGAGTTTTGGCCCTGCAACACGTTGCCAAAACTGCCGATGAAGGTGACGTGCTCGGCGCGAAGTGCCGAGTTGGTCAGGTACAACGCCGGGTCGTTGTGCCGGGCCAGGTCCACGTGCCGCAGCACGTTGCCGGTCGAACCCTCGAAACGTAGGCCGCCCCAGACGTAGGCGGCCCCGGGCTCGCGCCCCAGGTGAATCCGGCGTTCGGGCGTGCCCTCGGCCAGCAAACGCCCGCGCACCCGCAGCCCGGTGTTGGACCAGAAGAACACCGTCGTGCCGGGCGCAATGCTCAAGGTGATACCGGCCGGCACGGTCAGCGTGTTCGTGACCACGTACGGCCCGGCTTCCGCGGACCAGGTGGCGTCGCCGGCCAACTCGCCCCCCACGGCGGTGTAGGGCACGTCGCGCCGCCACAGCCGCGCGACCTCTTCGCCGATCACGTTCCCGGCGGCGTCGAAGCCCTGCACCAGCAGGCGGTTTACCCCGGGCAGCAGGGGCAGCTCTTCCACCACCCAATCGCCGGTGAGCGGATTCCACACCGCCGGCCGGCCGCTGACCCGCACAGCCACGGTCCGGGCCGGGTCGGCGCGGCCGCGCAGGGTAATCACGGCGTTGCTGACCACCTGCACGCCCTCGACTCGCGGCAACTCAGCGGCCACGCTTAACTCGGTGGGCATCTGGCCGCGCAAAAAAGCCAGCCGGGCGCGGTAGGCATCGAGCAGGGCCCGGCGGGTCGCTGCGGGCACGAAGTCGCCGAGCAACTGCTCGATCAGGTCCTCCACCTGCCCGGGGGTGAGCACTTCGTCCATCAGCCGCCGAACCTCGGCCAGGTAGCGCGGCGCGATGGCCGGGTCGGTGAGGAACCGGTGGATGGCCGGGTTGTTGGTGGCGCGCCAGAGGGGTTGGTTGACCCCGGCAGACACGCCCAACACCGAGTCCAGGTCGTGAATGATCAGCCGGAAGCGCGGGTCGTTCACCCCGCGGTACAGGTAGTAATCGCCCGGCCCGCCGGTGCCCAGGGCGGTTTCGCCGTTGGCCAGCACGGTGTTCACGGCGAAAAAGGTGATCCACTCGCCCACCTCGGC
This sequence comes from uncultured Verrucomicrobiae bacterium, assembly GCA_937946835.1. GTDB lineage: Bacteria > Verrucomicrobiota > Verrucomicrobiia > Limisphaerales > J093 > DSVZ01. The sequence continues at coordinate 3,221 of CALFAV010000061.1, read as the reverse complement.
CACGCGCTCCAATTCACGCAGCCAGGTGTCCGGCGGCGTGGTGTTGAGCACGCGCGTCAGCTCGATCAGGTCGCTCCAGTCAGCCTCGGCCGTGTTGCTTCGCTTTTCGTAGTACTCCGGGTCGCGGTACCGGGCGGGGTCCTCGAGGTAATCGAGATTGCCCCTGCCGATGGCCTGGTAGAGGTTGCCGGCGCCGTCGGTGGGAAACTGCCGGTCGGCAAAATCGCTGTTGAGCACCTCCACCTCGGCATACACGCCGAAGGGCGCGTAGGCCGCGGGTGCCTTCTGGACGTTGTTCTCGCGCAACTGCACCGCGCGGGCGCGCGCCGCCGGCAATCCGGCCCGGCGGGCCAGCACGCTGCCGATGATCTGGGCGTGCGGGTTGAGGGCATTGAGGTTGATTGCGCGCCGGCCCCGCCAGCGGCGGTCGGTGTTGAAGTTCACCCGCCGGCTCTTGACCGGCTCGGCCCGGCTGGTGGTGCCGCGCAGGCGAAAGCCGATGGTGTACCGCACCTCGCTCTCGCCCGCCTCGGTGCTGATGAAGGTGCCGTTCATCTCCGCGTTGCTGCTCCAGTACCAGGGCATCGCGTCAATGGCATCCAGCTCCGCCCGCTCGGCGGCGCTGAGGATCACGCGGTACAAGGGCTGCGGCGCGGTGTAGGGCCGGTCGTCCACCTGGTAGAGACAGTTGGCCAGTTGGGCGTTCTCAGGCTGCACCGGTGCCGGCCAGGTGCGGGCCAGCCCTTCGCCGTCGCGCGCCGCGACGTAGAACTCAACCACCGTGTCCTGGGGTTGGGCGGGCAGCCAGGCGCCGAATTCCCCGTCGCCCGCGCGCCCGTCGCCATGGGCGCCATCGTCGGCCATGGGCGTGGCGGTGAACGCGGCCGCGCCGTCCACGCGATGCCACACCGTCACCGCCAGCGGCCCGGGCCGGTCGCCCACCACGCGCGCGGTCACCAGCACCGGCTCGGTCGAGCGTGGTACGGCCGGCCGATGCCGCACATCCAGAATCAGCGGGGCGATGCGGGGGCTGAGCACCGAATTGGCCGCGCCCGGCGTGCCGCCCTCGACCGCGCTGGGCGCCCAGTTTTGTCCCGAGTCCACCGTCAGTCCCGGGTGGATGCGCTCGGCCGACCGGCCGGCCCCGGCGTGCGCCGCGGACCAAATCCACCCGCGATGCCCGCGATCGTCCGGCCCGCGCGTGCGCACGGCCCAGTCGCCCTCGGTGGCGTAGGTCACCGAGTCCACCACCTCGCCCAGGGCGTTGCGCAGGGTGAGGGTTTCGCCATTGTCGCTGAGGCGGCCCTGCCAGCCGGCAACGAAGTTGGTCACGGCCGGGTACCGCGCCGGAAACGCCGCGGCGTCCGCCGCCACGACCAGGAAACCGCCGGCGGGCAAGACCACCGGCGGGAAGGTGAATTCGACCCCCGCGCTCAACCGCCAACCGGCCAGGTTCACCGGCGCCACGCCGCGGTTGTGCAGCTCGAGCCACTCCTCGGCGACCTGTCGCGAGGGCGGCTGGTACATGATCTCGTTGAAGATCACCTCGCCGGCACGGGCACGCATCACGACCAGAGCAAGACCCAGCACCGTGACAATCCGCCTCCAATGGAGAGATGCGTGCGCGTTCATGTGAAAGCGGGGGAAAATGATCTGCAGATCACCTCAGGGCAATTGCAGGCGGTAAAAACGCACGGTCTCAAGAGGAGGTGGCTCCAGCGCACGGGTAGCCCGCCCGTCCCAGCCGCCCTCGATCAAACCTTCATCCGTCCAGTGGACAAGGTCCTCCGAGCTTTGCACCCGGGCCGGGCGCCGGTACAACCCCACGACTTCCAGCCAATACCGGCTGGTAAGCGGCTCTTGGACCACTCGGAGCTGCGGAGGAGCGGGCTGGGCAGCGACCCGGATGTCGTCCAACCGCAACTCGTCTCGGGCGCCGCTGTCCGGGCCGTCGCCGGTGCGATAATACACCCAGCGCAACTGCACCAGCGGCTGGTTGTCCGCGGCCGCCGGCAACTCGACCGGCCCGAGCACGGCGAAATCCCCGGCCGCGTCGCGGCGCCGGTACTCGACCGGCTGCCCGCCGGCGTCGAGCACGTCCGCAAACGGCCCGGAGTCGCCCACCCGGTACTGCAGGCGGAGGGCGTAGGGACGGCTGTTGGGCGTCACGGTGCCGCCGGTCCAGGTCACCTGCACGGCGCGCACGCCCTCGGTGTTCAGGGCCAGCAGCGCCGCCCCCAGGTAGCCGGCGCCGGGCGCCTCCTGCGGGTTGCCGGTGTTGAGGAACGAGAGCCCGCGCCCGTCCAGGCCCTTGACCCGGCTCCGGGTGGGCAGGTTGTAGGGCAACGTCCAGGGCGTCTCGAAGGTGGCATCCAAGTCGGGGTCGCGGGTCGCTGTTTGCAGGAAGATCATCGCCGGCGGGTAGCTCCCGGCCGGGGTGTCGGCCGGCAGGGCGTCGAACCGGTACTCGCCCTGCCAGAGCGCGAAGGGCGCCGGGCCGCGCACGGATTGGCCGGCCGGCTGGAACCGCGCGGTCAGCTCCAGGTCTTCCGCCAGCGGCAGGCGGACCAGCGCCGGCGCCCCGGGCAGTTCCTCCCAGCCCGCGAACTCCGCCCCCGGCGCGGGTAACGCCTCCACCTCCACCGGCACGCCGCGAAAGTACACCCCCGACCATTCGCCAAGGCCGGCCGGCAGGCGCAGCGAGTTGACCCGCACCCGTCCGCGGGCCGGGTCGCTGATTCGCACCCGGAGCTCCGCGGTGCCGGCCAGACCGAAGTGCTCGACCAGTTGCCGGCGCATGGCCGCGGGCCGCTCGCGGGCAAAGGCGCGCAGGTGCTCCACCTCCGCCTGCCAGCCCGCCAGATTGGTGTGAACCGGCCAGTAAAACCTGGCCTCCGCGCGCCAGCGATCAAGGTGCCGTTCCATTTCCGGCTCCAACTCGGCCGCCAACGTGTTGATGCGCTCAATCACGTGTGCCGGGGCGAAAACCGAGTTCAGCGCGTCGGCGAAACGGTTGAGAAAGGCCTCGCGAAAGCCGGGGTTTTGCAGCAGTTGGGGCAGGAACACCGTGGCCGGGTAACTGGCGGCAAAATCCGGCTCCAGCCCCAGTGCGATGCGCAAGGTGGGCCGCGCGAAACCTTGTTTGAGAATGTCGAAGGTGCCGTCCAGGTCCCAGAGCACCCAGCGCCACTGGCCGTCGGGCCGGCGCGGCCGCCAGAGTA
>CALFAV010000060.1 GCA_937946835.1 uncultured Verrucomicrobiae bacterium | reverse complement strand
CAGCTCCGGCCGGTAGCGTTCGAGGGCCGCGCGCACCTGTTCGGGGGTCAGTTGACCGGACCACAGACGCTTCCTGGGGATGACCGCCAACTCGGGTGGGATGAGCCGCCCGGCCCAGAAGGCCGCCAGCAGGTTGTCGGTAAAGACCCATCGGACACCGGCACCGTGCTTCCGCAACAGGTGCACCGCCGGTTCTTCGGACGCCGGGTGGGCCCGGCGCAGCCGTCCCAGTTCCCACCCCGCTTTTTCCAGCGCCAGGCTCAACCCGACCGCGCAGGCCAGCGACCACCCCACCCACGCCAACCCCGGCCGCCACCACCCCCGCTGCCCGCCCGGCGGAAGCCGCCGCCAGATCCATCGAAACCCCTCGATCATGCCCGCCCCGCCCAGCCACGCCAGCGGGAGGGCAAAGTGCAGGTGATAGTACGGCCAGTAGGGCCGGTGCTGCCAGTGTACCAGCAACGCCGTGATCAGCCACAGCACCGGAAACCACAGCTCCCGCCGGCGCCGGCACAGTTGCAGGACCAATCCCAGCAGGGCCGCGTACACCAGCCCGGCGTCCTCCGGCATCGCGGTGAGGTGGAACGGCGGTCCCATCGCCCGGGCCGCGGCCCGCGTGGCCGCCGAAAAATGGGAGCCCGCCATCATCCCCCACGCGCCCGGGCCGTACCACAGGGCCACCACCAGGCCAAAGGCCCCCGCCGCACAACCCAGCCAGAGCAAGATCTCCCGCCAACCTGCCAGACGCGGGCCCGCCTCCAGCGACTGGTCGGATCGGCCGGCTCTCAGTTTGATCCACCACTCCACCGCCCAGGCCGGCAGCAGCAGCCCCGCGGTGAACTTCACTTGCAATGCGGCCCCCAACAGCACCCCGGAAAACGCCAGCCAGCCAAGCCCCCGGCCCTCCGCCCACTGATACCACGCCCACACCGCCACCAGCCCCAGCGCAAACGCCGGCACTTCAAGCATGGCCGACACGCTCAGGCTGAGACACTGCGAGGCCGAAGCCAACAGGACCACGGCCAGCACCCCCGCCAGCCGGTTGCTTCCGCGCCGGGCCACACCATAGAGCGCGCCCACCAGCACCATCGCCAAACCCAGGCTCAAGAGCCGCCCCACCCCGGCCAGAGGGCCGAAGAGGCGGAAGAGCAACGCCAGCACTTCGGTGTGCAGCGGCGGCTGATCGTTCCAAAAGGGGCCGTAAAGCGCATGGCCCCGGCTGACCAGCAGGGCCTTCATCAGCTCGAACCCCTCGTCCATGCCGAACCGAAACGCCGTCCGCCACGGCGTCAGTCCCACGAGCACCAGCCCGAAGACCAGCGGCACCGCCAGGTCCACCCCCCGGCCGTTTGCGAGCCGACTCAGCCGGCCCAGTGGTAGTTGAGGAACCGCCATAGCAGGTGCAGGTGAACCCCCGCAAAAACCGCCAACATGCCCCAGCGCAACCCGCCGCGGAGGGCGCGCCCCCAAGGCGGCATCGAAGCACCGGGTTCGGCGGGTTGTCCGGCGCTCAGCCCGGCGCCCCAGGCCAGAAACACCGGAAACGCACAGGCCTCGAAACGGATGTAGGAGGTGAAGGTCCCGCTCATGGCCGGAATCACCGCCAGCATCAGGACCCAACTCAGCAGGTCCCTGCCCCACGGCCACAGCAGGGGCAGGGCGTACAAAACCAGCAGAAAGCCCAACCGGTCCAGCAGGGAACCGGTAAACTCGTGCCAGGCCGTCACCTCAAAGAACCCCTTCACAAACTTCGGCACGTCCCCCAGGTTCGAGAGCGCGTGGACACCCCAGTACTTCTGTGCCTCGAAGCCCGCCCACGGGTTGCCCGTCCAAAGCCCCATCAGCCCCAGATACAGTCCCCACCCCAGCACCGGCGCCGCCAGCAACCCCCACGGGGCGCGGTCGGCTCGGCCTCCCCCACCCCACACACCCCGTGCCGCCGTCGCTGCTCCCACGGGCTGCGCCCCCTGCCCGCTCGGACACCCGTCCCGCTTCGCGCTCCCCTCTGCCGCCCCCCGGTGCCGGCACAGGGCTTCCCGAACCCGGACCCCGATGCCGTGCTCCCGGGCCAGCACCCCCGCGATCGGCAACACCGCAAACACTCCCACCGCCCGCGGCAGCGGCAACAGCCCCGCCGCCACTCCCGCCACCCCCCAACGGCCCCGCTCCAGCCCCCACCACAGACCCATCAACAGCAGGAAAAACAGGGCCTCGCTGTAAAGGAACTGGAAAAACAACGCCCCCGGAAAGGCCACCAGCAACGCCAGAGCCCAATCCGCCGCCGCCTCCCCGCACCGCCGCGCGGCCACGCGATGGAACACCACCCAGCCCGCCAGCGAAAACAGGTTCGCCAGCACCAGCCCGGCCAGAATGGGATTTCCCCCGGTCAGTCGCGCCGCCGCCCGCACCACCAGCGGCCAGAGCGGGTAAAACGCAATGGACCGCACCCCCGGCCCGTACCCGTGCGTGCTCAGGTACAGGTAGTGCTCGGCGTCCCAGGTCGCAAAATGCCGCGCCCACCGCCCGTGCACCGGCGGCGGTGCGTCCGCCGGAAACCAACCCCGCCGGATGCGCTCCGCCCGCTCCGCGTCAAACCCTTCCCCCCACCACACGATGCCGCCCACCACCAGCCCGTACGCCAGCTTCACCCCCAGCAACGCTCCAACCACCCGCCGCCAGCGCGGGGCGTTCGTTCGGTTGGGAACGGCGTCAGTCACAGCCTGCGGCTTGCTCGGCCGAACATTACCCAAATCCATTAACGCCTTTCCCTGCACGGCCCAAGTCCAAATGTCACGCCCCTACGGCTGAGGGAAATGAACAAGGACTCTTCCAGACACGGAGGCTCGGATACCGCTCGCGACGGCCGCCGTGCCGGCTACCGCTACGGCCGCGGCGGGCGTCCCCGCGGCCGTAGGATCGGGTGACTTGCCAGCCGATCGGGCGTGGTCGCGCCGGTCGGGAATCCAGCGGGTAGCAGCCAGCCTGTGACTGGGATCCGGGACACCCATATCGGCAGCGGCTGCTTGAGGTGGAAAACCACCCCGCGCTCCCAACACACCAAGATCCGCTGGGAGTTCCCCAACGGAGCGGCAGGTGGCCGTGTGCCACATCCCATGCCAAGACACTGACT
>CALFAV010000059.1 GCA_937946835.1 uncultured Verrucomicrobiae bacterium | reverse complement strand
CGTGGCCGCGCTGCTGCACGAGCTGTTGGGCCGCACGCACCTGGCCCCTGACCTGGCGACCGCCACCGCGGCGTGGGCCGAGCACCCCGGCCAGTTCGACTTCGTCACCCCTGCGGGCGAGCTGCTCAGCCGTGCGGGGGTGTTCACCGGCGGCCGGGCCGGGAACAACGGCGCCGCGCCCGCCTCAATCCTGGCGCGCAAAAACGAAATCGCCGCCCTGGATGCCGAACTGGCCCGCGTGCAAAGCCGCTTGGAGGCCCTGCATCGGGAGAAGGGCGCCCTCCAGGGCGAGCAAACCGTGTTGCAGGCCGGCCTGCAGGAGGCGCAGTCCGAACTGCGCGCGCAGGAAGTGGCCCTGGCCACCCGGCAGGGCGAATACCAGGCGCTGCTCCACGCCCGGCAGGTGTTGCACCAGAAGATTGACACGGTGGTCTTTGAAATCCAGAGCCTGGCCGGGCAACAGGAGGAGGCCCGGGGGCGGCGCGAGGAACTGGCCGGGCAACTGGCCGAACTGGAAAGCCGCGAGGCGGCGCTGCAACAACAACTGGCGGAGGTGACCGCGGCCATCGAGCAGGAACGCCAGCGCCGCGAGGACGCCCACGCCGCCCTGACCGAGGCCCGGGTGGCCCTGGCCAGCGAGGACCAACGCAACCAGGCCCTGCGCCAGCAACAACGCCCGCTTGAGCAGCGCATTGGGGAACTGCAGCAACTGGTCGCCCAGCGCCGGCGCGACCTGGAGGCCCTCCTCGAGCGCCGCCGCCGTGCCGAGACCGAGAGGAGCGAATCCCACCGGCGCGCCGAGGCCCTGGCCCGGGAGCGCACCCTCCTGGCCCGTCGCCTGGCCGACCTGGCGGCACAGCGGGACGTGCACGCCGCGGAGCTGGCCCACCGTGAAGAAGCCCTCCGCGGGCGGCGGGCCGAGCTGGCCGCGCTCCAGGAGGCCCGCGGGACCGAGGAGGTGGCCCTGGCCGAGCGCCGGGTGAACCTCCAAAACCTGTGCGAGCGCATTCAGCAAAAGTACCAGGTGCGCCTGGAGGAGGTGCGCAGCGAATGCATCCGCATCACCTTTGCCGACGAGGGGCCGGCCCGGGTGGTGGTGGTCACCCCCGAGGAAATGGCCACCGCCGGCGTGGCCACCGATTGGGACGCGGTGGCGGCGCAGGTGGCCGCCCTGCAGCGGCGGATTGATGAAATGGGCCCGGTGAACCTCGTGGCCATCGAGGAGTTCGAGGAGGCCGAGCAACGGCACCAACACCTCTCCGCCCAGCACGACGACCTGGTCGAGGCCCGGCGCCAACTGGTCGAGGTGATCAACCGCGTCAACGCCCAGACCCGCGAGATGTTTGCCGAGACCTTCCAGCGCATCCGCGACAACTTCCGCGCGCTGTTCGAGGAAATCTTCGGCGGCGGCACCGCGGACCTGCAACTGGTGGACGCGGGGGACGTGCTGGAAAGCGGCATCGAGATCATGGTCCGTCCCCCGGGCAAGCAGTTGCGCAGCATTTCGCTGCTCTCCGGCGGGGAGCAGACCATGACCGCCGTGGCGCTGCTCTTTGCCATTTACAAGGTGCGGCCCAGCCCGTTCTGTGTGCTGGACGAGTTGGACGCCCCGCTCGACGAGGCGAACATCAACCGCTTCGTCCGGGTGCTCCAGCGGTTCCTCGAACACTCCCAGTTCATCGTCATCACCCACAACAAGCGCACCATTGCGATGGCCGACGTGCTCTACGGCATCACCATGCAGGAGCACGGCGTCAGCAAGGTGGTGAGCGTGAAGTTCCGCAAGGCATCGGCGCCGGAGACCGCCCTCCCCGCCGCGGCGCCCGCCCCGGAGGAAACCGATCTCGGGGGTACCGACCTGTCCCTGATGACCGCCGCGGCCACCGCGGCCTGAAGCCCGGGCGGCCGGCGATTTCGTTGTGAGCCGGCCCGCGCCCGACTAAATTCCCGCTCGTGCTGAAACGGGCCTGGTTTCTCCTGGTTGCCCTGTTTTGGGTGGCCATGAACGTGCTGCTCTGGCGCGCGGAAATGATGACGCCGCCCCCCGGGGGCAGCCCGGTTTCCGCCGACCTGGTCTGGGAGCGCGTGCTCACCGCACCGGACGAATCCTCCCTGGAAATCCGCCGGCAGGACCGCAAGCTGGGCTGGATTCGCTGGACCCCCCGCGTGGAGGAAGACCCGGACGCGGCATCGCCGGCGGCCGGGCGGAGCGAGGAGGAGTTGCCCGAAGGGCGGGTCCGGCGGGTGACCGGTTACACCATCCTGCTGGACGGCAGTCTGGCGGTGTCGGAGGAGCCGCAACGGTACCGGTTCAACGGTCAGCTTGAATTCGACGCGGACCGGCAGTGGCGGGGGCTGCGGCTGCGGGTGACGCAGCGGCCGATGCTCTGGGAGGTGCAGGCCGACGCGCAAGAGGAGGCGCTCACCCTCCGGTTGGGAGACGAAAACCAGCCCTGGGAACAGCGCTTCCGCTTTAGCGAATTGTCCCGACCCGAGGCGCTCCTGGCGGGGTTGGGCGTGCCCCTGCCGCCGGGGTTGTTGCCGCTGCTGCTGCCCCCGGAACTGACCGCCGGCCCGCGCCGGCTGGCCCTGGGCTTGCACTGGGACGCGCGCAGCGACTGGTTTTACCTGGGCAGCGCGCGCGTGCGGGTCTTCCGTGTCTCCGCCCGCCTGCTGGACCGGTACGAGGTCCGGCTGGTCCTCAGCCGGGTGGGGGAAATCCTCCGGCTGGAGCTGCCCTCGCAGATCACCCTGGTCAACGACGCCCTGGCGCACTTCCCCACTCATGATTGAACTGGTCCACCTGGTCAAACGCTTCGGCGACCTGGTCGCCGTCAATGACGTCTCGCTCACCGTGCCGCGCGGCGAATTCTTCGCGCTGCTGGGGCCCAACGCCGCCGGCAAGACCACCACCATCAAAATCCTGGTCGGGCTGATGAAACCCACCGCCGGCACGGCGCGGGTGGCCGGCTTCGATCTCCAGCGCCAGCCCCTGGAGGCGCGCCGCCGCCTGGCCTACGTGCCCGACTTTCCGTTCCTGTATGACAAACTCACGCCGCGGGAGTTTTTTCGCTTCACGGCAGAGCTGTTCCGCCTGGGGGCGGCGGCCGGGCAGGTCGAGGCCTGGTGCGCGCGGTTTCACCTCGGGGAGTACCTGGACAAGACGATCGAGAGCCTCTCCCACGGGACCCGCCAGCGCGTGGCCATCGTGTCCGCCCTCATGCACGAGCCCGAGGTGTTCATCCTGGACGAGCCGATGGTGGGCCTGGACCCGCACCATGCCCGGGTGCTCAAGGACGTGCTCAAGGAACGCGCGCGCGCCGGGGTGACCGTGTTGGTGTCCACCCACCAGCTCAGCGTGGCCGAGGAAATGGCGGACCGGATCGGGATCATGCACCAGGGGCGGTTGATCGCGGTGGGCACGCGCGAGGAACTGCGCCGGCGCAGCGGCACCCACGGCGACCTGGAGGAATCCTTCCTGGCGCTGACCGCGCAGGAGGCGAATTTCACCGAAGAAACCGCTGCCCGAACTCTGTGACACCCGTGGTATGAGTTCCGCCGCCGGCAATTCCCCCGGGCTGCTGCGACTCCTGGTTCAGACCAACCTCCGCCAGGGCTGGCGGCGACTGCGGGCCCTGCGCGAGCAGTCGCGGCTGCTGAGCGCGCTGATCGTGTTGTTCCTCGCCGGCTACGCCGCCCTGGCCTTCAAGTTGTTCCAGATCGGGCTGCGCTTTGCCGGGAGCTTTCCGGGGCTGGGGCCGGTGCTCATCGAGCGAATGGTGTTTCTGCTGTTCGCCTTTTTGTTTGTGCTGCTGCTGCTGAGCAATCTGGTGATCAGCTACGCGAACCTGTTCCGCAACCGCGAGACCGCCTTCCTGCTACCCCTGCCGGTGCCCCCCGAGATCATTTTCCGCTGGAAGTTCATCGAGTCGGTGCTGCTGGCCTCGTGGGCTTTTGTGTTCCTGGTGGCGCCGTTGCTGGCCGCTTACGGGTTGCACGCCGGCGTCCCCTGGCATTTTTACCCGGCCACGCTGGGGTTCATCGCGCTGTTCATTGTGCTGCCCGGGGCGGGCGGCGCGTGGCTGGCGGTGCTGGTCGCCCGGTGGTTGGACCGCCGCACGTTTCAGGTGGTCGCGCTGGCCCTGGCCGTGGGGGTCCTGGCCCTGGCGGCGCATTACCTGCGCCCGGTCCAAATGACCGAGGAGCAATTGGAGACGCGCGTGCTGGTGGTGCTGGACAGTCTGCTGGCACGCACGCGCTTCGCCCTGTTTCCGTTGCTGCCCAGTTACTGGCTTTCGGCCGGGGTGCAGCAATGGGCCGAGGGCGCGCTGGCGGCGGCGTTGTTCTTTGGACTGGTGCTGCTGAGCCACGTGCTGTTTTTCGGCACGCTGCTGTTCACCCGCATGGGCCGGGTGTTTTATGACGCGGCCTCGGTGGTGCAGAGCCGCGGCCGGGCGCTGGGCCGCTGGGGCTGGTTCCGACGCTGGGAGGCCTGGCGCCGACACACCCGCGCCCGCCGCGGGCCGCTGGAGACCTTGTTGGGGGCGGTGCCGGGTCTGGCGCCGGACGTGCGGGCCCTGGTGGTGAAGGACCTGCGCCTGTTCTGGCGCGACACCACGCAATGGGCGCAGACGCTGGTGCTGTTCGGCCTGCTGGCGGTGTACATCCTGAACCTGCGGCATTTCAGCACCCAGCTCACCAACACCTTCTGGGTGACGGTCGTGGCGTATTTGAATCTGGGCGCCTGCGCGCTGAACCTGGCCACGTTGACCACGCGCTTCGTTTACCCCCAGTTCTCCCTCGAGGGCAAACGGCTCTGGATCGTGGGGCTGGCCCCGCTGGGGTTGCCGCGGGTGATGCTGGCCAAGTTTGCCCTGGGCACAACGATTTCGCTGGGATTGAGCCTGGGGCTGATCGTGCTGTCCTGCCGGCTGCTGCATCTGCCCTGGGATCGGACCCTGCTTTACGCCGGGGCGATCACCATCATGGCCTTTACCCTGAACGGGCTGGCCATCGGCCTGGGGGTGCTTTATCCGAACCTCAAGGAGGACAACCCCGGCAAGATTGTCAGCGGGTTCGGCGGCACGTTTTGTCTGGTGTTGAGCTTTGTGTACATCGTGGGCTCGGTGCTGCTGCTGGCCTTCACCTCCCCCTGGCATCCCGCCGGGGCCTACCGCACCGGGACCTGGGTGGCCTGGGGGGTGTTTGGGGGGATTTCGGTTCTGCTGGGGTGGTTGCCGATGCGCTGGGGGCGCCGGCGCGCGGCGCAGTTCGAGTATTAAGCGCCCGCCGCCCTGGCCACGCCGGTCCCCGGAGTTGGCCAGGTGAAAAATCCTCCCGGCATGGTTTGACAAGTCCCGCGGGGAAGGGACACTCTGGTTTCGAAGCCTTTTTTGGTTTACCCCGGGAGACACGGGCGTGTCCCGGCCAAGAAGGGGCTTTTCAACCCATGATCAAAATCTCATGAACCGTTCCGCACTCCTCACCCGGACAGCCGTGCGGTGGCTGGCCCTCCTGGGAATCTCTCTGGCCCAGGCCGCCCCCATCCCCAAGCTCTACAACACCGGCGTGGACAACACCGGGGCGCCCCTGCCCGACGCCGCGGTGGACCCGCACTACACGCTCATCGAAAGCCCCGATGCCGACTGGCCCGGCCCGAACACCTTCACCCTGGAGGCGGGCTGGCCCGTGGCGCCGGCCGGGCCGTGGATGGCCGAGAGCGCGGTGTCGCGTTGGATCGCGCCCCGCGCCCGCCAAAGCATCGGGAACGCCCCGGGGAATTACACCTTCCGCACCACATTTGACCTCACCGGCCATGACCCGACCAAGGCCCGCATCACCGGCCGGTGGACCTCCGACAACACCGGCGTGGACATCGTGCTCAACGGCACTTTCCTGGGGCTGAGCAACGGCGGCAACTTCGGCCAGTTTTACGACTTCGCCATCGAGTCCGGCTTCGTGGCGGGCACGAACACCCTGGACTTCATCGTGTTCAACGCCGGGGAGAGCGTGAACCCCATCGGCCTGCGCGTGGAAATGGTCGGGACCGTGGAGGTGGCCGGCGAGCCGCCCCGGATCATCACCGCCCCGGTGGGCGGCACCTACCTGGTCGGCGACACGGTGACCCTGAGCGTGCTCGCTGACGGCACTCCCCCGCTGAGCTACCAGTGGAAGCGAAACGGCACGGACGTGCCCGGCGCCACCGAGGCGAGCCTGACCCTGGACAACATCACCCTCGCCCAGGAGGGCGATTACACCGTGGTGATTCGCAACGCGGCGGGCGAATTGACCAGCCCGGCAGCCCGCCTGACGGTGCTGGAGCCGCTGCCCGGCCTTTTCAACACCGGTGTGGACGACCAGGGGGTTGTCCTGTTCGACGGCTCGGAGGACCCGCATTACCGCCTGGTGGTCAACCCGGACGACCCGAACGTGACCGTGCCCCTGGTGCAGGACTCCACCGCGTTTCCCATCGTGGCCGGCCCGTGGGTGGCCAACTCCGACACCTCGGTCTGGATCGGGCCGCGCTTCGAGACCAGCGGGGCGGCGGGCGGGGACTACGTGTACGAGCTGCAGGTGGACCTGACCGGATTCGACCCGCGCACGGCCTTCATCGAGGGCCTCTGGGCTACGGACAACACCGCGCAGCTCCTGCTGGACGGCGCGCCCACCGGCGTCAGCAACGCCGGCAACTTCGGCACGCTCTCGCCCTTCCGCCTCGAAGGGCTGTTTCTCTCCGGCAAAAACAAGCTCCAGTTCAAGGTGAACAACGCGGGCGCCGGTTACACCGGTCTGCGGGTGCAGGGCCTGCGCGGCGGCGCGCGCCGCGGCTCCCCCGGCGATGTGCCGCGCATTATTTCCCAGCCGGTGGGGGGGTTGCTGCTCACCGGCGAGAGCCTCACACTGTCCGTGCTGGCCGACGGCGCCAGGCCTCTCGCCTACCAGTGGCGCAAAAACGGGGCCGATCTTCCCGGCCGCACGGCGGCGGAACTGCCGCTGAACACCGTCACCCGCGCCGATGCCGGCGACTACGCGGTGGTCGTCAGCAACTTCGCCGGCGCCATTACCAGCGTGGTGGCCGCGGTCACCGTGCTCGAGCGGGTGCCAGGAGTGTTCAGTACGGGCGTGGATGCCACCGGCGCGGTCCTGGCCGACGGCGCGGTGGACCCGCATTACACGTTGGTGGTCAACGCCACGGACCCGAACTCGCAGGAGGCGTTCGTGCACGACTCCACCATTTTCCCCATCGTGGCCGGCCCGTGGGTGGCCAACACCGACCGCTCGAAATGGATCGCCCCGCTGGTCAACTCGTCCACGGCCGCCGGGGGCGACTACGCCTACCGCACCTCCTTCGACCTCACCGGCTATGACCCGGCCACGGCCGTTTTGCTGGGGGCCTGGGCGACCGACAACACCGGCACCGACATCAAGCTCAACGGGGTCAGCACCGGGCTGATGAACACCGCCCAGTTCGGGGCGTTGACGCCTTTCACCCTCCGCACCGGCTTTGTGGCCGGGGTCAACACCCTCGAATTCCACCTCAACAACGCCGACGCCGCCGGCGGCTACACCGGCCTGCGCGTGGACAACCTGCGGGTTGGGGCCCTGCCGTTTCAGGCGGCGCCGCCCGCCCTGGCGGTCCGGCGCGAGGGCAACAACGTGGTGCTCTCCTGGCCCGCCGCGGCGAGCGGCTACAAGCTGATGGCCTCACCGGCGCTGGGCGCGGCCGCCGCGTGGACGGAGGTCAATGTCTCGCCCACGCCGAGTGGGGACCGGTTGACGGTGACAATCGCCCCGACCGGCGCGCAGCAGTTTTTCCGGCTGCAAAAGTAGTCGGGTTGGCGTCGGATTCGCCGGCCGGCGGGGGCGACTCCGCCGGCCGTTTTGATTCGCCTCTCGTCCCGCTCCCGGCTACTCTGACGCCGTGTCCGGTCGGAAAACAGCGGTGAATTGGATCGTGGGCGGCCTCGCCCGCGGAAGGTTGGATTTCGGGCTCGGTCTTGTCCTGGCCGTGATTTGCCCGGTGGCAACCGGTCTGCTCGGCCTCCAAGCCGGTTCACTTGAAACGTCTGCACCCTCCGGCGCCAATCCGCTTCCCGGTCTGCGAAAGCTCTTCGACACCCCGCTGCGCGACCCCTCGATCTGCCGCGGGCCGGACGGCACCTGGTACCTCACCGGTACGGTCCAGCCGTTTTGGGCTTACAACCAGGGCATCCAGCTCTGGAAATCACCCGACCTGACCAACTGGACCGCGCTGGGCTTTGTCTGGAAATACGGCACCAGCGCCTGGCACAAGCCCTACCTCGAGGCGAAGAAACCGCTGTGGGCGCCGGAAATTCACTTCCTCAAGGGCACGTTCTGGCTCACCTACAGCCTGCCCGGCTGGGACGGCACCGCCAAAACCTCCGGCTGCGGTCTGCTCAAGAGCACCTCGGGCCGGGCCGAAGGGCCGTACGAAGACGTCCAGCCCGGCGAACGCCTGGGCGATGAGATTGACGCCTCGCTCTTCGAGGACGATGACGGCACGGTCTATTTCCTCTGGCACAGCGGCAAGATCGCGCGGATGAAGCCCGACCTGAGCGGCCTGGCCGAGCCGTATCGCTGGCTCAAAACCACCGTGCCCGACCCGAACCCCCGGCATCACTCGCGGTTGTGCGCCGGTATCTTCGGCCGGGATTCGTTCGACCACGTCGGCTTCGAGGGCATGTTCATTTTCAAGGCCCACGGCCGCTACCACCTGGCCGGTGCCGAGGAATTCGAGGGCCGGTACAGTTGCCTCATCGCGACGGCGACCAACCTTTTCGGCCCCTATGGCCCGCGCTACGAGGCCCTGCCGCACGCCGGACACAACATGTTCTTCCGGGACGGGTCCGGCCGCTGGTGGTCCACCTTCTTCGGCAGCGATGGCCGCGCCCCCTGGCGGGAACGGCCCGGCGTGTTCCCGATCGAATTCGACGCCGAAGGTCGGATTCGCCCCGCTCAGCCGTGAACTCGCGTACCGGTGTCCCGATGAAAACCTCCCTGGCCCTGCTCACCACCCTGACGGCGCTGACCGGCCCCGCCATGTTGCGCGCCGACCCGCTGGACGCCAGCCGCGCGCCGGCCAAGGGGCAACCCGCTGCGCCCCCCAGAGCCCGGCCTTTCAGCCCGCATGACGTGCGCCTGACCGGCGGGCCGTTCAAGGAGGGCCAGGACATTGCGGTGGCCTGGTTGCTGAGCCTCGAGCCGGACCGGTTTCTGGCCAACTTCCGCAAGGAAGCCGGCCTGCCCCCGAAGGCGGAGCATTACGGCGGGTGGGAGCGCCAGACCATTTCGGGCCACTCCGCCGGCCATTACCTGAGCGCCTGCGCGCTGGCCTGGGCCGCCACGGGCAACGCGGAGTTTCGCCGGCGTGTGGATTACATCGTGGCCGAGCTGGCCGAATGCCAGCAGGCCCACGGGGACGGTTACCTGGCCGCCTTCCCGAACGGACGCCGGGTGTACGCGGAGGTGGCCGCCGGGAACATCCGTTCCGCCGGGTTCGACCTCAACGGCCTCTGGGTGCCGAATTACACCCTGCACAAGCTCTTCGCCGGCCTGCGCGACGCCTGGCGCCTGGCCGGCAACGCGCAGGCCCTCGCGGTGGCCCGCGGCCTGGCCGACTGGTTCGAGCGCACCCACGCGAATCTCACTGACGAGCAGATGCAAAAAGTGCTCGCCTGCGAGCACGGGGGTATCAACGAAACCTTCGCCGACCTGTACGCCGACACCGGCGACGAGCGCTACCTGCGGCTCTCCCGCCGCTTCCATCATCGTGCCATCCTCGAGCCGCTGGCCCGGGGCGAGGACATCCTGCCCGGCAAGCACGCGAACACCCAGATCCCCAAACTCATCGGCCTGGCCACCCGTTACGAACTGGCCGGCGACCCGCAGGACCGCGCGGCTGCGGACTTTTTTTGGGACCGCGTGGTGAACCACCACAGCTACATCACCGGCGGCCATTGCGACCACGAGCACTTCGGCCCGCCGGACCGGCTCAGCGACCGCCTCAGCCCGGCCACGACCGAGACCTGCAACGTGTACAACATGCTCAAGCTCACCCGGCACGTCTTCGGCTGGAACCCCGACGCCCGCGTGGCCGACTTTTACGAGCGCGCCCTGTTGAACCACATCCGCGCGACCCAGCACCCGGACGGCCGCGTCATTTACAACCTCTCCCTCCAGCCCGGGCACCACAAGGAGTACCAGCCGCTGCGCGACGCCTGGACCTGCTGCATGGGCACGGGCATGGAAAACCACGTTCGCTACGGCGACGGCATCTACTTCCACGACGACGCCGGCCTGTGGGTGAACCTGTACCTGCCTTCCGAATTGAACTGGCGGGCGCGCGGCGTGCAGGTGCGGCTGGACACGCGCTGGCCCTACGCCGACACCGCCACGCTCACGATTCGCTGCGAGCAGCCGCAGGAGTTCACCCTGCGCCTGCGTCATCCCCACTGGGCCCGGCAGGGCATGGCCGCCGCCGTGCACGCCGCCGGCCTTTCCCCGGACGAGGCGGACCGCGCCCCCGCGGCACCAAACGCCCCCGCCACCACCCGGCGCGGCCCCGAACAAGCCCCGGGCTACCTCGAACTGAAACGCCGCTGGCAGGACGGGGACCGCGTCGAGGTCCATTTCCCCATGTCCCTGCGCACCGAGGCCATGCCCGACAACCCGAAGCGCCTCGGCATCTTTTACGGCCCGACCCTGCTGGCGGCCGACCTGGGGCCGGTGGACCACCCGGACGCCGGCCGGCCCGGCTATGTCCCGGTGCTGCTCACCGAAAACCGGCCCGTGACCGAGTGGGTCAAGCCGCTCGCGCTGGCGGACCTGACCTTCAGGACCGAGGGAGTGGGCCGGCCGCGGGACGTGGAGCTGGTGCCGTTCTTCCGCTTGCACGACCGCCGTTACACCGTGTACCTGGACCTCTTCACCGCGGCCGAGTGGACCAAACGCCAGGCCGACCTCCGCGCCGAGCAGGAACGCGAGGCGAAGCTGGCCGCCCGCACGCTGGACGTGTTGCGCATCGGCGAAATGCAGCCGGAGCGCGATCACAATCTGCAGGGCGAGCGCACCAGCGCCGGCGAGGCGTTCGGTCGCAAATGGCGCCACGCCACCGACGGCGGCTGGTTCGCCTTCGAGTTGAAGGTGGACCCCGAGCGGCCCGTGGAACTGCTCTGCACCTACTGGGGTGGCGACGGCGGCGGTTACCGCGAGTTTGACGTGCTGGTGGACGGCACGCGCATCGCCACGCAGAAGCTTGAACAGAACGCCCCGAACCGGTTCTTCGACGTGGCCTACCCGGTCCCGGCCGAGCTGACGCGCGGCAAGTCCAGGGTCACCGTCCGCTTCCAGGCCCATCCCGGCAAGTGGGCGGGCGGGTTGTTCGGCATCCGCGCGTTGCGGGCGGAAACCCGCTAGCCCCGGAGCCGGGTTTCCGCGGAGTCTGCTGGACCACGCTGCTGTGGTCATTGGCAGCGCCAGGTCGCCGGCCTGGCCACGGGTGGTTTGGTGTTGTGGCGGGCACTTGTGCGTTCGACCATGCCGACAGGCCAACCCATGAAATCGAGCCTGCCGTTTCTCCTGGGGTTGCTGGTTTTGAGCGGGGCCGCCCCCGCCGCAACCGAGCCGACCGCACCCGCCCGGCCGAACATCCTGTGGATCACCTGCGAGGACATCGGCCCGCACCTGGGCTGCTACGGCGACCGCGACGCCCTTACGCCGAACCTGGACCGCCTGGCCGCCCGCGGGATGCTCTACACGCGGGTCTGGTCCGGGGCGCCGGTTTGCGCGCCGGCGCGCACGGCCATCATCATGGGTGTTTACCCGACCACCCTGGGCGCGGAGCACATGCGCAGTCTGGTGCCGTTGCCCCCGGAGATGCGAATGTACCCACAGTGGTTGCGCGAAGCCGGCTATTACTGCACCAACAACCAGAAGGAGGACTACAACCTGGTCAAGCCGGGCACGGTCTGGGACGATTCCTCCGGGCGCGCCCACTGGTCCAATCGCCCGCCCGGCCGTCCGTTTTTCGCGATCTTCAATCACACCGTGACCCACGAGAGTCAGGTGCGGAAGCGGCCCCACAAGCTCGTGCATGATCCCGCCCGGGTGCGGGTGCCCGCCTACCACCCGGACACGCCCGAGGTGCGTCAGGACTGGGCGCAGTACCACGACCAGATCACCGCAATGGACGCGCTGGCCGGGCGCAACCTCGAGGAACTGGCCGCCGCGGGTCAGGCCGAGGACACCATTGTCTTTTTCTACGGCGACCATGGCCCGGGGTTGCCGCGCGGCAAGCGGTTTGTTTACCACTCCGGACTACACGTGCCGCTGCTGGTGTACATCCCGGACAAGTGGCGTCACCTGGCGCCGCCGGATTACCGGCCCGGCGGGCGCTCCGACCGCCTGGTGAATTTCGTGGATCTAGCGCCCACGCTTTTGAGCCTGGCCGGGGTGAAGCCGCCGGCTGGGGTGCAGGGCCGCGCCTTTTTGGGACCGCACGCGGCGCCGGCCCCGGCGTTCAACTTCGGCTATCGCGGGCGCATGGACGAACGCTACGACCTGGTGCGCAGTGTCACCGACGGCCGTTTCGTGTACCTGCGCAACTACCTGCCCCACCTGCCGCACGGCCAGCACGTGGCCTACATGTTCGAGACCCCCACCACCCGGGTTTGGAAAAAACTCTTCGACGCCGGTCAATTGCCGCCCGCTCAGGCCCGTTTCTGGGAGCGCCGCCAGCCCGAGGAACTCTACGATCTGGACACCGACCCGGATGAGGTGGTCAACCTGGCGGTATCGCCCGACCATCGCCCGACGTTGGAACGCCTGCGTACCGCCCTGCACGACCACCTCCTGGCCACGCGCGACCTGGGCTTCCTGCCCGAAGCCGAGCGGGAACGACGCCGCGGGACCGAACCTCCCGCCCTGCTGGGGCGGGACCCGGTTCGCTATCCACTCCCGCGCTTGCTGGAAATGGCCGACCTCGCCTCCCGCCGCGACGCCGCGGCCGCGGCGCGTCTGACCGCCGGCTTGACCGACCCGGAATCGGGCATCCGCTACTGGGCCGTGCTGGGGCACTTGATCCGGGGCGAAGCCGCCGTGCGCGCCGCCGCCCCCGGGCTGCGCGCGCGGTTGAACGACGAATCGCCCTCAGTGGCCATCGCGGCCGCCGAGGCCCTGGGCCGGTTCGGCGCCCCGGAGGACCTGGATCCGGCCCTGGCCACATTACTCCGGCACGCCCGGCTGGACGCGCGGGCGCCGTTCGTGGCGGTGGAAGCGCTCAATGCGCTGGATCATCTCGGAGCGAAGGTGCAACCGGTGCTCCCCGCCCTGCGCTCCCTGCCCACCCACCAGCCGGATATCCCCGACCGCATCAAGGACTACGTGCCCCGACTGTTGGAAAAAATCACCGCGCCGGAGCCGGCCGCTTGAAAGCCGGCGGCCAACGGCCCGGTGCGTCCCCCGCACCGCAGAGAAACCCGGTCCGCCTTGTTGTCTCTTCCTTGGCCACGGGTGCGGTGACGCCCATGGGCGGGCTCCGGAGGCCCCTTGGGCGGGCCGGCCCGCGGGTGAGGGCGGGCCGGCCTTGGCGCGCCGCGGCAGGCTTGTTGAAGCGCGTTTGACAGGGCCGCCCGGGCCCCCCACTTTAAGCGCCAGTGTCCCCAAACTGATGGGGAACATGAATCCGTCCGCCGCCCGGGTGGTTCGGGGGGCGGAAAAACGCAACAACTAGTGAACCAATGACCCGATGAAAAACCTGCTCAAACTCCCCCTGACGCTGGGCGTGGCGCTCGCCCTGCCCGCCCTGATCCTGGCCGGTGACAAGGACACCTGTCCGGCCGCCAAAGACACCTGCCCCGCCGGGGCGGCCAAGACCGACGCCTGTTGCGCCGAGAAAACCGCCACCTGCCCGGTCTCCGGCGCGACCACGAAGGTTGCCCCCGCCGGCGAGCGGTACATCCAGGCCCAGTTCAAGGTCAGCGGCATGACCTGCGCCGCGTGCGAGACCTCGGTGACCAAGGCCCTCAACGCCCTCGAGGGAGTGAAGGAGGCTTCCGCCTGCGCCGAGTCGAAGGTGGCCAAGGTCGCCTACAATCCCGAAAAGGTGAAGGACCGCCAGCTTGCCGCGGCCATTCGCAAGGCCGGCTTCAAGGTCGAGGCCGAAACCATCGCGGTGAAAGTGGACGGCCTGGCCTGCGAGGCTTGCTCGGACAAGGTGGGCAAGAAACTGGCCGCCCTCAAAGGGGTGACCGGACAAGAGGTCTGCCACAAGTCCAAACAGGCCGTGGTCACCTTCGACCCCGAAAAGGTGTCCACCAGGGACATCCTGGCCGCGATTGACTCGACCGGCTTCAAGGTCGCGGAATAACCCCGCTTCCCTCCGCCAAATCTCCGAAATCTCCGGGCCGACGACCAACCCGTCGGCCCGATTTTTTTATTTGCGGCGCGTCCTGCCCCCCGGGGCGGAGACGGGCGCGGCCGGCGAGACGCTCGCCAACCCCCCGCAGCCCGGGCGCGGGGCGGGCTTCACGTTTTGATGTCCCGGGCGTGAAACACCGCCAGCCCCACCGCGAAGAACGTGGCGTTGAACCCCACCAGCAGGCTCAACGACTGCCCCACCCGCCACCACGGCACCCGCTCCGCAAACATGTACTGCCACAGGTGCAGGTGCCACGTCAGAAACCAGTCCCGGTACTCGGCGAAGTAGGGGATGTGCTCGAGGATGAAGCTCACAAAAATGACCGACAGCCCCAGGATCGTGGCCGCCGCCGGCTTGACGTTGAAACAGGAAAACATGAAGGCCAGCCCCAGGATCGAAACCGCCTCGGTCACCAGCATCGCGTGCGCCGCCAGGTAACGGGCCAGCCCGGCCGCGCCGTCGAACACCCCGAAAATGCCCTGTTCCGGCATCCAGACAAACAGCCCGCCCCAGGGGAAATACAGCCGCGCAAACGCCAGCCCGAAGACCCCCAGCGCCAGGCACAGGCTCATCCCAAACAGCGCCCCGGCCACCCACTTGACCGCCAGCAGCCGCACCCGTGACACCGGCCGGGCCAGGATCATGCGCAAGGTGCCGTCCTCGGCCTCCTTGGCCACGAGGTCCCCGCCCACCAGCGCCACGTACAACGGCAGCAGAAACGCCGCCACCGGCACCAGCATGATCGTGGCGATGGTCAGCACCGAGAGGTACGCCTCGGCCGTGTGGCCCGCGCTTTCCAGCAGCCGCTGCATTGGCGCGGAGGCCCGCGTGAGCTTGAACACCAGGGCGATGAGGTTCTGCGCCAGCAGAAACATCACAAAGCCGATGTACGTGCGCTTTTTGCCGAAGAGCTTCCACAGCTCGTTCCGCAGCAGCCGGCCGAACCCGGTCAGCCGCGCCGGGGCGCTCCCCGGGGATGGGGTGGGGCGGTTCATGAGCCAACGTCCGGAACGGGGGCGGGGCGGGAGCCGGTGCCCGGGTGCATCAGGGTCAGATAAAAGGCCTCGAGGGTCTGCTGCGCGCGCGCGATTTCGTACACCGGCATGCCCCAGTCCACCAACCGGCGTACCAGCACGTCCGGCTCCACGCCCGGGGCCGGTTGCAGGTAGGCGCCGTCCCGGACCTGCCGCACCAGCCCGGCCTCCTGAAGGCGGCGGGCGGCGGCAGCGAAATCCCGCGTGCCCAGGCGCACCCAGTTCGAGGCCTGCCGCACCTCGGCCAGCGTGCCCTCGAAGACCTTCCGCCCCTGGCGGAGCACCGCGATGCGGGTGCAGAGCTGTTCCACCTCGCTGAGCAGGTGCGAGGACAGCAACAGGGTGAGCCCCAGTTCGGCGTGCAGGCGCAGCAGGGTTTGGCGCAGTTCGTGAATGCCCTCCGGGTCCAGTCCTCCGGCCGGTTCATCCAGGATGAGCAACTCGGGCTGGGGCAACAGCGCCTGCGCCAGCGCCAGCCGGGCGCGCATCCCGTGCGAGTAGGTGCGCACCCGGGAGTGAATGCGCGCGCTCAGCCCCACCCAGTCCGCCACCTCGCGCAGCCGGGCCGCGGGCGTGACCGCCGTGTACTGGGAGAAAATCTCCAGGTTTCGCCAGCCGCTCAGGTAGTCGTAAAAGGCTGGTGTCTCAAAAATCGCCCCCACCCGCGCCAGGGCCCGCCGGCGGTCGCGATGCACGTCGTGGCCGCAGATCCGCGCCGTCCCGGCGGTGGGCCAGACCTGACCGAGCATCAGGCCGATGGCGGTGCTTTTGCCGGCGCCGTTGTGGCCGAGCAGGCCGTAGATGTCGCCGCGGTGCACCGTGAGGTCCAGGCTTTCCAGGGCCGGGCGTGCGCCGAAGCGCTTGCTCAGCCCGCGCAGTTCGATCAGCGGCTCGGACGTGGCGCCGGCGGAAGCGGGAAGGCTCATCGGGTGCCCTCGAGGGCCAGGAGGTTTTTGATGTGCCCGTCGGCGTACAGGTAATTCACGCCCCGGCCCGGGCCGCGGGCCGCGTGGAAGGCCTCCTTGTCAAACACCACGGGAATCTGGTGGGGGTCGAAGTCCAGGCTGAACACCCGCAGGTGAAACGCGTCCTGGCCGTTGAGGAGGCTGTTCCAGGAGTAGCTGCTGCCGGTCAGCTCGAAGAACCCGCGGCGATCGGAAGGGCAGCGAAAGACGCGCGGGGCCTGCAGGTACGGGGCCAGGACCTGGTCAATCGAGGCGACCGTGTTGGTGGCGGGTACGGCGTTGGTCAGGGCCTCGAGCGCGGCCTCGAACTGCCGATCGCGCATCACCGGCAGGCGGTTGCCGTGGTCATCCACATACATCTGCAGGGCCAGACCGATTTGCCGCAGGTTGCTCAAACAGGCGGTGGCGCGGCCGGACTCGGTGGCCCGCGACACCGCCGGCAGCAACAGCCCGGCCAACACGCTGATCACCGCCAGCACCACCAGCAACTCGATCAGCGTGAACGCGGGCCGATTGGAGGACGGACGCCGCTTCACTGCTGCGCCTCCCGTTGGCGGCGCAGGAAAACGCCGTTTTCCATCATGCGTTGCATCTCCTCGAGCAGGGGGGCCAGTTCCGCCTTCATCCGCCCGCTGCTCTCGGCGTAAAAGGTCTTCAGCCCGGTCTTGATCGCCCGCTGGCGCACTTCCTCGCTCAGTTCGGGGGGGCCTTCTGCTCCCCACTCTGGCGGGATTTCACCCCGGGCCAGCTCCTGTCGGGCCTCGCGCAGGCGTTTGAGGGCATCGTCAATGGTCCGCCGCCGCTGGGCCTCGGGCAGTTCCTCGAAGGCGGTGAGCATTTGCTTGAACCCCGCGGGCAGGGTGGCCTCGACGAAATCAGCCTGCTCGGCCTCGGACATGGCCTCCAGCCAGCGTGCCCACTCCGGGCCCAGCCGGGCCTTTTGGCGCTCCTCCCAGGACAGGGCGTTGAGCCGGCGCACCAGCTCGCGGATGGCCCGGGTGCGGGCTTCGCCCGAGAGCCGGCTCAGGTCCACCGACAGCAGGTACTGGCGCACCTTGTCGGCGGTCATGCGGGTGCTGCGGGCATACCAGTACCCGCCCCAGGCCAACAGCCAAAGCGCGGCCAGCGCCAGCAGGCCGGTCAGGATGGGACGATGCCTCGGATTCATCGCCGACAGTGTACGCGGGGGGCCTCGTCTCGCCAACCGGTTTGCACTGGAACCGGCCCGGCCGCGGTCGGCCCCGAACAGCCAGATGGGGCAGTTGCACTTTCCATTCGCGTCGCTACCATCGCCTGCGTTCATCAACCCAGGCACCCTCTCCTCCTCGTGCTGGCCGGCGCAATCGCTTGCGTGGGCGCAGCCGCGTCCCCAATCGCCGAAACCTACACCCTCACCGACATCACCGGCTGGACGTCCAACCAACTGGCCGCGCTCCCGTGGTTCGCCCACTGGATTCCCGTTTTGCCCCCGGGCGCGCCGTCCGGCTTCAGTCCCGCCGCCCGTAACGGCGCAGGCGCCGTGGCCGGCGAGGCGACCGGTTACTATCCCACTCCCAATCGCGGCGCCGTGGTGCAGAACAGCGCGACCACTTACATCGCCGCCTGGGGCGGGCACTCGTGGAGTTACTGGAGCTGCGATGCGACGGACTGCCATTACCACTCGGGCCACGTCGAACACAGCCCCGCCACGGACGTCAACGCACTCGGGCTGGTCGCCGGGCACGCCACCATCTACACACCCCACAGCAGCAGTTCGCTGGACTTCATCGAGCACGCCTACCTGTTCGATCCCGCCACGGGCTTCAAGACCGACCTTACGCCCGATGGCACCGGCTACGCCCGCGCGTTCCGCCTCAACGACCTTGGCGTCGTCATCGGCAACCACGCCGGGCCGTCGAACTTCTTCGCCTTTCGCCGCGAGACCGACGGCACGATGAACTACTTCACGCATCCCACCGCCACCGTTCAGCCGATGGTCTTGAACAACGCCGGTCTGGTCGCCGGTATCCACACGACCTACGCCGTGAGCAACCGCATCGTCGTGCCCTGGATCGCCAGCAACACCACGGCCATGACGCCCATTCTGTTGCCCACCAAGGGCAATCCCAACACCTGCGTTTTCACGG
>CALFAV010000058.1 GCA_937946835.1 uncultured Verrucomicrobiae bacterium | reverse complement strand
AGATCGAGGGCGTCCGCGGCCTCGAGGCGGAAGTGGACGAGGTGATCGGCGGGCACCCGGTCGCGCAGGTTGGGCGGGGGCAGGAGCGGGCTGTCGCGGTCCATGGGAACGAAGCGGGCGGCCATGCGGAAGCAGACGCGCAGGCCGCGCCCCGGTCCAATCCGCCTGCAAACAAACCGCGTTTCCCAAGTCCGACAGGCTCCTGGTCCGCCGGCTGGCAGCCGGCGATACGGCAGACTCCCAGTCTGCGCTACGACTGTCGCCGGGCGGGACGCCCGGCTTTACGGTAGGCGAGACGCCTGACACTACCGCGACAGCGGCCGCAAGCGGCCGCCCTCCAAACGCTGGCGCGCCGGCAGGGCCGTGAAATCGGGCGCCCGCCTGTGGAGTGCTCCAGCTCGCCGGCGCTTTACGAGGCCGCGCGCGGGAAGGTGCTGCAACCACCGTCGGATCCGGCTGCCAGCGGGCGAGGGGGTCGCCGCGTTCTCCGCTTTCCGAACTCGTGCAAAATTCGGATTGCCGGCGCGCGGGCGGGGCGTTATTCCGGCCGTGAACTACATCTGAGGAAACCCCATGAAAACTCGTCTCGTGCTCGCGATGGTGACGGCGGCCCTTCTGGGCGGAGGGTCCCTTTGGAGTCAGGGGGCCGGCGACACCGCCAATCCCACCCCGCCGGCGGAGAAGAAGGCGCCGGCGCGCAAACCGACCACCTTCCCCTTCCGCGGTACCCTCAAGGCCGTGGATCGGGACGCCATGACCCTGACACTGGCCGGCAAGGAAAAGGACCGGGTGATTCACATCACCTCCCAGACCCGGTTCACCAAGGGCGGCAAGCCGGCCGTGCTGGGGGATGGAGTGCCGGGCGAGGAAGTCGCCGGTTCGGCCCGCAAAGAGGCGGATGGCCGCACGGTGGCAGTGTCGGTGCGATTCGGTCCGGCGCCGGGCAAGTCGCCCAAGACGCCCAAAGCCGACAAGGGTGACAAAGCGCCGGAAACGCGAAAGGCCCCCGCCACCCCGTAATTTGAAGGGGTCAGCGGCGTGGGCAGGACACTGGACGTGGCCCGAGAGATGGCGCCGCGGTCGCGCCCTTTTTCAACCATCGGCCCCTGGTGAAAACCCTCCCGGACCGAATGGAATTCATTGCCGCGGCAGCAAGGAAACCTGTGCTTCACACCCTCGGCGGGCAAGCCGCCGGGAAGGGGTGAGCAAGTCTTGCGGACGATCGGTCAGCCCCGTCGAAACCAGCTTTTGATGCCGCCGGTTTTGGCGGCGGGTCGGCTCCCCGGAGCCGGTGTGGTGCCGGTCACGTAGCGCCCCACCAGGTACTGGCTGCGGGCCGCCTCGAGGGCCATGATGAATTCCTCGTAGCTTTGAAAGCGGTCGGCGGGATTTTTGGCCATGGCTTTGACCAGGGCGTCGCTGGTCGGCTGGGTGATCTCGGGCACGACCTGGTTGGGCGGGGTGAGGGGAGTGTGAACATGAGCGGCCACGACCTCCTCGACGGAGGGCGCCTCGAACGGCACGTGCTGGGTGATGGCGTGGTAGAGCGTGCCGGCCAGGCTGTACATGTCCGACAGAAAATCCTCGCGCTCGCGGCGGATTTTTTCCGGGGCGATGTAGTACGGGGTGCCCCAGACCGTGCCGTCGGAGTCTTCCTCCGCGTCCGCCGGCCGGGCCAGGCCGAAGTCCACCAGCTTCGGCTCGCCATCGGCGTTGAAGAGGATGTTGCCGGGTTTGATGTCCCGGTGCAGCAGGCCGTGCCGGAGGGCGGCGTTGAGGGCCGAGGCGACCTTGATGCCGATGTCCAGCACCTCCAGTTCGGGCAGGCGCCCTTTTTCAATGCGGCTGTCCAGGCTGCCGCGGTCGGCCAGTTCCATGACCAGGTAAAGCCGGCCTTCGGACTCGTCGAGGGTGTAGATGTGGATGATGTTGGTGTGGTTGAGGCGGGCACAGGCGCGGGCCTCGCGGAGCAGGCCGGCCATGGCTTTCTCGTCATGGAGCAATTCGGGTTTGACGAGTTTGACCGCCACCTCGCGTTCGAGCACGGTGTCGAAGGCCCGGTACACCGTGCCCATGCCGCCGGAGGCGATGCGGGCGCGCAGCTCGAACTGACGCAACCGCATGGGCATCATCACACTGGCCCCGCACTTGGAGCAGGGGAAATGGCTCAACGGCTCCGCTTCCCCGGGGACAAACAGGGTCGTCCCGCAGGCCGGACAGCTCACCATGCGGTACGGCTTGCGGGAACCGTTTTCGACGGCGGACACGAGGCGACTTTTAACACCGTCGGCCCCTGTCGCAAGCGTCGAAACCACCCGCTCCAATTCGGTGGGCCCGGGGCTCGGGCTTCGCCAATCCGGGTTGCTCTGCAAGGTTTTCACGGCCCGGACTGATTTTTAGCAGGTTCGCGGCCAGTTTCGGGCGGGCGCGTGCCGTGGCGCTTGTGCCCGGGCCGGCCGCGGACCTAGTCTGCCCGGGTGCGCATCTTGTTTGTGGGCGACATCGTGGGCGAACCCGGCCGCAAAGCGGTCCGCAAGCTGGTGCCGCGCCTGCGCGCCCAACTCCGGGTGGACGTGGTCATCGCCAACGGTGAAAACATGGCCGGTGGGGCGGGCATTACCGCCAAGACCGCCGCGGAGGTCTTTGAAGCGGGCGTGGACGTGATCACCGGGGGCGACCACCTTTGGGACCAGAAGGAGATCATGACTTATCTGCCGGCAGACCCGCGCATCATCCGGCCGTTGAACTACCCGGCCGGCGCGCCCGGTCAGGGGGCCTTTTTGCTGCAAAAACCCAGTCTGGCGCCGCTGGTGGTCCTCAATGCCCAGGGCCGGGTGTTCATGCCCCCGCTGGACAACCCCTTTTACCTGGTGCCGGCCGAGGTGCGCCGCTGGCGGGAGGTCACCCCCCTGGTGTTCCTGGACTTTCACGCCGAGGCCACCTCGGAAAAGATCGCCCTGGCCCGACTGCTCGACGGCCAGGTCAGCGCCGTCATCGGCACCCACACCCACGTGCAAACCGCCGACGAACAAATCCTGCCCGGCGGCACGGCGTACCTGACCGACGCGGGCTTCACCGGCGCGCAGGAAAGCGTGCTCGGCCGCGAGATCGAGCCGGTGCTCAAGGCTTTTCTGACCAACCTGCCCCAGCGTTTCCACGTGGCCGGCGGCCGGCCCCGGCTCCAGGGCGCGCTGGTGGAAGTGGACCAGGCCAGCGGACGCGCCCGGAGCATTCAGCGCGTGAACGAGGCGGTACCCGAACCCAATCCCTGAACCGGCCCATGCCCCGCCCGATCAAATCCCCGTGGGATTTCGGCGAGTTGTTCCCGCCCGAGGCCGCCCGGCGCGTGCTCACCGTTTCGGAGCTTACGCTCCAGGTCAAACGCCTGCTCGAGGGACAAATCGGCTCGGTCTGGGTCTCCGGGGAGGTTTCCAATCTGCGCGTGCAGGCCTCCGGCCACGCCTACTTCACCCTCAAGGATGCCGGCGCCCAACTGGCCTGCGTGCTGTTCCGCAGCGCCAACGCGCGGCGTGACCTGCTGGCCGACGGCCGCAAGGTGCTCCTTCAGGGCACGCTCACCGTCTATGAGCCGCGCGGCCAGTACCAACTGGTCGTCAGCGCGGTGGAACTCCAGGGCGTGGGCGCCCTGCAACTGGCCTTCGAGCGGCTCAAGCAAAAACTGGCCGCCGAGGGGCTGTTCGCCCCGGAACGCAAGCGGCCGTTGCCCCGGTACGTGGAACGCATCGGCGTGGTTACCTCGCCCACCGGAGCGGCCTTGCGGGACGTGCTGCACGTCTTGGAACGGCGGCATCCGGCCCTGGAGCTGGTGCTCGCGCCCTGCCGGGTCCAGGGTGAAGGCGCAGCCGCGGAAATCGCCACCGCCATTCGGGAGTTGAACCGGTATCACGCCGAGGTGTGCGCCGCGCGAGGCCCGCGCGCGGGGCTGGACTTGATCCTGGTGACCCGCGGCGGCGGCAGTCTTGAAGACCTCTGGGCCTTCAACGAAGAAGTGGTCGCCCGGGCCATTTTCGAATCCGCCCTGCCGGTGGTCTCCGCCGTGGGGCATGAAATTGACTTTACCATCAGCGATTTTGTGGCGGACTGTCGCGCGGCCACGCCCAGCGCCGCCGCCGAACTCATCACCGCCGGCGTTGTGGCCGCGCGGGACCGGTTGGCGGACCTGCGCCTGCGTCTGCCCCGACTGGTGCGCGAGCAGCACGCCGGTTGGGCCGGGGAACTGGCCGACCTGCGGGACCGCCTGCGTCGCGCGCACCCCCGCCAGCGCGTGAACACGGCCTGGCAACGCCTGGATGAACTGCGCGCGGCGCTGGGGCGCACCGCCCGTTTCACCACCCGCAGTGCCCGCTCCCGTTGGGAGGCGGTGGCGGCCGCCTGGCGGCGGGTCTACCCGGGGACGCGCCTGGTGGAGTGGCGCCGTGAGCTGGAGCTGGCCACGGCGCGGATGAGCGAGTTGGCACGCCGTCGCCTGGAGCAGGAACGGCAGCGCTGCGACGCGCTCCGGGATCGGTTGCGCCTGCTTTCACCGGAGCAAACCCTGGCCCGGGGCTATTCGATCACGGCGGATGCCGTCAGCGGCCGGCTCATCCGCGACGCCGCGGAGACACAGCCGGGGCAGGTGGTGACCACGCGCGTGTGGCGGGGCACGTTTCGCAGCCGGGTCGAGTGAGGGCGTACGGGACGCGCGGTGCGCCGGGACGCACGGCGGGCCCGGTGGATGAAGCGTCAACCTGGGGTGGTGGACTGAGCCGGGCACTTGGTCTTGCCTGCGAAAATGGTGGGCGCGACCCTGTGGCGAAAGGTTATGAACGTATCCGTCATCCTGGCCCATCCCAACCCCGGCAGTTTCAACCACGCCATTGCGCGGACGGCGGTCGAGACGCTCCAGCGGCTGGGACACGAGGTCTGGTTTCATGACCTGCAGGCGGAGGGGTTCGACCCGGTGTACACCGCGGCGGAACTGGCCCGGGAGGCGGTTCTGCCCCCGGAGATTGCCCGACACGTGGAGGAGGCCTGCAACGCGGCGGGGTTGATTTTCGTGCACCCGAATTATTGGAGTCGGCCGCCGGCGATCTTGTGCGGCTGGGTGGATCGAGTGTTGCGGCCGGGCCGGGCTTACCGGTTTGAACCGGATGGCCGGGGTGGTGCCCGGGCGGTGGGGTTGCTGCGGGCGCGCGTGGGCATGGTCTTCAACACCGCCAACACGCCGCAGGAGAAGGAGGAGGAGTGGTACGGCGACCCGCTCGAGGTGCATTGGCGCAAAGTGGTCTTCGGCCTGTGCGGCGTGCCGGTGGTGGTCCGGCGCAACTTCAGTCCGGTGATCACCAGCACGCCCGAGCAGCGGTGCGCGTGGCTGGTGGAGGTGCGCACGGCGGTGGAGGCTCATTTTGGCCCCGCGGCTCAAGCGCGAGCGCCGGGAGTTTCCCCGGCTTGACCCTGCCGGTGGCTCGTGCCAGACATGGCCCATGCGCACCGGTTTCCCCCTTCTGTTGAGTGGTGTGGCCCTGGTCTGGACGGCCGCGGAGGCGGAAGAGCTCTCGCGCCCGTTTCGCAAGGTCCGGTTGACGCGGGAGTTTTGGGCCGAGGGCGCGAATGTCGGGGATCTCAACCGGGACGGGCATCGCGATGTGGTGTACGGACCGTTTTGGTTTGCAGGGCCGGAGTTCACCAGCCGTCACGAGTACCGTCCCGCGACCAACGTGTTCGAGATCAAGTTGGCCGATGGCACCGTCCGAACGCTGCCCGGGTACGAGGGCGCTTTGGGAACGAAAAATGCCTACTCGGATTGTTTTTTTACTTGGACGGCCGATCTGAACCGGGACGGGTGGACGGACATCCTCATCGTGGGCATCCCGGGCGAGCAGGCTTGGTGGTTCGAGAACCCCCGGGGCCGGCCGGGGCACTGGCGTCGCCACCTCGCCCTGGCGGTCACGGATAATGAATCACCGGAGTTCACGGACCTGACCGGCGATGGCCAGCCGGAGTTGGTGTGCAATTCCGGGGGGTTTTTCGGGTACGCGCAACCGGATGCCACCCACCCCACCGCCCCGTGGCGGTTCCACCCCATCAGCCCAAACAACAATTACCACCGCTTTACCCATGGCTTGGGAGTGGGGGATGTCAACGGCGATGGACGGGCGGATCTGCTGGAGTCCAACGGTTGGTGGGAACAGCCACCCTCGCTTGAAGGAGACCCGGCGTGGACTTTCCACCCTGTTACCTTTTGCCCGCCCGACCCGGGGGTGCCCGTGGGCGGCGCCCAGCTTTACGCCTACGATGTCAACGGCGACGGGCTTAACGACGTGATCACTTGCCTCGCGGCACACGGTTATGGTTTGGCGTGGTACGAGCAGGTGCGCGACGGGGGCCGGATTTCCTTCCGGCAACACGTGTTCATGAACAAGCAGCCGACGGACAACAAGTATGGCGTGAGATTCACCCAGCCCCACGCCCTTGCACTGATGGACGTGGACGGCGACGGGCTGAAAGACCTCGTCACGGGCAAGCGGTTCTGGGCGCATGGCCCGGATGGGGACCCGGAACCAAACGCACCGGCGGTGCTTTATTGGTTCAAACTGGTTCGTCGGGAGGGCAATTTGGTGGATTGGGTGCCTTATTTGGTGGACAGCGATTCCGGCGTGGGCACTCAAGTGGTCGCCACGGACGTGGATGGTGATGGGCTTCAAGACATTATTGTGGGCAACAAGAAAGGTGCGTTCTTATTTATTCAAAAAGCCAGTGGATCTGATTCAAATACTTGGGAACACATTCGATAGGTCGTCATTCCCATGAACAGCGACCGTCTGACCTCGCCCAAGCTGGGACGGGTCTGGAATTGGCGGAGATCTTGGATTGTTTAAAACCGGCGGCCTACGCCGGCGGACAAAAAAGCCACTTTAAACCGTGGTTCGTGTGGCAAAATTTACAACCTGTTGGCAGCGTCCAACATACGAGTTTAAAAAATCTGCAAAAAACCGTTGACTCGGAATTCAAAGCGGCTATCTTGTGCCCCGCTTTGCGAGGTCAAAGCCCCGAGTCTTCAAGACCGAAGCTTGGGTTTGGATCTTTGAAATTTGAATTGTGCAACAAGGGATGGTGTGGTGGTAAACCAGCACCATCAAACAAATTGGACGGCCCATGTCGGCAGTTAACTGCCGCAAGGTTTATTTCGGAGAGTTTGATTCTGGCTCAGAACGAACGCTGGCGGCGTGGATAAGACATGCAAGTCGTACGCTGGCGGTTGGGTAGCAATATTCAATCGCCGGAGTGGCGCACGGGTGCGTAACACGTGGGAAATGTACCGTGAAGACTGGAATAACTCCGAGAAATCGGAGCTAATGCCGGATGGGGTGGAGCGGGGCATCCCGTTCCAACCAAAGCCGGGGACCGCAAGGCCTGGCGCTTCACGATCATCCCGCGGCCTATCAGCTTGTTGGCGGGGTAATGGCCCACCAAGGCGAAGACGGGTAGCTGGTCTGAGAGGACGACCAGCCACACTGGAACTGAGACACGGTCCAGACACCTACGGGTGGCAGCAGTCGAGAATTTTTCACAATGGGCGAAAGCCTGATGGAGCGACGCCGCGTGGGGGATGAAGGGCTTCGGCTCGTAAACCCCTGTCATTCGCGAGCAAGGTCATCGTTTGAACAAGACGGTGGCTTGATCGTAGCGAAAGAGGAAGGGACGGCTAACTCTGTGCCAGCAGCCGCGGTAATACAGAGGTCCCAAGCGTTGTTCGGATTCACTGGGCGTAAAGGGTGCGCAGGCGGCCGGGTAAGTCTGATGTGAAATCTCCGGGCTCAACCCGGAAAGGGCATTGGATACTATCCGGCTCGAGGGTTGCAGGGGGGACTGGAATTCTCGGTGTAGCAGTGAAATGCGTAGATATCGAGAGGAACACCGGTGGCGAAGGCGAGTCCCTGGACAACTCCTGACGCTCAGGCACGAAAGCTAGGGGAGCAAACAGGATTAGATACCCTGGTAGTCCTAGCCCTAAACGGTGCACGCTTGCCGTGGGCGGTTTCGACCCCGTCCGTGGCGAAGCTAACGCGTTAAGCGTGCCGCCTGGGGAGTACGGCCGCAAGGTTAAAACTCAAAGAAATTGACGGGGGCCTGCACAAGCGGTGGAGTATGTGGCTTAATTCGATGCAACGCGAAGAACCTTACCTGGCCTTGACATGCAGGTGGTAGAAGCCCGAAAGGGTGACGACCCCGCAAGGGGAGCCTGCACAGGTGCTGCATGGCTGTCGTCAGCTCGTGTCGTGAGATGTTGGGTTAAGTCCCGCAACGAGCGCAACCCCTGCATCCTGTTGCCACCCGGTCGTCAGACCGGAGCACTCCGGATGGACTGCCTCGCTCAAACGGGGAGGAAGGTGGGGATGACGTCAAGTCAGTATGGCCCTTATGGCCAGGGCTGCACACGTACTACAATGCCCGGTACAATGGGGAGCAAAACCGCAAGGTGGAGCAAATCCCGAAAACCGGGCCCAGTTCAGATTGTCGGCTGCAACTCGCCGGCATGAAGCTGGAATCGCTAGTAATGGCGCATCAGCTACGGCGCCGTGAATACGTTCCCAGGCCTTGTACACACCGCCCGTCACATCACGAAAGCCGGTTGTACCCGAAGTCGCTGCGCCAACCCCCAAAGGGAGGCAGGTGCCGAAGGTATGGCTGGTGATTGGGATGAAGTCGTAACAAGGTAGCCGTAGGGGAACCTGCGGCTGGATCACCTCCTTTCTAAGGAGTATCAGAGGCCGGCCAGTTTCGCCCTTGTTGCACAGTTCAATTTTCAAATGTTCTTTGCGGGAGCTACCCCGACGTAACGGGGGGCTGTAGCTCAGTTGGTAGAGCAATAGCTTTGCAAGCTATGGGTCAGGAGTTCGAATCTCCTCAGCTCCACCAAACCTTAACACGTTTGGAGTACGTCGGATCAATGGACCTGTAGCTCAGCGGGTTAGAGCATGCGCTTGATAAGCGCAGGGTCACTGGTTCAAATCCAGTCAGGTCCACCACGAATGAGTTTTCGTGACTGCGAATCGCAGTCCCGCGTTCTTTGAAAACCGCGCGTAGAGGAAGTTGATTTGAGATCCTCAAATGGATAGAAAAGAAAAGTTTATCCGATCAAGCTACAAAGGGCAGATGGTGAATGCCTGGGTGCCAAGAGGCGACGAAGGACGCAGCAAGCTGCGATAAGCTCCGGGGAGCCGCAAGCAGGCGTTGATCCGGAGATTTCCGAATGGGGTAACCCGCCGGTTTACATACCGGCATCCCCGGGTGAATACATAACCCGGGGAAGCGAAACGGGGTGAAGTGAAACATCTCAGTAACCCTAGGAAAAGAAAACGAAGTGATTCCGTCAGTAGCGGCGAGCGAAAGCGGAACAGCCCAAACTGGGTGAACTTGTTCATCCAGGGTAGCGGGACTCAGCAACGGGCAAACTGACCGTAGTGCAATGCCATGGAAAGGGCAGCCAGAGACCGTGACAGCCGGGTGTACGACACGGTTGGAATGTCCATGAGTATCCCAAGTAGCACGGTGCACGTGAAACGCTGTGCGAATCCGTCCGGACCACCGGATAAGGCTAAATACTCCTTGGCAACCGATAGTGAACCAGTACCGTGAGGGAAAGGTGAAAAGAACCCCTGTTAGGGGAGTGAAACAGGACCTGCAACCATTTGCCTACAAAGTGTGGGAGCCCGCGAGGGTGACCGCTTGCCTTTTGCATAATGAGTCTGCGAGTTATTGTCCGCGGCCAGCCCAAGCTGCCCTGCAGCGGTGGCGAAGGGAAACCGAGTGCCAATGGCGCGTGAGTCGCGGGCAATAGACCCGAAGCGGAGGTGATCTACTCTTGAGCAGGTTGAAGCCGGGCTAACCCCCGGTGGAGGACCGAACTCGTGGATGTTGAAAAATCCTGAGATGACTTGAGAGTAGGAGCGAAAGACTAATCAAACCCCGTGATAGCTGGTTCTCTCCGAAATAGTTTGAGGACTAGAGTTGGGTGAGTACTCTGCGGAGGTAGAGCACTGGATGGCTTAGGGTCCCCACCAGGATACCAAAACCAATCAAACTCCGAATTCCGCAGATCCCATTACCCCAGCATTCAGGCGACGGGGGCTAAGCTCCGTCGCCGAGAGGGCAACAGCCCAGACCGCCAGCCAAGGTGCCTCAATGCGGTTCAGTGGAAAGGATGTAACGCTGCTAAGACAGTGAGGATGTTGGCTTAGAGGCAGCCATCATTTAAACAGTGCGTAACAGCTGACTCATCGAGCGGTGTTGCGCCGAAAATGATGGGCGATTAAACCGCATACCGAAGCTGCGGGTGCACGACTTGGTCATATGATCAGGTCGTGCGCGGTAGGAGAGCGTGGTTGGTGCGGCGAAGCCCCCCGGAAACGGAAGGTGGAGCGCCAACCAGTGAGAATGCAGACACGAGTAGCGATAAACCGGTCGAAAATACCGGTCGCCGTAAACCCAAGGTTTCCTGGGGCAGGTTCGTCCTCCCAGGGTTAGTCGGGAGCTAAGGCGAGGCCGTAGGGCGTAGCCGATGCCCGGCAGGTCAATATTCCTGCACCGTTCCGGGTTAAGCGCACGGGGGACGCAGAGAGAAAGGTGATTATCCAACTGAATCGGGAGCTGCGGCTACGGCCAAGGCGTATCACCCGACAATCTGCCGAGAAAAGCCCGTGTGTGTTTCCCGGAGCGCCCGTACCGGAAACCGACACAGGTGGGTGGGTGTCAATGCACCAAGGCGCGCGAGAGAAACCTCTCTAAGGAACTCGGCACATTGGCCCCGTAACTTCGGGAGAAGGGGTGCCCGACGGAGGTGCAGTCATGTACCGACGAAGGGCCTCAGTAAATTGCGCTTAGCGACTGTTTAACAAAAACACAGCACTCTGCCAAGTCGTGAAGACGACGTATAGGGTGTGACACGTGACCAATGCGGAAAGATGAAGGCACCTTGTCAGCCGCAAGGCGAAGCTTGGTGCTCAAGTCCCCGTGAATGTCGGCCGTAACTATAACGGTCCTAAGGTAGCGAAATTCCTTGTCGGGTAAGTTCCGACCTGCACGAATCGTGTAACGACTGAGCGACTGTCTCGGAGAGGATCTCGGCGAAACTGTAATGGCGGTGAAGATGCCGCCTGCCCGCAGTAGGACGGAAAGACCCTATGCACCTTTACTGTAAGCTGGTATTGTGTTCTGGTTGGCAATGCGTAGCGTAGGTGGGAGACGGTGAACGGCCGGCTTCGGTTGGCCGGGAGTCGCAATGTGAAACACCACTCTTTGTTAATTAGAATTCTAACCCCGACCTGTCAGCCAGGCGGGGGACAGTGCCTGCGGGTCAGTTTGACTGGGGCGGTTTCCTCCCAAAGGGTAACGGAGGAGCGCTAAGCTCGGCTCAACACGGTTGGCAACCGTGTGGTGAGGGCATGGCTAGAAGCCGGGTTAACTGCGAGACCTACAAGTCGAGCAGGTGCGAAAGCAGGCCCAAGTGATCCGATGGTTTAATGTGGAATTGCCATCGCTCAACGGACAAAAGGTACGCTAGGGATAACAGGCTGATCGGGCCCAAGAGTTCATATCGACGGCCCGGTTTGGCACCTCGATGTCGGCTCATCGCATCCTGGGGCTGGAGAAGGTCCCAAGGGTCCGGCTGTTCGCCGGTTAAAGCGGTACGCGAGCTGGGTTCAGAACGTCGTGAGACAGTTCGGTCCTTATCCACTGTGGGCGCAGGAGACTTGAGGGGTTCTTTCCCTAGTACGAGAGGACCGGGAAAGACGCACTTCTGGTGTGGCAGTTGTTCCGTCCGGAGCAGCGCTGCGTAGCCATGTGCGGAAGAGATAAGCGCTGAAAGCATCTAAGCGCCAAGCTCCTCCCAAGATAAGGTCTCCCGACCGCAAGGTCCTGAAGACCCCCGGCAGACCACCGGGTTGATAGGTCAGACGTGCAAGCGCGGCAACGCGTTCAGCGGACTGATACTAATCGGTCGTGCGGCTTGATCGTTTCGCTGCTTTGCACCATTTGAGGACAAGTTGCTCGATACCTTTACGCGCGGTTTTCAGAGAATGTTCGTTTTTTTTGTGGTGACCATGAAGCGGTGGACCGACCCGATCCCATCCCGAACTCGGCCGTCAAACACCGCGTTGCCGATGGTAGTGGTTGTAGAGCTTCCGCGAGAGTAGGTTGTTGCCACATCTTCAAATCCTCAGCCGGGGCCACCCCCGGCTGTTTTTCTATTTTGGTGGACTTTTCTGAGATGGGCAATCAAGTTAGGGCGGTTGCAGGATGACGTCGTCGTTGCGGCCATGAACACGGATGCCATGCCGGAATTCGTCCGCTACGGGGGAGTGATTTTTTGGCTGCTGTTGGCCATGGGGGCCCTTGCGTTGGGTGTTTTTCTGGAGCGCCTGGTGCATTTTCACCGCGAAAGCATCAACAGTACGAATTTTTTGAGTGGCATCCGCACGGTGTTGAAGCGTGGCAACGTGGTGGAGGCCCTGTCCATCTGTGACGCCACCCCGGGACCGGTGGCACGTCTGGTCAAAGCGGCCATTCTGGTCCGAGACCGGGGTCGGGATCAGATTCGCGAGAGTATGCGGGTAACCGGATTAACAGAACTTCCTCAATTGGAGGAGAAAATGGGCTTGCTCGCCACGATTGCCCAAACAGCACCAATTCTGGGGCTGTTGGGGACCATCTTGGGACTGATGCAATTGCTGCAAATGCTCCATACCTCCGGTCTCTCTGCGACAGCAGGTGCCCTGATTGAGGGGGTCTGGCGGGCATTGGTATGCAGCGGCTTGGGGCTGGCCATTGCCGCACCAAGCTACGCGGCATATAACTTCCTGGTCAACCGATTGCGGCTGATCGTGACGGATATGGAAAAAGCCTCCTCGGAGATTTTGAATATCTTGGACGAAGCGGCTGGCTGATGTTCTCGTTTCGCGACAAGCTTCAGCATCAATGGTTTACCGGGACGGCTGATTTTGCCCCGGTGGGAAGCGTATTCTTGCTGGTGTTGATTTTTTTCTTACTTCAATCCCACCTGGCTCCGGTACCCGGGGTTCCGGTGGAATTGCCGATGATTGAATCGGGTTTGCCGGCGTTTGGACCGGATTGTCAGGTCGTGGTGGTGGACCGGGAGGGTCGGTTATTTTACCGCCAACAGTTGATCACTGATGCGGCATTGGTCCGGCAATTGAGCGATTTCAACACCCGTCCTTCCGAACAGGCACTGCTGGTGATTCAGGCAGACCGTTCCCTTCGTCTCGAGCGGTTGGCGGAGGTATATGCTTTGTGCCGACAGGCTGGCATCACCCATTTGAAGCTGCAGACACGCCCGGCGATCGGGCAGCCGGTTTTCCCCCCCCGGCAGCCATGAAAAACCGACTTCCCGTCGCCCGGAGCGGGTGGTCATGGGCCCGGTTGATCCGTGTGGTCGGAGCGGTGTTTGTGGGACAGGTGATAATCCTCTTTGTGCTGTCGCGGCCGGCAGTTTCTCCGTCCCTGCTCCAACAATCCCGGCCCCGCCTTGTGCCCCTCGTTTGGGAGTCCCCGCATCCCCCGGACGGTATGAACCCGTTACTTCCTGATCCGGTGGTATTTGCGCGCGTGGTGCCGGACGGTTTTTCCGGGGCGCTCTGGGTGTCGCCGGGGCTGACGGAGTCGCTCAAACCCGAGCCGGCCATACCGCTTGCCGGGTCCTTCGGGCGCGAGGAACCGATTCTGCGTCCCCGCTTGGATCGCGGCGCACTTGTCTCGGATTCCCCCAGCCCGGCGGCGAGTGCTTCGGTGCGAATGGCTCCGCCCCCGCGACCAAGGCTGCTTCACACCAATATCCCCGGTACAGGTCGGTCCATTTTGCGGCTGAGGGAAGGGTTCACCGGCTGGCAGCCGGTTTTAAGCGAACCCCTGCCGGTTTGGACCAACGCCCAACTACTGGCTCCCAGCGTGGTTCAGGTCCTGGTAGATCCCCGGGGTGGGGTGCTTTCGGCAACTGTGGAGCAGGGCAGCGGCCTGCCCGAGGCGGATCAGGATGCGTTGAAGCGTGCCCGCCAGCTACGGTTTGTTCTGCCGGCGCCCTCGACTCCCGACGAGAGGTCCCATTGGGGGCGCTTGGAGTTTGTTTGGCATACGGTCCTCCCCGGACAATCTTCGCCCGCCTCCCCATGAGCCTGAGTGCCCTGTTGGCCTGGTATGTGACGATTTTGTTGGGAGCGCTGCTGGGGGTGGGAATTTACTACGGCCTGCGCCAGCGCTCCTTCAGCCCGCCCCGCGTCAAGGATCGGATCTTTCGCTGCCAAGAATGCAAGTACGTGTACACCGATGACCCTGACGTGGACCGCTCGCGCTGTCCCCAGTGTGGGGTGATCAACGAGCCCTGCCGGTTTTAGGGGCGGGCACCGCCACCGGCTCTAAGTGCCCGTTTTCAATTCCACCACATCGTGCGGGGCCGCTTCCCGGCGTCCGGCCGAAGTGACCCGGGCATAGCGCGCGCGCTCACGCAGTTCGGCCAGCGTTCGCGCGCCCAGGTAACCCATCCCGGACTGGATTCCGCCGATGAGCTGGGTCAGTACGGCATCCACCGAACCGGTGGCCTCCTTCAACGCTTCAATCCCCTCGGCCGCCAATTTGCCGGACTGGTTCTGGGTGTGGCCGTAACGGGCGGCGGCACCCGCCTTCATGGCGGCCAGGCTGCCCATACCGCGGTACTGCTTGTAAAACTTGCCGTCAATTTCGAGCACCTCCCCGGGGGCCTCGGTGCATCCGGCGAAGAGGCTCCCGCACATGACCGCGTCGGCCAGGGTCAGGGCCTTGACGATGTCCCCGGAGCGGGTGATGCCCCCGTCGGCCACCAGGTAAACTTTTTTGGCCCGCGCCGCGCGCGAGCACACGTACAATGCCGTCAATTGAGGGATGCCCACTCCGGCCACCAACCGGGTGGTGCAGATCGAACCCGGCCCCTGGCCCACCTTGATGGCATCGGCCCCGCACTCCGCCAGATAGTCCACGCCGGCGGCGCTGGTCACGTTGCCCGCCAGGATGGGCAGCTCCGGAAAGGCGTCCCGGATCAGGCGCACCGCCTCGCCCACTCCGCGGCTGAACCCGTGGGCGGTGGACACGGCCACCAGGTCCAACCCGCATTCCACCAGCGCGCCCACGTGGTTGACCAGGCGGTCGCGGTCCACCTCCCCAAACGCATTGCGCGTGGCGGACACGGCGGCGCCGCACACCAGCCGAAACCGCGCATCGCGGGCGGGGCGGAACTGGGCCTGGCGTTCCTGGGTGATGCGCTCCACATCGCTCATGGTGAACAACCCGCGCAACCGATCCTCCGCGTCCACCACCAGCAGCTTGTGAATGCCGGGGTGCTCGGTGAAAAACCGGTCGGCCCGGGCAATCGGGTCATCCCCCAGCTCCTTCTCCTGCACGGTGTGGACCTGCGGGCGGGGGGTGAGGACCTTGGCCACCGGCTGATGCGCGTAGCGCGGCTTGACCACGTGACTGGACAGCAGCCCCACCAGCCGACCGGTGGCATCCACCACCGGGAACGTGCCGAAGGCATAGCGTTTCTCCTCGATCAACCGCAGCACGTCGCCCACAAACTGCTCCGGCATCACCTTCACCGGGTCCTGGATCAGGCCGTGCACGTGTTTCTTGACCCGGGTGACCTCGGCCAGTTGCTGGCGTTCGCTCATGTTGTAGTGGATGACCCCCAACCCGCCGTTGAGCGCCAGGGCAATGGCCATGCGCGACTCGGTCACCGTGTCCATGTCCGCCGAGAGGATGGGGATGTGCAGGGTGAGGCGCTCGGCCAGTCGGGTGTCGAGCTGCGTTTCCCGGGGCAGCACCTCCGAGTACTGCGTGGCCAGCGTCACGTCGTCGTAGGTCAACGCGGTGTGGCGCTGGGCGAGGAAGAATTCGTCCGCCGGCAGGTAAAACCGGGCGTCCAACTCCGAAGCCACGAAGTCACTTGCCATACGAAAAAATGCCCGCCGTCCATCCGGGCTGGCAAGCGCGAAAGCACCGCACCGGTGCCCCGTTGATGCCGGGTAGCGCGCCGCTGCGTCGGTGCCCCGTCCCGGTGCTGGAGAACCTTTCCTCAAATCCACCGCGCCGGCCGGCTGTCCAGTTGGAAGACCTGCCCCGAGACATTTTCCAGGCTGCACAGAAAAACCACGAACCGGGCCACCTCCGCCACCGAGTTCATCCGGCGCAGCCGGTTGGCCGCGACCAGGCGCTCCCGGGCCTCCGCGCTCAGGCGGTCGCTCATCGGCGTGGGCAACACTCCGGGCAACACCACGTTCACCCGCACGTTGAATTCCGCCAGCTCGGCCGCCAGCGACTGCGTCAGCCCGATCAACCCCGCCTTGGCCGCGGCGTAGGCCGCCTGCCCGCGCGCCCCGGCCCGGCCGGCAAAGCTGCCGATGTTCACGATGTGCCCGCCGCCGGCCCCCAGCGCCGCGGCCGCGGCGCGAGCGCAGCGCCAGGCCCCGGTCAGGTTTACCTCCAGCACGCGTTCCCAGTCCGCCGCGGCCAGGTGCACCAGCAGGGCATCGGCGGTCGCCCCGGCGTTGTTGATCAACGCGTCCAGTTGTCCCCAGCGCTCGAGCACCGCCCGGACCGCGCACTCCGGGTCCCCGGGGCGGGTCACGTCCAGGCTCACGGGCAGGACCCGGTCGGGGTCCGTCGTCGTCACCGGCTGGGTGTGAAATCCCGCGGCCACTCGCCAGCCGGTCCTGACAAACGCCTCGATCAACCCGCGGCCCAGCCCGCCCGCCGCGCCGGTGATCAACACCACCGGCTCTGCCGCTGTCACGCTCACGGCTCCGCGAATTCCGGCGGGCGCACGGTCCAAACCCCGCCGATCATGCCGGCCCGGATGTCCCCCTGGTGCTGCACCACCGCCGCCGCGACCTCCTCCGGGCGGCCCGCGAAAGGCACGGCAATCAGGTCCGCCCAGGCGCCGGGGTTCAGGGTACCCGCGCGCCCGGCCAATCCCAGGGCCTGCGCCGCGTGGACGGTGACCATGCACACCACTTCCGCGGGCGGCACCCCGGGATGTTGGGCCTGGAACCGGCGCATTTCGGCGAACAGGTCCAGCACCGGCTCCTCGCTCGGCGGCACGGTCACCAGACTGTCCGTGCCCAGACACACGGTCACGCCCGCACGCCGCAACCCCGACCAGGGAAACGGCCGGTGCCCGAAATACGCGTGACTGCGCGGGCAATGCACCACCGCCACGCCGTGCCGCGCCAGCAACTCCGCGTCGCCCGCGGCCAGGTAATTGGCGTGCGCCGCCAGCACCTCCGGCCCCGGCAGCCCGTGTCGGGCCAGGTGTTGCACGGGCGAAACGCCGTCGCAGTCGGCGTTGTCCCGGCCGTTGCGGGCCAGCCACGTGTACAGGGGCCCGCGCCGGTGCCGGAAC
Organism: uncultured Verrucomicrobiae bacterium; assembly: GCA_937946835.1. Taxonomy (GTDB): domain Bacteria; phylum Verrucomicrobiota; class Verrucomicrobiia; order Limisphaerales; family J093; genus DSVZ01. The sequence goes on along the minus strand of CALFAV010000058.1, from coordinate 35,888 downwards.
ATCTCGAACTCTTCCGCCGACTCGGCCACGTGAATGCTCAGGCGCCAGCCGCGGGTGCGCGCCGCCGCCGCGCTCAGCCGCAACAGCTCCGGCACCGTCGAGTACGGCGCGTGCGGAGACAGCCCCACCCCACACCGGCCCACCGGCAGCGCTTCCGCCCGGGCCACGGCTTCGGCGAGGATTTGCGCGGGGTCCCGGCGGCTTTTGACCCCGGTCATTTCGAGAAACGAGATCACCCGCAACGGCGTGCCCCGCCACACCTCCGGCAACAGCTCCGGCACCGCCTCGATGTCCCCCACCGTGGTGACGCCCCGGCGCACCAGCATCGCGGCCCCGGCCAGCCAGGAGCGGCGAAATTCTTCCCGCGACCAACCGCCCTTGAGCGCGGTGATGGTTTTGATCCAGTCGGTGAAACTGCCGGTGGGGGCCACCTGGCCCGCCATGCCCGTGTAATCCAGGTGGCAGTGGGCGTTGACCAGGCCCGGCAGCACCACCACTTCCCCCAGATCCACCCGGCGGGCGCCCGCCGGTGCGGGCACCTCCGCGGCAGGACCGATCGCTCGAATGAGGTCGCCTTCCACGCACACGACCCCGTCGTCCACCGGCGGCCGGTCCACGGGCCAGACCAGGCGGGCGCGGACGTACAGTGGGGGCGAGGCTCCGGACATGGGTGCCGACCGAAGAGCCGCCCGCGCCGGGCGGTCCTCGCGACCGCAGTGTGGCCGGGTCCCGCCCGCTCGGCGAGCAGGAAAGCCGGCGGTGGAGGGTTCGCGCCAGCCGGCCCGGGCGGTGCAAGGAAAGGCTCGTAAGCCTGCGGCGGCCCGAAGTAGGATGGCCGGCGTGTTCGAGTGGGCCGACCGCGATTACTTTTTGCTGGCCGTGGGGCTGTACGGCCTGGCGACGCTTTACGCGGTGTTTCTGTGGCGGCGCGGGTTTCGTCAGGACAACCGGGTGATTTACCTGCTGATGCTCGCCGGGGCGGGGCTGCACACCATTGCCATGCTCAAGCGGGGCTTTTCCTTCCAGCGCTGTCCGGTGACCAATCTCTACGAGGCCGTCACCTTCATCGCCTGGACGGTCGCGGCCAGTTACCTGGTGATCGGTTTGGTGCGCCGGTTCCGGTTTGTGGGGGCCTTCGCCGCGCCGCTGTTGTTGGGGCTGGGGGTCTTTGCGCTGATGCCCGAGCTGGACCGGCACGGGCCGCAGCCGGAATTCCGCCCGCCCCTGTCCAGCCTGCACGCGGCGCTGGTGCTGCTGGCCTACGGGGCGTTTGGGCTGGCGGGTGTGGCGGCGCTCATGTTTGTGAAGCAGGAGCGCGACCTCAAGCACAACAAGGCCCGCGCGGCGCAGGCCTTTCTGCCCTCCCTGCAACGCCTGGAGCAGGTGACCATGCGGCTGTTGCAGGTCGGTTTCGGTCTGCTGACCGGGGGTCTGGTGCTGGGTAGCGGTTGGCTCAAGCAGGTCCACGGGGTGTACTTCCAGTTCGACGCCAAAATCCTCTGGTCGGCGTTCATCTGGCTGTTGTACCTGGGCCTGCTGGTGGCGCGCGGCTGGTTCCGGCAGGGGGGCCGGCGCTTCGCCTGGGCGGCGATGGGCGCGTTTGCCTTCCTGATGCTCACCTTCTGGGGGTTCAACCTGCTCTCGGAGATTCACCACCCCTGAGCCATGTCGGTGGTCGTTGTCGGTCTGAGTCATCGCACGGCACCGGTCGAGGTGCGGGAGGGGCTGGCCTTCGCCGACGCCGAGTTGCCCGACGCCCTGGCCCGGGTGCGCGCCCGCGGCCTGGCCGCCGAGGCGGTGATCCTGTCCACCTGCAACCGTGTCGAGCTGTACGCGGCGGTGGACGGCGACCCGCAGGCGGCGCTGGCCGGGCTGCGGCGCTTCCTGCTGGAAGACCGCCGGTACGCCCGCCCCCTCCCGCCGGAGTTCTACAGCCTGACCGAGCCGCAAAGCCTGGAACACCTCTTCCGCGTGGTGTGCGGTCTGGACTCGATGGTGCTCGGCGAAACCGAAATCGCCGGCCAGGCCAAGAAAGCCTACGAGGCGGCCCGGCGCGCGGGCGCCACCGGCCGGCGCCTGAACCGGGCTTTCCAACGCGCCTTCAGCGTCGCCAAGCAGGTCCGCACCGAGACCCAGATTCAGCGCGGCAGCGTCTCCGTGGCCTCGGTGGCCGTGGACCTGGCCGAGCGCATCTTCGAGTCGCTGACCCGCGCTACGGTGATGATCCTGGGCGCGGGGGACACCGGCGAAAAGGCCGCCAAAGCCCTGCTCTCCCGGGGTGCCCGCGCCCTGATGGTGACCAATCGCTCCTTCGAGCGCGCCGCCGCCCTGGCGGCGGAACTGGGCGGCCGGGCCGTGCCGTTTGACGACTGGTCGGCCGAGTTTGCCCGGGTGGACATCCTCATCAGCAGTACCGCGGCGCCGGGTTATGTGCTGGACCGCGCCCGCCTGGAGCCGTTGCTGCCGGCCCGGCGCGGCCGGCCCTTGTTGCTCATTGACCTCGCCGTGCCCCGGGACATTGACCCCGCGGTGAACCTCCTCGACGGCGTGTTCCTGTACGACATAGACGACCTGCAAAGCATCGCCGAGGACGCGCTCCGCCAGCGGCAGGCGGACATCGCCCGCTGCGAACACATCATCCGCGAGCGGGTCCACGGCCTGCTGGAGGCCGCGCCGTCCCCCCCACCCGCCCTCGCCAGCCGCCCCGCCCCCGTGCCGCCGACGCCGGACGCCTGTTGATCTGATGCCCGCCGAACCTCCCATCCGCATCGCCACCCGTGGCAGTCCGCTGGCGCTGGCCCAGGCCGAGACCGTGGCGGCCCTTTGCCGGGCCGCCTTCCCGCGGCTGCGCTTCGAGTTGAAGATCATCCGGACCACCGGCGACAAGTTGCAAAAGGCCACTCTGGCCCGGACCGGAGAGGGGGTGCCCAAGGGCCTGTTCACCAAGGAACTCGAAGTGGCCCTGCTGCGCGGCCAGGCCGACCTGGCCGTCCACAGCCTCAAAGACCTGCCCACCGAGTTGCCCGCCGGCCTGACCCTCGGGGCGGTGCTCAAGCGCGCCGACCCGGGGGACGTGTTGGTGTACCGGAGCGAGGCGCTGGCCCGGCAAACCCACGTCGTGGCCGGCGCCCAGGCCCGGGACTGGGAACCTTCCACCCGGCCCCGACGCGGCTTCCCGCCGCATCTGCGACTGGCCGACCTGCCGGCCGGCGCGGTCGTGGCCACCAGCAGCCCCCGGCGCCGCGAGCAACTGCTCGCGCTGCGGGCCGACCTGCACGTGAGGGAAATCCGCGGCAACGTGGGCACCCGCCTCCAGAAACTGGCCGAGCGGGCCGAACTGGATGCCCTCCTGCTGGCCGCCGCCGGCCTCGAACGCCTGGGCATGAAAATCGGGGAGGACGGCACGCTGAGCTGTCCGGTGCTGGATTCGGCCAGCATCTCCGCGCCCCCGGCAGTGCCGGACGGGTTGCTGGCGGTGCGGTTGCCGGTCGAGGAGATCCTGCCCGCGGTCGGCCAGGCGGCCATCGGGGTGGAAATCCGCGCGGGCGACACGCGCTTGGAGGCGATCTGCGCCCGGCTCAACCATCACGACACCTTCCAGTGCGTGAGCGCGGAGCGGGCGTTCCTGCGCGCGATGGGAGGCGGTTGCCAGGCCCCGGTGGCGGCTTTGGCCCGGGTGGTCGAGGGCCAAATCCGGCTGCGCGGGATTTCCTTCCGCAGCGGGGCGGCCCGCCGGGGCGAGGTGCGGGGAGACTTGAAGCAACCGGTGGCTCTGGGCGAAGCCCTGGCCGAACAGTTGCAGTGAAGCGGGCGGACGGCGGCGGCCGCCGGCCCTGAACCGCCGATCGCCTTTCACCACTCAAACGAACCCTGCCCTGCCAGGTCCAAGTTGCCAGAAGACCGGTGCCACCCGACCGGCGGCTGCACTGCACGGTTGGCCGCTGGCCCACGGCTTGTGGCCCACCGACGAAGGGCGCGGCGCACGGCTTGACTCCGCGGCGGCGCCTTGATCCGAGCAGACTGAATTCCCGCCGGCCAATCCTGCTTGGCGACCGAGTCGGGTTGGCCTAGCTTCGCCTCACCGTGCAGGCCGTGCTCCGGTTTGTGGCCCTGGTCAACGCCGCCGTTTGGTTGGGCGCCACGGTGTTTTTCACCCTGGGAGCCGGCCCGGCCTTTTTCGGACCGGAGATGGCCGCGTTCCTGCCCAAGCCGCACCGCGCGCGCGCGGCCGAGTTGGTTATTGCCCGGCTGTTCACCCTGCAACAGGTCTGTGGAGGCATCGCGCTGACGCTGCTGTTGCTCGACTGCGTGCGGGTGGGGCGGCTGGTGCGGCGGGCGCACCTGGCGCTGGTGGCGGGGCTGCTGGGGATCAGCCTGTTGGCGGGAAACTGGCTCGCGCCGCGGCTGCACCAGTTGCAGCGCGTCCGCTATGCCCCCAATGCGGCACCGGAATTGGTGGCCGCGGCCGAAGCGTCCTTCAACCGTTGGCACGCCTTTTCGCAGGGGGTGAATCTGCTCGTGCTGGCCGGGCTGGTGGTGCATCTCTGGGCGGTGAGCCGCCCGCCGGAAACGCCCCGCTTGGGCAACCTCTTCCGATCCCAACCCCCCGCGGATGGCTCGGTGCCCCGGATGTTGTAACCGGCCGCCGGCCAACAAGGCCGCTGCTTTGGCGGTCGGGGACGGCTCGTCTTCCAAGACGCCCTGTGTTGACGGGGGACGCCGAAGCGGGCGCGAGCCTTTGGAGTGCGCCAGCTTGCTGGCGCTTTCCCAAGGCCGAACGGGAAAGGTGCGGCCACCGCCGTCGCTTCCGGCCGGCGCTCCGGCAGGGCGTTGCCGGCTGGAAGCCGGCGCTCCGGCGGTTGAAGAGGTGGCGCAGGCTTCCAGTCTGCCGCCTGCTTGCCGCGCTTCGCTTGGCACAGGCAGGGGGCGCGGGTTTCCAACCCGCCACCGCTGCCCGCGCCCGCCGGCTGGCAGCCGGCGATACGGCAGATTGCCAATCTGCGCTACGCCGGCGCAGCAGCGTCCTGCCGATGGAGGGCCGCGTTCCATCGCGGCCCGGAGCAGACCGGAGCCGGGTGGGCACTTCTTAATTTCGGACCCCGGGCCGGGGATTGGCCCCCAACCGGGGTGCCGGCCTCAAAAAATTGGTCACTTTTTCGTTGACACCACACGCCGGGCCATTACGTTGCGCCCGTTAGCAACCATGTCTGAAGCTCTAACTGCCTTGTGCCGGTTACTGTCCCCGTCTCGGGTGAGGTGTGGGGTGGTGGTTGGCTGAGCAGGGGGGATTTCAGACGGAACCCGAAACCTCCAAAATCCTATGACCCTAACACGACAACGCAGAATTCGGCGTGCGGGGTTGGTGGCGGCTTCGTCAGGAGCGGTGGCGCTCTTGACGGCCGCAAGCGCCTCCGCCGGCTCCGCGTATTACGACCTCAAAGACGGTCCGCCGCCCGGGCTGGTGATTGTGGGCAGTGCCGAGTGGGTGCCCGAGGGGGGCAACGACGGCAAGGGCCACATCAAGCTCACCGACAACACCGGCCAATCCTGTGCCGTGCTGTTCCCGGACTTTGACAACAAACTGGTTGTCAAAGCCTTCGAGTTTGAATGCCTGATCAAGTTAGGAGATTGGTACAACAACCCCCCGGCCGACGGGTTCAGCGTCAACTACGTCAATGCCAACGATCCCATTGTGGCGTTGATTGAAGGGGGCACCAACCCCGGCCGCGGCGGCCGCACCGACGGCTGGGCCGGCAGTTGGCAGAACAACGGCAACGAGGACAACCTCCCCGAGGAAGGCACCCAAACCGGCATTGCCGTGGGCTTCGACACCTGGGGCACCGGCAATCCACCGGTGGGCGGCTCCAACGGCCCGCTGGACGTGCGCGGCATCAGCGTGCGCGTGGACGGCAATCAGATTGCCCAGATTGCCATGCCCAACGTGCTTTTCCCGGATAACTACGACTTCCTCGGCGACCCGACGACCCTGATCACCGGGCCGTTCACCTATCCGCCGCAGCCGGACCAGAACCCAAACTATGGGGATCCCACTCAAGGAGCCCCGCCGGCACCCGGTACCCGTTTGGGCTGGGCGCCGCTGAAGGTGGTCCTGGACGAGAACGGCGTGCTCAACGTGTTCTGGAAGGGGGCGAACATTGTGAAGGATTTCCAGACCCAGTTCGCGCCGCGGCCGGGCCGAATTCTCTTCGGCGCCAGCACCGGCGGGGCCATGGAGTACGCCGGCATTGACGAGATCCGGATCACCACCATTCCGGCCGACAAGCTGATCGTGGGGCCGGCCACCGGCAATCCGGTGGGCTTCAGCATTCAGGTGATCAACTCCGGTCCGGCCGTGGCTGATCTGAACACCGCCCGGCTGGAGCTGGACGGCGCGCCGGTGACGCCCACCCGGACCAGTTTCTCCGACCCGTACAACTACATTGACTGGTGGGACCTGGCCAGGCCCCTGGCGCCGGGCAGCACCCACACCGTCAAGATCACCATCAAGGACACCCGGGGCATCGAGGTCAGCGGCGAGAAGTCCTTCACCGTGCCCAACTACGTGACGGTCCCGGCCGAGTTGGCGGTCAGTGACGTGAACACCGCCCAGCGCGGCTTCAACGTGCGCGTGCACCAGACCGCCCTCCGGGGTCAGCCCAACACCATCGCGCGGGCCGAGCAGCAGCTTCAGGGCCTGCGCGGGGCCAACGTGGCCGACCTGAGCGGGTTTGTGGGCGGGGTGTACGCCGAGACCGACGTCATCAACTACAACCAGGATGCCCCCGGCGGCGTGGGCGTTTTCCAGGCCCCGGACTGGGAGGACAAACCCATTCCCGGCATTCCCAGCGCCACCGAGACCAATCCCGACGGCTCGCCCTACACCGACAACATCGCCGCCGAGATCACCACCTACATCCACTTCGCCCAGGCGGGGGTGTACGAGCTGTTCTTCAACAGCGACGACGGCTTCCGCACCACCGTGTTCAACGGGGTGAACGAGGTGCTCGTCGCCCCGATTGTGGGGCAGTTTGACGGCGGCCGGGGCGCGGCGGACACCGCCAGCCTGCTCTACGTGCCGCAGGCGGGCTATTACGGCCTGCGCACCGTGTGGTTTGAGGGCGAGGGCGGGGCCAACCTCGAGTGGTCCGGGCGCCAGACGCTGCCCACGGCCACCACCCGGCAGTTGCTCAACTCCTCGGCGCCCGATTCGCTCAAGACCTACCGCTCGCGGGCCAGTGCCGGCCCGGCGGTGGTCAGCTTCACGCATCCGTTCCGCACCTCCGGCAACCCGTACCTGCCCACCACCGCCCTGGTCGCCAAGATCCAGGACGGGGACACGGCGGTGAACCAGGACTCGATCAAGATGTTCCTGGACGGGACCGAAGTGGCGGTGACCAAGAGCAAGACCGGCAACACCACCACGGTGACCCATGACCCGGCCGGGCTGTTGCCCGCCGGCACCCACAACCTGAAGGTGACCTTCAGTGCCGGTGCGCAGAACTACGAAGGCGCGACCGACTTCACCATCGCCAACCTTCCGGTGGTGCCGCCCAGCCTGGCCCTGCCGGCCAGCGCGGTGGACCGGAGCAAACGCGGCTTCCTGGTCAAGACGGTGCAAAACGCCAGTTACACCAGCCTCGGCACCCGCGGCAACGACACCTACGCGGGCGAGAGCCAGATCAACAGCCTGCTCGGCCTGCCCAACACGGCCGACCTGAGCAGCTTCACCGGACCGCAGGGCCGGTACGTCGAGACCGACGTTATCAACTACCTCAGCACGGGCGATGACGGCTGGTTTGACTCGGCCCTGGGTTACCCGGACTACCCGGTGCCGGGCATTCCGGGCATTGACCCACGCGGCAGCGGGGCGTTCCCCCCGGCCACCGACTTCCCGGATGGGGGCCAGGACAATTACTCGCAGGAAATCCTGACCGTACTGGACCTGCCCGCCGGGCTGGTGGCCATGAACGTCAACAGCGACGACGGTTTCCGTCTGACCATCGGCAATCCCAACGAGTGGTGGACCCTGCCGGTGGTGGTGGGTGAGTTCAGCGGCGGCCGCGGCGCCGGCGGCGGTCTGACCTCCGGTACCACCTTCACCTTCTACGTCCAGCAGGCCGGCCTGTACCCGGCCCGCCTGATCTGGTACGAGGGCGGGGGCGGTTCCTCGATCGAATGGAGCTCGCGCCTGCCGGTGGACGAGAACACCGGTTATCCCAACCACGGAAACGCGACGCTCATCAACGACAGCATGGTGGCCACCTCGATCAAGGCCTACCAGTATCCGTTCCCGAATCCGAACGTCCCGTGGGTGAAATCCTTCGCCCCGGGTCGCGACCGCACCTCCGCGGGCAGCCAGGCGCGGGCGGGCAGCGACGCCCCCGTCTCGGCCGTCATTGTCGAAGGCACCGCGAACATTGACCCGGCCTCGGTCCAACTGACCGTGGACGGCACCGCGGTGACCCCGACCGTGATCAAGGCCGGTGGGGAACTGAAGGTCTCCTACACCCCGACCACCCCGTGGGCCGACGGCCTGCATCCGGTGGTCCTGACCTTCGGCGACCGCACGGTGAGCTGGAGCTTCCGCACCACCAGCGCCCTCAAGACTCCGGTCTTCTTCATCGAGGCCGAGGACTTCGACAACAACGGCGCCGGCCTGGCCGAGGCCAGCCAGATGCCGTACGCGGGCGGGGCCTACGCCGGCCTGAAGGCAATCGTGGGCACCGACTACCAGCGGGGTGACGGACCCGACTCCCCGCTCTACCGCCACGGGGTGAACCCGCGCGTTTCGATGGACCGCACGGGCGACCGCACCCGCGGGGTGGGCGACATCAAGGTCAACTACAAGCTGGGCTGGATCGGCAGCGGGCAGTGGTACAACTACACCCGCGACCTCCCGGCCGGGAAGTACAACCTCTACGGCGGCTTCTCGCACGGGGACACTGGGGCGATCGTGGGCGGGGCGCTCTCGAAGGTGTCCGGCGGCACGGAAACCCCGCTGGGCGTCTTCGAAGGCCCGGCCCCGGGCGGCTGGGGCAACAACGCCCTGGTTCCGCTCAAGACCGCGCCCGGGGGTGACCCGGCCGTGCTGGACCTGGGCGGTCCCACCACCCTGCGCGTGGCGCCGAACAACGGCGACTGGGACTTCATGCTCCTGGTGCCGGCGGTGACCGAAGCGCCGCCGCCGCAGTTCACCGGCATCCGCCTCAATCCGGACCGCACGATCACCATCGAGTGGACCGGCGGCGGAACCCTGCAGGCCGCGCCGAGCGTGACCGGCCCGTGGGTGGACGTGACCGGGGCCACCAGCCCCTTCACCTTCACGCCCACCCAGCAGATGCAGTTCGGCCGCATCCGCCGCTGAACCGAACGGGCTGATCTGAAACACGGGGCCGGGCTTGCGCCCGGCCCTTTTTTTGTTTCCCGTAGCGGGGGGCTTTTCCCGCAGGTGGGAAACTGGAGCGCCGGCTTCCCAGCCGGCGGAAAGAAGCGTAGCGCAGGTTGGCAATCGGCCGAATCGCCGGCTGCACCCGGCGGGGGGCGGTGCGGGCCTCCAGCCTGTCCGGGCCACGGGCAGCGCGGCCTTACCGGGTGAGGTGCCGCTGTGCCGGCGCCGTTGTGACGCCGCGCGGCCCCACCTGGCCCTGCCTGCAGGGTTGACAAATCGCGCCCGCCCCGGTTTGTGGGGGCACGCATGGCTCTCCAACACATCGCCGCCGGCGCCCTGATCCTTTGCGGGGTGGCCGGTGCCCGGGCGGACAATCCCGCCTGGCAAGAAGGCCCGGGTTACCGCACCCGTCCGGTCCAACCCCGGCCCGGCGCGCGCCCGGTGGGATTCACCTTGTTGTCTCCCGACCAGACCGGCGTGACCTTCACCAACTTCCTGGCCCAATCGCGCTACATCACCAACCAGATTTACCTCAACGGCGCCGGGGTGGCCGCCGGCGATTTTGACGGCGACGGCTGGTGCGACCTGTTTTTCGCCGGTCTGGACCGGCCCAACGCGTTGTACCGCAACCTGGGCGGCTGGCGCTTCGAGGAGGTGACCGAGCGCGCCGGCGTGGGTCTGCCGGGGCACAGTTGCACCGGGGCCGTGTTTGCCGACCTGGACGGCGACGGCGATCTGGATCTGGTGGTGAACACCGTGGGCGAGGGCACGCTGCTGCTCTTCAACGACGGCCGCGGCCGCTTCGAGCGGCGCCGCCCGGACGCCCCGCTCAACTACCTGCGGGCCGGCATGACCGCCGCCCTGGCGGACGTGGACGGCGACGGGGACCTGGACCTGTACGTGTGCAACTACCGCACCACCACCATCCGCGACATGCCCAACACCCGAATGCGCCTGCGCGAGACCGAGGACGGCCGCATCGAGGTCATCGCGGTCAACGATCGCCCCACCACCGAGGCGGACCTGGTGGGCCGCTTCACCGCCACACGCGAGGGGCGCATCATCGAACACGGCGAGCCGGACGTGCTCTACCGCAATGACGGCCGGGGCAATTTCACGCTGGTCCCGTTCACGGGCGGCGCGTTTCTGGACGAGGAGGGCCGGCCGCTGAAGGAGCCGTTGTTCGACTGGGGGCTGACCGCCGCCTTTCGCGACCTCAACGGCGACGGCGCACCCGATCTTTACGTGTGCAACGACTTCGAGTCCCCGGACCGCATCTGGCTCAACGACGGCGCCGGTCGCTTCCGCGCCCTGCCCCGCCTGGCCCTGCGCCAGACGAGCATTTTCTCGATGGGTGTGGACTTTGCGGACGTGAACCGCGACGGGCATCTGGACTTTTTCGTGTCCGACATGCTCAGCCGCGACCACGCCAAGCGGATGTTGGAAAACGGCGAAATCCAGCCGGTGTATCTGGCGCCGGGGGTGATCGAGGACCGTCCCCAGTACTCGTACAACACGCTTCAGCTCAACCGGGGCGACCACACCTTCGCCGAGCTGGCGCAGTTTGCCGGCGTGCAGGCCTCGGAGTGGACCTGGTCGCCCAATTTCCTGGACGTGGACCTGGACGGGTACGAGGACCTGCTGATCACCACCGGCCACGAGTTGCAGATGATGAACACGGACATCATCGAGCAGGCCGAGGTGCTCAAGAGCCAAAAGGCCATGTCCAGCCACGAGCTGCAGCGCCTGCGCACGATGTTCCCGCGCTACGCCATCCCGAACGTGGTCTTCCGCAACCGCGGGGACCTGACCTTCGAGGACGTGAGCGCGGCCTGGGGCTTCGATTTTTCGGATGTGGGCAATGCCGTCGCGCTGGCCGACCTGGACAACGACGGCGACCTGGACGTGGTGATCAACAACCTCAACGGCGTGGCCGAGCTGTGCCGCAACGAGGCCACCGCCCCGCGCGTGCTCGTGCGCCTGCGGGGGCGGCCCCCCAACACCGGCGGCATCGGCGCCAAGATCACCGTCCGCGGCGGCCCCGTGCCCGAACAGCGGCAGGAAATTGTTTGCGGCGGGCATTACCTCTCCGGCCACGAGCCGGTGCGGGTCTTCGCCGCGGGGGCGGCGAGGGCGCTGACCCTCGAGGTGGACTGGCGCAGCGGCCGGCGCAGCGTGGTCTCCAACGCGCCGCCGAACCACCTTTACGAAATTTTCGAGCCGGAGGGCGATCCCCCACCGCCCGCCCCGACCCCGGCGCCGTCACCGCCGTTATTTACCGACCGCCGCGACTGGCTGAACCACCGGCACGTCGAGGAGCCGTTTGATGATTTCCAGCGCCAACCTCTGCTGGCCCGCAAACTCAGCCAGCTCGGCCCCGGGGTGACGTGGGCGGACGTGGACGGCGACGGTTGGGAGGACCTGCTCATCGCCGGGGGCCGCAGCGGGACCCTGGGGGTGTGGCGCAATTTGGCCGGGCAGGGCTTTGTGGCCTTGACCAACGCGCCGTTGAACAAACCCAACGCCCGCGACCAAACCACGGTTCTGGCCTTCGGCGCCGCGCTCCTGGTCGGCTCCAGCAACTACGAGGACGGCCTGACCAACGGCGGGGCCCTGCGCGTGTTTGACCTGCAGGCCGGGGTCAGCGGCGAGGCCGTGCTGGGGCCGCGCTCGAGCACCGGCCCGCTGGCCGCCGCGGATGTGAACGGCGACGGCCACCTGGAAATTTTCCTGGGGGGCCGCGCCGTGCCGGGACGCTACCCCGAGCCGGCGGATTCGGTGTTGCTGCGCCGGGAGGGTGCGCGGCTGGTGCCGGCGCAGCGATTCGAGAAGGTGGGATTGGTCAGCGGCGCGGTCTTCAGCGATTTGGACGGCGACGGCCGGCCGGATTTGATCCTGGCCTGCGACTGGGGGCCGGTGCGGATTTTCCGCAATCGGAGCGGGCAGCTCGAACCCTGGGACCCGCCGGTGCGGGAGACGGGCCGCGCCGTTGCGTCGGGCCGGGCCTTGAGCGCGTGGACGGGCTGGTGGACCGGGGTGGCCACGGGCGATTTGGATGGCGACGGTCGGCCGGACCTGGTGGTCGGCAACTGGGGGCTGAACAGCCGTTACCGGCCCACGCCCGAGCAGCCGGTGCGGGTGCACTACGGGGACCTGGATGAAGACGGCCGGTTTGATTTCATCGAGACGTACGTGGACCCCGCCACGCGCCGCGAGGTGCCGGTGCGCGGATTGCGACCGGTGCGCGAGGCCATTCCGATGGTGCGGGCGCGAGTGCCCAACTTCGAGGCCTACGGTCGGGCCACGGTGCGGGAGATTTACGGGCCGGAGTTGGACGCGCTGGCGGTCGCCGCGGTGGTGGAAACGCGCAGCGTGGCGCTGCTCAATCGCGGTACCCACTTCGAGCTGCATCCCCTCCCCCCCGAAGCCCAGTGGGCCCCCGCCTTCGGCGTGGCTGTGGCGGATTTCGACGGCGACGGCCACGAGGACGTGTTCCTGAGCCAGAACTTTTTCGCGGTGAACCCGGACGAGTGGCGCCAGGCGGCGGGGCGGGGGTTGCTGTTGCTCGGCAACGGGCGGGGGGAATTGCGTCCGATGTCCGGGCAGGAAAGCGGCATCCGCATTTACGGCGAGCAGCGCGGCTGCGCGGTGGCGGATTTTGATGCGGACGGCCGGGTGGACCTGGCGGTGAGCCAGAACGCGGCGGCCACGGTGTTGTTGCAGAACACCGGCGCGCGCCCGGGGCTGCGGGTGCGGCTGGCAGGGCCGGCGGGCAATCCCCACGGCGTGGGGGCCGCGGTGCGCCTGCGCTTCGGCGAGCGCTGGGGGCCGGTGCGCGAGGTGCAGGCCGGCGCGGGGTATTGGTCGGTCAACAGTCCGGTGTTGGTGTTGGCCGCGCCGGAGCCGCCCACTCTGATCCAGGTCCGCTGGCCCGGGGGCAAGGTGCAAGATTGGCCGTTGTCGCCGGGGGTCCGGGAAGTGCGGTTGCGGCCGGAGGAGCCGCCGGAGGAGGTGCGCTGAACGCGAAGCCGGTCGGCCGGGTGCCGGGTCACGCCCCCAATCGCTTTACCGGCCGGGCAACTGCGCCCGGTAGGCGGTGGGCGACAGGCCGGTGATTTTTTTGAAGACCCGGTTGAAGTGGGTCAGGGATTGGAAGCCGACCTCGTAGGCGATTTCGCTGATGCGCAGGTTGGGATTCATGACCAGGTTCTTGGCCTTCTCGATGCGCACGCGCGACACGTAGTCGGTGAAGTTCAGCCCGGTGGCCTTCTTGAACACCTTGCAGAAGTAAAATGTGCTGGCGTTGACGGCCCGGGCCACCTCGCCCAGCGAGAGGTCCTCGGACTGGTGTTCGGCGATGTACTCCTTGGCCCGGGTGACCATGGGCGGCTCGGGACGTTCCTGCTGAACGAGCAACTGGTTGCTCACCGTTGCCAGGTGCTGCGCGAAGACCGAAAGCATCCGCACGATGGCGTCCTGCTCCCGGGGCGAGAGCACCCGGGTGCGGAAATAGGCCTGCTCCACGGCCTCCGGGGACAAGGCCGGGTCCCACTGCCGGAGCTGCTTGACCAGACGAGCGAATTGCCCCGGAGTGGGTTTGCGGCGGAAGGCCTGGCCGGTTTGCAGAAACCCCACCAGCTTCTCCCCCAACCGCACGGGGACCGCGGTCTCCGTCAGGCCGGAGGGGCAGGTCACCGTCTGGGGGCTTTCGGCGGCGCTTTCCGAGAGCCGCTGCTGGGTCTGGAGGCAGGCGGCGCAGGTGCTGCTTTTTTGGGCCATGAGCGCGCAGTAGGCGTTTTCGTTGCGCTTGCCGTGGTAGGGCAGTTGCCAGGACTCGATCGGCCGCAGGGTCAGCGGCAGGCCGGTGAGGTCGTTGTAGGCGCGGCAAAATTCCTGGTAGAGCCGGGAGGCGGCCAGCGCTTCAATGACCCGGTTGCGCTCGTCGTTGTTGTTCATGGAAGGCCACGCTGCAGGAGGCAAGTCCGCAAGCCGGCTGCCGGCGGTCCCGAGCTTGCTCGATTGTTGGGCCGGGACCTGGGTTGAGAATACCCGCACATTCGTTGACCCGTCACCGCCAAATTATGGTGTTCCCCATTTCCGGCGCAAGTTGCCCCGGGAAAAAACCCTCGCCCCGATGGCGGGACAGTTCGGGTTAGAACACCTCGGTGCGCAACCCGGTGGCTCTGTGGACCGCCTGAGCGATGCGGGAAAGGGTCCGCAGCGGCAGGTGCGCGCATTCGGGATGCATGGTGGGGCGCAGGGCCGAATAGACCTGGACCAGCGCAATCTGGGCCCCCGCGTCGCGCAGTTCCCGCAACCGGGCGACGTAGGCTTCGATTTCAGTCTCGTCGGGCTCCTGCCCGCAGAATTTGGGAAACAGGCTCTGGATGATGACGGGCCGCTGCCGGCCCAGGGCCAGGATATTGGCCAGCACGTGCTCGAAGGGTACTTGTTGCGGGCGGTCAATTCGCTCGTAGTACTCGCGGGTGCCGGCGTCGAGCTTGAGCCAGATTTCGTCCTGCAGCGTGAGGGCGCGCACGCCTTGTTGGACCTCGGGGCGGTCCAGCCCCGTGGCGTTGGACACCAGCACCAGCTTGAAAAACGGGGTCACGCCCAGCGCCCGCAGATGCAGGATCGCCTGCACCGCTTCGGTAAAATTCGGGCACAGGGTGGGTTCGCCGTCGCCGCTGAGGGTTACGTGGCGCGGCCGCAGGAGTTCGTCCGGCAGGTGTTGGTAGCCGGGCACGCTCCGCAGGTGCCCCGCCCGAATGCGGTTCAGGGTTTGCTGGAGTTCCCGGATCATCACCGGCACGTCCAGAACCGTTTCCCAGGGGGGCGTTTGGCGGTTGACCTCGCAGTACACGCAATCGAAGTTGCACCGCTTGTCCGGGTTCAGGTTCACCCCCACCGACAGGCCGTGGGCGCGGGGGGAAACCACCACGTACACAAAACGGTTGTCGAGGAAGTTCCGGGCGTACCCGAAGGCCGTTTCCCAGCCGCGCGAAGGCTGCGGGGGAACTTCGCCGCCCGAAGCCGGCGCTCCGCCGGCCGTTTCCCCTTGGGGAAGTACGGCAGCAGCTTCCCGGGGCTGAAGGGCGGATGAATTGGCCGGCGGTGGCGGTTTCACAACCGACCGGCATTATCCGGGCCGGCGAGCCGGCTGCTTTCCCCTATTTGTGAAAATGTTGACATTATTTGTCTTCCTGGCGGCGTGTCTGTCGGCGGGATTTTCCCCAAAGGCAGCCTTTGGGCGGCAAGGCGGCGGGTAATCACCTTGCCGTCGGTCTCAACCTCCACCCCGCGGCGCGGTGCCGCAGAGGCGGGAAGGCCGGGGTGGGGTGAACGGTTATCCCGACCCGGGCCCTCCAATGGCACGCGGCCGGGTTGGCGGGCATTTCCGCCGGGAACCGATGGGTTGGTCCGGGGCTGGCAAGCGGACCAAGCCTGCCAGACGTGGTGCCGATGCCACCCGAGCTGGCGCCGGTCAGGTCGTGAACAACTCGGTTGGCCCCGGCCCGTGTCCGGGATACGCCTTGACTGTTGACGGGCTTTTTTATGCCGGTTAAGGAACCGCCCGCCAATTGTGTTGCGCGCATGTCCGTGATGGGTAGAGTGGGGAAGCCGTGTGACGCGGAATCATGGCCAAACTTGGTCCAACCCAACTCAAGCAACAAATCCGTATCCTCAAATCCCTGCATGAAACCAAATCAATGCCTGATCGCGACCCCGTTGTCCCTGCTCGGGCTGGCCGGGGTCGCCACCGGTGTTTTGGCGCAGACGTCGGCGGCGGAGGCTTCCAAGAGCACCTGGAAAACCACCGCCAGCGTCGGTGCCGCGCTCACCCGCGGCAACAGTGACACCGTCACCGCCACTGCCACGCTGAATTCCGAGCGCAAGTGGGGCCAGAACGAGGCGTTTTTTGGCGCCGCCGGTACGTACGGCGAAACCGATGACGTCACCACGGCGGCCAGCGCGACCGGGTTCCTCCAGTACAACCGGTTGTTCAGCGAGCGGCTGTTCGGCTTTGTCCGGGTGGACGCGCTTCATGACGACGTGGCGGACATCGCCTACCGCCTGACCTTCAGCGGGGGTGCCGGTTACTACCTGGTCAAAAACGAAAAAATCACCCTCAGCCTCGAGGCCGGCCCGGGCTACGTCCTGGAGAAGTACCATCATCAGGACCAACGCGACTACGCGACCATCCGGTTCGGCGAAAAGTTCACCTGGCAGATCAGCAAGACCGCCCGGCTCTGGCAGAGTCTGGACTACGCCCCGAAGATTGATGACTGGGCGGATTACCTGCTCACCGCGGAAATCGGCATCGCCACCAAGATCACCGAGTCCCTGGACCTGCGGGTGGTGGCCACCGACAACTACCGCAGTGAGCCGGCCCCGGGGCGCACGGAAAACGATTTCAAGCTCGTGGCGGGCATCGGTTACACCTTCTGAGGTTCACCTCGCCCTGGTTTGACAACCCACCGGGAACGCGCCGTTCCCGGTTTTTCATTTTCCGCCTGCCGCCCGCCCCCCGGGGGCGCTCAGCCGGCCCGCACGTACAACTTGCCCGGCAACTGCCGCACCAGGCGCTTCATCTCGAGGCTGAACAGGGCCACCGACACGGTCGAAGCCGGTAGCCCGCTGCGCCGGATGACTTCGTCCACGGGCGTTTCCTCCGGGCCGAGCAGCTCCAGGACGCGTTGTTCGGGTTCGGACAGCGTCAACGCGGGCAAACTGCCGGTCTCGGCCGGTCCCGGCGGACGGTTGGCGGCGGGAAACAGGTACTCAAACTCGCTCAAGATGTCCTCGGCGCTTTCGCAGAGCTTGGCCCCCTTTTTGATCAGATCGTGACAGCCCTTGCTCTGGGGCGAGTCAATCCGCCCCGGGACCGCGAACACCTGCCGGCCGAGGTCCACGGCCATGCCGGCGGTGATGAGCGCGCCGCTGTGCCGATCGGCCTCCACCACCACGGTGCCGAGCGTCATGCCGGCCACGATCCGGTTGCGGATCGGGAAGCTCTGCTTGTCGGCCGGCCGGTTGAAGGGGAACTGGGTCAGGAGCGCGCCATGAGTGGCAATGCGCTCGAACAGCTCGGCATTTTCCGGGGGGAACACCCGGTTGATGCCCGTGCCCAGCACGGCGATGGTGCGGCCCCTCGCCGCCAACGCCCCCTGGTGCGCCGCGGTGTCAATGCCGCGCGCGCCGCCGCTGACGACGGTGACGCCGCAAAAGGCCAGTTGGTAGGCCAGGCGGCGGGCGCTCTCGAGGCCGTAGTGGGTGGTTTGCCGGGAGCCCACCATGGCCACGGCGTTTTTGTCCTGCGGCCGCAGCGCGCCTTTCACGTACAACACAATGGGCGGGTCGTAAATCTGCCGCAGCAGCTCCGGGTACTCGGCGTCCGCCTGAATGATGACCCGGCAACCAAAGTCCCGGATGCGCTGCAACTCCCCGGCCAGGTCCACGGTTTTTTCCCAGCCGGCGATGGCCTCGGCGGTTTCCTCGCCAATGCCGCGGACGCGGAGCAACTCGGCCTTCGAGGCGGCCAACACGGCCGGGGCATCCCCAAAATGCTCGAGGAGCTGACGCAGGCGCACCGGCCCGACATGGTCCACCATGTTCAGGGCAATGAGCGCTTCCCGGGAGTCCATGACGGATGGCATAACCGAAGGCGGGCACGGGGACAAGGCGGTTTGCGGCCGCGCCCTGCCGCGAGGCCCGATCATTTTCAAGCCGCCGGCCTGCCCCGTGAAAAATGGGCTGGGACGTTGCCGCTCCGGAGCGATTGCCGTGGAGTCCTCGCGGCGGGCGTCACGGCCTGACCAAACGGAAATATCTCGCCTGATCGGTGGGCACCAGAGTCACCGTCCACCAATCGCCCTCGAGCACCGCCGCAGTTGGGCTGTCGGCCCAGCCACCGGGCAGAGTGGGGGTGGTTTGCAGTACGAAACCGGTCGCGGCAGCCGGCCAACTCAGGCGCACGTTGCCGTTGGCCCGGCGCTGGACCGAGAGGTTCACCGCGGCCGGTTCGCCCTCCACCATCAGTTCAGCCGGATCGCTGCCGATGACCCCCAGCCCGTCTGAGACCAACACCGTGTAAGTGCCGGCGTCGTCCGGGGTAACCCCGGTCAGGGTCAGGCGGGCGGTGTCGGCGCCGCTGACCCGTCCGCCGTTGCGCAACCCCAGCTCGCCCCGCCGCCAGAGGTAGCGGAGATTTGTCCCCGTGGCGGCCACTTCGAGGGCGACCGTGGCGCCGGCGGGCACGGTTTGGCTGTCCGGCTGGTCGGTGATGACCGGCGGGGTACGGGTGCCCGGCACCAGGTGCACGTCGTCGAACAGCAGGGAGACATCGCTTCCAGCCGGTTCGGCGCCGGCGATTTCGATGCGCAGGACGCCTTCATTGGCCGGAGCGGTGAAGGGCAGGTACAGCGAGGGGTAGGGGTTGAGGGCGCCCACCGGGGGCACCACCTGCTCGAAGAGCACTTCCTCGGCAAACGTGACACGGGCGATGGGGGTCCCCCCGCAGCAGTTGCGGGCGTTGAGACCGAGCACCAAGGTGTAGCGGCCGCCCGGGGTGAGGCCGGTGAGGGTTTGGGAGATCGCGGTACCCGTGCCCTGCAGGAATCCGGCGCGGTCCTGATCCGGCACCCAGCCGTTGTCGGTGAAGGGGCCCTCGCCATTGACATTGATGCCGTAGCCGCCGGGGCCGGCGGTCCAGCCGGACAGCCGAAACGGATTCAGGTAACCCACCCCCGGTGGGGACCCACTGGCCTCGAAACTCGGGTTTTGAATCACAATTTCCCCGGCGTCACGCGGGATGATGTTCACCGCGTCCAGCACAACCGAGGCGTCGCCGCTTACCACGTCGTGGACGAACTCAAGCAGGCCGCCGGTGGCGGTGGGGGTGAAGGGCACGTGGGCGAAGTAGTATTCGGTTTCACCCAAATCGCCCACCGGGGTGAGGTTGAGGAATTCGGCCAGTTGAACGCCGGCAAAGCGGACCCTGAGATGGTGGCTCCTTTCCCCGCAGCAGCCACGCGCATTGTAGCGAAACTGAAGCCAGTAGGAACGGCCGGGGATCAGGTCTTGGATTTCCTGGGCGAGGCTCCCGGTGCCCTGAATGAAGGCCACTTGCTGGCGGTCCGGCACCAGGCCGTTGTCGCCGAACGGCCCGGCCGGGTTGCTGGCGATATCCGTGGCATTGAGCCCGGTTTGTCCGGTGCCCTGCCAGGCCGGGATGGGACCGTAGCCCGGGAAAGCCGGGACGGCGGTGGCCTCGAAGGAGGGGTTTTTCACCAGCGAGGAGGAGACGTTGATCAGCGGCGTCAGTTGGACCGGTACGCCCCCGCTCGCCAGCACGTTGATCACCACCGTACCCCGTCGCACCGTGTGCACGATGAATTCGCGCGTGGTGCCCTCGCCCGGGTTGAAGGTCAGGGCAAGCGTGCCGTCCGCGCCCGCGCCTTCGAGGCGGGCAATGTTGGGATTCGAGCTGGCCAGGCGGACGGTGACCGGGCCTTCGGCCAGCGCCGCCGCGGGGATGGTCACGGTGTGGGCGAGCCGTTGCTCGGGGCCGGTCTCGCTGGCCAGGGGGGCAAAGCCCAGAGGGGGCAGGGGCGGTTTCACCGTGCCCAGCACCCGCACGTTGTCCAGCAAGAGCGTGTCAGGTCCCGGCCGGGTTTGTGCCAGGACCAGATCGGCGGTGGTCGCGGTGGCTTTGAACTTGTGACTGACCAGACGGTAATTGCCGGGGCTGACGGGTTCGTCGCTGAGGACCTGGTCCCCCACGCGGATTTGCAGGCGCGGGGCGGTCCCGGCGCCGGCGTTGACGTGGACCTGGATTTCATACTCGTTGCCCACGATCAGTCCTTCCAACGGTTGCGCCAGGGACCCCTCGCCCCGGATGAAGGCCACCAGTTCCTGGTCGGGGACGGTGCCGGTGGTGGCGTAACCCGCAGAACCGTTGTCCACACCCACCATGCCGGTTTGGGCCCAGCCGGCCAGGTTGTGCAAGATGCCCACTTCGGGCAGGGTGCCACTGGCTTCAAAACTGGGATTGCGCACCACCACGTCGTTGGTGCCGCGCGCCACGATGGTGACCGCGTCCAGCAGCAGCGTGCGATCGCCGTTGACGGTGTGGCTGAAGGTGAGGGTGCCGGTGTCGTTGGCCGGAATAAACCCGGCATTGTGGAAATAGTACGGGCCGTCCGAGGGACGGATGGTGGGGATGTCGGCAATCTCGGTGTTGTCGAACTTCACCTTCAAGGATTGGGAAGCCCCGCCGCCGCGCCGGCCGTCGTAGAAAAACTGCACCCAGTACGAGGCACCCGGGGTCAGGCCGGAGA
The DNA here is from genome assembly GCA_937946835.1 of uncultured Verrucomicrobiae bacterium. Lineage (GTDB taxonomy): Bacteria > Verrucomicrobiota > Verrucomicrobiia > Limisphaerales > J093 > DSVZ01. Next base: position 15,161 of record CALFAV010000058.1, on the reverse strand, counting down.
TCACCTGCGACACGTCGCCATTGCCCTGCTTGAAGCCGACGCGTACCCGGTCGGGGACCGGCGTGCCCGCATTGTGAAAAGGACCGCCCGGGTCCAGAGACAGGTCGTTGACGCCGCTGGCACCGGCCCACTCGTCCACCGCACCGTAATGGGGCCAGGTTTCGTTCCAGTTGCTCTCGAAGCTGGGGTTGCGGACAAGGGCCTGGCCAAACGCCGTCAGGGTTGAAAGCCACAAGCCGGTAGCCAGGACCGGCGCCAGAGGGTTAAGTTGTGGGTTCATGGGATCACGTTGGGTTTGGGTTTGTGGGGTTGGAGGTTCGGCAAAAGCGTGGAGTCAAGGGATCGGAGGTGGCGGTGGCGGCCGCACGGCCGGTGCCGCCTCAGCGTTTGAAATCCAGGATAATGTCGTTGGTTTGGCGGGCATGGAAAGAGCCGACGTGCCCGTCGAAGTAAACCACGTTGGCCCGGCCGCCCGGATGCTTTTGGCCGTGCCGGTAGCCCACGTCGTAGTAGCCCTCAGCGGTGCGGCCCAGGGTGATGATGGCCGGGTGGTTCAGTTCGTAAGAGACGTCCACCGTGCCCAGGGTTTGCGCCGGCGCGGGCACCGCCGTGAGCCTGGCCGTCTGTGGACTGGTTACCGCGGGCGGATAGCCGGCCAGGGTGTACTGGCTCATGGCGTAGCTGATCTTCCACGGGTTGGCGAAGCCGGGGAAATGCTTGTAGGCCCGCCAGTGGTTTTCCTGCATCCGGGTGGGGCAGCGGAACACGTTTTTGGCGAAGTCGCTGTTCGCGCTGCTGGTGCCGGACTCGAATTTGAGCTTGGCCACGTAAGGGATGAGCAACGTTTGGAAGTTGTTCGAGTCCGCGCTGTCATGCGGCGCGTAGTACCACCAGGCGAAGGGCAATTGGTCCCGGTTGTCGTCCGCGTACATGAACGTGGCCAGGCCGATTTGCTTGAGGTTGTTGCGGCAAACGGTGGCGTGGCCCTGGGCCCTGGCTCGGGCCAGCGCGGGCAAAAGCATCCCGGCCAGGATGGCAATGATGGCAATGACCACCAGCAGCTCGATCAGCGTAAACCCGGCCAGGGGATGCCCGGGTTTCCGCCTTCGCCGCGGTCGCCGGGGACGCAGCACGGCCGGGGAGGGCGCGAAGTTGAAGACCAGGGGCACGCCAACAAACTGTCCCGCAGACCGGAACAGTCAAGCCGGCAGGGAGAGGCCGGCGGCAACAAAAATAGCCGGGGCCGAGTCCCCGACCCCGGTCAGGGCCGGCGCTTGTCCCAGCCTTGTGCGCGGATCAGCTCCTCGACGGCAACCTTGGGGGCAAAGTCGTCCGGCACGATTTTGTGCCGGGCCAGGTAGCGGAACACGTCCCGCAGGTGCCGCACCTCGTCGCGCCTGGCGGCGAGCTGTTCCGCCGGCAACGCCTGGAGGCGGGCGAGATGAGTTTCCGCCAGTTCGGTGGCGCGCTGCCGGGCCGTGGCGTCGTCGGCATAGACCAGCGACTCCAACAGGCGGAGCATTTCCGGCACGGGGTTGTCGGGATTCTTCAGGCTGGCGGCGTCGGCCCGGAGGCTGGCGGCAATTTCCGCCCGTTTGGCCCGCGTCGCTTCGGTGGAGAGCCAGCCGTCGGTACCGCCTTCGGCAGGCCGCGGTGGCAGGGGGCGGTACCAGATGTTGCGGAAGCGGGTGGGATTGCCGTGATCCTGCAGCGCGAGGGGGCCTTTTTCCGGGAAAGGTCCGGGTTTGGAACGGCCCATGTGACCCCCGGGCCCCTCGAGCGGGGTGTGGTCTTGAACCAGGACACCGTTGAGGAAAACCGTGACGTAGCCCGGGTCCACCACCAAACCATCCCGGTAGATCGGACGGCGGAAGACGATGTCGTACACCTGGAATTCGCCCGGGGGATTCAAGGGCAGGCACAGCGGTGGGTTGACCCCGTAGTAGGCGCCGGCGTGGCCGTCGGCGTAGGTCACGTTGTTGTAGGAGTCCAACACCTGAATTTCGAGCCGGCCCATCAGAAACACCCCGCTGTTGCCGCGGCCCTGGCCTTCGCCTTCAACCTTGGCCGGCGCGGCCCATTCAATATGAAGCTGACAGTCGCCGAAGGCCTCCCGGGTGCGGATTTCGCCCGTGCCGGGGACCACCTCCATGTAGCCGTCGCGAACCAACCACTTCGCCGGCCCGCCCTTTTCGCCCTGCCACTTGGAAAGGTCGGTCCCGTCGAACAACACAATCGCGTCCGAGGGCGGCCGGCCGGGGCGCTCCGGCTGGCTGAAGGTCCCAGGGGTCACGCGCGGGGGCTGGGGCCGGTTGCCGTCGTGGACCGCCCAGGGATGGTGTTCATCGGGCGGGTCGCCGTAAAAACGCGGTCCGGCCGCGGGGAAGGCCGGAGGACCGAACACCAGTGCGCCGGCGAGCAGGGAAAGAAACGCGGGAATTTTCACGCCCGGAGCATGAGGCGAATTTGCCGGACCAGTCAATCACGCGCCCCGGGGCCGGCAGTGAATTGCCCGGGCGACCAGCCCAACCTGGGGGCATCGGAGATTGGCCAACGCCGGCTCTCCGCCGGACAATGAACGAGGGGAAAAGGTTTGGATTTTTGGGGTGGCTGACGGGATTTGAACCCGCGACAGCCAGATCCACAATCTGGAGCTCTAACCAGGCTGAGCTACAGCCACCGTCCGTGAGCCAACCCTAGGCCGGGAGGTGAGGAGGCGTCAACCGCTTTTCCCCGCCACGCCTGAAACGCCGGGGATGATGCCCGGCTCCGCGGGGCAAGGCGGATCCCTGCCCAGCGGCTTTTTTTCGCCTCCGTTCAGTCCACCTGAAGGGCCTGGTCCAGCACCGTATTCAGATGCGTCAACAACGCGGTTTCCCCCACCACCACCCGGGCTCCGGATTGTTGGGCCTGGGCGCTTAACCGAGCCTCGTCCTCGGGGGTTTTGACCGTCACAAAGCCCACCACCGGGATGTGGGCGGTCGTGGGATCGGCACGCAGGCTGCGGATGGCGGCGCAGGCACGGTCGGCCAGGGCGCCCAATTCCAACAGGATGACCAGGGGACGTTCCCCGGTGGCCAGTTCGTGCAGTTGCCCCAGATCGCTCACCGAGCGGGTCCGGTAGTCCAGGGTCTCCAGTCGGTTGATCAACTGGTTGCCGGCGAGCAGGCTTTCATAAAAGACAAGCGCCAGCGGTCGCGTCATGTCGCCAACGGTGGGCGGTCTCCCGGGCAAAAGCAAAATTTTTTCGGAACCGTGCCCGGGCCGGACGCGGGCCGGAAAATGCCTCCGCCCCGGGGGCAAACGATCAACCCGGCCGATGGTCGTTTGGGGCGGCCGCGACCACCACCTCGATGCCCCGGGACCGCAGCAGCTCCACCAGGTCCGTTGGAGCCTGCCAATCGGTCACCAGGGTGTGGATGCCTTCCAAACCACCCAGGGGGCTGATGGACCGCCGACCGAACTTGGTGTGATCCAGGCAGAAGATGACCCGTCGGGCGGCCCGCATCATCGCCCGCTGGATTTCGATGAGCAGCCCGTGGGAGTTGGTCAGACCCTCGGCGGTAATGCCCCCGGCACTCATCACCGCCACATCCGCGTGCATCTTGGTGAAAGACTCCACCGCCAGCGGTCCCACCAGCACCCCCAGCCGCGGGTAAATGACCCCGCCGGACATCACCACTTCGACCTGACTGGACGCGGCAAAGAGGTTGGCCACGGGCAGGGAGTTGGTGATGATTTGCGGCTTCAACGGCTCAAGGAATCGGGCCACGTGGTAACAGGTGGTTCCGGCGTCCACGATCACGCTCTGGCGCGGCTGAATCAGCTCGGCGCACGCCCGGCCGATGGCCTCCTTTTCCTCGAGCTGATGGGTGTCGCGGGCGTTGAACACGAACTCGTCGCTGCGTGGATTGACAATGCGCGCCCCCCCGTGAGTCCGTCGCACCGTCCCCCGGGCTTCCAGCAGGGAAAGATCCCGCCGGACCGTGGAAACCGAGGCTTCGACCGTGCGGGCCAATTCTTCCAAGGAAGCAAATTCGACCTGCTGCAAATACTCCTCGAGCCGTTGTTGGCGTTCTTCGGGCGTCATCTTGGAGGGTTTGTGAAAGATTCTGGAAGAATTTGCAAGATTTTGGTTGACACCAAGCTGATTTTTGGGAGATTCCCACCCGAAATATGTCAGCCGTGCAGCCAACCCTGCATCGCGCCGTGGTGGAACACTTGGTGCGCCAAGTGGTTTACCAGCGGCTGGGCAAGCCTTTGCCCCGGCTGGCCACTGCACCCAACCCATTGGTGGTCAACGTCAGCGCGCGGCACTGCCACCTCACCCAGGCGGCGGTGGAGGCACTGTTCGGCCAGGGGTACCAGCTTCAAGTCTTCAAGTGGCTTTACCAAAAGGGGCAGTTCGCGGCCAAAGAGACGGTCACGCTGATCGGTCCCCGGAGTCGGGTCATTTCCAACCTGCGCATCCTCGGCCCCTGCCGCACGCTCAACCAGGTTGAGCTGGCGTACACCGATGCCATTGCGCTGGGCTTTGACATCCCGCTGCGGCTGTCCGGCGACCTCAAGGGCACCCCGGGCTGTATGTTGATGGGCCCGGCGGGCTTTTTTGAGATGAAGGAAGGCGTGATCCGGGCCCTGCGGCACGTGCACATGCACCCGGAGGACGCCGCCTTTTACGGGGTCAAGCAAGGGGACGAAATGCGTCTCAATGTCGGCGGCCCTTGCGCGGTCACCTTCGACAAACTGCTATGCCGCGTGGACCCGAGCTTCAAGCTGGAGGTGCACATTGACACCGACGAGGGCAACGCCTGCAACCTCCAACCCAACACGCCGTGCGAACTGGTGAAATGAACCGGCCTTTCTGACGCGCAACCGCTCGTTTCCAAATTCCGAATCAACCCCCAACTCCCCAATCCCCATGAGCGAAGCACTCGGCATGATTGAAACCAAGGGCTACGTCGGCTCGGTCGAAGCCAGCGACGCAATGGTCAAGGCCGCCAACGTCAGCCTCATCAAAACCATCCCCATCGGCGGCGGCATGATCACCGTGCTGTGCCGCGGTGATGTCGGCAGCGTCAAAGCCGCCGTGGACGCCGGCGCCAAGGCCGCCGGCAAGGTGGGCGAACTCATCAGCGCCCACATCATCGCCCGGCCGCACGAGGACCTGCTCAAATCCTTTTTGGGCGAGGCCGCGCCATCCAGGCCGGCGAAGTAACCCCGCGCCCGGAGCACCCGGCGGCGGAGCGCCCCGCGTGGCCGCCGTGACCGCGCCGAACCTTTGCAACAGGAAATCTCGCAACCGAACCCCGTTCTATGGCTACCCAAGCACTCGGCATGATCGAAACCAAGGGCCTGTGCGCCTTGCTCGAAGCCAGCGACGCCGCACTCAAGGCCGCCAACGTCACCCTCGTGGGCTGGGAAAAAATCGGCAGCGGCTACGTCACCTCCTTTTTCCGGGGCGACGTGGCGGCGGTCAAAGCCGCCACCGACGCCGGCGCCGCCGCGGCCTCGCAGGTGGGCCAGGTCATCAGCGTGCAGGTCATTCCCCGGCCGCACGAAGGCCTGGCCGGCCTCGGCAAGTGGCTGCAGTGACGGCGGAAGTCAGCCGCCGGAATGTCCCTGGCCGGGCTATTCCGCGCCGCTTCCCACGTTTCCCAGATTCTGACTCCGCTCCGTGAAAATCCTCGTCGCCAACCTCGGCAGCACGTCGCTCAAGTGGCGGCTGTTTGATTTTGCCGGCGACGGCGAACGCCTCCTGCACAAGGGCGGCTTCGAGCGGGTGAGCGATCATTCGCAGGCGATCGAAGATTGCCTGGCTCAGCTCCAGCAGAGCGGACACATTGCCACCGCCGGCGACCTCGCGGCGGTGGGCTTCAAAACCGTCCTGGCCCGGGGGGTGACCGGCTGCGTGCGGCTGGATGAACCGGTGGTGCAGGCGATGGAGGCGTACAACACCATCGCGCCGGCACACAATCCTCCCTACGTCAAGGGCATCCGGCTGTTTGCCCGACGACTGCCCGGCGTGCCGTTGGTCGGGCTGTTCGAGACCGCGTTCTACCAGTGGTTGCCGGACGCGGCCACCCGCTACGGCGTCCCGCAATCCTGGTACGAAGCCGGCGTGCGCCGCTGGGGGTTTCACGGCGCCAGCCACAAATACATCGCCGAACGCTCCGCCGAGTTGTTGGGGCGACCGGATGTCGCGGCCCGCGTGCGCCACCTCTACCTGGACGGCGGCGCCACGCCGGTCGGGGAGCCGCCGCTGCGGGTGATCTCCTGTCACCTGGGGGGCAGTTCCAGCCTCACCGCCCTTCGCAACGGCCTGGCCATCGGCAACAGCCTCGGCCTCAGCCCGCAGTCCGGGCTGCCGCACAACAACCGCGTGGGTGACCTCGATGCCATGGCCGTGCCCCTGGTGATGCGCACGCTGGGATTGAGCCTGGACGAGGTCGAGCACCAACTCTGCCGCGAGGCCGGCCTCAAGGGCGTCAGCGGGGTCTCCAACGACCTCCGCGACATCCTGGCCGCCGCCGCACAGGGCAATGCCCGGGCGCGTGCGGCCCTGGACTTCTTCGTGCACGAAATCCGCCGCTGGCTCGGGGCCTACCTGGTGGCGCTGGGCGGGCTGGAGGCCCTGGTCTTCACCGCCGGCATCGGCGAAAACCGCGCCGAAATCCGGGCCGCGGTTTGCGCCGGACTGGAGGCGTTTGGCATCGCGCTCGATCCCGCGCAAAACACCGCCACCCGCGCGCAGGAAGCGCTCATCAGCCCGCCGGACGCGCCGGTCAAAGTACTGGTCATCCCGACCAACGAGGAATTGGTCGTGGCCCGCGAGGTCAAACGCTTTTTGGAAAACTCCCCGAATTAACCGTTCCCCTTTCACCCTCAACTCCGAACTCTGCCTATGCCTCAAGCCATTGGACTCCTGGAAACCCGCGGCCTGGTCGCCCTTGTCGAGGGCACCGACGCCATGCTCAAGGCCGCCAACGTGGAACTGGCCGGCCCGATGACCCAGGTCGGCAACGCCCTGGTCACCGCGGTGGTCGTGGGCGACGTGGCGGCGGTCAAGGCCGCCGTGGACGCCGGCGCCCAGGCCGTCAAGGCCATCCAGGGCGAGCTGGTCAGCGTGCACGTCATCCCGCGTCCGCACCCGGACGTGGACGCCGTGTTGCCGAAGAAAAAGTAGTCGGGAAGCGGAAGTCAGAAGCGCGGAGTCAGCCCCGGCCGGCACGCGCCGTTTTCCGACTTCCGGGCTCCCGATTCCGACCTCTCCGCCATGTTCCTGGCCAAAGTCGAAGGCGCGGTGGTGGCCACCAAAAAGGACGCCGCCATGAGCGGCCGCAAGCTGCTCCTGCTTCGGCCCATGCTGGTGGACGACAAGGACCCCACCCGCTTCCGCCCCGGCGTGAACACCATTGTGGCCGTGGACAGCGTGGGAGCCGGGATCGGCGAGATGGTGATGTTCTGCCAGGGCAGCAGTGCCCGACTGGCGCCCGGACTGAAAGACGCCCCGGTGGACGCGGTCATCGTGGGCATCGTGGACACCGTGGATGTGCTGGGCCGGGTGATCTACAGCGCGAAAACCCAAACCTGAACCGGCATGGACACCGGCCCCACGGCCGGCGTGCGTGGGGCAACCCCTGATCCAATTGTTCCGATTCCGCCATGAGCACCGTGAACGAAGCCCTCATCCGTGACATCGTCAGCGAAGTGCTGAGTCGCCTGGGGGGCGTGGCTCCCGCGACTCCGCCGGCGGCCGCCCCCGCCGCGGCGCCGGCCCCAACGATCAACCCGGTTTGCGGCTGCCCAACCAGCGCCAAAGCGTCCGCCCCGGCCCGCCGCGGGAAGTTTGGCGTGTTTCAAGACGCCGACGAGGCCTGCGCCGCCGCGCACGAGGCCTACCTGCAGTTGTCCGAAAAAGGCGTGGCCGGCCGCGCCAAGGTCGTCGAGATCGTCAAGCGCCTGTGCGACTTCAACGCCGTGCCCTGGGCGCGGCTCGAGTTGGAGGAGACCAAGATCGGGCGGCTCGACCACAAAACCGAAAAACTCAAAGCCCAGCGCGGCATCCCGGGGGTGGAGTTTCTGCACCCCGACGGCCTGAGCGGCGACCACGGCATCACGCTCGAGGAGTACGCGCCGGTGGGGGTCATCGGCGCGGTGACGCCCAGCACGCACTCGATTCCCACCGCCGCCTGCAACATCATCAGCATGGCGGCGGCCGGTAACGCCGTGGTCTTCAACGCGCACCCGGCGGCGGTGCGCTGTGCCGTGACCGCCATCCGGGCCTTCAACGAGGCCATTCACGCCGAACTGGGCATCGAAAACCTGGCCTGCATCATCGAGCAACCCACCCTCGAGTCCTTCCAGGCCATCGCCAAAAACGAGTTGGTCCGGCTGCTGTGCGTCACCGGCGGACCGGGGGTGGTCAAGGCCGCCATGCAGACCGGCAAGCGCGCCATCTGCGCCGGCCCCGGCAACCCGCCCGTGCTGGTGGACGACACCGCGGACCTGGACCGGGCCGCGCGCAACGTGGTCTTCGGCGCGGCCTATGACAACAACCTCCTGTGCATCGGCGAGAAGGAGGTGTTCGTGCTGGACAAGGTTTTCCAACCGTTCCTGGCCGCACTGGAAAAGCACGGGGCGGTGCGGTTGTCTGACGCCCAGGTCGAGCGCCTTACCAAGGCTGCCTTTGTCTTTCCACCCGGCCAGGGCGCCGGCTGCCCGCATCCGGTGGTCAACCGCGACCTTATCGGCAAGGACCCGGCCGTGCTGGCCGCCGCGGCGGGGGCGAACATTCCGGCCGACACGCAACTGCTCTTCGCCGAGACCCCGGCGGATCACCTCTTCGTGCTCGAGGAGCAGATGATGCCCTTCCTGCCCATCGTGCGGGTCCGGTCGGTCGAGGAAGGCATTGCCCTGGCCAAGAAGGCCGAGCACGGGTACCGGCACTCGGCCATGATTCACTCCCACAACGTGGCGCACATGACCGCGATGGCCCGGGCGCTGGAGACCACGTTGTTCGTCAAAAACGGCTCCTGCATGGCCGGCTTGGGTGTGGGCGGCGAGGGCTACGCCAACTTCTCGATTGCCACCACCACCGGCGAGGGCATCTGCAACCCGCGCACCTTCACCCGCGTGCGGCGCTGCGTGATGGTGGACAACCTGCGGATCTTCTGACCCCCATGCTCCTGGCCCGCGTCGAAGGCAACGTCACCGCCACCCGCAAGCACCCGAGCCTGGCGGGCTGGCGGCTGATCATTTGCCAGCCCATCAGCCGCGACGGCCAGCCGGAAGCCGCGCCGCTGGTGGCCCTGGATGCCCTGGGCGCCGGCCTGCATCAGCGGGTCATCCTTTCCAGCGACGGCCTGGCCGCCCGCCGTGCGGTCGGCGACGACAAAAGCCCGGCCCGTTGGATGATCATCGGCATTGTGGACGAGGTCACCCCCGGCACGACCGCCCTGGAAGACGCGGCCCGCGGCGCGGCCGGGCAGCGCGTCACTTCTCTGGCTGCTCGGGTATGAAACTGGGCACGGTCATCGGCCGCGTCACGCTCAGCCGCACCATCCCGCCGTTCGCAGGCGGGCGCTGGTTGCTGGTCACGCCCTTTACCCGGGAGCACTTCCCGGAAGCGGGCCAACGCCCCATCACGCTCAGCCGCGACCCCAGTCTGGTGGTTTACGACAACCTGGGCGGCGGTGTGGGCGATGTGATCGGCTACGTCGAGGGGCGCGAGGCGGCCCAGCCGTTTGATCAGCCCACCCCGGTGGACGCCATCAACACCGCGCTCATTGACGAGGTGTTTTACTCCCCATTCCCGCCATGAAAAAAGTCATCACCGCCCGCGACGTGGAAGACCTGCTGCGCCGCGGCGTGGACCTGAACTCGATTCCGGCCGACGCCCTGCTCACGCCTTCGGCGCGCGACCTGGTGCGCGAGGCGTTGGAAACCGGCCGCTCCGGCAAGGCCGGCGCGCCGACGGGGCGGGGCGCGCCCGCCCGGGCCGCTTCGGCCGCGGGGGGCGACCAGGCGGCCGCGTCCGACAAGCCCCTCAGCTCGAAATCGCCGCGGGCCGAGTTGGAGGCCTTCTTCCACTCCCCCCGGGCCCTCGAACTCAAGCAACAGATTTGCGAGATGGGCCGGCGCCTCTGGCTGCGTGAATACGTGGACGGCAACGGCGGCAACATGGCCATCCGCGTGGGCGAGGACCTGGCCCTTTGCACCCCCACGCTGGTCAGCAAGGGCGCGCTCAAACCCGAGGACATGTGTCTGGTGGACTTCGAGGGCAACCAACTGCTGGGCACCAAAAAGCGCACCAGCGAAATCCTGATGCACCTGCAAATCATGCAGCGTCAGCCCAAGGCGGTGGCCACGTGCCATGCGCATCCGCCCTATGCCACCGGCTTTGCCGTGGCCGGCATCGCTCCGCCCACCTGCATGTTGCCCGAGTACGAGGTGTTTTGCGCCGTGGCCGTGGCACCGTACCGCACCCCTGGCACACCGGAAATGGGTAAGCTGGTGGCCGAACTGGTGGACCAGCACAACACCATCCTCATGGCCAATCACGGGGTGGTGACCTGGAGCCACAACAACCTCGAGGAAGCCTACTGGCGCATGGAGATTGTCGAGGCGTACTGCCGCACGCTGCTGGTCACCGCCCAACTCGGCGTGAAACCCCAGACCTTTTCGCCCCAGCAACTCCAGGACCTGCTCAAGATCAAGCAGAGCCTCGGCTACGTGGACCCGCGTTACGGCCTCAAGGAATGCGAGCTGTGCGACAACGACGAATGGCGTCCCGGCGTCACCTGCCAGGTGCCGGACCGCCCGGACGCCGCCGCCGCGCCCGACCCGGAGGCCGAGGCCATCGTGCAGGCGGTCACCGACCGCATCCTGGCGCAGATGAAGTGAGCGTGAAGTCCCTCGACGCCAAACTCGCCGAGATCAGGCGCGACCGGGCGTCGCGGGCGTTTATCTTGGCCGACGCCAAGGACGCGGACATGGCCTTTGGCGTGCGCGCGCCCGGCCCCCGCACGTACCTTTCGGCGCGCGGCGCCCGGCCGGCGCAGTTTTCGCCCGAGGTCTGGACCCGCGAGGAGTTCGGCTACCGCAACCTGCCCGAGTTCCTCGACATCATCCGCGAGGTCGTTCACCAGGGTTTGGTGGACATCATGCTCATGTCCCCCTACGTGAATGACCTGCTCACCATCAAAGAAGGGCTCTTCCGCCACTCGCCCGTCACTCCGGCCGCGCGCGCCAACGACACCACCGACATCTGGGCCGCCCGTCACGGCAGCTACACCCGCGAGCCGGCACTGCCGTTTCGCAGCGCCAGCATTGACCACATCCAGTGCGGCCGCATCGAGTGTGACCGCTCCACCGAGGACTTCCCCGGCGCCAACCTTGGCCTGTACAGCGTCACCTGGGTCAACGACGTCGAGCGCGACCGGCTCACCCTCGAGGCCTACAAGGCCTTCCGCGAGGAGGCCGAGCGCAAGAAGTTCCGGCATTTCCTCGAGGTCTTCGACCCCAACGTGGACTCCGGCATCCCGCCGGAGAAGCTGGGCGAGTTCATCAACGACAACATCCTGCGCACCCTCGCCGGCGTGCCCGAGGCGGGGCGGCCGCTGTTCCTCAAGATCGTCTATCACGGGCCGCGCGCGCTGGAGGAGCTTTGCCAGTATGACCCGAACATGGTCGTGGGCATCCTGGGCGGGGGAGCCGGCACCACCTACGACGCCTTCAAACTCATCCACGATGCCCAGAAGTACGGCGCGCGCGTGGCGTTGTTCGGCCGCAAGATCAACCATGCCGAGCACCAGCTTGCGTTCATCGAGATGCTCCGGCTCATCAGCGACGGCCACCTTGCCCCCGAGGAGGCGGTGCGGGCGTACCACGGCGTGCTCCAGGCCAAGGGCATCAAACCGCACCGGCCGCTGGAGAAAGACCTCGAACTGACCGACCCGGTCATGAGTTACGGCGGCGGGCGGACCCGCGCCGTGGTGGAGGTTCGCCACAACCCCCTTGCCGCGGGCGCAGGCGGAAGTCTGAAATCCGAAACGCGAAGTCCGAAACCGGCGCCCGGCACCGACAAGCCTGCGGGCGTATCGGCCTCCGGCCCCCGACACCGGACACCGGGTCCTTCTGCTCCCGCCTGGCCCACCCGCGCCGACGGTTCGCCGGACTTTGCGCGCATGACCTCCGCCCAGCGCTTGGCCTACGACGCCTGGCGGTTGAAGCGGAAATTTGGCTGAGGGGCGGCGTGTAACCTTCGGGGCGGTGGCGGCTCTGCACCGGCAGAGCGCGTATGAAAGAGCTGTTGATCCTGGGCGCCGGCACGGCCGGCACCATCATGGCCAACAAACTGCGCCGGCGCCTGCCCGCGGCGGACTGGCGCATCCGCGTGGTGGACGAGGCCGCCGAGCATTTTTACCAACCCGGCTTTCTGTTCCTGCCCTTTGGCATTTACACGGCCCGGGATGTGGTCCGTCCCAAACGCCGGTTCCTGCCCCGGGGCGTGGAGTTCCTCCAGGCCGCCGTGGACCGGATCGAGCCGGACCGCCGCCGCGTGCGCCTGGCCGACGGCCCTGAACTGCCCTACGACCTGTTGGTGATCGCCACCGGCACCCGGCCGGTGCCCGAGCAGGTCGAGGGGATGGCGGACGGGGACTGGCGCCGGCGCGTGCACGAGTTTTACACCTTCGAGGGCGCCCAAGCCCTGAGCGCGGCGCTGCGCGACTGGCGAGGCGGCCGGCTGGTGGTTCACGTCAGCGAAATGCCCATCAAGTGCCCGGTGGCGCCGCTGGAATTTGCCTTCCTGGCCGACTGGTGGTTGAGCGAGCAGGGGCTGCGGGACAAGACCGAACTGGTCTATGTCACCCCGCTGTCGGGCGCGTTCACCAAGCCCATCGCCTCGCAGGTCCTCAGCGGCCTGATCGAGCGCAAGCGCATTCACGTGGTGACCGACTTTGCCGTGGCGCGCGTGGACAACGAGCGGCACGCGTTGGTCTCGTGGGACGAGCGCGACGTGCCCTACGACCTGCTGGTCACCGTGCCGCCCAACCTCGGCGCGGACCTGATCGAACGCTCCGGCCTGGGCGACGAAATGAACTACGTCCCCACCGACCGCCACACGCTCCGCGCGCGCGGACACGAGAACATCTTCGTCATTGGCGACGCCACGGATGTGCCGACCTCGAAGGCCGGTTCGGTCGCGCATTTCGAGGCGGAGGTGCTCACCGAGAACGTGCTGGCGCACGTCTGCGGGGAGCCGCTGCCCGAGCGGTTTGACGGCCATGCCAACTGCTTCATCGAGTCCGGCTTCGGCAAGGGGTTCCTGCTCGACTTCAACTACGATCTCGAGCCGGTGCCGGGGCGGTTTCCGTTCCCGCGGTTGGGGCCGCTGGCGCTGCTGGGCGAATCGCGCCTCAACCACTGGGGCAAGCTGGCGTTCAAGTGGATTTACTGGCAGGTCCTCCTGCGGGGCTGGCCCATCCCCTTTGTGGAGCATCGGATGAGCCTGGCGGGCAAACAAATTCCCGCCGGTGCCCTCAAGCCCGAGGCCGTTGGCTGAGTCGCCGACGCTTTTGAGAAACCAACCCCGAGCCTGAAATCTCGAACCTATGGCACAAAAGAACATCGCTGGACAGACCGTGGAGGTGGACGCCGAAGGTTACCTCACCCGGCCCGAACAATGGAGCCGCGCCATTGCGGAAGCGCTCGCCCAGGAGCTGGGCCTCCAGCTCACCGAGGCGCACTGGAAGGTGATCGAGTTCCTGCAACGCGATTACCGCGAGCGGGGCAGCGTGCCGGGCATGCGCCGGCTTAACAAGGTCGGCGGCTTTGCCACGAAGGACCTCTATGCCCTGTTCCCGGACGGGCCCATCAAGAAGGCCGCGCTGGTGGCCGGCCTGCCCAAACCCGCCAGTTGTGTCTGAACGGAGGTGTCCATGAGCACGAACAGTCCCGACCGCATTCGCAAGGTCTCGATCATTGTTTCGCGCGGCACCCTCGACGGCGTGTACCCGGGCCTGATCATGGCCAACGGCGCGCGCATGGAGGGCATCGAGGCGAACCTGTTCTTCACCTTCTTCGGCCTTTACGCCGTGCTGAAGGGCTTTCAGGACAAGCTGCGCATCGCCACCGTGGGCAATCCGGCCCTGCGCGTGCCGGACGCCAAGGGTTTCCCCCTGCCCACCCTGTTGGGTGCCTTGCCCGGTATGAGTGCTTTCGCCACCCACATGATGCGCAAGGAAATGGAAAAGCTGGACATCCCGCCCGTGTCCGAGTTCCTCGAAATGATCCACGACGCCGGCGGGCGCATCTACGCCTGCAAGGCCACCGTGGACATGTTCCATCTCAAACCGGAGGACTTTGTCCCGCAGGTGGACAAGGTGCTGACCGTGGGCGAGTTCTACGAGCGGTCCGCCGGCGCGCAGATCATCTTCACCTGAGCCGCGGCGGGAAAGCTGCCCATTTCCTGGCATCCGCCCGAGCTGACGCGACGGCCTGAGTCGGCTGCTCTCCGGCGGCCGACACTGAGAGGCGAGCTTCGCGAGACTGGGTTGTTGGGGAGGGCGAGGGCGGCGAGCTCCGCCCGACGCTCCGTAGCGGCAGCCATCTTGGCTGCCGGAAAAGGCGGCATCCTGCCGCCCGGGCTGGCGGCGTCGGCGCCGCGACGCCCTCCCCGGTAGGGCCGCGCTGCGCCGCGGCCCGGGCAGGCTGGAGGCCAGCACCGTCACCCCCCGCCGGCTGGCAGCCGGCGATACGGCAGATTGCCAATCTGCGTTACGTCCGCCGGGCTGGAAGCCCGGCTCCACGGCAGGCGGGACGCCCGCCGCTACCCTGGCGCCGACGGGCTGTGGCCGTGTCCCGCCCGCGGTCTCAGCGAGGCCGCGGCGATCGGCGGGAAGGATTGCCCTAGGAGCGATAGCTCGCCGAACTGTCGCCCCTGGTCGCAGCTCCCCCGAACCGATCGCGCCTTCACTTCATGGCTGTCTGCATGGAGACACCAAATCGGGCTGCCGGGCTG
Organism: uncultured Verrucomicrobiae bacterium; assembly: GCA_937946835.1. GTDB lineage: Bacteria > Verrucomicrobiota > Verrucomicrobiia > Limisphaerales > J093 > DSVZ01. Next base: position 136 of record CALFAV010000058.1, on the reverse strand, counting down.
TACACATTGTGGCGGCTCCGCGACGGGAAAACCGCGGGGACCGCGGGAAGAAAAATTTTCAAAAAAGCAGTTGACAGCCTTGCCGGGCTGGACCAACTTCGCCCCAACTTCGCCCCAACTTCGCCCCAACTTCGCC
>CALFAV010000057.1 GCA_937946835.1 uncultured Verrucomicrobiae bacterium | reverse complement strand
TCTCGCGGCGTTTGAAGTTCAGCACGCGGTAAATGCCGAAGTCGAGGTCCTGGCAGTCGAATTGGAACAGCTCGCGCAGCAGCGACTGAAAGCGTTCAAGCGGCGTCGGCATGGCAACGCACAGGCTACCGGCTCATGGGTGGCACGGCAAGGTGTGTCAGGAACCCGCAAAGGATAGCGCCACCGCAGACGGCCCAGCACGAGCCGCAGCCTCGTGCCCATCCGGCTCAGTCCTGGGGCAATCCGGTTTTCGCCGGGTCTCTGCCGGATGGTTTGGGGGACGGCTGGTCGCCAGGTTCGTTTTAGCGCTTTGTCAGGTGGGAGATCGCCCCGGAAGGCGCTGCGGCGGGTTTTCGCGCCGTGATTTCCAGGCTGGTGATAAAGTCGCCCGGCTTTGTACCGGGCGGCAGGTGGGCGCGGACTTCCCGGTAAAGCGGGTCCTGCCAGTCAGCCATGTTGTCCACGTAGTCAGGCCTGGAGCCGAGCACCAGGTCGGTCAAACCTGCTTCCCAAGCCGTACGCTCTGTGCCGCTCACCCACACCGCGCCGGCGCTGCCGCTCACCAGCGCCGGCGCGCTCCGGACGATGGCCAGCGGCAGCGGCCGCAGCAGCGCCAGATCAGAACCCCATGCCTTGGTCACAGATCCCGGAAAAGGACCGACCGGGCCGCGCCGTGGCCATCGGTGGTTCCGGCTTGAGGGATTCACCGCCGGGGATAAACTGAAATGACGCTCATGCCTCCGGAATACTGTCCCCACTGCGGCGCCGAGGTTCCGGCCCGCGCGCGCGTCTGCCCGGAATGCGGGTCGGATGAGCAGACCGGCTGGTCCGAGCGCGCCCACGCGGACCGGCTGGGATTGCCCGATGAGGAGTTTGATTACGCGGAGTTCACCCGGCGGGAGTTCGGCGGCCAAGCCCTCCGGCGTCGGGGGCCGTACTGGCTGTGGTGGGTCGTGGCCGTGCTGGTGATGCTGGTGTTGATCACCGGCTACCTGGGTTTTTGACCGCCAAAGGGACTTGCCCGGGCGGGTACCCGCTCGCCAGAGTCCTGCCGTGCAAATCGCCCGCAACCTCCTGTGTGTCTCCCTGCTGCTGGGGGCCGTTCCGGCCTGTGCCGCGGTGAAGGACGAACCGTTTCGTCAACCGGTGGCGGTGCATTTTTCCCGGCATCCCGAGTTGAGCACCGCGGCGTTTCAGAAGCTGGCGGTGGACCGTGACGGGCGCGTGTATGTGCTGACCGACCGCGGCGTGGCGCGGCTCTTCGAGGGCACCCTGGCGCTGGACAAGAGCTACCGCCCGCTGGCCGGTCGGCGCGCGCTGGACCTCACCCTGCAGGAGGGGCGGCTGTGGCAATTGTTCGAGGACGAGTTTCTGAGCACCGAGTATGCCGGCCGTTACGTGGGCGCGCTGCCCAAAGGGGTGTTTCGCCGGCTGGCCGTGGCCGAGGACCTGCGCGTGCTGTTGGCCGGGCCGGACCGGCTGGCGGTCTTCGTCAACGACCGTCTGACCGCGCTGCCGTTTCCCGTGGCCCGGTCCGGGGAGCGGTTGTACGCGCACGGCCGGGACTTTTACGTGCTGGCCGCGGACCAGGTTTTCCGGCTCGGCCCGGGCGGACCGGAACTCCTGCACCAGGGCGAACAGCTCACCATCCTCGCCTTCCGCGGCGAGGAAATCCTGGTGGGCTCGCGGCGCGGGTGGTACGGGTTGAACGCGCGCACCGGCCAGGCGACGCTGCCCTTGCAAACCCGGGTGCCGGTGCCCGAGACCACCGCGTTGGCGCCCGTGACCACGGGGGTCTGGGTGGGCACCCCGCGCGGGGTGTACTTCCAGGCCCCGGGCGGTGGCATCCGGTATTTTGCCGGGCGACGTTGGTTGCCGGACGACACCGTGCTGGACCTGCAACCCGATTCCAAGGGCGACCTCTATGTGCTGACGCCGGCGGGGTTGGCGAAAATCGAGTTTCTCGAACTGACCCTGGCGGCCAAAGCGGCGCACTACGAACGCAAAATCCGCCAGCGCCACATCCGCTACGGCTTCTGCGCCGAACTGCGGTTGCGCACCCCCGGGGAGGCGGCCTCGGCGGAGATGATTGACACCGACAACGACGGCACCTGGAGCAGCTACTACCTGGCCAGCCAGGCCTTCCGCTACGCGGTGACCGGCGAGGCGGCGGCGCGGGACGCCGCCTGGCAAACCTTCGAGGCGCTCGAACGCCTGCAAAGCATCCATGCCCACGCGGGCTTTCCCGCCCGCACCTTCGAGCGCACCGGCTTCAAGGTCTCCGACCCCGAGCGCTGGCGCGTGGCCCCGGACCCGCGCTGGGAGTGGAAGGGCCACACCAGCAGCGACGAGATCACCGCCCACACCTTCGCCTACGCCGTGCTCTACGAAACCGCGGCCCGCACGCCGGACGAGAAGGCCCGTATTGCCACCGCCTACGACCGCATCCTGAGTCACATCCTGCGCCACAACCTGTACCTGGTGGACGTGGACGGCCAGCCCACGCTCTGGGGCCGCTGGCATCCCGAGTACGTCAACAGCTACCCGCCCACGGTGGTGGACCGCCGGCTCAACAGCGCCGAGATCATCGCCTTCCTCCAGTTCGGTTACCACCTCACGGGCAAGGCGGTGTACCGGGACAAGGCCTTCGAACTGTTCCAGCGCCACGGCTACCTGGCCAACATCACCAACAGCATGGCCCAGATCCGCGCCACGCCGGGGGTGGTCTTCCGCGGTCACGACATGGGGGATGAGTGGAACCACTCGGACGACCTGCTGGCCTTTGTGAACTACTGGACGCTGTACCGCTACGCCTTCAACGAGGACCTGCGCCGGCTCTACGCCGCGGCCATGGCCGACCACTGGGCCCTCGAGCGTGTCGAACGCAACCCGCTCTGGAACTTCATCTACGCACTGACGGGCGCGCGCGACTTCGACCTCGCGGGCGCCCTGTGGACGCTGCGCCACTTCCCCCTGGACCTGGTCACCTGGACGGTGCGGAACTCGCACCGCCAGGACCTCACCCTCCTGCCGCCGAACTTCCGCCACCAGCAATCGCGGGAACTGCTGCCGCCGGACGAGCGCCCCATCATGCGCTGGAACGGCAACCCGTTCATTCTGGACGGCGGGGACGGCGGTCACACCGAGCTGGCGGGCGATGAATTTCTGCTGCCCTACTGGATGGGCCGATACCTGAAAATCATCGAGTAGGCCGCCGCCACCGCTCGCCGCCGTGAGCACGCTTGCCCATCATTTCCTGGCGGCCCTGGCCGGGCTGGTCAGTGGCCTGGCTTCCGCGGTGCCGGTCGGGCCGGTCAACATCACCCTCATCAACGAGGCCGCGCAGCACGGGCAACGCCGGGCCTGGTGGGTGGGTTGCGGGGCGGGCACGATGGAGATGATCTTTTGCAGCCTCGGCTTCGCCGGCTTCGCCCGGCTGTTTGACTCCCCCCCGATACACTTTCTTTTCCAACTGGCCGGCTTTGCGGTGATCAGCGGGCTGGGCTGGCACTATCTGACCGCCCAAACGCTCCGGGGCTTTGGCCGGGCGGAAGCCGCGGTGCGGCGTCGGTACCACCCGCGGGCGGGCTTTTGGCTGGGCTTCATGCGCGTGTTGGGCAATCCGGGCGTGCTGCTGTACTGGGTGGCCGTGGCCGCGAGCCTGACCGCGCATGGCGTGGTGGGACCGGACGGGCGCGGCCGCGCGGCCTGTCTGGCGGGGGTGGCCGTGGCCACGTTCGGGTGGTTCGGGGTGCTGGGCTGGCTGGCGGCCCAGGTGCACGGCCGGATTTCCCACCACTGGTTGTTGCGGCTCTCGCGCGTGTCCGGCGGGTTCCTGCTGGCGGTCGCCGCGGTGCTGGGCGGGCGGCTGCTCTGGCAGTGGATGAGCCGGTGAAGGGTTTGATTGGGCCCGGCGACCTGTCCGCGATGAAGGGTGCCGCAGACTTGTCCGCGTGTGCGGGGGGAACCAGCTTGGTGCCATGATTACGGCCAAACAAATCCGCGAGTTGCTTCATGCCCGGCCGTTCAAGCCGTTCCGTATTTACCTTTCCGACGGCACCCACCACGACATCACCCACCACGACATGGCCTGGGTGACCCGCAACACTTTGGAAGTGGGCATCAATCCGGACGCGGAAGGTTTTGCAGAATACGTGGCCCGCTGCGCGCTGCGGCACATCACCAAGGTGGAAGATCTGCCCGAGGCGGTCGCCCGGGATTAAACCCGCGCGCCCGCCGGCCGGCCCCTGCCTCAAGTCGCGTTCCGTTGCCTGCCCCGGCCAACCTCGCGGGCGGGCCGCCCTTGCCCGCGCGCCCGCGCACCGCCACAGTTCGCCGTGAGTGAATGCCGCCATCATTGTGGCCGCCGGCCAGGGCAAACGCATGGGGCCGGGGCAGGACAAACTTTTCCTCGAAGTGGCCGGCCGTCCGGTCATCGCGCACACCTGGGAGCGCGTTGACCGGGCGGCGGAAGTTCACATCGTCATTCTGGTGGTGCGCCCGGGGCAGGAGCCGGCACTCCGCGCGCTGGCCGCCCGCCTGCACCTGACCAAGCCCTGGCATCTGGTGCCCGGCGGCGCCGAGCGCCAGGACTCGGTTTGGAACGGCCTGGACGCGCTGCCCGCCGGTTGCGAGTGGGTGGCCATCCACGACGGCGCCCGGCCGTGCGTCAGCGCGGACCTGATTGCCGCCACGTTTGCCGCTGCCCGGGAGTGCGGCGCGGCCGTGGCCGCCCAGCGCGTCACCGACACGATCAAGGTCTCGGAGGACGGCCGGTTCATCTCGGAACATCCCGAGCGCGCCCGGCTTTGGGCGGTGCAGACACCCCAGACCTTCCGGGTGGAAGTCATACGCGGCGCCCTGGCCGAGGTGCGCCGGCGTGGGCTGAGGGTGACTGACGACACGGCCGCCTGCGCGCTCATCGGCCAACCGGTGCGGCTGGTGGAGCACCCCGCTCCCAACCCCAAGGTCACCACGCCCGCGGACCTGCCGGTCATCGAACTGCGGCTGCGGGCGTTGGGCGGGCCGCCCGGTTGAGGCCGCATTTCGGGTCGTCCGCCCCGCCACCCGCGGTGGGGACGCCCGGGCCGCGCCGCCCAGGGGGTCGGTCCACCGCGCGGGAGCCGACCTTGCCACGCCGCCGCCGCTGCCTTTATTTTCAACCGGTCTGCGAGCGCAGACCGAGCTGAAACCCATGAAGCGACGTTTGCTTTACACCGGCCTGGTACTGGCCCTGGGGGTCAACCTCTTTTTCGGCGCCCAAGTGTACGTGCAGTCCGCCGAGGCCGCGGGCAAAAACGACATTTACCGGAACCTCCGCCTCTTTTCCCTGGTGCTGGAACGGGTCCGCCAGGACCACGTGGACGGGGAGAACCTCACCTACCAGGACCTGGTTTACGGCGCGCTCAAGGGCCTGTTGAGTTCGCTGGACCCGCACAGCGAGTTCCTCGAACCGAGCAAGTACGGCGATTTCAAGGACGACACCGAAGGCGCCTACGGCGGGGTGGGGCTGACCATCCGCGCGGGCGCCGATTACCTGACCGTGGTCACCGCCTTTGAGGACGGCCCCGCCTGGCGCGCCGGCATCCGGTCCGGCGACCAACTGGTGCGCATCGCCGGCCGCAATGCCCTGCGCATGAGCGACACCGAGGCCGTGCGCCTGTTGCGCGGCCCGCCCGGCACCGAGGTGCAGGTCACGGTGCGCCGGCCCGGCAGCGAGGAAACCACCGATCTGGTCCTCAAGCGCGAGATCATCAAAATCGAGACCGTGCGCGACCTGGACGGCCGACGCCGCTTCCCACTGGGGGCGGACGGCATCGGCTACGTGCGCGTGCTCCAGTTTGGCGAGCAAACCACCGGCGAACTCGAGCAGGCCATCGAAAAACTCCTCGACGCCGGCATGCAGGGACTGGTGTTGGACCTGCGGGACAACCCGGGCGGCCTGCTGGATCAGGCGGTCAAGGTCTGCAGCCTGTTCCTGCCGCCCAAGACGCTGGTGGTAAGCACCGAGGGACGGGACCCGGCCGACCGCCGGGAGTACCGCGTACCCACCCGGGGCAAGCACCACAACTTCCCGCTGGTGGTCCTCATCAACCAGGGCAGCGCCAGCGCCTCCGAGATCGTGGCCGGTTGCCTCCAGGACCTCAAACGCGCCGTCATCGTGGGCGACAAGTCCTTCGGCAAAGGCTCGGTCCAGAGCGTCATCGAACTGCAGGACGGCGCGGCCATGCGCCTGACCACCGCCAAGTACTACACCCCCAGCCACAAGGTCATCCACGAGCGCGGCATCACCCCCGACATCGAGGTCAGCCTCACCCGCGAGGAGGAGGAGGCCCTGAACCTGCGCCGTACCCCGGGTCTGCTCGACAGCCCGGAGTACGCCGACCGCCGCGCGGAAATCGAGGCGGTGCGCGACTGGCCACTGGAGCGGGCCACCGACCTCCTCAAGGGCATCATGCTCTACCAGCAACGCAACGGCAAAATGGCCCGCGCCTCGAAGGCTCCCACCGTGCCGCGGGATTGACGTGCGGCGGGCCCCACGGCCACCGCCCCCTCTGCCGCCGTGCGCCGGGAACTTCCCAACCCTGCATCTTCCGGCGGGGCCGGTGGGGAAGAACGCAGGCGGGCTGGCTCGGCGATGCTGGAGCCAGTTGTCGGATTTGAACCGACGACCGTCCGATTACAAATCGGATGCTCTACCGCTGAGCTAAACTGGCCCCGTTCCGGGCCACAGTTTAACCGCCCGACAGCCGCCCAGCGCAAGCCTTTGCGTGCGCCCCGGGGTTGGTTCGTCCCGGCCGGCCTCCCGGCCGCGCGGTCCGACGGTGCCGGCGGGGTTTCCGAGTTGTCGCTTTGAACGCGCCTCCGCTCATCTCGGTGGTGTTGCCGGTCCGCAACGCCGCCGCCACGCTGCCCGCGGCGCTGGAGAGCCTGCGCGCCCAGACGCGCCCGGATTGGGAATGCCTGATCGTGGACGACGGCTCCAGCGACGCCTCGCCCACCCTGGCCGCGCGGTTTGCCGCCGAAGACCCGCGCTTCCGCCTGCTCCGCCGCCCGGCCCGCGGCCTGGTGGCCGCGCTCAACGAGGGTCTGGCCGCCGCGCGGGGACGGTTCATCGCCCGGCTCGACGCGGACGACGTGTGCCATCCGGAACGGCTCGCGGCCCAGGCGGCCCGGTTGGAGGCCGATCCTTCCCTCGATGGAGTGAGTTGTCTGGTGCGCTTTGGCGGCGCGCGCGCGCGCCGGGCCGGGTTCGCGCGGTACGTGGACTGGCTCAACACACTGCTCAGCCCGGAAGCCATTGCCGCCAATCGCTTCATCGAATCACCGCTGGCGCATCCCTCGGTGATGTTCCGCCGTGAAGCAGCGGCGCGCCGGGGCGGGTATCGCGCCGGGCCATTCCCGGAAGACTACGAACTGTGGCTGCGCTGGCTGGAGGCCGGCGCGCGTTTCGCCAAGGTGCCCCGCGAACTGCTGGTTTGGACCGACCGCCCCGACCGGCTCAGCCGCTGCGATCCGCGCTACGCGCCGGCGGCCTTTGATGCCGTCAAGGCGCCCTACCTGGCGCGGGCCCTCCGCCGCCCGCTGGGCGGGCGGGCACTCTGGGTCTGGGGCGCGGGCCGCCAGACCCGCCGGCGGCTGGAACGCCTGTGGGCCGAGGGCCTGGCGCCACACGGGTTCATTGACGTGGACCGGAAGAAATGGGGCCGCCATCGGGACGGCCGCCGGGTGGTGGGGCCGGACCAACTGCCCCCGCCGGACCGGGCGCTGGTGCTGGTGCACGTGGGCCGTTGGGGCGCACGCGAACTCATCCGGGCGCGACTCACCGCCGCGGGATTCGAGGAAACGCGGGATTTCTGGGTCGCCGCCTGAGCCTGTGGGCGGCTTGGACCCCTCGGCGCCCGGCCCCGGCCGGCTATTCCCACTCGATGGTGCCGGGGGGTTTGCTGGTGATGTCGAAGACGCAGCGGTTGACGCCGCGCACTTCGTTGATGATGCGGGCGGCCAGGCGCTCGAGCAGCGGGTAGGGCAGGCGCACCCAGTCGGCGGTCATGCCATCCTGCGATTCCACCGCCCGGAGGGCGATGGTGTACTCGTAGGTGCGCTCGTCGCCCATCACCCCCACGCTTTTGACCGGCAGCAGCACGGCGAAGCTCTGCCAGATTTTGCGGTACCAGCCGGCGGCCTTCATCTCCTCAATCACAATGGCGTCGGCCTGCCGGAGGATCTCCAGCCGCCGGCGGGTGACCTCGCCGATGATGCGCACGGCCAGACCCGGCCCGGGGAAAGGCTGGCGCCAGACGATTTCCTCGGGCAGACCCAGTTCCCGGCCCAGCTCACGCACCTCGTCCTTGAACAGGCAGCGCAGCGGTTCGACCAGCGCAAACTTCATGCGCCCGGGCAGGCCGCCCACGTTGTGATGGCTCTTGATCAGGGCGGCCGGGTTGCCGCCGATGGGCACCGACTCGATCACGTCCGGGTAAAGCGTGCCCTGGGCCAGGAACCGCGCGGGTCCCACGTGCCGGAGCGCGTCTTCGAACACCTCGATGAAGGTCCGGCCGATGATCTTGCGCTTGCGCTCGGGCTGGGTCACCCCGCGCAGTCGCCGCAGGAACAGGGCCGCCGCGTTGGCGTAGTGCAGGCGGATGTGAAAATGCCGGCCGAAGACCTCGCGCACCATCTCGGGTTCGCGCGCGCGCAGCAGGCCGTTGTTGACGAAGATGCAGGTCAATTGGTCGCCCACCGCCCGGTGCAGCAGCGCCGCCGCCACGCTCGAGTCCACCCCGCCGCTCAGCCCCAAAATCACCCGTTCCCGGCCCACCTGTTGCCGGATTTCGCCCACGGCCCGCTCCACGAACCGGCGCATGGTCCAGGTGCGCCCGCAGCCGCAGATGCCATGGACGAAATTGGCCAGCACCTCCCGGCCGCGCGGGGTGTGCGCCACCTCGGGGTGGAACTGAATGCCGTAAAAGCGGCGGCGCTCGTCCGCGATGGCGGCGTACTCGGAATTCTCAGTGCGCGCCACGGGCCGGAAACCGGTCGGCAGGCGGGTGAGCTTGTCGCCGTGCGAATTCCAGACCTGCATCGTGACCGGCAGGCCGCGAAACAGCGGGCAGGTGCGGTCGGTGAGCGTGAGGGTACCCTTGCCGTACTCGCGCTTGTCGCCCGGCTCGACCTTGCCGCCCAGAAACTGTCCCAGGAGCTGCACGCCGTAGCAGATCCCCAACACGGGCACGCCCAACTGGAAGATGCCCGCATCCGGCAGGGGCGCCCCGGGCTGGTACACGCTGGCCGGGCCGCCGGACAGAATCAGCCCCCGGGGCTGGAGGCGCTTCAGCTCCGCGGCCGGGGTGTGGTAGGGCAGGATGGTCGAGTACACCCGGCATTCCCGCACCCGCCGGGCGATGACCTGGGTGTACTGGGAGCCGAAATCCAGGATGACGATTTGCTCAGTCATGATCGGGACGGTTGCGAGGCCGGCCGGCGCCCCGGCTTTGCGGACGCGCAGGGCGTGCACCCGGCCGGGCCGCAAATAAACAAGGGCTCCGCGGGGAGCCCAGGGCTGAAATCACGATCCTCAATCGGGATGAACGGAACGGCCGTTAAGCAATCACCCGACCGGTGAACCGTCAAACGGTTTTTGCCCCGCCCGGCTTCCCCGCCCGCGGCAGGTGCACCCGGAAATGGGTGCCCCGGGCCGAGGTGCTCACCAGGGTCAACTCGGCGCCCAGGTGCCGGGCCAGTTGGCGGGAGATGGCCAGCCCGATGCCCGAACCACCCTCCTTGGTCGAGCGGACCGGCTCGAAGAGCCGCGCCCGGACCGGCTCGGGAATGCCGGTCCCTTCGTCGCGCACTTCGGCGCGGATGGCCTCCGGGTCCGCGTGCAGGGTCAGCTCCACCCGCCCGCCGGCCGGCGTGGCCTCCAGCGCGTTTTGCACCAGGTTCACCAGGATCAGCCGCAGCAGACCGGCCAGGTGGTTGTCCAGCGTGGCCTCGCCGGTGCAGTGCGTGTGCAACGCCACCCCGCGCGCTTGCGCCAGGCGGTGCAGGGAGGCCGCGACCGCTTCTCCCAGCTCCGACAGGCTCAGGGCAAAGGCCGAACCCGACTCCGGCTCGCGCAAGACCTGCACCACCTCCTGGATGAGCGTTTGCATGCGGCGCGTGGCGGCCAGGGCCTCGCGCCACTCGGCGCTGTCCGCCGGCGCGGCGGCCTCCTGCCGGGCCAAGACAAAGGATTGCAGGCCGGCCACGGGGTTTTTGAGGCTGTGAATGAGGTGCGCGGTCACCGCGCCGAGCGCCGCGGAGCGGGCGGCCTCGGCCAGGGCCTGGTTGGCCCGCTGAAGGTCCGCGCTGCGGGCGGCGAGCAGGCGATTGGTTTGATTCAGGCGATGGAAGGCCCAGCCCAGTGTCAGGGAAATGACGAGCGCCCCCAGGACAAAAAGGGCGGCGGCCTGTCGGTTGAGGCGGCGGTCCAACCGGGCAAACTCCCGCTCCAGGGTGTAGCCCTCCAGCATGAACTGGCCCACGCCCACCAGGGCGGGACGGTCGGGGGCGGTGAACGGGACGTACACTTCCACCCAGGCGAGCCGGTCGGCGCCGGGCGCCTCCAGATCGGGCAGGTGCAGGAACAATTCCGCGCGCGGGGCATCCGGGCGAAAGCGCGTCAGCGGCACCAGGGTTTGCAACTGCGCCAGGGTGGTCTCGCTCAGGGCGGCCTCTTTGACCTCGAGGGGCACGCCGGCCACAAAGCGGCCGGTGGCGTCGAAAAGCCGGGCCGCGATGATGTTGGTCAGGTCGGCCATGCCCAGCAGCACCGCGTACTGGGAGGCCGGGTCTTTCAGATCAAAGGCGGGGTCGCGAGCGGCCAGCTCGGCGGTTTCGCGGCGGGCCAGCGCCTGAAGGATCACGGCGTCCCGATCCAGAATTTGTGCGCGCATCTGGGCGCCAAGCTGGAGCCGGCCCCACAACACCGCCGCGCCAAAGGCCGCGACCGCCAGGACGACCGCCCCGACGGCCCGAACGGGCCGGGACGAAGATTCCGGCGGGCGATTCACAGTTCCCACTCCCATCCGACCTGGACGGTGTTCGCCGTGTAGTCCGAGGCGGGCTGGCGGTCGTCGCTGCTTTCCCGGTCCCACTGGGCAAACACCGTCCAGCGCGGCGACAATTGCCGTTCGGCGCGCAGACGCAAGCCCCAGTCGGTCTTGCGCCGCAGCGGCGAGTACGGTCCGGCCACCCGGCGGATTTCGTAGTCATAGCGCACCCCGCGCACCTCGGCCTGGACCGTCCAGCCGGCGGCACGGTAGCGCAGTTGCAGGGCGGCCGCATAGCGGGTGTAGTCGAAATAGCCGCCGCCATTGTCGCGGTTGACCAGGAGGCCCAGGCGCAGGCGCGTGCTCCAGTGCCGGGCGGCATCCCAGTAGACGCGGGGCCGCAATTCCACCTCGTGGCTGTCGAACCGGAGGCGGCCCGGCAGCGGGGTGCCGTCCGCCGCCAGGGGCTGCCGCTCATCGTACCAACGCCGCTCGTAGTGGTAGGTAAGCGCCAGCTCGCCGCGGCGGCCAAGCAACCGGGTCAATGTCCCGGCAGGCGTGATTTCCCAGTACGAGTCCAGGGGAGCGTCAAAGATTTGGCGCGACCCTTCGCAGGCGGCTTCGGCCGTCCAGTTTGGGGCCAGTTCCCGGCTCAGAGAGGGCGTGAGCGAAATCAGATGTCCCCGGGCAAGCACGGTGCTGACTTCGGCCTCGGTGGCGGAGACGTCAAACACCTGGTTTAGGAAGACATACCGGCCCTCGAGGCCGGCTGCCCACGCGCGGCCCAGGTCCCGTGTGAGCCCGGCCTGGGTTAGAATCAGGGCCTCGGGGTCCGCGGCCGGTTCGTCCACAAAGGCGAGGTAATCGCCGGTGGCAAAGCAGGACACCTCGGTGCCGTCCACGGGCAGACGGTGAAGGGTGAAGTCGCCCCCCACGCTGGCGAAACCGGCCGCCACGGGCTGGAACGAGCTTAACAGCACGTTGTCGCGATAGCCGCCTCCTGCGCGAACACTGCCGTCAGTGGACCACACCGGCGGCCTGGCGAGTCTCTCCAACTCGGTCAGCGCGGCTTCGTCCGGCGAGTCCCGGCTGACCGCGGGCTGAGAAGGAACATCCGCCGCCAGCATCGCCACCGCCACGCCCCAGCCCGTCACCAAGAAGGCCGCCACTGATCCACGCCGCTTGAGGGGAATGGCCCGGGATCGGAATCCTCGTCCGGTGCGGAGCGGCGCCCGTGTAGGCACCCGTGGCATGACCGCCGGATTTTTACGGGTCACGCGCCGGGGGTCGAGTCCGGGGAGCAAAAAGCCCGGGCAACGCGATGGAGGACGTTGCCCGGGCTGCCGTTGTTTTGGCTTCGGGAGGACTTACCCAGCGTCACTCGCCCCGGCCGTGCTTCTTCTGGCTGCGGAGCTGTTCCTTGGCGGCTTCGATGACCTCGCGGCGGTTGGGCAGCTCACGGGCCAGTTGTTCGAGCCGCTCGCGGATTTGCTCGCGGAGCTGTTCCCGCTTCTCTTTTTGCTCCTCGAGGATTTGCCGCAACTGCTCGCGCAACTGCTCCCGCTGTTCCTTGGTGGCTTCGCGCATCTCGCGCGCCAGCTTGCGCCACTCTTCCAACGCGGTTTTCTGCTCCTCGCGGAACTTTTGGATCAGTTCCTTGATCTCGGGCGGCAGGCCGCGCGGGGTTTCCGGTTTTTCCGGCCGTTCGGGCTGATCCGGCCTACCCGTCGGGCCGTCGGCCGACCAAGCCGGGATGCCGACAAGCCCCAGTCCCAAGGCCGCAACCAACAAGGTGTGTTTCAGGCTTTTCATGGTTCCGTTCTTTTGATCGTTGCAGTTCAGTCGAACCGGCACTAGCAACGCACGAGCTGTGCCAACCTCGGCCAATCACTCCAAGCGTTTGGATGCAATGGATTGCATAAAAAAGTCATCCGGCCCAAGGGCGGTTCTGCCCGTTGACCTGGGAACTTTTCCCCAATCCCGGTGGTGCTCTTAAATCGCCGTTGGGGATTATTCCCCAGACGCCGCGGCGCTTTTGTCCGCCCCCGCTTTGCCCGCCAGCCGATACCGCACCACATCGCGGCTAACGCCCAGCAACCGCGCTGCCGCCGAGACGTTGCCGCCCGCCTGGGCCAGGGCGTGGCGCACCAGCCGGTCAATGGCGGCGTCCAGGGAAAAGCCGCTTTCCGGAAAGCGAAAGGCCGGGTTGAACCATTCCTCGGGCGACAATCCCGGGGTGACCGGTGGCAAGTTCGCCCCGGTCAACCGCTCCAGGTGGGTGAACTCCAGCGGCCCGTCTTCAAAGACCAGGGCCCGCTCCAGCTCGTGGCGCAGTTCGCGCACGTTGCCCGGCCAGGACCAGGCCCGCAAGCGACGTCGCCCGGCCTCGCTGATGGGCCGGGGCGGGAGGCGGTGCCGGCGGCAAAGCAGCTCCAGCAGACGTTCCGCGAGGGGCAGGATGTCGTCCGGCCGCTCGCGCAACGGGGGCAGATGCAGCCGCAGCAGGTCCAAGCGGTGAAGCAGGTCGGCCCGGAACTGCCCGGCCGCCGCCAGCGCCGCAAGGTCCTGGTTGGACGCGGCAATGATCCGCACGTCCACCGGGATGGGACGGTTGCCGCCCAGCCGCCGCAGGCAGCCATCCTCGATCACCTTGAGGACCTTGGCCTGGAGGGGCAGCGAAAGGCTGGCCAGTTCATCCAGAAACAACGTGCCGCCGTCGGCCGCTTCAAAAAGGCCGATACGGGCGGTGCGGGCGTCGGTGAAGGCCCCGCGCTCGTGGCCAAACAATTCGGACTCGGCCAGCGTCTCCGGCAGGGCCGGGCAGTTGACCTCGACCAGCGGCGCGTCGGCCCGCGGTCCCTGCCGGTGCAGCCAGCGGGCCAGGGCGGTCTTGCCGGTGCCCGTTTCTCCGGTGACGAGCACCGGAGGCAGGCCGCGCTCCATACGGCGGTCCGCCGCGAGGATGCGTTCCACCTGGGCGCGCAGCCCGGCCAGGCCGGGGGTGAAGAACAGATCGCCCCCGGCTTTGGCCGCGTCCTCGCGGGAGTGTTCCTCGCGCCGGCGCGCGCGGCGCTCGCGACGCACCTGCCCCAGCACCAGCAGCAGTTCTCCCGGCTCGAAGGGCTTGGCCAGGTAGTGGAGCGCGCCGAGTTTCATGGCCTCGACCGCGCCGCTGATGCCCCCCTCGGCGGTCATGACCACCACCCCGGTGTTGCCCGAGAAGGCCCGCTCCCGCAGCAGGTCCAGACCCGAGCCGTCGGGCAGATTCACGTCCAGCAGGGCGAACTCGAAGGGCTGGGCGCTCAGGGCCGCGCGCGCGGCAGCCAGCGAACCCACGGCCGTGACGCCGGCACCCTGGCGCTCCAGATAAGCCGCCAACTGGCGCCGCAACAACGGCTCGTCCTCGACCAGGAGGATGTCCGCGTCCTGCAGGGGCAGTGTGAGGTCACCGGGCATGAGGTGTGTTCGCCGGGTTTGGCCGCGCGCCGCGCCGGAAAGCCGAAGGGGGCGGCCGGGGACTGTTCACAGCAAACCCGTGGTTTCAGGCAGGCCGCACAGAAGATTGAAGGCCTGCACGGCCTGGCCACTGGCGCCCTTGACCAGGTTGTCCTCGGCGCTGAAGACCAGCAGCCGGCCGGTGCGCGGGTCCACGCGCCAGGCCAGTTCGAGCACGTTGGTGCCGGTGACGTTCTTGGTGTCCGGCAGGCCGCGGCCCGCGAGCAGGCGCACAAACGGCTCCCGCCCGTAGGCGGCCCGATAACACTCGGTCACGCGGGCGGCCAATGCGGCGGCCGGCCCCGCGCCCCGGGCGTCGGTGGCGGGTGTCAGGTACACCGTGGTGAGGATGCCGCGGTTGACCGGCACCAGGTGCGGCGTGAATTGAATCACCACCGGCCGACCCGCGGCGCGGGACAGTTCCTGCTCGATCTCGGACAGGTGCCGGTGTTTGGGCACGCCGTAAGGGCGCAGGCTTTCGTGGCACTCCACAAACAGATAGTCCACCTCCGCCTTGCGACCGGCTCCGCTGACGCCGCTCAGGGAGTCGGCAATGATCCCCTCCGCCGACACCAACCCCGCCCGCAGCAGCGGCACCACCGGCACCAGGATGCTGGTGGGGTAACACCCGGGCGCGGCGATCAGCGACGCCCCGCGAATGGCCTCGCGATAAAGCTCCGGCAGGCCGTACACGGCCCGATCCAGCAATTCGGGCGCGGGATGGTCGTGCCCGTAAAAGTCGCGGTACACCCCCGCGTCGCGCAGGCGGAAATCGGCGCTCAAATCAATCACCCGGCACCCGGCCCGCAGCAACGGCACGGCGTACGCGGCGGCGACCCCGTGGGGCAAAGCCAGAAAAACCACCCGGGCCCGGGCTGCCAGAAAATCCACATCCGGCTCGGTGAACCGGAGTTCCCGGGCCCGCGCCCGGCTGGCGAACCGGGGAAACACCTCCGCCACGGTCTGACCCGCCTGCTGGCGCGAGGTGACCGCAACCAGCTCCGCAAACGGGTGCTGCAACAACAGCCGCAGCAGTTCCTCACCCGAATAACCGGACGCCCCGATGATGGCCACCGGAACCCGGTCTGCTGTTGCGGCCGGGGAAATGGAAACGCTCATGGTGCAATGGCCGCCCCCGCGGGCCGGCCGGGCCAAGGTTGGGTAAGTGCCGGCGGCTTGGCAAGCAGTGCCCGCCCCCGCCCCGCGGCCGGGTGCCGGACCCCGACTCGCTCACCGTGAGAGGAGTCCCTTCTTTTTCCCGTGCAAACTCGGCGACCGGGTCTGGTAAGGCGGGATCGCGGTTTTCGAGCGTTCCGGGCGGCCAGACTCGAAGGAGCCAATCGGCCGCCGGCCCGCCCCCGGCTCCGGCGTGGTGACGCTACCGGGGCGCCGAAGGGATGGCGACGCAAGGAGCGAGTGCCAGCCGGGGTTGGGATCCGGCTCGGGCCTACTCGTACTCGCTGGGGCCGGTGGTGGCCGGAACCTGGTCTTCGCGAGGTTTGGGGTTGGGCGGGTTGGTGCCGCGCAGGGTGTAGATGTAACTGCCCACGGCGTGGATTTCCGCGGGTTTGAGCAGGGTCTTCCAAGTGACCATGCCCTTGTCGGGAACGCCGTTGTAGATGGTGCGGAGGTTGTCTTTGAACTCGGCGCCGTGAATCCAGTAGTCGTCGGTGAGGTTGGGGCCGACCAGGCCGCCGCCGTCGGCGCGGTGGCAGGGCGCGCACATTTGGTCAAAGAGGCGTTTGCCCTCGGCCAGCACGGCGGGGTCCTGGGAAGGGGTGAGGGTCTCCATGTCCTTCTCGAAACGGGCCAGGGCGGCGGACTTGATGGCGTTGCCGATCGCCATTTCGCGCTCGTACTCGTAAAGCATCTGGCCCTTGGCGGCGAGGTCGCCCCGGGCCAGCACATGGTAGTAGCCCAGGTAGAGCATGCCGAAGAGATTGCAGCCCCAAAAGAGCCACACCCACCAGCGCGGCAGTTTGTTGTCCAGCTCGCGGATGCCGTCGGCGTCGTGGTCCAGCAACAGGGGGTCGTTGGGTTCAGTCATGGCGGGTCTCCTCGGGGAAAGGTTCGGAGGAATCGGGTTCGAGCGGTTTGGCGGCCATGCGGTTCAGGAAAGGTTTCTTGAGCAGGAACGCCCAAACGAGCACCCCGGCAAAGCAGGCGAAGAACAGCAGGATCGAGATGATCCCGTACCGTTCGATGCCGCCGATGTGTTCGAGGACGTTGCGGATCACGGCTCAGTTGTCGGCCAGCTTGGGCGCGGTGCTGGCCGGGCTGCCCTTGATGTCGGTACCCAGCCGCTGGAGGTAGGCGATCAGGGCGATGATTTCGCGGTCGGGGTCGGCCTCGACCATGCCGACCTTGAGGTTGATGACAATGCGGGTCTGCTGGGCGGCCATGTTCTGGAAGGCGTTGGTGATGTCGGCGTCGGTGTACGGCACGCCCAGGCGGCGGAGGGTCTTCATGCGTGCGGGCACGACGTTGGTGTCCAGCTTGCGCGTCAACAGCCACGGGTAGCGCGGCATGATCGAGCCGGGCGAGGTGTTGACCGGATTTTCCATGTGGTTGTAGTGCCAGGCGTCGGGGTACTTGCCGCCCACGCGGTGGAGGTCCGGGCCGGTGCGCTTGGAGCCCCACAGGAAGGGATGGTCATACACGTACTCGCCCACCTTCGAGTATTCCCCGTAGCGCTCGGTCTCCGAGCGGAAGGGCCGGACCATCTGGGAATGGCAGGCCACGCAGCCCTCGCGGATGTAGATGTCGCGGCCGAGCAACTCGAGGGGTGTGTAGGGCTTGACCGCCGCGATGGTGGGCACGTTGCTTTTGATGAGGTACATCGGGATGATTTCGATCAAACCGCCCACCAGGATGGCCAGGGTGACCAGCACCGTGAAAGTCACCGGCATGCCCTCCAGCCACCGGTGCCCGTGCCAGGCCGGGGCGGGCTTGGCCGGGTGCGCCGGTTGTTCGCGCAACGCGGGGGCCTGGGCCTCGGTCTCGGGCACGAACTGCCCGCTCTTGGCCGTCTTGAACAGGTTCACGCACATCAGGACGATGCCCACGATGTAGAGCGTGCCGCCCACCGCCCGGAGCATGTGCATGGGGATGATGCGCAGGGTGGTCTCGAGGAAGTTGCCGTACTGCAGGAAACCGTCGCTGGTAAACTGCTTCCACATCAGGCCCTGGGTGACGCCGCTGACGTAGATGGGCACCACGTAAAACATCATGCCCAGCAGGCCGATCCAGAAGTGGTAGTTGGCCAGCTTGGTGGACCAGAGCCGCGTGTTGTACAGCCGCGGCAACAGCCAGTAGAGCATCCCAAAGGTCAGAAAGCCGTTCCAGCCCAGCGCGCCGGTGTGCACGTGGGCGATGGTCCAGTCGGTGTAGTGCGAAAGGGCATTGACGCTTTTAACCGCCAGCGTGGGGCCCTCGAGCGTGGCCATGCCGTAGGCGGTCACCGCCACCACCAGGAACTTCAACACCGGGTCCTGCCGCACCTTGTCCCAGGCGCCGCGCAGGGTGAGCAGCCCGTTCAACATGCCGCCCCAACTGGGCGCCACCAACATCACGCTGAAGACCATGCCCAGGGACTGCGCCCAGTCTGGCAGCGCCGTGTAGAGCAGGTGATGCGGCCCGGCCCAGATGTAGATGAAGATCAGCGCCCAGAAGTGAATGATCGAGAGCCGGTAGCTGAACACCGGCCGGTCCGCGGCCTTGGGCAGAAAGTAGTACATCAGCCCCAGGTACGGTGTGGTCAGGAAGAACGCCACGGCGTTGTGGCCGTACCACCACTGCACCAGCGCGTCCTGCACCCCCGCGTAAATCGAGTAGCTCTTGAAGGCCCCCGCCGGCAGCTCCAGCGAGTTGAAAATGTGCAGCACCGCCACCGTGATGGCCGTGGCGATGTAAAACCAGATCGCCACGTACATGTGTTTCTCCCGGCGCCGGAACAGGGTGCCCAACAGGTTCACCGTGAAGGCCACCCAGACCACCGCGATGGCCAGGTCAATCGGCCACTCCAGCTCCGCGTACTCCTTCGAGGTGGTCAGCCCCAGCGGCAGGGTGAGCGCGGCCGCCACGATGATGCCCTGCCAGCCCCAGAAGTTGATCCAGCTCAGCGCGTCGCTGAACATCCGCGCCTTGCACAGCCGCTGCAGCGAGTAGTAGATGCCCGTGAACATGCCGTTGCCCACAAACGCGAAGATCACGGCGTTGGTGTGCAACGGCCGGATGCGCCCGAAGGTGGTAAAGGGCGTGTCCAGGTTCAGGTCCGGCCAGAACAACTGGCAGGCCGCCAGCAGCCCCGCCAATGTGCCCACCAGCCCCCAAAAGGCCGTGGCGATGGCAAAGGCCCGCACGATGCGGTTGTCGTAGCGGAAGGTCTCGACGTTCATGATGGCGTTGCGTTCGGTCATCCGTTGCGGACGGCAGGGTGCCGGCGCGCGGGCCCCGGCGCCTTGTCCTCGGTCAAAATCCTCAGCGCCGGCGTGCGGGCATCTTCAAACTGGCCGGTGCGCACCGCCCAGATGAATCCCAGCAAAAAGCCCCCCGCCAGGGCCAGGCTGGCCAGGATCAGAATCAAAATGACGGCCATGTTCGCGGCGCAGCGGTTCGCGCACCCCGGCCGGACCGCCCGGTCCGTACCCCACGCCGGCGCGCAAACACCGGCAGTGTTCGGTCCTGCGCCCGCCCCGACTACGCCGGCATTTCGACGGGCTTGACCGAAATTGCGCCCCCACCCCGCCGCCGGTACTCGCTGGGCGAGCAGCCAAACCGCCGCCGAAATGCGCGGTTGAAGTACGGAATCGAGTCAAAACCCGCCTCGAAGGCCACGTCGGTCACCCGCCGGCTGGACTCGCGCAACAACTCCGCCGCCCGGTCCAGCCGCAGCCGGTTGCGGTACGCGGTGAAGGTCAACCCGGTCTGGCGCTTGAAGACCGCGCAGAAGTGGCAGGGGCTGAGGTTCACCCGCGCCGCCACCTCGCGCAGCGCCAGGCGCCGGTCGGCGGTCTCGCGCAGCAGCGCCTCGACCCGGGCCAGCAACGGGGGGCGCTCCGGCGCGCGCCGCACCGGTTCCAGCTCCCGGGCCAGCCCCTCGAGGTAACGCGCGAACATCCCCAGCAGCGTGGCCGCCGCCCGGCTCTTCTCGGTGCTCAGGCGCGGGCTGTGACGCCAGGTCTCCTCCAACTCTCGTTGCCGATCTCCCAGCCCCGCGCCCGACAGGCGGTCCATCAGCTCGGTCAACCGCCGTCCGTTCAGCGTCCGCACGCTGA
>CALFAV010000056.1 GCA_937946835.1 uncultured Verrucomicrobiae bacterium | reverse complement strand
GGTTGGCCTGCGGGTCGAGGTCGGCGGCCAGCACCTTGAGCCCCAGGTCGGCATACATCCAGGCGAGGTGGTACACCAGGGACGTTTTGCCCACGCCGCCCTTGTTGTTGAAGAAGGCCAGGGAGTTCATGGGGCGGGTTTCAAGACGGCCACGACGTAGCCGTCGTCCACACGAAATTCGATCGGGGGATTGCCGTTGCGTTGCATGGCCTGACGCGCCACCGCGATGCCGCTCCCGAATTTTTGGACAAAGCCCAGCACGCGCATGGCTTCCGCGAGATTTGGGTTGCGATAGTCGGTCAAGCCAGGGGTTCCGAAGTTCCGGGTGGTGACCTCCCCATAAGGGCCGCCCGGGCTGACGATTTCGATGCGGTCATCAAACCAGTTTACCCGAACCGGCGCGTTGGTGCCCTCGTAGGTGCGGTGCATGAGCGCGTTGCGGGTGAGTTGTTGCAAGGCCTCCATTGGGTAGAGGGCGGTGCGCTGCTCCCTGGGGCCGGAGGTGAAATCCACCCGGGTCCGATTGTGCGCCGCCAACTTCTCGTCCAAGCGGCGCAAAATGTCCGCCACGGGGCCGGCGAGTTGTGTCTCGTCAATGACCGTGGCCGCCAGGTCGGTTCCGGCGAGGCGGAGGAACTGGACATAAGCTCCCGGCAAATAACGGCAGGGATCTTTGCCGAGCACCAGCAGGCCGAGCACCGTGGGGGTGGGTTCATCGGTGGTGACGATCATCTTGGTCGCGGCCAGGCGTTGCGCAAGGGTGCGGTCGTTGGCAGCGAGAATCTCCGGAGCCACGGCCGCCGGAAGATATTCGGTCTCAAAGCGGACCAGGTCCAGGTCGTCCAGGCTGGCATCTTGAACCGGCCGCAGGTCGTATGGGCGATCGCGATGGCGGCGTTTTTCATTGAGGATGCGTTCATCCTGAGCGGAGGCCAGCCCCCGCCGCGGCCCAATGCGGATAAAAATGCGTCCTTTATAGCGGACCGGGGGTGAATCGGCGGGCCAGACTGTGATCACCGCCATTTCCTGGCCACACAAGGTGCGTTTGGCCACGGTAAGCGTGGGCGGCGGAACAATGTTCCCATCGGTCTTGATGTCAGCCAACTGACGAAGCAGCTCATCCGTCACGCGGAGACCGGACGGACGACCATCGTCATGCGCGCCGATGAAAATGACCCCGGGACGTTGATAATTGGGGAGATCGTTGGCGAAGGCACAGACCACTTCCCGCACCTTCGTGGGGGCATCCCCGCTGAAGGTCTCCTTGCGCTCGACCTGGTCCGATTCGAGGTCGGCAAGCAGGTTCTCGAGCTCTTTGTCCGTGTATGGGTTTAAGGGTTTCACAGCTTCCACCCCGGCGCTCCGCATCGAGGCAACTCGGTCAATGCGCCATTCATACCCCTCACCCCGACTTTTGACCTGTCCCAAAAAAACGGGATTAAAGGGTAGTCTCCAAGCACCCCGGTGTCGAGGCATTCAGCAGGGGCCGCGGAGATCGCAGGACCAATTGAGGTAATGAACCTGCCGGACTGAGGTCACGACGGCAGTTCGGCTGTCTGTTCCCGGAGGTTGACACCCTGACTTTGCCGCCGGCTTGAGAGCACTGAACTCAATCATCGTTTGAGGCCGGTTCTCCAGCACCCTAACAGATTTCCCAAGCTTCATCCCGAGTTGCTTCAAAACCACCGCCCAAGTGGGCGGGTTTCTCCAGTGTGGGCCTGAGATTTCTGACCTGGTAAGCCACGGGGGATGAAGGCGGGCGCTTAATTCTCAGTCCCTTGCCCTGCGCACCGGAGCCGCCACACGTCCAGCCGGCGCACGCGCACATCCGGGGCCTCGCCGAAGAGCGCCCAGCCGGTGCTCCCCGGTGTGGGAAACACCAGCGCGGTCAGCACCCGCTCGCCGTCGTTGGCAAAGACCTCGACCGACGAGGTGTCGCACAGCACCCGCAGCCGCACGCGACCGGCGCGCACTTCCAACGGCGCCTCGAACACGCCGGGGAACGCCGGGTGAAAGTCCGTCACGCCCGACCGGGTGCGGTCCAGCCTGAGCCGGCCGGCGACGGGGTCGCATTCGATGCGGGTGCGTTCGTCCCCGCCGCGATGGACCTCGAGCCCGAACCGGCCGGCGCCGCGCGTCTCGAACTCGACCTCAAATTCCAGCAGCGGCCCGGCCGTGGCGGGACCGGCCAGCCGCGCATTGGCTTCGGCCACGGTCACGCCGCGCACGCGGTGGTGTCTTTCCCGCAAGCGGGCCAGCTCACGGACCGGGCGCTGGACCAGGCGCGGGCCTTCCGGGGTTTCGCGCAGGGTCAATTCCCGGGGCACGCTCATCGCGCTGCGCCAGGGAGAGGTGGGCACGTCCTGGGCGTAGTCCCAGTTGCTCATCCAGCCGATCCAAAGCCGACGGCCGTCGCGGGCCGGCACGTCGTTCCAAGAGACCGCCGCGTAAAAATCGCGGCCCCAGTCGGCCCAGAGCGCCGGTTGCCTGGCCGGTCGGGCGGGCGCGTCAGCCAGGAGGATGTGGTCCACGTTGATGTGGCCCCAGCCGCCGGGGTGGTGGTCCACGATTTGCAGGCGGGCGCGGCGGCCGCGCAGGTCGCGCACGTCCCAGCATTTCCACGCCAGCCGCTCGGCGTTGTCGCCGGTGGCGGTGCGGGCGACCCGGCCGTCCACCAGCAAGTTCAGGCAGGTTTGGCCGGGGTGATGGCCGCCGCCGATGAGGAAGCTCAAGTAGTCGCGGTCAATCGTGAACTCCGGCGAGGTGAGCGTGCCTTGGGCGGCGTCGCCCCCGCGGTAGGTGTTGACCAGACCGCGGCCGTGGAACCCTTCCACGGGCTGTTGATTCGGCAGCGTGCCGCGGGCGGGGGCCCGGCCAAAGGCTTCGCCGGTGGCCTCCCAGCCGGCGTAGTCGTCGCCCTCGAAATCCGCCAGCACGCGGCCCTCGGGCACGAACTCCGGCTGCGGCGGCGGGTAGCTCGGGTCCAGCGTAAAACGGGTGCCGTCGAACTCGCCCACGAAGTACTGGCAGCCCGAGCCGCCGGCGGGTGCGCCGGAGCCGACGTTGACGATCAACACCCACCGCGACTCGCGGGCCGCAGACCTCGGCCCCCGCCCATGGGCGCGTTCCACGGCCAGGGGGAACAGGTCCGGGCATTCCCAGATGCCGGTGGTCGAGCCGGCCGGGCCGAAGTCGCTCAGGTGGGTCCAGTCCTTGAGATTTGGCGAGGCGTACAAGCGCACTTTCCGTTGCACCGGCCAGGCCACGGCCATCACCCAGCGGCGGGTCGGCGCGTGCCAGAACACCTTCGGGTCGCGGAAGTCGGTTTCGCCGATGTCCAGCACCGGGTTGCCGGCGTACTTGGTCCAGGTGCGGCCGCGGTCGGGGCTGAAGGCCAGGTGTTGGTTCTGCCGCGGCCGGTCTGGGTAATGCCCGGTGTAGATGGCGACCAGCGGCGGGCGCCCCGGCCGGCCAAAGCCGGAGGTGTTGTGCCGGTCCACCACGGCGCTGCCGGAGAAAATCATCACGCCGTTCTCCTCGGACAACGCCACCGGCAGAGCCTCCCAGTGCACGAGGTCGCGACTGACGGCGTGGCCCCAGCTCATGTGGCCCCAGCGGTCGCCGAACGGGTTGTACTGATAAAACAGGTGGTACTCGCCGGCGAAGAAGACCAGGCCGTTGGGGTCGTTCATCCAATTCCGCGCCGGCGAGAAGTGGAACTGCGGCCGCCACGGCTCGCGGTAGGTGACTTCTGGCGGCACCCCGGGTGCCGCGCCGCCGCCGAGCACGCGGCCACCGCCGAGCACGACCAGGGCGGCCAGCAGCAACAGTGCGCCGGGGAGCTTGCCCCGATTAAGCCACCGGTGCGCCTCGGGCCGACATCGGGACGGCGTTGGACAAGCGGTTTTCATGAGCCGGAGCAAAGGGGACGGGCTGTCATCCCGGGTGCCTGCGTCGTCGGGGCAGGTATTCGGGCAACTGTCATCCACTGCGTCAGGGAACATCGGGGCAAATGTTGCCTAGTTGAGCTTTTGCCCGCACGGTATTTTGGTGCCGGTCATTGGCCACGGAACGCATCGCACTTTCTTGCCGCCAGCAATCACCGACGCGGTGCCCGTTCGGGGATGGAGTGTGATCGGCCGGGCAGAACGCGCGAGCGGTTAAAACACCGGGTGCGATGGCGCGGACACCGGGTTGGTTGGTGCCCGAAAGCGCGCCGGCAAGCCCCGGCCGGCCCGGAATGGCTGCCGGGAGGGGGGATGCTTTGGCGGATTCGCGGTGGACAAGGAGGAGCGCGGCTGCGAGTTATTCCGTTGCCCCAGCCCACTTTACCCTGGTCGGGGAAAAATCGCTGGCAGTTCGTATGGGCTACTCAACCTGAGGTCGCCATGGACAATCCGCCACCAACCATGAAACGCAGAGCAGCGTTATTTCTTCAGGGAACCGTGGTGCTCATTGGCCTCGCCGCCCTGACCTTTCTGCTTTGGGAACCGCACCTCGAAGGCCGGAATGCCCATGCCACCACCTTCGAGATTTACTTCAGGGATCCGTTCCTGGCGTATGTGTATGTAGGTTCCATCCCGTTTTTCGTAGCGCTCTATCGCGCATTCAAGCTCTTCGGGCAGGTCAGACAAAACGGGAAATTCACCCGGGCAACCCTGGAGGCGCTGCGATCCATCAGGCGTTGCGCGATCACCCTCCTCGGGTTTGTGGCCGGAGCAGTGGTTATCATCCTGGTGTTCGGCGACAAGGACGACCGCCCGCCGGGGTTGTTCATGAGTTGCCTTGCCATCTTGGCTTCGAGCTCCATCGCGGTCGTGGCGGCGATGTTGGAACGAAGTTTGCAGAATGCCTTGCGGCGCGCCGAAGACATCCAGGGCTGAGCTGAAAATAAGGCCACCAAACCGTGCGCCGCAGCAAACCACCGCCCTGCTGGGCGGTCGGGCCGTTCGGATAATTCGTCAGCAATGGTTGGAGTCGAAGGGTGTTTCCAGTGACGGTCGGAAGCCTGCCGACACGCCACTTGCCGCTCGGGGCAAAAATTTCTGCCGATCAGGAGCAACTGGTGCAGTGCTTGTCCGCGGTGTGGGCCTGACCGATCGGACTTCCCGCGCTGACGGCCGAAACCCGGGGTGCACTGTGTGGGCGCCAGCCACCTGAGCTGCCGAAAGCTCGCCAGCAAGCTGCAACGCAGGTCTGGAGCCGCCGCCGCTGGAATGTTTGTTTCGCGGAATTGGTGCTGGACAGGGAGATGCATGGTTGCAACCTGATTGGCAAAACGAGTCTATACCGTGCTGGCTGCGATAATTGCCCGGTTGCGCGTATGGCTACACAGTGCCAGCCAAAGAGGAGAAGGGGTTACCATGAAAAGAGTTTCCATCTACTGCCCGCATTGCCGCAGGCACACATCCATCGAGCCGGCGCCAGTTGAAGTTCGAGTCAGGCACGATTGGTTCCATGTTGACGCCCTGTGGAAGCAGTCCGACGGCAACGTTTGGTGGATCGGCGTCTGCAACTATTGCCAGCGACCCGTTCTCGCTCACAACGAAGGCGACATTATTTGGCCACATCCCCTGCCCGAGCCCACGGACAGCAACGTTCCCGAATCCATACGAGCCGACTTGGACGAGGCCAAGCAGTGCTTCACCGTGTCTGCATGGCGCGCGGCTGCTGTAATGGCGCGGCGTGCGATGCAATCCGCCGCCCTTGAGAAAGGCGCCGAGAAAGCAGACCGTCTTGCTGATCAGATTGCTAAACTCGCCAGGGAGGGCAAGATCACCGTTGACCTCATGGAGTGGGCAGACGCCGTGCGGTGGGTTGGCAACGATGCGGCACATCCCGGAGGCGGCCCCGTGTCACAGAAGGACGCCGAGGAGGTTCTCAAGTTGGCGGAACAATTTCTCCATGTCCGGTACGTTGCGCCCGCAATAGCAAAGCAGCTTCGAACGCGAAAGAACAAGTAACGCCGCTGCATCCAACAGGCACCGCGGCGAGTCATGGCTGGTGCTGAGCACTCACAGGCTTGGGACTTTGAGCCTTGGGTCGCAGGCAGTCGTGGGGCTGCTGTTCGTTTCTGACACGATTCCCAAGTTGCCCCGTCCATATTGCAGGGCGCTGCGACGGATCGCTTCCACCGGTCACGCAGTTTTTGTCTGCGGTTCCGGGGCTTCTTCGAGCGCGCTTCGAGGCAGTCGCCCCAGCCGGACCGCCCGCTCGACCGCCCGGCGGGCGTAATAGTGATGCTCCCGCGCCCCGGCCAGGAGGCCCTCGGCACCGATGTCCACGTCCAACTCCGGCCAGTACACCGCACTGCCGTGGATTTCGTAACGGGCGCGTTCCTCCGGGGTGGCCAGGGCCAGGGAGGGGTAGTAGGCCAGCGGAACGGTGATGCTGCGTCCGTCCTCGAGCCGGAAGGTCAGTTCAGACTCGGTAAGGTTCACCTCAACCACTGCCGGGGGCAGTTTCATGGGAAGCATCTTAAGGTTGATGTCGCTCATGATCAAGCCAGCGGGCCACAATTTCGGCGCGGCGCTCGGCAATCAAACGACGAATCTCACCGAGTTCGGCTGGCCGAAAACCCCGGTTGAAGGCAAACGACAAATCATCCAGCCAGACCTTGCTCTCGTTGCCGCCCTGAACACGTGTACGGGCATCCGCTCGCCCAGGTCGTAGCTGTAAAAACTGACCCGGTATCCCTTGTGGACGAAAACCGTGGGCATGTTCGTTCGGCGACTTTGTTCGCAACTTTTTCCGGCCGGGGTACGTATCAGATATGCTCGCCCACTATCCTGCGGCGCGCCAGGTTCACTGCCGGGCCGGAGTAATGCACCGTGTTTTCACAGGGCTCGGCCCGGCTCTGACCCGAGTCCCAAACGTTGCTGCATTTCCTCCAGCGGCACGCCCCGGGTTTCGGGCACGAAGAATTTCACCCACAGCAGTTGCAGCACCATCATCCCGCAGAAAAAGGCGAAGATGCCCGCCGGCGGCAGGGCCTCGGCCATTTTGGGGAAAACGGTGGTCAGCAACGCGGCGAAAAACCAGTGTGTGAAGCTGCCCAGGGCCTGGCCCTCGGCCCGCTGGCGGTTGGGGAAAATCTCCGAGATGAACACCCAGATGACCGCGCCCTGACCCACGGCGTGCGCGGCGATGAAGGCGAAGATAAACGGCGCCACCAGCCCGAACTGCTTGGTGAAAAACCCCACCGCCACCATGCCCAGAGACACGATGTAGCCCACCGAGCCGATGACCAGCAGGGTGCGCCGCCCCAGCCGGTCAATCAGGCCCAGTCCCACGAAGGTAAACACCAGGTTGGTCAGGCCGATGCCCACCGATTGCAACAGCGCCGCCTGCTGGCCCAGGCCGGTCCACTCGAAGATGCGCGGGGCGAAGTACAACACGGCGTTGATGCCCGAGAGCTGATTGAAGAAGGCGATCAAGATCGCCAACAGGATGGGCCGGCGCAGCCGCCGGGTCCAAAACCGCCCGGCCGGCCCGTCGTTGGCCGCGCTGGCCAGGATGGCGTCGGCATCGGCGCGGAGCTGCTCCTCGGAGGCGCCCGGTTCGATGAGGCGGAGCACCGCGCGGCCACGCTCCAGGTCGCCCCGGCGCACCAGCAACCAGCGCGGGCTTTCGGGCAGCCCGAAGCACAGCAGGGTGTAGAGCAGCGCCGGGAAGGCCTCCACCCCCAGCATCCAGCGCCAGGCGTGCTCACCCCCGATGCGGGCGATGAGGGCGTTGGAGAGGAAGGCGATCAGGATGCCGAAGACGATGTTGAACTGAAACATCCCCGCCAGCCGGCCGCGCCAGGCCGGGGGAGCAATTTCCGCGATGTACATTGGCGCGGCCACGGTCGAGATGCCCACCCCCAGCCCGCCGATGAACCGCGCCAGGCTGAACGAATACACATCGCCGGCCAGCGCGGACCAGACGGCCGAGACGAAGTACAGCGCGCCGATCCACAGCAGCGTGGCGCGGCGGCCGAAACGGTCGGCCGGCCAGCCCCCGAGCAGCGAGCCCAGCACCGTGCCGTAGAGCGCGGCGCCCATGGCCAGGCCGTGCAGCCCGGCACTCAGGCCCCAGAGCTTTTGAATGGTCTGCTCGGCGCCGGAGATCACCACGGTGTCGAAGCCAAAGAGAAACCCGGCCAGGGCCGAGGTCAGCGACCAGAAAAAGATGCGGGCTTTCATGAACAGGGAACTTGCGGCGGGAGCCTAGACGCAAGCCCCGGGGCGATTCAATGCCGCAGGGGCGCCCGCACGGGGGCTGGGGTGGATGTGCCGGGTCGTCGGCCGCGAGCCACCTCGGCCGGTTCGGGGGCCTCGGCGTGTCAGGTCCGGAGCGGGCACTTTTGAAGGCCGCCCTGCTTGCTGACGTCGAAGCGCGCGATGTACCGGCTGCGAAGTGAAGCCACTGCCTTTTCGGTCAAATTCCCCCCGCGTCCGCACTTGGGCCGTGACAGAAGCGCTTCGGACTGGTTGCATGGACCCGAATTCCACGAACTGAATGCATCCTTATGAAGAACTCTCCCCCAGTGACCTACCCTGACGCCGGGATTCTTCCGAGCGCCGCTCTGAGCCGCCGCCGATTTCTGCGCGGCGGCGCGGCCACTGCCGCCACGTTTCTGGTGGTGCCGGGCGCGGTGCTGGGCTTGCGCGGCCAAACTCCGCCCAGCAACCGGCTCAACATCGCCGGCGTGGGCGTGGGCGGCCAGGGCGGTGCCGACCTGGCCAGCATCCTGCGCGAAAGCCCCGGCGAAAACATCGTGGCGCTGGCCGACGTGGACTGGCGCCACGCCGCGGGCACCTTCAAGCGTCATCCGCAGGCCCGGAAGTTCAAGGACTTCCGCAAAATGCTCGATGAGGTGAAGGAAATTGACGCCGTGGTCGTGGCCACACCGGACCACATGCACGCCTTTGTCGCGCTCGCCGCTCTGGCGCGCGGCAAACATGTGTATTGCGAAAAGCCGCTCACCCACTCGGTGTGGGAGGCGCGCCAGCTCGCGCTGACGGCCCGCGAG
This sequence comes from uncultured Verrucomicrobiae bacterium, assembly GCA_937946835.1. Classification (GTDB taxonomy): domain Bacteria; phylum Verrucomicrobiota; class Verrucomicrobiia; order Limisphaerales; family J093; genus DSVZ01. The sequence continues at coordinate 17,523 of CALFAV010000056.1, read as the reverse complement.
CGGAAAGTGGCCACGCAAATGGGCAACCAGGGTGCCGGCTCGGAGGAAACGCGGCGACTGTGCGAAATCGTCTGGTCCGGCGCCCTCGGCCCGATCCGGGAGGCGCACATCTGGACCGATCGCCCCTCGCAGGGCCTGTTCAATGAGTACTGGCCCCAGGGCGTGGGGCGCCCCAAGGACACTCCGCCGGTGCCCGAAGACCTGGACTGGGACCTGTGGCTGGGGGTGGCTCCGGAGCGGCCGTATCACCCGGCGTATCACCCCTTCCGCTGGCGCGGCTGGTGGGATTTCGGCACCGGGGCCCTGGGCGACATCGGTTGTCATGCGATGGACCCGGTGTGCCGGGCGCTCAAACTGGGCGCGCCGCTGAGCGTCCAGGCCAGTTCCACCCGGGTAAACGAAGAGACCTACCCGCTGGGCTCGATGGTGACGTACTACTTCCCGGCTCGCGGCCCGGAAATCCAGGCCAACAATCCGCATGTCCGCGGCTTGTCCGGCCAAGCGGCCGGCGGGATCGAAATGCCGGCATTGAAGCTGGTGTGGTACGACGGAGGGTTGCGCCCGCCCCGGCCGCCGGAGTTGCCCAATGGAGAATTGATGGGGGACAACGGCCGATTGCTCATCGGCGAGCGCGGGTTTCTTCTGGGCAACCGGATTTACCCGGAGTCCCTGCGCAAGGAGGTCGAGGGCCAAATCCCGCGGACCATCCCCCGCGTGGATGGGCACTACAAGGATTGGGTGGAGGCGTGCAAGACCGGCAAGCCGTCGGGCTCGAACTTTGATTGGGCCGGTCCGCTGGCCGAGACGGTGCTGCTGGGGAACGTGGCATTGCGGCTGCAGCTCCGCGAGATGCTCACCCGGCGCAAACTCGAGTGGGACAGCGCCAACCTTCGGTTCACCAACCTGCCCGACGCCAACGAATTCCTCCGACGCGAATACCGGAAAGGTTGGTCCTTGGGCTGAGTGTCCCGAGCCGGGGGTTGGGTGGCTGCCCCGTCGCCCGGCCCACCCCCCAAAAAAAGAACCGGGTCCGAAGCCCTGAGGAAGGGCTTCCGGACCCGGGGAGTTTTCAGAGTACAACAGTAGGACTACGGGGATGTTCCGACCCCGACCGGTACGGAGCCGAGGCCGGAAAGTGATTGGGCACTCAAAGAACAGGTTGCTTTTTTGCCCGAAAGCCGGTCCCGCAGGCCGCGCTTAGAAAACACCCCCAGCCGGTTTTTGTCAAGGGATTCTGCAATTGGGGACCGATCATTTTTAAAAGGCCTTGTCCCACGGGTAGTTCCCCGAGGCCGTCAGGACACGCCATTGCCCCCGCGCCCGGCCTCACCCGACCAATGCGCCAGGGGGCTCAAGGTGCCAGCCGCAGGATGCCACGGAGGAAAAGAGCTCGCCCCGGCCCGAAGTTTTCGCACCGCTTTGCGGTTGAAAGGCCCGGTTCCCCCCCCATCATCCCGCCATGCAATCGGTCTTCACCGGTCCCGCCTACGTGGTCCGGGACAACATTGACACCGACCAGATCATCCCGGCGCAATTCCTGACCCTGGTGCCGACGATCCCCGCCGAGTACGAGAAGCTGGGTAGTTACGCGCTGTGGGGGCTGCCGGAAGCCGACTACCCGGTGCGCTACGTGCGCGAGGGCCAACTGGACAGCGAGTACCCCATCCTCGTGGCCGGGCGGAACTTTGGCTGCGGCAGTTCGCGCGAGCACGCGCCCATTGCCCTGGGGTCGGCCGGCTGCCGGATCGTGCTGGCCGAGAGCTTTGCCCGTATTTTCTTTCGCAACTGCATCGCCACGGGGGAATTGTACCCCTGCGAACTGACCAGCCGGCTCTGCGACCGCGTGAAAACCGGGGACGTGCTGACCGTGGACCTGGACGCGAGCACCGTGCGGCTCCACGCCACGGGCGAGGTCGTGCCGCTGAAGCCGCTGGGTGAGGTGCGCCCGGTGATTGATGCCGGCGGCATTTTCAATTACGCCCGCCAGACCGGCATGATGCCCGCGCGGGGCTAAGCGGGCCGCTTCCCCGGCAACCTGCCCGCCGGTGCTGCCCGGCTGACTCCGTCAGCTTTCCGGCTTGGCCACCGGCGAGCGGCCGCGTTTTCCGGGTACGCTCGCTTTAGCGGCCGGGCGGGCGCTTGTCCGGTACCGGCCAATCCGGAGAATTCGCCCGTGCCGTCCGGGCCAGTTGCTCCAAGCGCGCCACGATCTCGGGATGGACAGCGGCCAGGTCCCGCGTTTCCGCCGGGTCCGACGCCAGATCATAAAGTTCCCACGGTCGGCCCGGTCCCCCACGCACCCCTTTCCAAGTACCGGCGAGAATGGCCTGCTTGAAGCCGCCCTCGAAAAATTCCCAGTAGAGGTACTCATGCTGCTTTTCCTGAGGCTGCCCCAGCAGGGTGGGCATAAACGAAAGGCCGTCACCGGGGCCTGCTTCCACCCCCGCCAACTCCGCCGCGGTGGGGAAAAAGTCCCAAAAGGCAATGACCTGCTCGGTCACCGCGCCGGCGGGGACATGCCCGGGCCAGCGGGCGATGAGCGGCACCCGGATGCCGCCCTCGTAAAGGTCGCGCTTGATCCCGCGCAGCGGGCCGCTGGAACCGGTCCGGGCCGGATCAAAGCCGCCTTCGCGGTGCGGGCCGTTGTCCGAACTGAAAATCACCAAGGTCCGTTCCTCCAGGCCCAGTTCGCGCAGCAGGTCCAGAATGCGCCCCACATCGCGGTCCAGGCGGGTGACCATGGCCGCGTGGGCCTTTTGGGCCGGCGGCCAGTCCCGGTCGCGGTACTCGCCCAGGTCGGGCACTTCCATGCCCGCCGGGCCGGCCTCGTTGTTGGCGTGGGGGATGATGGGGCAGAAATACAGGAAAAACGGCCGGTCTTGCGCGCGCCGGATGAAAGCCAGGGCTTCGGCCGTCAGCAGGTCGGGGGCGTATTCGGCGCGGTTGTCCGAGACGCCGGCCCCATCGGCGTCCTCGTTGGGCACGGTGTTGCGCAGGGGCACTCGCGCTTCGTTGCGCCAGAGGAACGTGGGGTGGTAGTTGTGGGCGTGCCGCTGGTTGAGGTAGCCGAAGAAGTAATCGAAACCCTGCCGCCGCGGCAGGCCGGACTCGGCCGCGCCCACATCGCCCAGCCCCCACTTGCCGATCAGGGCCGTGGTGTAACCCGCCTGCTGCAAGAGCCGGGCCACGGTTCGGTCTTCCGCGCGCAACGCCTGGGCCAACGGGTTGGCCCGCCCCGCGTTGCCGCGCACGCGCGCGTGGCCCATGTGTCGGCCGGTCATCAACGAGCAGCGGGACGGCGCGCAGACGGTGGAACCTGCGTAGGCCCGGGTGAAGCGCAGCCCCTCGGCCGCCATTCGGTCCAGGCGCGGGGTGCGGATGTGCGTCTGACCGTAGCACCCCAGGTCTCCGTAGCCCAAATCGTCGGCCAGGATGAAAACGATGTTCGGCCGCGGCGCGGTCGCGGCGTGACCCGTTCCATGGCCGATCAGGGTGCCCGCCACCGCCAGCAACACCAAGAGGCAGCGCATGAAAAGGATCAAAACGCGGGTAGCACCGGCCGACAATTCCAATCCGGGTAACCGCCCAGGACGAGTTGCGGCAGGCAGGGCACACCGGGACCGGCTGTCGGCGGGGCATCCCGCCGCCGCCGTACCGGGTCATGCCGCGCGTCCCGGGTTAAATGAATTGCGCCGGTCCGCAGCGTTCCCTAGGCTGCGCGCGCCGATGCATGAAGGTTTTCATAGACGGTAAATTCTACCCCGAGCGCGCGGCCAAGATTTCCGTGTTTGACCACGGGCTGTTGTACGGCGACGGGGTATTCGAGGGCATCCGCGCTTACCACGGGCGGGTTTTCAAGTTGAAGGAACACCTGGACCGGTTGTTCTGCTCGGCCAAGGCCCTGTTGCTGGACATCCCAATGACCCACGCCCAGTTGACCCGGGCGGTGGTGGAGACCTGCCGCGTCAACCGGGTGCGCAACGGGTACGTGCGTCTGCTGGTGACGCGCGGTGTGGGCACGCTGGGGCTGAACCCCAACCGGTGCCAGCGCCCCTCGGTGATCATCATCGCCGGCAGCATCCAGCTCTACCCCCCCGAACTGTACGAGCGGGGCATGGAGATTGTGACCGTGCCCACCACGCGCAACCTGCACAGCGCGGTGAACCCGGCCATCAAGTCCCTCAACTACCTCAACAACATCCTCGCCAAGATCGAGGCCAACATCGCCGGTGTCGAGGAGGCCGTCATGCTCAACGCCGAGGGCTACGTGGCCGAGTGCACCGGCGACAACCTCTTCATCGTCAAAAACGGCGAGCTGCAAACCCCCCCGCTCTCGGCCGGGGCCTTGTATGGCATCACCCGCGCCACGGTCATGGACCTGGCCCGGGAAGCCGGCATCAAGGTCACCGAACCCAACCTCACCCGCTACGACCTGTTCAACGCCGAGGAATGCTTTCTCACCGGCACCGGCGCGGAGATCGTTCCCGTGGTGAAGGTGGACGGCCGCGTCATCGGCTCCGGTCGGCCCGGCGACCTGACCCGGATGCTCACCGAGCGCTACCACGCCCTGACCCGGGTGTCGGGGGAGCCCATTTTTTGAACCGGTGCCCCCGCGGGGTCGGCACCTGTCCGTGGGCGGCGGCGCGTCCGAGCACTGGCGCCCCCGGGGGCACGAGGTGCGTCGCTTGACTTGGGGCCGTTTTGTGGCGACATAATTCAGACGCCTATGCTGTGCATGCTCTGCCAGAAGAAGGAAGCCCGGGTCCACCTCACCGATGTGAAAAACGGCAAGATCAAGAAAGTGGACCTGTGCGAGGACTGCGCCAAGGCCAAGGGCGTGGATGATCCCACCGGTTTTGCCCTGGCCGACCTGCTCCTGGGGCTGGGCGCGGGCGAGGAACTGACCGCGGGCGGCACGGAGGGGGCGGAACCGGCCTGCCCGGCCTGCGGCCTGACCCAGTCCGATTTCAAAAAGGCGGGGCGGCTGGGTTGCCCGACCTGCTACGAAACCTTCGCCGAGGGTCTGGCCGGCATGCTCAAGACCATGCACAAGGGCACCCGCCACGTGGGCAAGGTGCCCCGCGGGCTCAAGCTCGGCCGCGAGGTGCAGGAGCGCCTGCAGGCCCTGCAACGCAGCCTCGAGGCCGCCATCGCCGTGGAAAACTACGAGGAGGCCGCCCGCCTCCGGGACGCCATCAAACAACTCCGGGAAAACCCCGGGGCCGTGGTGGCCGGGTGAACCATGAAACTGCTCGATTTTCTCAGCCCCCCCACCGAGGCCGCCCAACGGGCGGGCCCCGGCAATCGGATCGTCCTGTCCAGTCGGGTGCGCCTGGCCCGCAACGTGGCCGGCTTTGCCTTTCCGGGCTGGGCCAAAAAGGCCGAGCGCCAGCGGGTGTGCGAACTGTTGCGCGAGGCGGTGGTGCGCCAGCCGCAGATGCGCGACGGCTTTATCGCGACGCTCGAGGGGCTTTCGGCGCTGGACAAGCAGATTTTGGTCGAGCGCCACCTCATCAGTCGCGAGCACGCCGCCAAGGGCGCCGGCAGCGCCCTCGTCCTGAGTCGGGACGAGCGGCTGTGCGTGATGATCAACGAGGAAGACCACCTGCGGATGCAGGCGTTGTTGCCGGGGTGCCAGTTGAAGGAGGCCTGGCTGGCCATTGACGAGCTCGACACCGGCCTGGAGCAGGAACTGGATTACGCCTTTTCCCACACCCTGGGTTACCTCACCGCCTGCCCCACCAACCTGGGCACCGGCATCCGGGTCAGCGCCATGCTCCACCTGCCGGCCCTGGTGCTGGATGAGCAAATCACCCAGATCATTCAGGCGGTGAACAAACTGGGCCTGGCGGTGCGCGGCCTCTACGGCGAGGGCACCGAGGCGCTGGGCAACGTCTTCCAGGTCTCCAACCAGATGACCCTGGGCGAGTCCGAGATCGAGATCGTCGAGCGCCTGGCCAAGGTTGTCGCCCAGATCATCGAGCACGAGGAAAACGCCCGCGCCCGGCTGCTGGAGAACCGGCCCAAAATGATTTACAACCATGTCGGGCGCGCCTACGGCATCCTGGCCAACGCCCACAGTGTCTCCTCCAAGGAAGCCATCAACCTCCTGTCCCTGCTGCGGCTGGGGGTGGACCTGGGTCTGCTGCCCGACCTGCGCCGCACGCTGGTGGACGAGCTGTTCATGCTTTCCCAGCCCGCCCACCTGCAATTGCGCCACAGCGAAAAACTTTCCGCCGAGGAGCGGGACATCCTCCGGGCGGACATGTTGCGGGAGGCCCTGCGGGAGGTGCGCCGTCCCCTTTCCCCGCCCCCCGCGCCGCCGGTGGACAAGCCCCCCGCCACGTAGCACTATGTTGGCAGTGTTGTCGTATGAGTGACGAGTCCCTCAACAATCTGACCCCGCGCGCGCAACAGGTCCTGGCCCTGGCGCGCAAGGAGGCCGATCGCTTCAACCACAATTTCGTGGGCACGGAGCACCTGCTCCTGGGACTGATCAAGCTCGGGCAGGGCGTGGCGGTCAACGTCCTCCAGAAGATGGGGCTCGACCTCGAAACCGTGCGCCTGGAAGTGGAAAAGCAGGTCGGCACCGGCCCGGACCAGAAGGTCATGGGCAACATCCCCTTCACCCCCCGGGTCAAGAAGGTCCTGGCGCTGGCCCAGAAGGAGGCCCGCGCCCTCAACCACACCTACGTGGGCACCGAGCACCTGCTCCTGGGGCTGTTGCGGGAGGGCGACGGCGTGGCCGCCCGCGTGCTCAAAAACCTGGACGTGGACATCGAGGAGACCCGCAAGGAAATCCTCAAGGAACTGGACCCCAACTTCCAGGCCAATGAGGAGGAGTCCGGCGGCGAGCCCGGAGAGAAACCCGCCGGCAAGGCGCAGGTCAAAACGCCCGCCCTCAAGGCCTTTGGCCGGGACCTGACCGAGATCGCCGCCAAGGGCGAAATGGACCCGGTCATCGGCCGGCAGAACGAAATCGAGCGGGTCATCCAGATTCTTTGCCGCCGCACCAAGAACAACCCGGTGCTGCTCGGCGAGGCCGGCGTGGGCAAGACCGCCATCGTCGAGGGCCTGGCCCAGGAAATCGCCAAGGGCAACGTGCCCGAGCTGCTCCGCGACAAGCGCGTGATCACCCTCGACCTGGCCCTCATGGTCGCCGGCACCAAGTACCGCGGCCAGTTCGAGGAGCGCATCAAGGCGGTCATGGACGAAATCCGCCGTGCCAAGAACGTCATCCTGTTCATTGACGAACTTCACACCATCGTCGGCGCCGGCTCGGCCGAGGGCACGATGGACGCCTCCAACATCATCAAACCCGCCCTCAGCCGCGGCGAACTCCAGTGCATCGGCGCCACCACCCTCACCGAGTACCGCAAGTACATCGAAAAGGACGCCGCCCTCGAACGCCGTTTCCAAACCGTCAAGGTCGAACCGCCCTCGGTCGAGGAGGCCATCCAGATTCTGCGCGGCCTGCGTCCCAAGTACGAGGAGCACCACAAAATCGAGCTGACCGACCGCGCCCTGGAGGCCGCCGTCAAACTCTCCGATCGCTACATCACCGGCCGCTTCCTGCCGGACAAGGCCATTGACGTCATGGACGAGGCCGGGGCCCGCGCCCGCATCGGTGCCATGACCCGGCCGCCGGATGTCAAACACCTCGAGGCCGAAATCGAGGAAATCCGCCGCCGCAAGGAGCGCGCCATCAAGGAACAGGACTTCGAGGGCGCCGCGGCCATGCGCGACAAGGAAAAGCACGCCAAGGAAAAGCTCGAGGCCATCCTGACCGAGTGGAAGGCCAACCGCGACGAGAAGCGCGTGCGCGTAGACGAGGAGGACATCATGCAGGTCGTGGCCAAGTGGACCGGCATCCCCCTCCAGCGCATGGGCCAGGACGAAGCCCGCAAGCTCCTCGACATGGAGAAGGAACTGACCAAGGTGGTCATCGGCCAGCAGGAAGCGGTCGTGGCGCTGTGCAAGGCCCTGCGCCGCTCCCGTGCCGACCTCAAGGACCCCAAGCGGCCCATTGGCACCTTCGCCCTGCTCGGACCCACCGGCGTGGGCAAGACCCTCCTGGCCAAGACACTGGCCGAGCAGATGTTCGGCGACGCCAAGTCGCTGGTGCAACTCGACATGTCCGAGTACATGGAGAAGTTCAACGTCTCCCGCCTCATCGGCTCGCCCCCGGGCTATGTCGGCTACGAGGAGGGAGGCCAGCTCACCGAGGCCGTGCGGCGCAAACCGTACTGCGTGGTCCTCTTCGACGAGATCGAAAAGGCCCACCCGGACGTGATGAACATGCTCCTCCAGATTCTCGAGGAGGGCAAACTCACCGACAGCTTCGGCCGGCAGGTGGACTTCCGGAACACCATCATCCTGCTCACCTCGAACGTCGGCTCCGACACCCTCCGCAAGCAGGGCACCATCGGCTTCACCCCGCCCACCGAGCAGAACACCTACGAGCAGATGCGCGACCGCATTCTCGAGGAGGCCAAGAAGGTCTTCCGGCCGGAGTTCCTCAACCGCCTGGATGACGTCATCGTCTTCCGCGCGCTGACCAAGCCGGACCTGATCCAAATCCTCGACCTCGAGGTGCGCAAGGTCATGGACCGACTCCAGCGCAAAAACGTCCACCTGGTGCTCGACGACAAGGCCAAGGAGTTTCTCACGCAGAAGGGCTACGACCCGATGTACGGCGCCCGCCCCATGCGCCGCGCCGTGGAACGGTACCTGGAGGACCCGCTGGCCGAGGAAATCATCCGCGGCCACCTCCACGAAAACGAGCCGATCCTGGTGACCGTCGAGGGCGACAAACTGGTCTTCAAGCAGGAAGCCCAGGCCCCCAACGCGGTTTCGTCCTGAGCCGGTCCGCACCGCCGTTTGGCGGCGCGCGCTGCCCGGTGGCCGGCCCGGCCCGGCCTAACGCGATTCGACGGGTGGTACGGGTGCCGCCGGGCGCACCGGCAGCAGGCTGCCCGCCTCCGCCACCAGGTCCGCCGAACTGCCCCGGGGTCGCCACAGCACCCGGTGATCGGGCCACACCTGCAGCACCACCCCCTCGATCGCGCCCCGGAGCGTCTTCACCCGCATCCCCGGCCGCAGCGGTGCCGCCGCCCACAAGCCCTCCACGATTTCCACCAGATCGGCCCGACCCAGCCCCCCGCTGATGTAATCGCTCACGGCCAGCAAAATGGCCCGGCTCCGGGCCGCGCCCAGGCCGGCCACCCACGGCTGCATCAACTCACGTCCCAGCGCGGCAAACGTGGCCGCGTTCTCAAACAGGAACGGGGACCGTTCCTGGCAGGCCCGCAAAAAATCCAGCGCCGCCTCCAGGGTTTGCTCGGCGGCGCAGGTCATGGCCCAGGCCAGGGCCACCTCGGCCTGGGTCTCGGGATTGGGGCCGTGCTGGGCGCATTCGCGCTCGCAGGCCAGCCGGTTCTGGCGCACCACGCCCTCCCAATCCCAGGCGCGCAGATGCGCCGCCGCACAGGCCAGCAACGAGGCCGGCCGCTCCGGCCGTTTCGCGGGCCACTCGGCGGCGGCCCCGGGTGGTGGCTCCGGGTTCATGGCGTGCGGTTCAGGAACCCCCGCGCGTTCAGCCAGTACAGACAATCCGCCGCCCACGGATGCGCCCGGGCAAAGGGCGGCCGGTCGGCCAGCCCCAGTCCGTGCGGTCCCTGTTCGTAGATGTGCAGGTCGAACGGCACCCCGGCCTTGCGCAGGGCTGCGGCGAATTGCAGCGCATTTTCCACCGGCACCACCGGGTCCGCCCACGTGTGCCAGAGGAAGCATGGCGGCGTGTCCCGGCTCACCCGCCGCTCGGCCGAAAGCTCCTCGACCAACGCCGGGGCGGGATCCGCTCCCAGCAAATTGCGCTTCGAGCCGGCGTGGGTGAACTCACCCATCGTAATCACCGGGTAGCACAGGATGCCCAGGTCCGGGCGTGAACTCTGCCGCTCCACCGGATCGGCGGCCTCCGCCCGACCCGCGTCGAAATGCGTCAGCAACGTGGCGGCCAGATGACCGCCGGCCGAACTGCCCATGATGCCCACCCGTTGCGGGTCCACGCCCCACTCGGCGGCGCGCGCCCGCACCAGCCGCACCGCCCGCGCCGCGTCCTGCAACATGGCCGGATGCCGGTAGCCGTGGGAGCCGAGGCGGTACTTCAGGACAAAGGCCGCGAGGCCGTGCTGGTTGAGCCACAGCGCGTAATCCTCGCCTTCGTGGCGGGCCAGTCCGGCGTAACCGCCGCCGGGGCAAATCACCATCGCGGCGCCGGTCCGCCCCCCCGGCTCGGGCAAGTACGGGGTCAGGGTCGGCTGATCCGGCTCGGCCCGGCCCAGCGCGCCGGGGGCCCCGTCCGGCCAGAGCAACAGGGCCGGTGACGACGCGGCCAGCCCGGGGGCAGTCCCGGCAAACAGGCCCAGGAGAAATCGGAAAAACAGCTTTGAGGCAGGCAACCGCATGACGCGAGACTTTCCACCCACCCGCTCCTCCGGGCAAGTGCCGCGCGCCCCGGGGAAACCCTTGAATTGAGCAAGGGCCGGCTTAGGTTTGCTCCCGATGGTCGAGCAAATCCGCCAGCGCCTGCACTCCGGGTTTCAGCCGTTTGTCCTGCACTTGTCCGACGGCAGGAAATTCACCGTGCCCCACGAGGACTTCATTGCCGTGCACCCCAAGGTGGTGGTGCTCATAGACCAGGAAGGCATCGCTCACACGATTAACCCGCTCCACATTGTGACCATCGAGGACCCGGCGCCGCAGGCCTGAGCCGGGGGGTGGCCCGCCCGGGCAAGGCGCGTTTCACCGACAACGGCGATTTTTCCTGAAACCGGTCCGGCTGAACCGGTGTCTGGTTGCTCAACGGGTCACCGGGGGAATGCCCGGCGGGGGCTCTGCGAATGCCGAACGGTCATGACGGTCCTGTGCAAATTCTGCGGCGTGGTGGTGGGGATGCTCTTCACTCCGGTGCTGGGCGCGCACTTTCACGCCATTTGCGGGGAGCACGAGCTGGTGGTGGGCCTCAGCCCGCTGCGGGTCATTCAAGGGGACGCTCCGCCGCGCGTGCGGGAGCTGGTGTTGGGCTGGGCCGCCCGGCATCACCGCGAGCTGTTGCGGGCCTGGCAGGCGTGTGGTGCCCGGTGCCGTCCGCAACCGATCGCGCCGCTGGTGTGAACCCGTTTTGAAACCGGCCACCCCGCGTACTTCGACCATGAAACTGCTCTGTGCCTTCCTCCTCTGGTGCCTGTTGCTGGTGCTGTGCTGGCCGCTGGCGCTGCTGGTGGTGTTGCTCTTCCCCCTGGTGTGGCTGCTTCTGCTGCCCTTCCGGCTGTTCGGCGCGGTCCTGGGGGGTCTGCTGGCGTTGTTTCGCGCCTTGTGTTACCTGCCCGCGCGTCTGTTGGGCGAGCGGGCCTGAGACTCAGCCGTTGTCCAGGCGCACGGCCTTGTGCAGTTCGGCCAGGAAGTTGGGCAGGGCGGACTCGACGCGGTTCCAGTTGGGAATGAGCGGGGCGGACAGGGGGTCTTCCAGGTACTCGCGCGCCGCGCGGCGGATGCTGCGCACAAAGGTGGAGACGGCGCTTTCCTCCTCGTGTCGCGGGTAGCGCAGGCCGTTGATGACCGAGTCCGCATTGTAAAAGCGCAGCGTGTCCTCGGCCTGCCGGTTGTAGGCGCTCAACAGGGTGTCGAACAGGCCGGCGTCCAGCTTGATGCCCTCGGCCGCCATGCGGTGAAACAGGGAGGCGGCGATGTCCGCGGCCATTTTGTTCAGGCCCTTGTCCGCGTCGCGGGGGGAGATTTCCTGGTGCTTGTGGTCGTAGTTCTGGCACAGCTCGCTCTGGCAGATGGCGCGGGGGGCGCAGTTGCGGAAGACCTCGGAGAGCAGCCCCACCTCGACCGCCCAGTCATGCGGGATGCGCACCCGCCGCACCAGGTCCACGTCCATCGAAAACTCGCCGGCCAGCGGGTAGCGGAAGGTGTCCATGTACACCAGGTACGGGTGCTGACCGATGATGCTTTTGAGTGCCCGCAGCAGGGGGGTCATCATCAGGCGCATGACCCGGCCGTTGAGGCGGTCGGTCACCCGCGCGTAATAGCCCTTGCAGTAGTCGAAGCCCAGACTGGGATGGGCCACCGGGTACACCAGCCGGGCCAGCAGTTCGCGGTTGTAGGTGATGATGTCGCAGTCGTGCACCGCCACCATGCGCGCCTGCTCGCAGGCCAGCACGTAGCCGAAGCACATCCACAGATTGCGCCCCTTGCCCCCGGCCCCGGCGCTCAGGTCCGCCTCGTCCAGCAGCTCGAACAGCGCCTTCAGGCGCGGGCCGTCGTTCCACAGCAGGGCCGTGGGCTGGGGCAACTGGGCAAACAGCCGTCGCGCCCGCTCAAAGTCCGCCCGCCGCACGGCGCCGTCCACACCCACCACCACCTGCTTCAGGTAGGGCACGGCCTTGAGCTCGCGCACGATGTGCCGCAGGGCCTTCGACCCCAGCTCCCGCACGTGGCAGGGCAGGACCAACGCCACGGGGTTCTCCCGGACAAACTCGGTCAGCTCCCGCTCCAGCCGCGGCACGTCCGGCGTCCCCAGGCGGTGCAACGTGGCGATGGCGCCGGTTTGGAAAAAGTCGGACATGGTCAATCGTGGTGTCGCGTGCCCCCGGGCCCCGAGGCGGCGGGCACACGTGGTTCAGCGAGGGCGGCCCGACCTTCGCGTTTGCCTCCGGGAGTTCCGCCCTCCCGGACCCTTGGGATGCGGTTGCCGCGCGGCGCGGCACCCCAGTCTGCCGGCAGTCTCCGGCATTCGTCCGGCGCACGTCAAGCCGGGCTTGCGGCCACCTCCCTCCTCGGGCCGCGGCCCGGCTTGAAACGTGTCCTCCAAAGTTGCGGTCAAGGACGGCGACCGGTCAAATTCCGCCCGCGGTGCGACTCTGCATTGTACATCACCATTTTCGTCCCGGCGGGGTGCGGCGGGTCATCGAGACGGCCACGCCGCACCTTCTGGCGGAGGTCCGGCCCCGCGTGACCGAGGTGGTCCTGGTGGGTGGCGAACCACCCGACGAGCCGTGGTGGGCGCGCTTTGCCGCGGCGCTGGCGCCCGTGCGCGTGAGCCGGTGTCTGGACCCCGCCCTGGGTTATCTGGCCGAACAAACGCGGCGCCCCGCCGAGGTGCGCACCCGCTGCCGTGCGCTGCTGGACCGACTGTTGAGCGGCCAGTCGCCGGTGCCGGCCGTGGTGTGGGCGCACAACCTCGGTCTGGGCCGCAACCTCATCCTGGCCCGCGAACTGGTCCGGGCCTGCGAGGCGCGGGGCGTGCCGTTGCTGGCGCACCATCATGACTGGTGGTTCGACAACCGCTGGGCGCGCTGGGCCGAGCTGCGCGCCGCCGGTTTCCGGACCCTTCGGGCCGTGGCCACGGCGCTGTTCGGCGGCCGGAGCACCCGGCACCTGGTGATCAATTTGAGCGACGCCGCCGTGCTCCGTGCCGGGTTGGGCGAGCGGGTTACCTGGCTGCCCAACCTGGTGGACCCGCCCGCGCCGATCCCGGCGGCCCGGGGCGCAATTGCGCGGCGCTGGTTGCAGCAACAAGTGCCGCGGGGCGCGCCGGTCTGGCTGGCACCCGCCCGGCTGCTCCGTCGCAAGAACCTGGCGGAGGCCCTGCTGCTGGTGCGCTGGTTGCGCCCGGAGGCGTGGCTGGTGACCACCGGCGGGGTTACCTCCGCCGAGGAACAGCCCTACGCGGCGCGTCTGGCGGCGGCCGCGGCCGAGCACCGCTGGCCGTTGCGCCTGGCCGTGTTGGCCGGGGACGAATCCACCAAGCCGGATGTGCCCGCGCTGCTGGCCGCCAGCGAGGCGGTCGTGCTGACCTCGTTGGTGGAAGGGTTCGGCCTGCCCTACCTCGAGGCGGCCGCCGCGCGGCGGCCCCTGATCGCGCGCGCGTTGCCGAACATCACGCCCGACCTGGCCCGTTTCGGTGTCCGCTTTCCCCAGATGTACGCGGAAGTGCTGATCCCGCCGGACCTGTTCGACTGGCGGGCCGAGCGCGCCCGGCAGGCGCGGCGGTTTGCGGCCTGGCGTCGCCTCCTGCCCCGGCCGTTCCGGCGCTTGGTTGAGCCGCCGGCCCTGCTGGCTGCACCCGGGCCGGCCCCCGTGCCGTTCAGCCGGCTGACCCTCGGCGCGCAACTCGAGGTGCTGGCGCTCCCGCCGGAAACCAGTTGGGCGGCCGCCCGCCGGTGGAATCGCTGGCTCAACCCCTGGCGTGAGCGGGCCGCCGCGGGCCGGCTGGGGGTTTCCGCGTGGCCCCCCCGGGCCGCGCGCTGGTTGGGCGGGCCGGCCTACGCGCGGCGCTTTGTGGAGGCCTGGCGCGCGGCCCGGCATCCGGAGGCCCCGCCGACCGCCGACCCGGAGAGGTGTCTGGAAAACGGCGCGCGCGCCCGATTGCGGTCGGACAACCTCTACCCGCTGCTGTGGGACGCCACGCCGTGAAAATCCGCGCCGTCATTTGCGACGTGTACCAGACGCTGCTCGAGGTGGGGCCGCCGCCGGCCGATGCCGGGGCGCGCTGGACCGCGCTCTGGCGGCAAACCTTCGGCACGGCGCCGGCATTGTCCCCGCAGGAATTTTCCTCGGCCTGCACCCGGGTGATTGCGCGGGAACACGCGGCCGCCCGTGCCCGGGGCATCGCTCATCCCGAGGTGTGGTGGCCGGCGGTGGTGGGTGAGGTGATCCCGGCGTTGAGGTCGTTGCCGCCGGGGGCGCAGGCGGACTTCCTGTTTGCCCACATGCAACTGAGCCGCTCGTTGCGGCTCATGTCCGGCGCGGCCGCAGGCTTGCGACGCCTGGCCCACACGGGTTGCCTGCTCGGGCTGGCGTCGAACGCCCAGGCGTACACCTGGCGGGAGCTGGACGCGGCCCTGGCCGGCGCGGGGTTGAGCCGCGCGCTCTTCGAGCCGGACCTGTGTTTTTGGTCCTGCCAGCACGGTTTCAGCAAGCCGGACCCGCATGTGTTCTGCCTGCTGAGTGCGCGGTTGGCCGCGCGGGGGGTCGGGCCGACGGAAACGTTGATGGTGGGAGACCGCGAGGATAACGACCTGATCCCGGCGCGGGCGCACGGCTGGCAGACCTGGCGGCTGGGCGCAGCCCCCCAAGGCGAGTCACCGGGCGGCGATTGGCCGGCCCTGCTCCGGTGGTTGGAAACGGGGGAGTGAACCGGGGAGAGCGCGGCGGTTGCCGGTGGAACAGGGGACCGCTACGCTGCGCGGCATGAAGCGGTTGTTCTTCCTGGCCCTGGCCGGCGTGCTCCTCCGGGGGCCGGCCCGGACCGAAGACTTGAACTGGCCGCAGTTCCGCGGGCCCCGCGGCGACGGCCACACCACCTCGACCGGCCTGCCGCTGCACTGGAGCGAGTCCAGCAACGTGGTCTGGCAAACCCCCATCCCCGGCAAGGCCTGGGCTTCGCCCGTGATTTGGGGCGACCAAATCTGGCTGGCCAACGCCACCGAGGACGGCACGGAGCTGTCGGCGGTGTGCGTGGACCGCGACAGCGGCCGGGTGGTGCGTGACCTGAAGTTGTTCACGGTCGAAAATCCCCAGTTCTGCCACAAGTTCAACAGCTACGCCTCGCCCACCCCGGTGCTCGAGGCGGGGCGGCTCTACATCACCTTTGGTTCGGCCGGCACCGCCGGCGTGGACACGCAGAGCGGCCGCCAGCTCTGGGAGCGGCGGGATTTGGTCTGCAACCACTACCGGGGGGCCGGCTCCTCGCCCATTGTGTACGGTGATCTGTTGATCCTGCACTTCGACGGCAGCGACCGGCAGTACGTGGTGGCCCTGGACAAGCACACCGGGCGCACGGTCTGGGAGCGGCCGCGCTCGATTGATTTTCAGGACCTGGACGAGAAGGGTCGGCCGATGATCGAGGGGGACCTGCGCAAGGCCTTTGCCACGCCCCACGTGGCGGTGTTGGACGGCCGGCCCACGCTCCTGAGCCCGGGCGCCAAGGCGCTGTACGCCTATGATCCGCTCACCGGCGAGGAGTGGTGGCGGGTCGAGGAGCGGAACAACCACTCGGCCAGCACGCGGCCGGTGGTGGGGCACGGGTTGGTGTTCGCGCCCAGCGGTTTTGCCAGCGGGCAGTTGCTGGCCATCCGCCCCGGGCGGCCGGGCGAGGTGATTGACGCCAACGCACCGGCCCGACCGGACACGCAATTGCAGGTGGTCTGGATGACCAAACGGGGAGTGCCCAAGAAACCGTCGCTGGTGCTGGTGGGCGACCTGCTCTACGGCATCGAGGACGGGGGCGTGGCCACCTGCTGGGAGGCGAAGACCGGGCGGGTGGTGTGGAACGAGCGCCTGGGGGGCAATTACTCGGCCTCGTTGCTGGCCGCGGAGGGCCGGGTTTATTTCTTCAGCGAGGAGGGCAAAACCACGGTGGTGGCGGCGGACGGACGGGAATTTCGCAAGCTGGCCGAGAACCAGCTCGGCGACGGGTTCATGGCCTCACCGGCGGTGTCGGGCAAGGCCCTGTTCTTGCGCAGCCGCACCAAGTTGTACCGCGTCGAGAACCGGGCCGGCCTGTAGCCGTCCAGCCGGCGTCGAGGCGGCTCAAACCGCCACGGGCGCCTTGATGGGCGGGTGGGGGTCGTAGCCGATCAACGTGAAGTCCTCGAAGACGAACTCGTCAATTTCCCGGCGGGCCGGGTTGAGCTGCATCTGCGGCAGTGGGCGCGGCTCGCGCGTGAGCTGGAGGCGGGCCTGCTCGAGGTGGTTGGTGTAGAGGTGCAGGTCGCCGAAGGTGTGGATGAATTCGCCGGGTTGCAGGCCGGTGACCTGGGCCACCATCAGGGTCAACAACGCATAAGAGGCAATGTTGAAGGGCACCCCCAAAAACAAGTCGGCGCTGCGCTGGTACATCTGACAACTCAACTCGCCGTCCCTCACGAAAAATTGAAACAATGCGTGGCAGGGCGGCAACGCCATCTGCTCCAGCTCGCCCGGATTCCAGGCCGAAACCAACAACCGGCGGCTGTGCGGATTGGTCCGGATTTCCTCAATCACGCGGTCAATTTGATTGAGCGACGTGCCGTCCGGACGGCGCCAGTCGCACCACTGGGCGCCGTAAATCCGCCCCAGGCTGCCATCAGGCGCCGCCCATTCATCCCAAATGGTCACCCCCCGCTCCTGCAGCCAGCGCACATTCGTATCACCCCGCAAAAACCAGAGCAGCTCGTAAATGATGGATTTGACATGCAGCTTCTTGGTGGTCAGCAGCGGAAACCCCTCCCGCAAATCAAACCGCGCTTGCGCCCCAAACACCGCATACGTGCCCACTCCCGTCCGGTCCGGGCGGAATTTCCCCTTTTCCAAAACCAGCCGCAACAAATCCAAATACTGTTTCATGGAGTCGAGGAAGCACTGGAAGCGGCGGCCGGGTCCGCCGGCGCCGTCGTTGCCGCCCCCGTGGCCGCCTCCGGCGGCGGCATCGGCCGACCGGTGGTGACTTTCAACTTGAGCATGCCAAACTGCCGG
>CALFAV010000055.1 GCA_937946835.1 uncultured Verrucomicrobiae bacterium | reverse complement strand
GCTTCGCCGCCCTCACCAAGGGGCGAAGTTGGGGCGAAGTTGGGGCGAAGTTGGGGCGAAGTTGGGGCGAAGTTGGGGCGAAGTTGGGGCGAAGTTGGGGCGAAGTTGGTCCAGCCCGGCAAGGCTGTCAACTGCTTTTTTTGAAAAATTTTCCCCTCGCCGTCCCCGGGGTTTTCCCATGTCGGAACGCTCGGAAGGTGTGCGGCCGGGTAATCGGGCTTTTATGTACCCGAGCGGGCGGCAATGGGGCTGGGATGCGATCGGGCCCGGGTGGTATTGCAGCCCGGGCGGTGGTTCGGCGAGCTGTCGCCGATCTCCCGGGCAGTCCATACCGCCGCTCGCCGCGGCCTCGCTGAGATCGCGGGAGGGACACGGCACGCCCCGTCTGGCCAGCTCGCCGTCGGTGAGCGAGGGTGGGGCCGCAGTTGGCGGGTTTGGAAACCCGCGATACGGCAGACTGGAAGTCTGCGCTACCCCTTCGAGGGGCGGAGCGCCGCGACTCTCGGCACTGCGGGGCAAGGTCCCCCACAGGCCCAAACCGACAGGACCTGTATCCCTACAAGCCGCGCGTGGTAAAACGCCAGGGGACTGGCACCCTCCAAAAGCCGGCGCACGGCCGGGCCGGCAGCCGTTTGCGGCCTTCCCGGCAAAACCCTGCCGCCGCATTCTCCTTTGAATGTCCCGGGCATCGGACGGTCCAATCCCTTCATGCAAACCACCCTGACCCGCCGAGAATTCCTGGACCGCACCGCCGGCGCCTTGACGGTTCTGGCCGCCGCTGCCAGCGGCTTTCCCGCGCGGGCCGCCGCCCCCGCGCTGCCGGAGCCGTCGCCGCGCAAGCTGCCCCGCTGGCGCGGCTTCAACCTGCTGGAGAAGTTCACCCACCGTGAGGGCGGCAACCCGCCCTTCCGCGAGCGCGATTTCGAGTGGATGGCCGGCTGGGGCTTCAACTTCGCCCGCCTGCCCATGTCCTACCGGTGCTGGACCGATCCCGCGGACTGGCGGGTGTTGCGTGAACCCGAACTGAAGCACATTGATCAGGCCATCGAGTTCGGCCGGCAACACGGCGTGCACGTGAACCTGAATTTCCACCGCGCGCCCGGTTACTGCGTGAACCCGCCGCCCGAGCCGAAGGATCTGTGGAAGGACGAGGAGGCGCTCGAGGTGTGCGCGCTGCATTGGGCCGCCTTCGCCCGTCGCTACAAGGGCATTCCCAACCGCCACCTGAGCTTCGACCTGCTCAACGAACCCGGGGACCTGCCGGCCGCCGACTACGTGCGCGTGGTGTCCCGCCTGGTGGCCGCCATCCGGGCCGAGGACCCGGACCGGCTGATCATCGCCGACGGCCTGCGGTGGGGGAATCAGCCGGTGCCGGAGTTGATCCCGCTGGGCGTGGCCCAGAGCACCCGCGGCTATCAACCCATGCGGGTGAGTCACCACGGCGCCAGTTGGGTCAACGGCCAGAACTGGCCCACGCCGGATTGGCCACTGCGGCTGCGCGAGGGCGATGTCTGGGACAAGGACCGCCTGCGCCGCGAATGCATCGCGCCCTGGCAGGCCCTGGAAAAACAGGGCGTGGGCGTGCACGTGGGCGAGTGGGGTGCTTTCAACAAGACGCCGCACCGCGTGGCGCTGGCCTGGATGCGCGACTTCCTGGACCTGTGGAAGGAGGCCGGCTGGGGCTGGGCGCTGTGGAACCTGCGCGGCAGTTTCGGCGTGGTGGACAGCGGCCGCACCGACGTGACCTACGAGGACTGGCAGGGCCACAAGCTCGATCGCGCCCTGCTCGAGCTGTTGCTGGCCGGGTGAGCCGGCTGCCGGGGCGGCATGAGGGCTCCACCAAGCGGACAAGTCTGACAATTTGGTGCGCCCCGGCCCCGCGGGGCTCCGCTCAGCGCGGCGCCGGGGCGGTCGCGGTGTCGCCCGCTGGCATTTTAACGCCCAGCACGGCCACCAGAAACGCCAGGCGGTCGGCCGCTTCCTCGATGAGTTTGGTGGTGGGTTTGCCGGCGCCGTGGCCCGCTTTGGTTTCGATCCGGATGAGCACCGGGGGCCCGCCGGCATGGCATTCCTGGAGCCGGGCGGCAAACTTGAAGCTGTGCGCGGGCACCACGCGGTCATCGTGGTCGGCGGTGGTGATGAGCGTGGCCGGGTAGCGCACGCCGGGCTTGAGGTTGTGGAGCGGGGAGTAGTCGAGCAGGGCGGCAAACTCCTGCGGGTTCTCGGGCGAGCCGTAGTCGCTGGTCCACGCCCAGCCGATGGTGAACTTGTGGAAACGCAACATGTCCAGCACGCCCACCGCCGGCAGGGCCGCGGCGAACAGCTCGGGCCGCTGGGTCATGCAGGCGCCGACCAACAAGCCGCCGTTGCTGCCCCCGGCGATGGCCAGGTGCCGGCGCGAGGTGTAGCGGTGGGCGATGAGCCACTCGGCCGCCGCGATGAAATCGTCGAAGACGTTTTGCTTGCGCAGCCGGGTGCCGGCCTGGTGCCACTCTTCCCCGTACTCGCCGCCGCCGCGCAGGTTCGGTTGCGCGTACACCCCGCCCAGTTCCATCCACACCAGGTTGGCCACCGAGAAGCCCGGGGTGAGGCTGATGTTGAAGCCGCCGTAGCCGTACAGCAGCGTGGGGTTGCGGCCGTGGAGGCGCAGGCCCTTCTTGTGGCTGATGAACATCGGCACCCGGGTGCCGTCCCGGCTGGTGTAAAAGACCTGCCGCGTTTCGTACTGCGCGGGGTCGAACGCCACTTGCGGCCGCCGGAACACGGTGCTCGAGCCGGTGGCGGCGTCGTAGCGGTAGATGACCGCCGGGGTGGCGAAGCTGGTGAAGGAGTAAAAGGTCTCGGTGTCGGTGCGCTTGCCGGCAAAGCCCCCGGCCGTACCCAGCCCGGGCAACTCGACCTCGCGCACGAAACGGCCGGCCAGGTCGAACACCTTCACCTGTGTGCGCGCGTCCCTGAGGTAGTTCACGAAGAACTGCTGGTTCACCGTGCTGACCGCCTGGATGGTTTCGGCCGCCTGGGGAATGACCTCGCGCCAGTGCGCCCGCGCGGGCTGGCGCGTGTCAATGGCGATGACCCGGCCGCGCGGCGCCTCCAGGTCGGTGTGGAACCAAAAGACCGGCCCGTCGTTGTCCACGAAGTTGTAGGAGGCGTCGAAGTCGTTGAGCAGCTCGACCACCGGCGCTCCGGGGGTCTGCAGGTCCTGGTAGAACACGCGGTTCTTCGGGTCGGTGCCGTGGGTCACGGTGATGATCAGGTAGCGGCCGTCGTCCGTGACGTGGCCCTGGAACCCCCACTCCTTCTGGTCCGGCCGGTGGTACACCAGCACGTCTTCGCTCTGGGGCGTACCCAGGCGGTGGAAATACAGTTTGTGGAAGTAGTTCACCCGGGTGAGCTTTTCCGCCGCGGTCGGCTCGTCGTAGCGGCTGTAGAAGAAGCCCGAGCCGTCCCGGGCCCAGGAGGCGGCGGAAAATTTCACCCAGCGCACCACGTCGGGCAGGTCCGTGCCCGAGTCCACGTCGCGCACATGCCACTCCTGCCAGTCGGAACCGGCCACGGCCACGCCGTAGGCCAGCCGGCGGCCGTCGCGGCTGACCGCCACGCCGGTCAGCGCCACGGTGCCGTCGGGCGAGAGTGCGTTGGGGTCCAGCAGCACGCGCGGCGGGGCGTCCAGCGACTCGGCCACGTAGAGCACGCTCTGGTTTTGCAGGCCGTCGTTGCGGGTGAAGAAGTACCGGTCCCCTTCGCGGAACGGCAGGCCGTAACGCTCGTAGTTCCACAGTTGGGTGAGGCGTTGTCGGAGGCGGGGCCGCTCGGGGATGCGCTCCAAAAAGCGGAAGGTGACCCGGTTCTGGGCCTCCACCCAGGCCTTGGTCTCCGGCGAATTGTCGTCTTCGAGCCAGCGGTACGGGTCTTCAATCCGCACCCCGTGCAGCACTTCCACCACGTTGGATTTGGCGGTGGCGGGGTAGGCGGATTTCGGCAGCGAATACGGGGCGACGCGCGCGCGGCGCGTGGCGCAACTGGGCAGGCTCATCGCGATCAACACCCCCGCCGCGGCCAGGCTCAGCGCCGACCAGCGGGTGCGGTACACCAACCAGGGCGGGTTCATGCCGGTCAATTTTCGGGCGAGGATGCGGCCGGGACCGGCACGGGGCAAACGCTTTTCGGCAGAGATCTCGTTTCCTTTCGGCGTTTGCGGGTCAGCCCCCGGGAACCGGTAGCCGGTCGTCTCGCCAGGTCTGTTCAGAATCTGCGGACCCTGTGGAAGCCGGCGAGGACCGCGTCAGGGACCCTGCAATTTGTTCATCAAGGCCTGGCGCTCTCGAGCCCGGCGTTGACGGCGGTATTCTCGATAGCGCGGTTCGAGGGCCGCCAACAGTTCCTGGCGGCTCCCCCGCTACCCGGCGGTCACTTCCTGAATCAGGCGGTCCAAGCGCGCCAGGCATTCCGCGCGGTCTTCCGGCTCGGCGCAGTCCACTTCGTATTGCGCAGCCAACAGGGCCTCAAGTGGCGGGCGCCGGCTCACGAAACAGGTTGAGAATGGCCTCGCGTCGCTCCGGGGCCAGTTCGAAGGCCAAACGCGCATACCGGTCGCGCAGGTGCCGCAGATTGGCATCCACGTCTTCGGCGCGCAGTCCGATGGCTTGCGGGTCCACCTCACGGGCCCGACCCAACTCCCAAGCGAGTTTTTCGCCCTGCGCCAGCAGTTGGGTGAGAAAGATGCGGTGGAATTCCCGATCCCGGTCGGTTGGCTCGGCCTGGACCAAGTGGGCTTCCTCGAAGCGGGCAAACAGCTTCAGGGCCAGGAACCAGTTGGAAATCTTTCGCAAGAGGTGCTTGCGCCGGTCGGTCAGTTCCTCTTCCCCGCTGTGGAGCAACAGCCTCAGCGCCACCCAGTCGGGCTTGTCGAGGTTGAAATCGAAATCCCGTTGGGTTTGGTGTTCCAAGGAGGGCATGGTTTACGGAGGGAGCAAATTGATCCGCCCCGGCAGCGACGTCAAGCTTGGCACTCGGCCCGGGTTCACGGGCTGGCGCAACGCAGAAAAGCGGCCCGGGAGATTTTGCTCTCCAGAATTCTCCCCCCTCACCCCCCGCCAAACACCGCTCGGCAGATGACCACCGAGGCCACCACCCCGGCCAGGTCCGCCAGCAGCCCCGCCGCCACGGCGTGGCGGGCCCGCTGCACGCCCACCGCCCCGAAGTAAACCGCCACCACGTACAGGGTCGTCTCCGTGCTCCCCAGCACCGTGGCGCCCATCCGGCTCACCAGGCTGTCCGGCCCGTGCGCGCTGACCAACTCCGAAAACAGGCCGATGGTCGCCCCGCCGCTCAGCGGCCGCATCAGCACCATCGGCAACAGGTCCGCGGGGACCCCGGCCCAGCCGAGCAGCGGCGCCAGCCCGCGCGCCAGCAGTTCGATGCCGCCCGCCGCGCGAAACATCCCCACCGCCACCAACATCGCGACCAGATACGGGATGATCCGCACCGCCACGTGGAACCCCTCCTTCGCCCCCTCCACGAACTGCTCGTACACCGGCACGCGCCGCAGCGCCGCGTACAGCGGAAAGAACGCCAGAAAGAATGGAATCGCCAGCAGCGACACCGCGTTCATCACGCGCACGAAACCGTTCCCCTCCACCGCCCCGGGTGAACCCTCGGCCAGACTCCGCCCAAACAGCCAGGCGAAAAACCCGAGGAAGACCGCAAAAATCAGCCGGGGCCACCTGCCCGGGGGCGCGGGCGCCTCGGCCGCTTCCGGCGGCCCGGGGTCGGCCGCCGGCGGGGGGGGCGCCGCCGCGGGCGCCAACGCCTCGCCGGGCAATCGGAACCATCGCAGGTTTTGGAGGCTTTTGACGGCGAGGATGCCCGCGGCGGTCGAGCACAGCGTCGCCAGCAACGCCGTGCCGACAATGGCGGTGGGCTGCTGCCCACCGGCGGCGGCCAGGATGCCGATGGCCGTGGTGGGGAGCAGTTGCACCGAGCTGGTGTTCAGGGCCAGGAAGGTGCACATCGCATTGGTGGCGGTGCCGGGGTGGCGATTGAGTTTCTCCAGGTCGTTCATCGCCCGCAGCCCGAGCGGCGTGGCGGCGTTGGTCAGGCCGATCATGTTGGCGGCCAGGTTCATCAGCATCGAGCCCATCGCCGGGTGGTGGGCCGGCACCTCGGGAAACAACCACCGCAACGCCGGCCGCAGCGCCCGCGCCAGTGCCCGAACCATGCCCGCCTGCTCGGCCAGCCGCATCACCCCCAGCCACAGCGCTGTCAGGCCGATGAGGGGCAGCGCGATGGTCATCACCGCGGTCTTGGCCGCGTCGAACGCGGCGTCGGTGATCTGGGGAAGCCGCTGGTTCAGGCCGCCGAGCACCACCGCCAGCAGCACCAGGCCCAGCCAGAGATAATTGAGCATGGCGGCGTGTTTACACGGCGCACCCCCGGGCGCAATGGTGAAGCGCGCTCCGGACGGCTCCCCGAAGACAAAACCAAATCCCGGACCGGTCTCCCGGTGCCGACGCCGCGGCGCCCGACCCACTCCGGGTAACGCCCGCGTCGAGCGCGGATTCCTCCGCCTGTCAGGGCCGCGCGGCGCCGCGGCTCAGGCCACCCGCTGCCACAGATCGCGGAAGAAACGCCCGGTCTGACTGAGGGAACCGTCCGGTCGTACCAACCAGAAACCGCGGAGTTGCGCCGGGTCGGTCACGGGCGGGCGTGGCGGCGGGGAGAGACGCGGGTTCGGCTCGTTGCAATACAGCTCCCACTGCACCACGTACGGCACGTCCAACGCCAGGAGCGCGCCGAGCCATTCGTCCCAGCGCTCGGCCACGCGCCCGGGCTGCTCGTTCTCGGGCAGACCGATTTCTCCGACACAGACCGCGCCCGGGCCGAACAACGGGCCGGTGCGGGCGTGGCGGCGAATCTCCTCGATGCACCGCCAGAGGGTGATCCCGTCCGCCAGGCCGTCGTAGGCCGAGTAGGAAACCAGGTCCAGCTCGACCGCGGGCAGCACTTCGCGGGTCATGGTGGGGAGGCCGCGCCAGGCGTCGGTCACCCGGTTGACCTCGGCGGCGTGGGCCACGCGGCACCGGGCGCCGGCGCCGTATTCGCGACGGGCGCGGCTCACGCCGGCCTGGCGCGCGGCCAGCCAGCGTTGCATCCGCTCGCAGCGCGCACGCCAGTCGAGTGGCGGCGGGTCCCAGGATTGACCGACGCCGCGCAACAGCCAGTCCCCCTCCCAGTGCTGGAGAATGATCGTCACCGCCCGGTCGCGGCAAACGCGGTACAGGTGCGCGGTCAGTTCGTAAAACTCGGTGGTGATCGCCTCGAAAAACGACGCGGGCCGGTCGGGTTTTTGCCAACCCTCCTCGCCGGGGGCGTGGGCCTCGAAGAGCAACGTCTCGAACGGCAGGGCCAGCAATTCGGCAAACGGCTCGCTGCGGACCAGGCTCACCAGCGAGTCGTGGCGGCCCCAGCGGTGGTGGAACGGGTAGGACCGTTCGAGGTCGCGCGGGACGAGCCAGAACTTGCCCAGGCGGGTGCCCAGCTCGAGCAACCCGGCCGCGCCCTCCAAAAGGAAAGGCCGGTCCGTGAGGTGGTACTTGCCGGCCACGTGCGTGGCGCCCACGCGGCGGCAAAACCCCGCGGGCAGGCGCGCCAGCCGCCCGGGCCGGTGCGCGTCAATCCGGCGCTGAATCTCCTCCCGCTCGGCGTCGGTCAGCTCCGGTTCGCCCGCCCGGGCGTGCACCGCCACCGGCAGGTCCCGGGCCATGAACGGGACCGCCAGCCCCGCCCCCGGAACCGATCGCAAGAAGCTGCGGCGCGACCAGCAACCCGGCTGTAGCCGACCCGTCCGGCGCGCCGCGGGCCCGGCCTCAGGCGATGAAGCTGTAGTCATAGGGCCGGCGCATGTCGCGGGCGACGTGCGCGTTGGCTTCAGCGGCGCCCTCGCCGGTGAACTGCTCCCGTACCGGGTCCCAGGTCAGGGGCCGGCGCAGGCGCAGCGCGATGGTCGCCAGGTGGCAGACCGAGGCCGAGCGATGGCCGACCTCGACGGAAGCGACCGGGGCTTTCCGCGAGCGGACACAGGCAAAGAAATTGCCCATGTGATCGGCGCTGGCCTCGAGCCGTTCGGCCCCCTCGGGCAGGGGCGCGGAAATGATTTCGTCGCGGCTGGCGTCAATGTCCCCGCGGGTAACCCACAGCCAGCCCTCGGTGCCCTCGAAGCGGAGACCGTGGCGTTGTCCCTCCTTGTTCACCACGCCGCCGAAGATGTTGTCGTCGGTCGTGGTCCGGGCCACCAGGCGCACGCCCCCGGCCCAGGTGTAAGTGACCTCGTACTCGCTGATGGCCGTGTACCCGCCGGGGACGGGCTCGGCGAGGACCTTGCCCGACACGGTGAGCGGCCCATCCTGGCCCAACGCCCAGCGGGCGATGTCCAGGTGGTGGGCGCCCCAGTCGGTGATGGTGCCGCCGGAGTAGTCCAGCCAGTAGCGGAAGGTGGTGTGGCAGCGCTCCTTCACGTAGTCCACCTTCGGCGCCTGGCCGAGGTAAAAGTCCCAGTCCAGTCCGGGCGGCACGGGCGAGGGGGCGAACGGCCCGCCGCGCAGGCCGGCGGGGAGGTACACGAGGATTTGCTGGAGCCGGCCGAGGCGGCCGTTGCGAACCAACTCGCAGGCCAGGCGGAAGCGGTTGTCACTGCGCTGTTGGGTGCCGGTCTGAAGCACGGCGCGGCGCTCGCGCACGGCCGTCACCAGGCGGCGGCCCTCGTCAAGGGTGAGCGTCAGCGGTTTCTCGGCGTACACGTCCTTGCCGGCGCGGACGGCGGCCAGGTTGATGAGCGTGTGCCAGTGGTCGGGTGTGGCGTTGATCACGACGTCCACGCCCGGGTGTTCGAGCGCCCGGCGGAAGTCGCGGAACTTCGCGGGCGTTTTGCCGTCCTGGGTGAACTGTTTGGCGGCCGCCTCGACGTGCCCTTCGTCCACGTCGCACACGGCCACGACCTCGCCGAAGCGCCGGGCGTTGTTGGCGTCGCCGCGGCCCATGCCGCCGCAGCCCACCAGGAGCATGCCGGGGCGGTCGTTGGCGCTGCGGGGCGCGGGCGGGACCTCGGCGGCGGAGAGCGAGCGCTCGATGAACCACGCCGGCAGGCCGGTGGTGGCGGCCAGGGCGGCGCATCGTTGCAGAAAAACGCGGCGCGAAAGTGGGAACCGGGTCGGCGTCATGCGGGCATTGAGAAAATCCCCCGGCGCGGCGTCAAGGCGGGAACGACCGGTGGGACACCGGCAGGTCCCCGGCCGACCGAACCCCGCGCCCGGCGGTCCGGTCCGGCGGCCGCCCCGGCCGACCGCCGCCGGGGCACCAGCTTCAGCGGCCAAACATTCCGGGCGGCAACCCGCCCGCACCTCCCGGCCCGCCCATCCGGGCGAGCAGCTTCTGGAACTTGCCCATCTTTTTCATCATCTGCTGCATCTGGTGGAAGCGGTTGAGCAGGTTGTTGACCTCACTGACCTTCACCCCGCTGCCGTTGGCAATGCGCAGCCGGCGGCGCGCATTCAAGATGTTCGGATTGCGCCGCTCGGCCGGGGTCATGGCGCAGAGGATGCCCTCCATGCGCCGGAACTCCTTTTCGCTGCGGC
Source organism: uncultured Verrucomicrobiae bacterium (assembly GCA_937946835.1). GTDB lineage: Bacteria > Verrucomicrobiota > Verrucomicrobiia > Limisphaerales > J093 > DSVZ01. The sequence continues at coordinate 17,735 of CALFAV010000055.1, read as the reverse complement.
TCAGGTCGGCGTTTTTGAGCGCGTCCGCCCCGCCGGGCAGCAGGCCAACCAGACTTTCCAGCGGCCCCATTTTGCGCATCTGGCGCAACTGGGCCAGGAAGTCCTCGAGCGTGAACTGGCCCTTGCGCATCTTCTCCTCGAGCCGGCGCGCCTCATCTTGGTCCACGGCCTCGGCGGCCTTTTCGACCAGCGCCACCACGTCGCCCATGCCCAGGATGCGCTGGGCCAGACGCTCGCCGTGGAACGGTTCGAGGTCCTCGAGCTTTTCCCCCACGCCGACAAACTTGATCGGCCGGCCCACCACGGCCCGGAAGCTCAGGGCCGCGCCGCCGCGGGCGTCGCCGTCCAGCTTGGTGAGCACCGCCCCGGTGATACCCAGGGCCTGGTGGAAGTGCGTGGCCACGTTCACGGCCTCCTGCCCGGTGGCGGCATCGAGCACCAGGAGGATTTCGGCGGGGCGGACCAGGTCGCGCAGGCGCACCAGTTCCTGAACCAGGGGCTGGTCAATGTGCAGGCGGCCGGCGGTGTCGAACAGCAGCACGGTGCGCTGGTTCGCCGCGGCAAAGGCCAGCGCCTCGCGCGCCAGGCGCAGGACGTCGGTCTCGCCGGGCTTGGTGAACACCGGCAGGTTCAGTTGCCGGCCCAGCGTGGCCAGTTGGTCCATGGCGGCGGGGCGGTACACGTCGGCGGCCACCAGCAGGGGCGCGGCGCCCTGCTTGTGGAGCCAGCGGGCGAGCTTGCCGCAGGTGGTGGTTTTGCCCGAGCCGTGCAGGCCCACCAGCAGGAGACTGGCGGGCGCGCCCTCCAGCCGCAGCCCCGGGCTGTCCGCGCCCAACAGCGTCACCAGCTCGTCGTGGATGATTTTGATGATCTGCTGGCCGGGCTGGATGCTGCGCAGGACCTCCTGCCCCAGGGCCTTTTGCTTCACCGCCTCGATGAAGTCGCGGGCGACCTGGAAGTTGACGTCCGCCTCGAGCAGGGCCAGGCGCACGTCGCGCAGGGCGTCGGCGACGTTGGCCTCGGTGATGCGCCCCAGCCCGCGCAGGTTGCGGAAGACGTTCTGGAGCTTGCTGCTGAGCGAGTCGAACATGCCCGCACGCTAGACCGGGCCGGGGGGCTTTACAAGGCGTCGCCCGGCGGCGCGTTACTTCAGCCGGCCCAACAACCGCAACAGGCCATCGAGGATGGTCAATGGGTGCGGCGGGCAGCCGGGGATGAACAGGTCCACCGGCACCACCGCCGCCGCGCCGTTGCGCACCTGCGGATGCCCGACAAACGGCCCGCCGGCGATGGCACAGGCGCCCACCGCAATCACCAGCCGCGGCTCGGGCACCGCCTCCCAGGTCTTGCGCAGCGCCAGTTCCATGCCCTCGGACACCGGCCCGGTGATCAACAGCCCGTCCGCGTGCCGCGGCGAGGCCACGAATTGCACGCCGAACCGGCCCAGGTCCCAGCCGATGGTCCCCAGCACGTTGGTGTCCGCCTCGCAGGCGTTGCAACCGCCGGCGCTGACCTGCCGCAGGCGCAGCGAGCGCCCGAACAGCCGCCGCAGTCGCTCGTCCAGGGCCGCGGCCAGGCGCGCGGTCTCCGCCCCGTTCGTCCCGCCCAGCACCAGGTCTGCCCGCCGGCGCGCGGCCATCCGATGGTCGCCGGTGGGCGTGATGGCCCGGGTGGGGCAGACTTCCACGCAGGCGGTGCAAAAAATGCAGCGGCCCAGGTCCAGTTGCGCCGGGGCCGGGCCGGGGCGGGTCAGCGCCTCGGTGGGGCACACCGGCAGGCAGGCCGTGCACCCGGCGGCACACTTCGCCGCGTCCAGCCGCAGCGCCCCGCCGTGCCGTTCGGGCAGCGCCGGCGGCGGGCCGTCCGGGTAGGGCTGGGTTTCGCAACCGCGCCGGAGCCGGTACACCAGGGAATCGAGCACGTACATGGCCGGGACGGCGCCTACAGATCCGCGCCGCAGTAACTGAGGTTGAAACTCTTGTTGCAGACCGGGAAATCCGAGATGGCCGTGCCCCGGAGCGCCAGCGCCAACCCGGTCCAGTTGTGAAACGACGGGTCCACGATTTTGTAGCGGCGAAACCGACCGGCGGCGTCGGTGACCGCCACGTGGCAAATTTCCCCGCGCCAGCCCTCGACCAGCGCCACGGCCAGCCGCTCGCCCGCCGGCGGGGGCGGCGGTTCCAGCAACGGGCCCTCCGGACCGGCCGGCACCTGTTCGCGAAGGAATTCCACCGCGCGCTGAATTTCCAGCCAGCGCACCCGCGCGCGCGCCAGCACGTCTCCGCCGGGCCAAACCGCCACCGGCACCTGCGCCAGGCGATGCCAGCCGGCCGGGTGATCGTAGCGCACGTCGCGCACCAGCCCGCAGGCGCGCGCGGCCGGGCCGACCAGGCCGAGCTCGCGCGCCTCCCGGTCGCTCACCGCGCCCACGCTCTCGAAGCGCGCGCGCACCGTGGCCGAGTCCCAAAACCACGCCGCGGCGTGTTCCAGGTCGTCCATCGCCCGGGCCACGCCGGTGAGCAGCCGTTGCGCCCGATCCGGTTCCAGGTCGAACGCGCACCCGCCGGGCCGCACCAGCCGACGGCCAAACCGGTTGCCGCAGATCAGCGCGGTCAGGTTCAGAAAATCCCCGCGGATGCGCCCGCACGCGGCGGAGGTGGGCAGGAAGGCCACGTCGTTGGCCAGCGCGCCGAGGTCGCCGGTGTGGTTGGCCAGCCGCTCCAGCTCGAGCGCCAGCGCCCGCAGCCACTGCGCCCGCAGGGGCGCCTCCACGCCCGCCAGGCCTTCCATCACCATCGCGTACGCCGTGGCGTGGCCGACGGTCGTGTCGCCGGCCACCGTTTCCATCTGCGCCGCCGTGGCGCGATGCGGCCCGCCCGGGAGCGCCTCCTCGATGCCGCGGTGCTGGTAGCCCAGGGCGATCTCCAGGTGCAACACCTCCTCACCCGCGCACTGAAAGCGGAAGTGGCCCGGTTCGATGATGCCCGCGTGCACCGGCCCCACGGCCACCTCGTGCACCTCGGCGCCCGCGACGCGGAAAAACTCGCCGTGGAGCGGCGCGCCGTTCCGCGCCCGCCGCACCGGCTTCAACCACGGATGGCCCCGCGGCTCGAGCCCGTGCTGCTCCCCCAACTCGCGCTCGAACAGATGCGCCTGCGTCTGGCGCGGCGTCAGTGCCGGGTACCCACCCCGCACCGGCGCACTGCGCGCCACCCCCAGCCGACCCTCGGCGTCGTACGCCAGCACGGCCACGACGCTGACGCCCCCGCCCTCGGGCACGCCGAACCACGCGCAGAGCCGCGCGCCGGTCCCGAGCGCCGCGGCGGTGTGCTCGACCAAGGACTCGATCGGCCGGACCGGCACTTCCGGCCAGACCACCGCACCGCCGTTGCTCAGGGGCAAAAATTCGCTTCGCGCGTTCATGGTTGGCGGATCTGCGCGACCGCCGCCTGCCAGGCCGCCTCCAGGCCCGTCGGTCGAAACAAACCCAGCGCCAGCGACGCCGCCAGCAATGCCAGCGGGGGGACCAACACCCCGGCGGTCTCGGCGAACCGGGCCGCCGACCGCCGGACCGCCGGCGCGGGCCGCCCTTCCACTACGCCGAACACCACCCGGGTCATGCCCAGAAACGCCAGCAGCAGCCCCAGGAGCATCACCCCCACCGCCCATCCCCGGCCCTCCGTCAGTCCGGCCCGGACGATCCGCAGCTCGCTGAAAAACGGCGCAAATGGCGGCAGCGCCGTCACCGCGAACATCCCGGCCACCATCAGCCCCGCCGACCCCGGCGTCAGTCGCGCCATGCCCCGGGCCGTGTCCATCGAGGCCGAGCCGGCGGCGCGGCGCACATTGCCCGCGCTCAGGAACAGCGCGCCCTTGGTCAGGCCGTTGCTCCAGACGTGAAACAAGGCCGCGGCCAGGCCCGCCCCGCCCAGCGCCGCGCCCAGACTCAGGAGGCCCATGTGCTCGACGCTCGAGTAGGCCAGCATCCGCTTGAAGTCCCGGGTGCCCAGAAGAAACAACGCGGCCATCACCAGGGAAAACAGCCCCAGCGCCAGCAGCGTGCGGTCCGCCACCGCGCCCGCGCCGGCCGCGCCCACCACCGCCCGCACCCGCAGGATGGCGGTGAAGGCCACGGTGGTGACGCCGCCGGCCAGCAGCGCGCCCACGATGCCGGGTGCCTCGCCGTAGGCGTCCGGCTTCCAGGTGTGCATCGGCGCCAGGCCCATCTTCGTGCCGTACCCCGCGAGCACCAACACCCACGCCGCCAGCACCCAGGGCCGGGACAATTCCGGTCCCTGCACGGCCAGCGCAGCAAAGGTCAGGTCACCTTGCCCGCCGCCGTGCAACGAGGCATAGCCCAGACAGAACGAGCCGAGCAACGAGAGCGCCATGCCGGTGCCACCCACCACCAGGTACTTCCATGTGGCCTCGAACGCCCGCGGGGTGCCGTTGAAATGCAGCAGGGGCACGCACGCCAGCGTCACCGCCTCGGTCGTGATCCACAACAAGCCCAGATGCCGCGCCTGATGCCCGGCGCTGACCAGGCCCAGCACCGTCAGCAACAGCGCCACAAACACCCGGTTGGGGCGCTCGGAACGGAGGCGCAGATACGGGACGGCATACGCCGCGCACCCCAGGAAGAGCAGCGACACCGCCGGCAGGACCGCGCGCGCCAGCGGGTCAAACCCCAGCCAGGCGCCCGGGGCAACCACCGGCGCCTGCCCCGCCCGTGCCAACACCAGCGCCAGGTGCACCACCCCCACCGCCGGCAACAGCCAGGGGCGGGTGCGGTGGTCCGGCCACACACCGGCCAGGCCCGCGCCCAGCAACGGCACACCGATCAAACCCAGGGAAAGCCACTCGTTCATTCGCGCAACACGGTCAGTCGCCGCGTGTCCAGGGAGTCAAAGGTGCGTTGAATCCGGTCCACGATGATCCCGATCACAAACACGCCCACGGTCACGTCCAGCAGGATGCCCGATTCGACCAGCAGCGGGGTCGAGCCCAGCAACAGCAGGCCAAAAAGGTAAATGCCGTTTTCCAGCACCAGGTAGCCGCACACCTGCGACAACGCCTTCACCCGGCCGGCCAGCAGGATGAACCCGGTGAGCACCGAGGCCAGCGCCCCCGGCACCAGCAGGGTGGCGGCGTGCTCGGCCCGCAGCGGGAGGAACTCGGTCAGCACCACCGCCGCCAGCGTGCCCAGCGCGCCCAGCAGCAGGGAGGGCACAAAACCGAGCAACGGTTCCACCTCCCGGTCAATGCGCGCCACCCGCAGGGCACGCAGGAGCAGGGAGGGAATGAGCAGGCCCTTGCCCGCCACGGTGGCCACGGCCACCGCGGCGAGTTTCCAGTCGGGGGACTCGTGTTCGAGAATCAGTGGCATCAGCCCCAGCAACACGCCCTGCACGGCCACGGTCCGGATCAGCAGCGGCAGGCGACCCCCGGCCAGGGCCACGAGGTTCAGGCCCATCACCACGCCCACCAGCACGTTCAACAGCCCGGTCATCGCCCGCCTCCCTTCCACGCCACCAACAGCGCAAACACGCACAAGACCCACGCCGAGGTCAGCAGCAGCGGCACGCGCCGGAAGGCGACCCGCGCCAGCAGCGCCTCGACCAGACCCACCCCAACGGTCACCAGCAACACTCCCCCCGCCAGTGCGGCCAGCGCGGTGCCCGCCGGCCAGTGGCCCATCGGCAGGACCGCCTGCACCAGCAGCACCGCGAAAAACAGCAGCTTCACCGCCGCCCCGTGCAGCACCGCTGCCAGCAACGGTCCGCTGTGGTCCAGCACCATCACCTCGTGGACCATCGTCAGCTCCAGGTGGGTGTTGGGGTCGTCAAACGGCACCCGACAGTTCTCCGCCAGCAGCACGACGAAGAGGCCCGCTCCCAGCAGCGCCGCCCCGGGACCGGCAGATTCTCCGAGCATGTCCGCCAGCGTCAGGCGGCCGCTTTGCACACACAGGGCGAGCACCCCCGCGATCACCGCCGCCTCGGCCAGCACCGCGAAGCTGACCTCCCGCGCCGCGCCCATGCCCTCGAAGGCCGAGCCCGTTTCCATTGCGCTCCACGCAGTGGCAAACCGCGCCAGCGCCAGCAGGTAAATCATCAGCACCACGTCGCCGCGGAAGCCGGCCACGGCCCCGAGCGGTCCCAGCGGCAGCAGGGCCGCCGCCGCCACCACGGCCAGCCAGGCCACCGCCGGTCCGAAGACAAAGCCCGGCGAGGCCAGCGTGCTCAGGACCACGCCCTTCCGCCAGAGCCGCGCCAGGTCGTAGTACAGTTGCAGCACCGGCGGCCCCCGCCGGCCGGCCACCGCCGCCTTGACCTTGTTGATGAGCCCCGGCAGCAGCGGCGCCAGGCCCAGCCACACTGCCATACGCAGCAGCATCAGTCCGATTTCGCTCATCGCCCGCCTCCGCCTGTTCCCCGGTGGGTCGCCCCGACAGCAAAACGGGCGTCCGTTTCCCGCGCCGCCCGGTAAATGGCCTCGTCGGCCGCGGCGGCCAACAGCGCCTCGCGCAGTGGACCGCCGCGCAACGCGCGGCTCAGCCGGGCCAGCAGGTCCAGATGCGCCCGCGGCGCGGGCGCCAGGAAAAACAGCAGCCGGGTCACCGGCGCCGCGTCCGGGGCGGGTTGCGCAACGGCCAGCGGCTCGCGCAACCACAGGGCGGCCACGCAGCCACAGTCAGGCCCCAGGGCGGGTCGCGTCGCCAGGTGAGGCAGCGCGAACCCCTCGCCCACCGGCGCCCAGGTAACTCCCGCCGGCGCGCGCAGGCGCCGGATGACCAGGCCCAACAGCGCCGGCGTCACGCCCGGCAGCCGGCGCAGCACCTGCTCGAACACCCCGAGCACCCCGTCGGCGGGTACGTCCCGCCACAGCCCGCCGCGCCGCAAGAGCGTCTCCAAACTCAGCCCCGCGCCCGCGCCGGCCGGTTCCGGCGCCAGAAAACCGGCCCGGGCTGCCAGGCCGCGGCGCGAGGCCCAGTCGGCCACCTGGGCCCGATCAAAGAGCAGGCGGTCGCGGTCCCGGACGTGGGGCAGGCCCTCGTGGGCGACCCAGTCCTCGACCACGCTTTCCGACACGCCGAACGACTCGGCCAGTTGCAGCAGGTTCAGGTACATGGTGTCCGTTGGCCGCCGCATTCAGCCGGTCCAACTCCACAGTGCCAGCACGGCCAGCGCGGCCACGCCCAGCAGCAGGTACAGCACGTACGCCTGCACCCGACCGTGCTGGAGCTTGCGGACCTGCGCGGCGGCCCACAGAAAGCCGCGCCCCACCGGCTCGATCACCTCCTCGAGCACGGTCTCCGGGGTGTGGACCGACCAGCGCGCCCGCCGCGGCAGGACGCCCTCCGGTTTTTCCTCGTGCCGGTGCGGGTGCAGAATCCAGGCAAACCACTCGGTGAGGATGCCGGCGAAAGATGCGGCGGTGTACTGCATTCGCGGTGAGGGCGCCGCATAACCACAGTCCCAGGTCACCGCGCGGCGCACCCCGGCGCGCCGGAGCTTGCGCGCCAGGCCGGCCGCGGCGGCGACCGCGGCCAGCGCCACCACCACGTGCGCCGCGGTCAACGCCTTCAGCGAGGCGGGCGTCTCCCCGGGCGGCCAGGCCGGATTCCAGGCCGCGACCACCCGCGCCAGGACCGGCCACAGTCCCGCGGCGCCCAGCCCGATGGCCACACACGCCGCGGCCAGCGCCAGCATTGCCCCGCGCATCGCCGGGCCGCATTCGTGCGCCCGCTCGGCGGCGGGCGTGCGCGCCGCGCCCAGAAACACCACCCCGCACACCTTCACAAAGCAGGCCAGCGCCAGCGCGCCGGTGATGGCCAGCAGAATGGCCGTGGGAATCGCCAGCGCGGCCGCCGGTCCGCGGGCCGCGGCGGCGTCGAACAACCCCAGGTACACCAGCCACTCGCTCACGAAGCCGTTGAGCGGGGGCAGACCGGAAATGGCCGCGGCCCCCAGCGCGAACAGGGCGGTGGTCCAGGGCATCCGGGTCCACAACCCGCCCAGGCGACTCATTTCCCGCGTGCCCGTGGCGTGCAACACCGAGCCGGCGCCGAGAAACAGCAGCGCCTTGAACAGGCCGTGGTTCCAGACATGCAACAGCCCGCCGGCCAGCGCCAGTGGTCCCCACCCGGCGGGTCCGTGGGCGGCGGCCAGCAGGCCAAAACCCAGTCCCATCAGGATGATGCCGATGTTCTCAACGCTGTGGTAGGCGAGCAGCCGTTTGAGGTCATGCTGCCCCAGCGCAAACGCCACGCCCAGCACCGCGCTCACCCCGCCCAGCCCCGCCACCACCCAGCCCGCGGCGGGGGGCGTCGGCAACCAGCCACTGAAGCGGACCAGTCCGTAGATGCCCATCTTGAGCGCCACACCCGAGAGCATGGCCGAGACATGACTCGGGGCGTTGGCATGGGCCGAGGGCAGCCACACGTGCAGCGGAAACAACCCGGCCTTGAGGCCAAAACCCAGCAGCGCCAGCCAAAACAACGGCGCCAGCTCCGGCCGGTCGTGAAGCGGTCCCAGCGCCCAGCTCCCCGTGCGCGCGGCCAGGGCGGCGAAAAATCCAAAGAGGCAGAGCGTGCCCGCGTGCGAAGCGGCCAGGTACAGCCAACCGGCCGAGCGCACCGCGCGCGGCGTGCGGTTGAGGGTGATGAGGAAATAGCCGCTGAGGGCAAACAATTCCCAACCGACGAGGAGCACGATGCCGTGCGCGGCCAGCAACACCAGCCCCATGGCCGCCAGGAAGAGGTTCCACCAAACCCGACCGGCCACGGCGGACACCGGGTGCTCCCGCTCCGACCAGTATTCCCGGGCGTACACCGTGGCGGCGCCGCCCACCCCGGCCACCAGCAGCAGAAAGAAGGCGCTGAGCACATCCAGCCGCAGGTGTCCGCACGGGGAACTCCACGCCCCGGCCCCCGGGTCTGCCCAGCTCCCCCCGCCGCCCAGCACGGCCAGGGCGGTCAAGCCAAGGGCGCCCTGGCCGGTCAGGGTGGCGGCGAGCCACCCGCGCGGATGCCGCGCGGCCAGCGCGCCCCCCAGCAGGCCAAGCCCGCCCAGGGCCAATCCCGCCACCATCACGTTCACGGGCGGACCTCCCGGGTGCGTCGGGTCCCGAGACGAAAAGCCGAAAAGTGAAGCGTGGGGCGCGGAGCCGACATGGAGATTGGGAACAAATCACCTGCGCCGGCCGGCGGGGGGTGGCCGGCGGCGATCCGAATGTCACATCGCGAACATCGCGGGGCTATCTGGGGGCAGGGCCGCCGGTTTGTCAAAGGGAAACCCGCCGGGCCGCGGCGCGGGGCTTTTCCCGCTTGACTAGGCGAAGGGGCAAATTTGCAATCGGCGCCGCTACGCCGCTCATCGAGTACCGGGGCGGACCACAAGCCGAGCACGTCCAAGCCATGAACATGAATCGTCGTCAGTTCCTGCACACCACCACCGCCACCGCCGCCGGCACCGTGTTCGGCGCCGTCCCGTTGCGGGGCGAAGACGGGTTCGGCCACTACAAGACCGCGCTCATCGGCTGCGGCTGGTGGGGCATGAACATCCTCGGGGAGGCCATGCGCTACAGCCCGCCCCCGCCGGGCGGCAAGAACTGCAAGGTGGTTGCCCTGTGCGACGTGGACCAGCGGCACCTGGAGGCGGCGCAGGAAAAGGTGCTCAAGCTTACCGGCGAACCGCCGCGGACCTACCGCGACCACCGCGAATTGCTCGATCGCGAGAAGCCGGAAATCGTCATCGTGGGCACTCCGGACCACTGGCACGCCCTGCAGACCATTGACGCGGTGCAGGCCGGCGCGCACGTATACGTCGAGAAACCCATCAGCCACACCATCGGCGAGGGCCGGGCAATGGTGAACGCCGCGCGCAAGCACGGCCGGGTGGTGCAGGTGGGCTTTCACCGCCGGGTCTCGCCCCACAATGTTTCGGCGATGAAGTTCCTGCGCGAGGGGCGGGCCGGCAAAATCGGCGCGGTGAAGGCGTTTGTGATTTATGACGGGGTCCGGGGGCCGGAAAAGCCGACCCGCAACGCGGACGTGCCCAAGGGGTTGGACTGGGACCGCTGGTGCGGGCCGGCGCCGCTGCGGCCGTACAACAGGCTCATTCACCCCCGCGGCTTCCGGCAGTTCCTGGATTACGCCAACGGCACGCTCGGCGACTGGGGCGTGCACTGGATGGACCAGATTTTGTGGTGGACCGAGGAACTGTGGCCGCGCCGGGTCTCCTCCACCGGGGGCCGGCCGGTGCAGGGGCCGGCGGTGAACCTGCCGGATTACCAAACCACCGACGCGCCGGAGGTGCAGGTGGCCACGTTCGAGTTCGAGTCCTTCACCGCCACCTGGGAACACCGGCTCTTCGGGGGCAACCCGCACGAACGGGGGGAAAACGTGGGCTGCTATTTCTACGGCACCGAGGGGGTGCTCCACCTGGGCTGGCAGAGTGGCTGGACCTTTTACCCCCGCGACAAAAGCCAGCCGGTGCTCAGCGAGCCGGCCCAGTTGCACGAACCGGACCAGCAGAACATCCGGGAACTGTGGGCCGACTTCATGGCCGCCATCCGGCACCGCACCCTGCCGGTGTGCGACATCGAGACCGCCCACCGCTCGACGGTGATGAGCCTGTTGGGCATGATTTCCCTCAAAACCGGGCGTTCAGTGCAGTGGGACGGCGCCACCGAGCGCATCGTGGGCGATCCGTTCGCCCACGGGCTGCTGCGCCGGGAGTACCGGCCCGGCTACCGGTACCCCGAAATTCTCTGAGGCGGCACCGGCGTCCCCTTCAGCCACGTTCATTCGGCAGCGGCGGCACCTCCGGCTCGGGCTCGGACTCGATCTCCTCGCGCACCCGGCGCGGCAACCGCGGCCGGATGAACCCGTAAACGAGGTAGGCGGTAAAAATCACCGGCAAAACCAGCGGCAGGATTTTGCCCCGCAACACCAGCAACAACCCCAGAAACAGCAGGGCCCCGGCCAGCTTCGCGAAGGGACTGCGCGCGCGCAGGTGCAGGGCCTTGAAGGAGGGGTAGCGCACCTCGCTGATCATCATGAAGGAGAGAAACAGCATGATCACCGGCAGCGAGTACCGCCAAACCCCGAAGCGCAGCTCGCGCTCGTCCCACCACATGATGAACAGCGTCAGCGAGGCCACCAATCCCGCCGCCGCGGGGATCGGGAAGCCCACAAATTCGCCGCCCCCACCGCCCCCGCCGTGCTGGGCCAGACAGTTGAACCGGGCCAGGCGCAGCGCGCCGCAGATCAGATAAATCGAGGCGATAAACCACCCGACCTCCTGGTGGTTTACAAACACGTCCTTGAGCACCACCCGGTGGACCAGAAAGGCCGGCGCCGCCCCGAAGGAGATCAGGTCCGCCAGCGAGTCAAACTCGCGCCCGAAGGGGCTTTCCGCCCCGCCCCAGCGGGCCACCCGACCGTCCAACAGGTCAAAAATGCAGGCCAGCAGAATGAAGAACAGCGCCTCGCGGATCTTGGAAAAGTCCCCCGCCTCGAGGTTCGCCTCCACGATGCGCGTCAGGGCCACAAAGCCGCAGAAAAGGTTCCCGCCGGTCATCAGATTCGGCAGGAGATAAATCCGCAGGCGCGACGGTTCGGCCTCCGGTGGTGGGGAAAGCTTCATGGTTCAACTCCGGCGCGCCACAATGGTTTCGCCCGCCCGCACCCTGGCCCCCAAAGGCACCACCACCCGGGTGTTCAGCGGCAGCAGCAACTCCACCCGGGAGCCGAACTGGATGAGACTGATGCGGTCTCCGCGGGCCACCACCTCGCCCGCGGTCACCCAGGGCACGATGCGGCGCGCCAGCAACCCGGCAATCAGGCGGACCCCCACCTGCTCCCCGGCCCGCTCGCGGGACTCAAACCCCAGATAAAGGTTCTCGTTGTGCTCGGCCGAATCGGCCCGCATCGCATTGAGAAACCGGCCCTCGGAGTAACGGCTGAACACCACCTCCCCCGCCACCGGCGCCCGCTGCACGTGCACGTCCAGGAGCGACAGAAAAATCGAGAGGCGCCGGCAACGGCCCCTGAGAAAAAGGGGGTCGTCCACCTCATCAATCAGGTCCACCCGCCCGTGGGCCGGGGACACGATCGCCTCCGGATCGCCCGGCACCCGGGCCTCGGGGTCGCGAAAGAAGTAAAAGCAAAACAGCCCGAACACCACCCACAGGCCGATGAGCGCGCTGGCCGCGTACACCACAAAACGGGCCAGCACCTGGGCGAGCATGCCCGCAAACAGGAGCAGCAGGAGAAAGAAGATGCTCCAGTAAACCAGCCGGAAGGCCGCCTGCCGGGCACGCCCCGCGTTTTTCATGGCCGCATCCTAGCGGGGGGCGGCGGCCGGGGAAAGCCCGAACCCCGGCGGGGACCGCCGCGCGCGGCCTACGCCGGTGCGGCCGGCACCTCTTCAATCGCCGCCTTGCTCTCCAGCAGGTCCAGGACCTTGGTGTTGAGCAGTTGCTGGTGCAGTTCGGCCAGCTCGCCGGACTCGCGCATCGCCTTGATCAGCTTTTCCGGCCGCTCGCGACGCTGCGCGGCCAGGTGGAGGATGTGACGGCCCAGTTCCTCCTGGCTGACGGTGATTTTCTCCGCCTCGGCGATGCGCCGGAGCAGGAAGGTGATTTTGAGCCGGTCGCGCGCGCTCTGGTGTGCCGCCGTGTAAATCTCCTCCTTGCGACTGTCAATGGCCTCCTTCGGAACCCCCCGGTCGGCATTGGCCTTGACAATGTCATAGACCGCCCCGCGGGTTTCGGTCTCCAACAGCGATTCGGGCAGATCGAACCGCACCCGGCCGAGCAGGGTGGCGATCAGTTGGTTGCGGGTGTCGCGCTTGCGCTTGTTGTGCAGTTCATTTTCGAGGTCCCGTCGCACGCCCGCGCGCAGTTGCTCGAGATTCTCGGCACCGTAGGCCCGCGCCAGCGCGTCGTCCACGGGCGGCAGCCGCTTTTCCTTCACCGCGGCAATCTCCACCTCGTACACCCCCAACTTGCCGGCCAGCTCGCGCGTCACAAAGTCCGTGGGGAAGGTCACGGTGACCGTGCGCTTCTCCCCCTTGACCGCCCCGAGTAACTGATCCGTGAACCCGGGAATGAAGTGCTCGGTCTGCATGTGCAGCCAGAAGTCCTTTTGCGCGGTGAGACCGCGGGCGGTCGGGGCCAGGTCGGTGATCGGCCGTCCCTCGCAGGTGCCGGAGTAGTGGACCACGGCGTAATCCCCGGGCTGCAGCGGCCGATCCACCTCCACAAACTCGGCGCGCTGCTCCCGCAACACGTCCAGCGCGCGGACCACGTCTTCCTCGGTGACCTCGCGTTTTTCGCGCCGCACCGGCAGACCGGTGTAATCGGGCAGGGCAAACTGCGGCTCCACTTCCACCGTGGCCGTAAAGACCATCGGCTGCCCGCGCGCGAACTGAACCTCCTCGATCTGCGGCGAAGTGACCGGCACCAGCTTGTGCTCCTCGAGCGCCTTGCGGTAATGCTCGTTCAGGAGCTGGCGCTTGGCTTCTTCGGCGATCCGCTCGCCGAACTGCCGCTCGATCAGGTGCGCCGGGGCCTTCCCCGGACGAAACCCGGGCAGGCGGGCGTGGCGGATAAAATCAGCCCGAACCTCCTCAAAGGCCCGGTCCACCGTGGCCGCCTCGATTTCCACCCGCACCAGCTTTTTGCACGGGCCCACGTCTTGAATGGTTACGCTCACAAATTTTCCAGGTGTTGCCGCCGCGGCCGTCCCACCGGAACACGGGTACGGCGGCCAGGTCCGAAGAGGCGGCACGCTAAAAACACTGCTTTTCAACGTCAAGCCCGGCGGAGACTCCCACCCGACGTCCACCCGCCGGGAAATGCACGGCAACGGAGGGAAAGTACGCGTTCCGACCCTGTGCACCGGGTGCCCGCGTTTCTCAGGCCGGAATCGCAGTCCGATTTCGCCCGGCTCGCGAAGCGCCGCCAGGTGGAAGGTGCCGCGGGTGGCCTGCGTTCCGGTGGTCCGCCCCGGTGTAGGCCCGGAGTTGCGGGCCGTTCACGTCGTCCTGTGGAGAAAAACCCCCGTCCGAAATCGGGTTCCCGGACGGCTTCAGGCATTCCAAGCGTAGGTCGCCGGCGCCACTTTTTTGATTTCCTTGATGCTCTTGCCGGTCGCGTTGAACCACACGTAAATCCGCTGCGGATGCAGGCCGACCTTGGCGGCGATGTCGCGCACGGTGATCCCGGAACTGCCCGCCCCCTGCAAGAGGGCGATGATTTTCTCCTTGAGCTTGCCCGTGCGTTGTCCCGCGGGTTTGGCCGCCAACGGCGGCGCCGGCTGGGGAGCCGGCGCCGGCTTGGCCGCCGGAGCGGGCGCCCGACGGCGGCGCACTTTTGGGCGTTTGACCTGCGGGGCCTTCACCGTCCCGGAGGGCGGCTCGGAACCATAAGCGGCCAGACGGGAGTTCAGCTTGGCCAGGCGGGCTTCCAGAGCCTCTTTCTCTTTGACCAGTTGGGCAATGACCTTCAGGTCCGACGAGGTGAGTTGTGCCAGATTCATGCGCCCCCAATGTAACTACGCCCGGGGTATGATGCAAGCTTTCTTTAAGAGACCCTCTTTGCGGTGGGAGACTCGCTCATTCTGCCCCCGGCCCGGCGAGGGCGGCACTTTCTCGCACCGCAGCAGCGCGGCGTGCCCGACGGCGGGCGGGGGCGGAGCCATGACCGCTTATAAAGCGGGCGGCGCGTTGGTCTGGCCGAGATAGATTATCAGCCCGCCCACCCCGCCCGGGCCGCCCGCGTTCAAGAGGTAGCCGGCCTCCTGGGCTTTCTCGATCCGGATTTTGCTCTCCTCCAGATGCGCCCGGGAGTACGTATCCAACCCGGACGCCTCCAATGCCCGGGCCAGCCGTGCGCCGAGTTGGCGCAAATGTAGGAGTGCCAGGTTGGCGATGGGTTTGTGGGCGGCATGGCTCCAGGCGCTGGGCATGCTCAGGTCAATGAGCCGCTCCAGATACTCGCGCTGCAGGTTGCGGCGCAGGCTGGAAATCATCGGAGCCCGCTCGGTGTAGGTGGCGGGGGGCTTGTCCAGTTCCGACCAGATTTCGCCCTCGAGGGTGCGCAACAGCTCGGGTAGGGTCACCATGTCCTCTCCCGCGGGGGTCATGAGTTCGTTGTCATACACCCGGCCCAGGGTGCCGGGGTTCATGAGGCGGGTGAGCACCAGGGCTTGCACTCCCAGGATGCGGTCGTGGATCGGCCAGGTGGCAGCCTCGAAAATGACCTCCAGACTGTCCCACCATTTGTCGAGCGTCATGTGGCGGAGCAATTCGGGGGTCAACCCGTAGGCCTCGTCCCGGAAGGTGTTCTCCATCACAAACCGGAGCGCCTCGCGCTGGTCCTGCACGGGCACCACCACGATCGGCGCTCGATTGCCCGGGTCGCCCTTCTTGTCGCGGTGGACAAAAGCCCCGCCGAGCCAGCCGGCCATCATGGCCACGGCCCGCGTTTGGAGGCCGAGGGTCATTTCGTAGCCGTAGCGCGCCCGCGCCCAGCTCTGGCCCTCCTTGACGAATTTCTCGACCAGCCGTTCCCGGTGGAAGCGGGCCAGTTCCATCTGCTTGCGGGCGTAAGCCAGGGGGTTGGCGCCGAAATCGTAGCGACGGGCCAGGGGATCCGGCCCCATGGTGTCTTCGTCCGTGGCATAGGTGTGCTCGGGCTGGGACGCCTTGCTGAGGATGGCTTTGAGGGCATCGGGTTTGTCCACGATGCTGTACCCGTATTCGATGGCCCAGTAGTCGTAGGGCCCGATTTCGATCATGCCGTAATCCCCCTGGTTGGTCTTGTTCTGCCAGTCGTAGATGTTGATGGGCAGATAATCCATCACCGATCCGGCAAAGGCCTTCTTGCCCTTGAAGTCGGGGCTGTTGATCTGCTCGAGGGGGTAAATGCTGGAGGCGCGGAAATTGTGACGCAACCCGAGGGTATGGCCGACCTCATGCGCCACCAGGTCCGCCACCAGCGGGCCGATGAACCATTCGGGTACCCCGTCGAGCTGGGTGTCCCTGGGTTCCTCCTTTTTGGTCTCGTCCTTCTTCTCGCCCTCCTTGTTGTCGCCCGCGGCCGCGGCGGCCTCGAGGGTCTCGCGCGTCAACTCGAACGTGGCGCGCATCACGGTCAGATCGAACGCGCGGCAATCCGCCGCCCGGCACAGGCCGTTGAACTGGCTGGTGCGGCCGACCAGGCCGTCAAAGTCGTTGCTGCCCGCCAGGACATTGCCCGCCGTCACCGCGGGGTGCCCGCCGTACCATTGCGGGCCGCGTTGGAGGATCTGGGCGATGAGGGCATCCCGGTTGGCCGGCGGGGCGAGCCGCACGCGCGGATCCCACTGCGGGCGGGTTTGGAGCCACGCCAATGCGGTGGGATTCAGGCCTTCCATGGCAAACTGCGGGATGGTCTCGTTGAACTGCCGCCAGTAGTGCCGGATCCAGCCGTCGGTCAAAATGATGTCCGCGTCGAGAATCTGCCCGGTCAACGGGTCCACCCGACTGGGGCCGATGGCGGTGCCCACGTTGTTGTTGAGCCAGCGAATGAAGTTGTAGCGCACGTCCTCGGGGTCCTTCTCCATGTGCGCGCCGGTGGCGGCGTCCTGGTAATAGACCTCGATGGCGTTGGCGATGCCGACCTTCTCGAAGGCCTTGTTCCACATCAGCGCGCCCTCGCGCACCCAGCGCCGGTAACGGATCGGGGTGGTGTGCTCGATGTAGAACACGATCGGGTTTTTGGGCGGACTCACCTTCAGGTTCGGGTCCGCCTTTTCCAGGTGCCAGCGGTTGATGTACCGGACCTTGCTCTCCTCGGCCTGGTACTTGCCCAGGTCCGAAAACGCCGTCGTGAAGTAGCCCACCCGCTCGTCGGCCGGCCGCGGCTTGTAGGCCGGGTTGGGGGTGATCTCGCTGATCGAGTAATGGAGCGTTTTGAGCACGCCATCCCGCATGGGCAGCTCGAACGCCAGCTCGACATTCGAGGGAAACGCCTTGGCGGTTTTGATCGTGGCCAACGGCGTGCGCGCCCCGCGCACCATCGGCCCGAAAAACTTCTCCGCCTCGCCCACCAGCAACGCGTCCAGGTCAATCACCGGCCCCCAGCCGGGCACCAGCGCCAGGATGGGCACGTCCACGATCACCCGGTCGGTGAAGAGCCGCTGCACGCTGGCCTTGGACTCGGCCTCGCCGCTCGAGCGCACCTCCAGATTGGGCGCCCGCAACTCCATGCGTTTGTCGTTGCGCACCCAGTACACGTACAGGTCCCCGGCCTGAAGCCCGGCGTAGCGCTCGCCGCTGGCCACGGTCAGGGCGATGAAAAACTTCTTCTGGGCAAACTTCTCGGGGAACACCGCCAGCATCTGGTGGTCCTTCCGGCGCACCCAGATTTGGAACAGGCTGGGCGCCTTATCAATCGTCGAGATCACCTGCTCGTAATCCTTGAGCACCTCCGTGTGCGGCGGGAACTCCGGCTTGGGCGCGGCCGCCGCATTGGTGGGCTGGGGCGCAGACGGTGCGGTGGGCTCGGCCGCCCGGGGTTTTGAGGTGGCGATCAGTCCGGCCAGCACCAAGCCGGCGTACAAATTCATCCGAGGGGTTCGCATGAAGCCCACTTTTCCGCCCCCCACCGGCTTCAGGCAAGAGCGAAAATCATCCGGCCCACCGGGCCACGCGGGTGAGCCCCCACCGAGACGGCGGAGCCGC
>CALFAV010000054.1 GCA_937946835.1 uncultured Verrucomicrobiae bacterium | reverse complement strand
GTCGGTGTCGTAGGTCAGCTTGGCGGCGTCCCACCAGTAGTTACCCACGTTGCCCCACTCGGCGGGGGCGAACAAGCGGCGGTCGGCATAAAGCAGGATTTGCCGGCCCAGTTTGACGCCGAAGGGCGACTCGCCGATGTGCTGCCACTCCAGATAAGCCTGGCGCAGGTCGAACCGGTCGAAGTAGGTGCAGGAACGGCCGAAGTCGGCGAGGTCGAGCCGGTTCAGCCAATAACGGGCGTCTTGGAACTCGACGAACGCATGGGCCTGTTCGGTGAAGCGGTAATCGGCGCTCAGCCGCAGCCGCAGCAACAGCACGTCGTCGGCTTCCACGCCATAGTGAAGGATGCTGAAGTGGTCGAGGTATTCGTAGCGGCTGCGCAGGTTGAAGCCGAGGTCCAGCCGGCCCGGCCCGGCGGAGATGTCCTTCAGCGGCGAATACCAGGCTTGTTTGACCGGTTCACCGGCTTGCAGAGAAAAGACCAGGTAGACGAGCCAAGCCAAGATTGTAGCGCAGACTTCCAGTCTGCCGTATCGCGGATTTCCAATCCGCGAACGCCGCGTATGCCCGGACGCACCACGACTTGCAACGCCTTGCCGGCTGGAAGCCGGCGATTGGCTCGATCGCGCCCGCCCGCTTGGCCCTGCGGGCCTGGCGACGGCGGCGCTCCGCCAATCTCTTGTGCCGCTTCTCAACCAGTAGAGGTCAGCAGGCGGATTTCCAAACGCTACCAGCCTTGCGTTTGGTATGACCAAATGCCATCTTTCCTGCGTATGGTCCAACGCCCTTTTTGGCTCAGCTTGATCGAACAGCAGTGGCAACGGCGCTCCGTGGTCTGGCTGCGCGGGGTTCGCCGTGTGGGCAAGACCTGCTTGGCTCAAAGCTTGGAGCACGTCGAGTATTTCGACTGTGAACTGCCTCGGGTGCGCCGGGCCATGGAAGACCCGGAGGCCTTTTTTGCCCGGCTGCGGGGTAAACGGCTCGTCTTGGATGAGGTGCATCGGCTACCCAATCCCTCCGAGTTGCTCAAAATCGCTGCCGACCATTTCCCGGACGTGCGCGTGGTGGCCACGGGCTCGTCCACCCTGGGCGCAAGCGCGCGCTTCCGCGACACGCTGGCCGGACGGAAGGCGGATGTGTGGCTGACCCCCATGATCGAGGCTGACTTGGAAGCTTTTGGCAACGCTGACCTGACGCACCGCCTGCTGCACGGCGGGTTGCCACCGTTCTTTCTGTCGCCCGAGCTGCCCGAGCGCGAGTTCCAGGAATGGATGGATGCTTACTGGGCCAAGGACATCCAGGAGTTGTTCCGATTGGAAAAGCGCGCTTCGTTTCAGCGGTTTGTCGAGTTGCTCCTGGCGCAAAGCGGTGGGCTGTTTGAAGCCACGCGCTTCGCCACCCCCTGCGAAGTCAGCCGCACCACCATCCAGAATTATCTGGCCGTGCTGGAGGCCACGGCAGTGGCGATTATCGTCCGGCCCTTCAGCTCGCGCCGCAGCCACGAAATCATTGCCGCGCCCAAGGTTTATGGCTTCGACACCGGGTTCGTCTGCGCCCATCGCGGCTGGACCGAATTGCGCCGGGACGACCTGGGCATTCTGTGGGAACATTTCGTCCTCAACGAACTGCTGGCTCACACGCAAGCTGCCACCGTGCGGTATTGGCGGGATAAACAAGGCCATGAGGTGGATTTTGTCCTTGTGCCGCGGCGCGGTCCGGTGCTGGCGTTGGAGTGCAAATGGTCCACGCGGGACTTTGATCCCGCCGGCCTGCGGGCCTTCGCGCGGAATTATCCCAAAGCAAGGTTGTTGGTGGTGACCACCGACGCCCGCCCGAGTTTCCGACGGCAGTGGGACGAGCACACCGTCGAGTTTGTAAGCCTGAGTGAAGCCGTTGCCGTGGTGGCCGCTGAGAAGTAAACGTGTTTCACTGGGCCAAGCAGGCCGCCGCGCGATCCTGCCTGAGCGAACACCCGCAACCCGGGTAACGGAGACTTCCAGTCTGCTGACTGGAGCCGCTGGGGCAGCGGCGAAAGGGATTGCCGGAGCGAAGCGAGGGCAAGGCCCGCAGGGCCGGGCGAGCGGGCGCGAGCGAGCCAATCGCGGATTTCCAATCCGCGAACGCCGCGTATGCCCGGACGCACCACGACTTGCAACGCCTGGCCGGCTGGAAGCCGGCGACACAGCCGGTTGGAAACCTGCGCTACGACGGCCCAGTTGGCGCAGTGCGCAGCCGGTAGCGCAGACTTCCAGTCTGCTGTATCGCGGCTTTCTAATCCGCAGGGGGAGGGAAAGCCGGGGGGCTTCGGTCAGGGCCACGGGCTGCCGACCGGCAGCCAGCGATCCGGTAAGTTTGAAACCAACGCTACCGGACAAAGCCAACAGGCGATACGATGCCGCGCTCGGGGTCACCCCGGTCGTGCCGAACTGCTTGCCTCCGCCGGCGGACAGGGCAAACCAGCCAAACGCCGCAGCAGATCCACAGCGGCCACCAGCGCCAGCAACAGCAGGCCCAGGTCGAATCCTGTGTAGGCCAGGCGGGTGAGTGCGTTCAGCCACGAGATCTTCAGCAGCACCAGGCCGCCGCACAGGCCGGTGAACACAATCAGCACCCAGAGGATGCGGGCCAGGGTCGGCGGCGTGCATTGCGTGGCCACACGGGTGGGATGTTGCAAGGCGAGCACCACTGCCAACACCAACAGGCCCACGCCGACCCAGAAGTGCGCGGCGTCCAGCGTGAACCGGCGCACCGTCATGTACTCGGCCAAAGCCGGCGAGCGCGCGACCAGCACCGTGCCCACCACCAGTGCGGCCAGCGCCACCCAGGAAACCCGGGCCAGGGTCGCGGGCGCAAACGCGCTGTGTCGCAGCGCCACGCCCCGCAGGGCCAGCAGCAGAATCAACCCCGCGACCAGCGCCAGAAGCAGGTAGGTGGCAGGCTTGATCCATTCCTCACGAATCGCGCCCAAGCGAACCCCCACGGCCGAGTAGCCGAGAATCGCGGCGTTCCGCGTCCAGACCGGCCGTGCGTCGTCGGGCGAAAACGCGGCCAACAACACCGGCTGGTCGAAGAAGCGCGAGTTTGACGAGTGACAATCCACACAGCCGCCCGAGCCAAGCGCCGCGCGGGCCGGGGCGATGTCGTGGGTGTATTTGTGGACGTTGGCGTAGGGCGAGGCCTCCCACTCGGTCTTGCTCAGCGCACGGAATTCCGTGCCCGAGCTGTAAACGCGTTCGTTGGAGACCCAGACGACGCGTTTGCCTTCGAGGTCATAGCCGAGCGATTTGAGGTGGCGAGTGGTTGCCGCGATCAGGGCGTCAATTTCCTCGGGCCGGTTGACTTCGAGATGGCCGTCGCCGTTGTCGTCTTTGATGCGCGCCAGTTCGGGGTGTTGATTCGTATCGGCCAGGTGCGCCTTCCACATCGCCACGATGTCGGGCGGACGAGGCTGCATGAGACCGGGCTTGCCGGGCGTCTCGATGGCCGGCCAGGCGGAGTGAATGCGGTTGACGGGATAAATCTTGCCCTTGTAGCGCGCCAGCACGGGCCGGAAGGTCTCGGTGGGCTTGTCGTCGTAGCCCATGACCTTGAGCAGGCCGTAGTGGTTGCGATACACGCCGTCCTGGCCGTAAAAGGTCCAGAGCTGCTTCATGCCCGGGTCAATCCACGGGTCCGGATTGAACACGTCGCTGGCCTGGACCTGGATGGGCATGACCTGTTTTTCAGGCGTGTGGCAAGTCTGGCAAGCGATGGCCTCCAGGTGCAGCGGCGGCAGCCAGGGATGTGTAGCCATAGGCGCGCCGAACCGACCGGTGGTATGGCAACTGGCGCAGTCGCGCACGGTGTTGTCGAGGTCATCCCGAACGCGACCGCCGGGGTCGTCGCCCTTGGCGAACTGATGGACCTCGCGTCCCTGGATGCGCGGGTCATCGGCTCTACTGCCCGCAGGGTGGCAGTCTACGCAGCGCAATCCAGCGCGCAGGTGTACATCGGTGCGTGGTCGGAAGTCCGCGCCACGCTTTTTCCAACCGGGCTGGGCGTGGCAACCCAGGCAGGTCTCGTTGCGCGGCTGGGCAACCACGCGGACCTTGACGTACCCCGCGGCGTCGAAGTGGCTGAGGTCGTAGCTCACCTGGGGCACTTGATTGCTGGCGACCGCGCCGCTGACCTTGCCGAAACCCGCGCCTTCGGTGGCGGCCCAGCGGAAGTTGAGCTTGGCCAGTTGCTCGTTCCGCTTCTTCAGATCGTATTCGGGTAAGTGACACAGCAGACAGTCGGCTTCGACCACGCCAGTGTCGGTCCAACGCGCCTTGTAGTAATCGCCGTCAAAGCGGTTGTCACCGCCAGGGGTGAGGCCGCTGGCCGGGTCGCGCATCCAGGCATCGTAGCGTTTGCCGTCGCGATCGAACTCCAGCGGGCCGCCGCCGGGATGACACTGGCCGCAGCCGGAGGTGATGAACGTGGCCGAAGTCATGTCAATGGTAATGGGCGAGCTGTTGCTCTTGGGCGCAAGGTAACGGTAGAGCGGCGCGGGTGAGCACCACGTGCCGCCGTAGTTGCCCGGCGAGGACACCCACTGGTAACGCGCCGCCATGTCGGCTGGCACGGACTCGCCTTTGCCCTGCATGAAGTGGAAGCCCTCGGTGATCCTGGCGTAGTCGTGGCAGCCGGCCGCACCGCAGGTTTGCCGCGGCGAGTAAGGAGCGGTGGCGTTAATGCCCTTGACCGGATTGATGACGTTGCCCTGTTCGTCCTTGAGCTGATAGGGCGGGCAGATGCGCACGGGCGGTTTGGGCGACTCGGTGGCGGCCAGGGCGACGGAGGCGCAAACGAGCATCGCCAGCAGAGGCAGGCCGCCCAGCGCCCGGCGCATGCGCCCCGGCGCAGACTTCCAGTCTGCCGACTTGAGCCGCTGGGGCGGCGGCGAAAGGGATTGCCGGAGCGAAGTGAGGGCAAGGCCCGCAGGGCCGAGCGAGCGGGCGCGAGCGAGCCAATCGCGGATTTCCAATCTGCCAACGCTGCCAACGCACGGTCGCGCCACGCACCGCCAAGCCCTGCCGGCTGGAAGCCGGCGATACAGCAGGTTGGAAACCTGCGCTACTTGCGCAGCGACGGCGGGCAACCCGGCGAATTGCGAATTAACAAACGGCGCGAGGTGCAAACCCGTGGTCGGCCCACCAACAGCCCTTCGGCGATCCAGCAACTTTCCAATCCGGGTTGTCAGCATAACGAGGTGCTCTTTCATGGTGTCTCTCCCTTCCGCACAGTGTGGGTTAAAGACTCCGCAGCAAAGCTGCCGCCCAGGGCTTTGACCAGAGCCACCGCAGCGGCGAACCGCTGGCCGCGCAAGCGCGCCAGGGCACGCTCCCGTTCCAGCACCGTGTTCTGAGCGGTGGTCACGTGCAGGTAACTGGCCAGGCCGGACCGATAGCGGTTCTCGGCGATCTCAAGCTGTTTGCGAGCCGCTGCCAGGGCCGTCTGTTCCAGCTCGTCTTGTGCGGTCAAAAGGCGCTGGGCGGCGAGATTGTCTTCAACTTCGGCAAAGGCGCGCAGAACCGTGTCGCGGTAGCGCGCGGCAGTTTCGTCGTAAGCCGCCTCGCTCTGCCGCAATCGCCCCCGGCGTTGGCCGGCGTCAAACAACGGCAGCGACACCGACGGGCCAACAGCCCAGAGCCGGCTGGGCCAGTCGAACAGCGTGCCCGCATCCCCGCTCTGTAATCCCGCCAGGCCGTTAAGCCGCACGACCGGGAAGAAGGCCGCTTTGGCCACGCCGACGCTGGCATTCGCAGCGGCCATGCGTTGTTCGGCCGCAGCCACGTCGGGGCGGCGTTCGAGGAGGGCTGACGGCAACTCGGCGGGAATCTCCGGCGGGGCAATGCCCAAGGGCGCAGTTGGCAACTGGAACAGTGATGCCGGCTGCCCGGTCAGCACCGCCAGCGCGTGCTCGAAGCGGCTGCGCGTGAGCCTCAGTGCAGGCAATTGCGCCTCGGCGGTGTTCAGCACGGTTTCCGCCTGGGCCACGTCGAGGTCGGAAGCCAGTCCCCCTGCGCGGCGGTGGCGCACCAGTTCGAGCGATTTCCGGTAGGCGGCCACACTGGCCTCCAGCGCGGCCAGTTCAGCGTCCAGCGCGCGCAAGGTGAAGTAGTCGGCGGCGACCTCGGCGGCGATGGCCAGTCGCACCGCCTCCAAGTCGGCAGCCTCGGCCTGCGCGGCGGCGCGGGCGGCTTCCACCTGACGGCGCACGCGCCCCCAGAGGTCCAGTTCGTAACTGAGATCGAACGGAAGGACGAAATTGTCGTAGGTGAACGATTTGCCGGCGGCTTCGCCCGTGGTGGCCAGCGGGCGGTTCACGGAATCGCGCTGGCGCGAGGCGGCAAACCCCACTCCGATGCGCGGGAACAGACCCGACCGCGCCACATCGGCGTTGGCGCGTGCTTGTTCGAAACGGGCCACGACAGCGCGGAGCGATTGGTTCGCCGCGGCGGCTTGTTCTTCGAGCCGGTTGAGCTCGTCGTCGCCGAAGATTTCCCACCACGCGCCTTTGGGCAGGTGGGCAGCCGGGGAGGCGGTTTTCCACTCGTTGGTCGCCTCGCGGTAGTGATCCGGCATGGTCGCCACCGGCGTCGGGCGCTGGTAATCCGGCCCGACGGCGCAACCGGCGAGCAACGCTACCGTAACGAAGAGAACACAGCGAAACCCCGTAGCGCAGACTGCCAGTCTGCTGTATCGCGGATTCCCAACCCGCCAACGTTGCGGACGCCCGTTCGCGCCAGGCACTGCTACGGCCTGCTGGCTGGAAGTCGGCGATACGGCAGATTGGAAACCTGCGCTACGGCGGGTGCGAGCCGGGCAAAGGACTTGCGGCAAAGTCATTTTGCGTTGCCTGCTTGGGCAGCCTCTGCACTGGCCGGCGCGGCGACACGCACAGTTGCTCCGTCGGCCAGTGAATCTGGTGGGTTTAAAATCACCTGGTCGTTGGTGCTGACGCCGCCCAGGATCTCGACCGTTGCGCCGAAGTCGCGGCCCAGCTTGACGCTGCGCAACTCCACCTTGCCGTCAGCCAGCACCACCCCCACCTGCGGCCCTTCGGCGCGGAACAGGAGGGTGTTGCCCGGCAGGGTGAGTGGCGGCGATTTCCTGGCTTCGATGAATCGGACCTGTCCAAAACTGCCCGCCAGCAGTTCGCCGCGCGAGTTGTCCACTTCCAGTTCGGTCAACAGCGTGCGTGATTCGGGCGAGATCGCGCCGGCCGTGCGCGCCACCGTGCCGGTAAAAACTCGATTCGGCATTTCCGGGATGAGCAATTCCGCCGTTTGACCCGGCGCGATGCCTGCCGCCTGGGCCTGGGGCACGCGCACATACACCCGCAACTTGTCGGTCTGGGCCAGCCGAAACAGTTCCTTGCTGCTGCCGGCGGTGACCAGGTCGCCCACGTCCACCAACCGGGCGGTGACCGTCCCGGCAAACGGCGCGGTGACGCGGGCGAACTTCTGCAATTCTTCGAGTCGCCGCACGTTCGCGCGGGCGGCCTGGACGGTGGCGGTTTTCAGGGCGAAGTCGGCCTGTTTCTCGGCGGTTTCCTGTTCGCTGACGCTGGCGGTCTTGAGCAGTTCGGTGTAACGCTCGGCGGTGGTTTTGGAAAGGGCCAGCGCCGCTTCAGCCTCGGCGAGTTGATGCCGGGCGCGTTCAAGTTCCTGGTCGAGTTCGGGGGTTTCGATTTCCGCAAGCAACTGGCCCGCCTCGACGCGCGCGCCAAGGTCCACCAGCCAGCGTTTCAGGTAGCCGCTGGCGCGGGCGTAAATGGGAGCTTCGATCCAGGGTTTTATCTCGGCGGGCAGCGGCGGGCTGATCACAGGCTTTCCGGGGGTGGGCGAGACGACGGCCACAGTCGGCACAGCCAGTTCGCGCGTTTCGGCGGCCAACGCCGCGCGAGCACGCAACCTTGGTAGCAACCCCACGATGACGGCGACAGCGACGAGCACCAGCGCGACCAACGCGGCTCGGAGAAGCTTCGACGGAGACGGTGTGGTGTTGAGGGATTCGGTGTTCATGGCGTGTCAAGGAGTCTTAGCATCCGGTGCAAGTGCCGCGTCGAGGTCTTTGGAGGTTCTGACCGGCCTTCGACGGTGCAGGATGGCGAACACCGACGGCACAAAGAACAGCGTGGCGAACGTGGCCACAATCAGCCCGCCGATCACGGCGCGGCCCAGCGGCGCGTTTTGTTCGCCGCCCTCGCCCAGCCCCAGCGCCATCGGCAACATGCCGATGATCATGGCCAGCGCGGTCATGAGCACCGGGCGCAATCGCCCGACACCGGCTTCCCAAGCGGCGGTTCGGGCATCCATGCCACGGCGCATATTGTCGCGCGCGAAAGTGACCAGCAGCACGGCGTTGGCCGTGCCCACACCCAGGCTCATGATCGCGCCCATCAAGGCCGGCACGCTTAACGTGGTGAAGGTGAGATACAGCCCCCAGATCACGCCGGTCACCGCTCCAAGCAACGCCGTGATGATGATGAAGGGATCAAGCCAGCTTTGGAAATTGACCACCAACAGCAGATAGACCAGTACCATCGCCATGACCAGGCCGACGCCCAAGCCCACGTAGCTGGCGTTCATGGTTCGCGCCTGGCCGCGCAGTTCGATGAAGCTACCGCGAGGCAGTTCCTTCTTGGCCGCCTCGATGAGCGGTCGGATGTCGCGCAGCACCCCGCCCAGGTCGCGGCCGTTGACGCCCGCCAGCACGTCAATGACCGGCAGGACGTTGTAGTGATTGACGATGGGCGGAATGCTGGTGCGCCGCACGGTGGTCAGATTGGCGAAGAGTTGCGCGTCGCCTTCGCCGTGCTGGCTGGCGCTTACCGGAATCGCCTGCAAGGCCGGGACAGAGTCAATCGCCGGTTCGGGGACGCGAACGTTCACCAGATACTGCACGCCGTTCCTGGGGTTGAGCCAGTAGATCGGCTGGACCTGGCCGCTGCCGCTCAAGCCCAGCAGCATCGCGTCCGCCACGTCGCGCTGGGTCAGGCCCAGTTGGGAAGCCTTGGTGCGGTCGGCGATGACCTGGAGCTGGTGCAGATCAGCCGGTTGCTGCACCCGCACGTCGGCCACGCCTTGCACCGTGCGCAGGCGCTCCGCCAGGCGATAAGCCACGGCTCGGTTTTCCGCCTGGCTGCGGCCCACGATCTGAATGTCAAACGGCGCGGGCAGACCGAAGTTAAGCGTCTGGCTGACGATGTCGGCGGGCAAAAAGTAAAACGTCACGCCGGGAAACT
Source organism: uncultured Verrucomicrobiae bacterium (assembly GCA_937946835.1). Classification (GTDB taxonomy): domain Bacteria; phylum Verrucomicrobiota; class Verrucomicrobiia; order Limisphaerales; family J093; genus DSVZ01. Next base: position 31,147 of record CALFAV010000054.1, on the reverse strand, counting down.
CGCGGTTCAGGCGCGCGCGCAAGCGGCGCACGTAATCCGCGGTGGGTTGATGGCCGGGGCGGAGTGACACCAGGATGTCCCCGTCGCCGCTGCCCACCAGGCCGTTGTCAATGTAGGTCAGCGGAATGCCGCCCCAGGGCAGGCCGATGTTGTCGAGAATGCCCGCCAGTTCCGCCGCCGGGATTTCGCTGCGAATGACCTGCTCGATTTCATCGGCCAGCTTGGCGGTCTCCTCGACGCGCAGCCCGCTGTTGCCGCGGAAGTGCAACCGAAATTGGCCGGCGTCCACGGTCGGGAAAAAGTCCTGCCCCAGCCACGGGAGCAGCAGGGCCGAGCCGAGGCAGAAAGCCAGAAACACCACGACAAACCCGCCCCGGTGGTCTAGCACCGACCCCAGCCAGCGCCGGTAGCCCTCGCGAAAGCGAGCGAAGCCGCGCTCGAACGCGGCTTGGATCGCCCCAAACGGGCGCAGTAGCGCCGACTTCCGGTCGGCTGTATCGCGGATTTCCGATCCGCTTGCGCCGCCAGTTGCCGACGCTTCACCTTCTTCCGACGGTTGGCCGGCTGGAAGCCGGCGATCCGGCAGACTGGAAGTCTGCGCTACACCTGAAGGCTGCTCTGCGCCGTGGCCGCGATAGCCACCACGCCGGTAGAACCACATCACCAGCGTCGGCACGAGCGTGCGCGACAAGACATAGCTGGCCAGCATGGCAAACACCACCGCCTCGGCCAGCGGCACGAACAGAAACCGCGCCACGCCCTGCAAAAAGAACATGGGCACAAAGACGATGCAGATGCACAAGGTGCCGACAAAGGCCGGCAGGGCGATTTCCTGCGCGCCGTCCAAGATGGCCTGGACGGTGGATTTGCCGCGGGCCATGTGCGTGTGAATGTTCTCGATCGTCACGGTGGCATCGTCCACCAGAATGCCCACCGAAAGCGCCAGGCCGCCCAAGGTCATGAGGTTGATGGTTTCGCCCAAGGCGTGCAGCGCGACGATCGAGGTCAACACGGACAGCGGGATCGAAGTGGCGATGATGAACGTGCTGCGCCAAGCACCCAGGAACAGCAGCACCATCAGGGCGGTCAATGACGCGGCGATCACGCCCTCCTTCAACACGCCGTCAATGGCCGCCCGCACAAAGAGGGATTGATCGGCAAATTCCTGGGCCTTCAGCTCGGGCGGCAAACCGCTCAGGACGCGCGGCATGGCGGCTTTCACTCCGCGAACCACTTCGAGGGTCGAAGCCGCGCCGCTTTTGAGCACGGTGAGCAACACACCGCGGATGCCGTTCAGGCGAACGATGTTTTGCTGGGGTTGATAGCCGTCATGCACGAACGCCACGTCGCGCACGCGAATGACCGCGCCGTTGACGGTCTTGACGGGCAGATCGTTGAGTTCGTCGAGGACCAGGGGGCTGCTGTTGAGCGCCACGTCAAACTCGGTCGGGCCGATCTTGGCCGAGCCGCCGGGCAGGACGAGGTTTTGCGCGTTGATGGCGTTGACCACGTCATTGGGGGTCAGGCCATGAGCCTTGAGCGCGGTCAGGTCGAGGTCCACCGCCACCACGCGCGCTTTGCCGCCGTAAGGATATGGCAGGGAAGCGCCCGGTACGTTCATCAGGCCGACGCGGACCTGGTTGAAAGCCATGTCCTGCAACTCCGATTCGGAGAATTTGGTGCTGGCGAAGCTGTATTGCAGGATCGGGACGGTCGAGGCGTTGTAGCGAATGATGATCGGCGGGTTGATGCCCCGCGGCATCTGGCGCAGGATGGCCGGCCCGGTGGCGGCCAGTTGGGCCACGGCCGCGTCCACCGACGCCCCGGGCTGCAAAAACACCTTAATGACCCCTGCCCCCTTGTAGGCGGTGGACTCGATGTGCTCGATGTTGTCCACCACCACCGTGATCATGCGCTCGTGGACGTAGAGGATGCGCTGCTCGATCTCCTGCGCGCTCAGACCGCTGTAGGTCCAGACCGCGCTGACCACCGGGATGTTGACCGGCGGGAAGATGTCCGTCGGCATCCGCAGCAGCACAAAGGGCGTCAGCAGCACCAACACCAGTGCCGCCACCACGAAGGTGTAGGGCCGGCGCAGCGCGAGGCGAACGATCCACATACCTCAGGCTTCGGTCAGGGTGATGTGAACTGCCCCGGGCAGAGCCAGGCCGGCGGCCACCTGCATGGCTTTGAACAGGCCGATCGGCACGGCGCAGCCGGCGCAACAACCCGGCAGCGACGCGCGAGCGGTTTCCAAGAGGCGGCTGCCGTTGAGCGGGTTGATTTCCCGGAGTGCGTCCAGCGGGCCGAGCGCCGTCACACGCGCGCTGAGCTGGAGAATCTTGTCGCAGTCGGTCTCCAGCTCGAACGTCACATGTTGGGCATCCTCGGTCCGGGCGTACACCGTGGTGTGAAAGCCGCAGATGCCGGCCTGGATTTCTGCTCTGGCGTTCATGAAGGCTTTTGATCCGATCACCGGATCGCTATCGCGTGTATCCGGCCGTGACGCTGGCCACTGGAGGAGCGTTCACCAGCCGGGCAGCAACCCGACGGTTAGGCTGCCGGAAAAGCTTCGTCGCAATCCGGCAGCCGGCCCGGGCATGATGTTCAACTCCTGCCAGCCAGGCGCAGGGCCACTTCGCCCACATGTTTGCCGAGAGCAGCGGCGGTTTTGAGGCCCAGGTCGTCCTGAGCGATGCTGTCGTTGGCCGAAAGCAGCGTCGCGCCCTGAAAGGCGGGCGCGTGGCCGCCGACCGGAATCATGCCGAAGCACAGCAGAATGGCCTGGACCTGCTCGATGGCCAGCTCCTGGCCGCCGTGGCGAAATGCGCCCACGGTCACCACGCCAAACGGTTTGCCAGCCAGGACCATTTGCGGCTCGCGCAACGGGGCGAGTCGCTCCAGGAAACACTTGGCCAGGCCGCTCAGGCTGCGGAAATAGCAGGGTGTGCCGATGATCAAACCGCCCAGGGCCGGGTCGCGGAACTTGGGCAGGATGGTCTTCATGTCGTCGTCCGGCGGCTGAGGCGACCAAGGCGCAATGTTCAGCCCGCCCAGGTCAATCAGCTCGGTCTGAATGCGCGCGTCCACCGCCTTGGCGGCGTCGAGCGCGGCCTGGACGGCCTTCGCCGTCGTCATGCCCTTGCGCGGGCTGCAGGAGACGCCGAGGATTTTGATGACATTCAGGCCAGGCGACTCCGCTGCCAGGGCCGAGGTTGTGGTGGCGGCCAACGCAGCCGTGCCGGCGGTGGCCAGGAAGTTCCGACGGTTGATTTGCTCGTTCATGGCTGTCCTTTCGGTTTGGGATTTGAGTTCTCGGGTTTGCGGTTCACGAATCGGAGATCTTCAGCCTCGGGTTTCAGGGGGCGGTGTAGATCAGCCACACTCCCCCCAGCATGACAAGGATGCCGCAGACGATCTTGAGGGCGGTCAGGCCCTTGGATTGCTCGTTCCAGTTCAACAGCCGCTGCACCAGTTCGGTCGAAGTGCCCGCCGCCACGATCACCGCGCAGTGTCCGACGCCGTAGGCCAACAAAAGCACCGCGCCGTAGGCGAAGTTGGTTGCCGCCAGCTTGAAGGTCACCGCCAGCATCGGCGCCATGTAGGCAAAGGTGCACGGGCCAAGGGCGATTCCGAACACCAGCCCCAGAATGAAGGCGGCCAGCAGCCCTTTGCGCTCCATGCCTACCCGGCCCGGCCCGGACCAAGGCATCGGGATCACGCCCACCAGGTGCAGGCCGACAGCGAAGAAGATCAGCGCCACGAAGTAATTCCCGTACCGGCCCACGTCGCCCATCATGCGACCGGCCGCGGCCGTAATCGCGCCAATGGCTGCGATGGTGATCAAAATGCCAACGGCGAAGAGCGTGGCGGTCCAAAACGCGCGCCGCACGGTCACCTGACCCTGCTCGCTGATAAACCCGACGATGAGGGGCACACTGGCCAGATGACACGGGCTGAGCAGAATGCTCAGGATGCCCCACACAAGCGACGCTCCCACGGCGAGGGCCGGCGCACCTTCCACGGCGCGACTCAGGTCGGTGAAGAGTTGTTCCACGGGTTTTTGCCTGCGCCTTAGTTTTCACCCAGGTTCACGCCCAACTCGCGGAACTTGGCCAGGATGTCCTCCTTGCCGATGAACCCGACGTGGCGCGCCCGTTCGCGGCCTTCGGCGTCGTAGAAGATTTGGGTGGGGATCATCTGGATGCCGTAGCGTTGTCCGGCCTCGGGATTTTTCCACACGTCAATGAACTCGACCTCCAGCCGGCCGGCATACTCGCGCTTCAGCTCCGCCAGCAGCGGCGCCATCATTTTGCAGGGAATGCATTTGTCCGCGCCCAGGTCGAGCAGCTTGGGCAGCTTGGCTGTGGCGGCCGGTGCGGGAGGGGTCGTGGCCGGACCGCCCGCCACATCACCGCGGGATGCGGTCTGGGCGGTCACCGGCGGGGAGGTGTTGGTGCCGGGTTCGGCTTTCTTATTGTTCTGCTTGAGCGCCACGGCGGCGACAACGGCCACCACCAGCGCCGCAACGATGAGAAGTTTTGCGGGGGTTTTCACGGCTTGATCTTTTGGTAAATGGCCGGCAGGCGCGTCCGGTACAGCTCGGTCACCTGCGTCTCCATTTCGGCCAGCGGTTTGACGGGGATCAGGTCCATGACCTCGGCGGGTGTGAGGCCCGATTCGAGCAGCGTGCGCGTGCCGCCGCAGACCATGCGGTTGAGCGCGGGCGCAATTTCGGCCTCGGTCAGGCCCAGGCCCGCTGCGACCTCGCGCAATGCCTGAAGTTGAAACCACAGATAGGTCGGGCCCATGGCGGTGAGCACGGCGTAGGCCTCGAGTTTCTCCTCGGCCACTTCCGGGTACTCACCCAGCGGCTCGAGCAGGCTCTTGAGGTTCGAGCGGTCCGACGCCGTCAGACTGGGAGAAAAGCACACCGGGTTGTAGCCCTGGCCGATGAGCGACGGTGCGTTGGGAATCACGCGCGCCAGGCGGCCAAAACCGCCGAGCAGTTCGGTCAGCTTCGCCACGGTGAACTTGGGCGCGAGCGAGACCACGAGCGCATCGGGTCCAAGCGCGCCTTGGATGCCGGTGCAGACCTCGGCCATCACCGGCGGATGTACGGCCAGAAACACAATGTCCTGACCCGCAACCGCGGTGCTGGTCGAAGTTGTCTCCACGTCCGGCCAGCGCGCCTTGAGCCTGGCCAGCGCGTCCGCGTGGCAATCGCTCACCACGATGCGGGCGGGCAGCTTCTGCGCGCGCTGCCACCCTTCCAGGAAGATGCGGGTGATGCGCCCCGCGCCGATGAAACCGATGGAGTTGCGGTTCATGCGCCGAGGAGTTTGAGGAGTTCGTTTTCGGTCGGAACGCGGCCGCTGATTTTGACCTCGCCGTCAATCACCACGGCCGGGGTGAACATGATTTTGCGTTTGGCCATCTCTTTGAGGTCATAAACGTGCACGACTTCGGCGTCTTTACCGGCTTTGGCCAGCGCGTTGATGACCCGGCGCTCGGTTTCGTGGCAGCGCGGGCAACCTGGTCCGAGGATTTCGATTTTCATGGGTTTGTTTCCTTTCTCACTGCGTTGAGGGTTCAAAACACCAGTCGGCCCGCCAGCCACCCGGCCAGCGTGCCCAACACGATGATGGTGCAGACGTAAACGACCGCCTTTTTCGGGCCGAAGACGCGTGCGATGGCCAGCCAGTTGGGCAAACTCAGCCCCGGCCCGGTCAGCAACAGCGCCAGCGCCGGCCCCTTGCCCATGCCCATCTTGAGCAGGGTGTCCACAAACGGCGCTTCGGTCATCGTGGCGAAGTAGCTCACGCTGCCGAGCAACGTGGCGAGAAAGGAGGCCTGCAAGCTGTCGCCGCCCAGCCACCGCTGCACCCACGCCTCTGGCAACACCTTCCCGATGATCCCCACGACGAACACGCCCAGCAGCAGCAACGGGAAAATGATTCGCACAAACCACCACGTCTCCCGGAGCCAGGCGAGGAGGGCGGCGCGCTCCTTGACCCGCAGCGCATACCCGAACACGGCCGCCGTCGCCACGAGCCAGACGACCACCTTTTGCCAGAATGGCCCTTTCTGAATGAGGTAATTGGGCGCGAGCAACGAAACCACCAGCAACACCAACAAGACCACGTCCGAGCGTCCCATCACGCGCCGGGCCGGGCCGGGGTTGCCCGCTGCCACGGGTTGCGCAGCGGCCAGGATCGCCAGCCGCTCGCGGTCTTCGCGGTGAAAGACGAGCGTCATGACCCAGCCCACCACAAAGGCCATCAGCAACGCCGTGACCACGCGCGCCACCATCAGCCCGGACCCGAGCACGTTGCCGGTATAGACCAGGGCCAAAATGTTTGAGGCGGGCGCGACCCACAGCAGCACAAAGGCCGCGCCAATGGCCGCCCCGCCGTAGTAAAGTCCGCTGCTGACCGGGATGACCGTGCACGAACAGGCGGCCACGAAGAAACTGCCACCCGCCGCCAGGGCGAAGGCCTTGAGCCGCTGCGTGGCCGCGCCCAGGTAGTGCATGATGGCCTCCTTCGACACGAACGAGACCATCGCGCCGGCCAGCAGAAACGCCGGCACCAGACAGGTCAACACGTGCAGGGCCACGTAATCCCACACGGCCAGCAGGCCGGCTTTCAACAGCTCAAGCAGCATGGGACAGCTCCTTTCGGCTTGGCGCGTGCTCCAGCGCGTCCAGACACTCGAAAACGTTCAGCACACAGGGCGAGCGCAACCGGTAAAACACCTGCGTGCCGCGTTTCTCGTCTTCGACAATGCCCGTGTCCCGGAGCAGGGCCAGGTGACGCGAGACGGTGGGCATTTGCACCCCCAAAAGACTGGTCAGCTCACACACACAGCGTTCCCCCCGGGACAATTCCTGCACGATCAGCAAGCGACCGGGGTGGGCCAGGGCTTTGAAGAGTCGGGCCTGGCGTTTGAGCTGATGGACAAGAGGCGCGCTCATTTGTTGGAAGCTATTTAGCTAAATAGCTAAATATGTCAAGCCCCGTTCGATTTCACCATCACAACCCCTTCCGCCGGAGTCTGTTGGCTGTTGGCTCGAATTGGAATCCCGTTCGCGGTGTTCGGCGGCAACGGTGGTCACCGCCTATCCGGTAACGCAAAGGTTTTCCGGGTCCTGGGGAGAATCCAGCGTGCCATTCGGTGCTTCCCTCCACCGGGGCGGAGGCATGGAGAATTGACTTGAGCGGGGCGGCAGCGGTTGTGTCAACATGCCGGCCGCACCGCCCCGGCATGTGGCGGCCGGTCCACGACCGCCTGCGGCGGCTGTTTCGGAAACAACCCGGGCTGGAATATTCATGCCGCTCTATCGCGAACAACACTTGCAGGAGATTTCGCAGCAGTTTCGGATTTACGGCCAGATTCTGCACGCCGAGCTGTGCAAGATCGGGCACATCAACGAGACCTACACCGCCACGTATGACCAGGGTGGGGTGACCGTCCGGTACATCCACCAGAAGATCAACCAGGCGGTCTTCCGCGAGCCGGACAAGGTCATGCAGAACGTGGTGCGGGTGACCGAGCACCTCCAGCGCAAGCTCCGCGCCCAAGGGGCCCGCCAGTACACGCGCCGTGCCCTGACGGTGGTGCCCACCCACGACGGCAAGCCCTATTACGTGGACGGCAACGGCGACTATTGGCGGACGTTCGTGTTTGTCGAACGGGTCCAGTCCTTCGAGGCCGTGCACACCCCGCAACAGGCCTACGAGGCGGGGCGGGCCTTTGGCGAGTTTCAGAGTCTGCTGGCCGACCTGCCCGGGGACCGCCTGCACGAAACCATCCCGGACTTCCACCACGCCCGCAAACGCTTCGCCGCCCTGAAAGCGGCCATCGAGGCGGATCGGGTGGGTCGGGTGGCCACGGCCCAACCGGAGATCGAGTTTGCCCTGGCCCAGGAACCCTGGATCGGCACCCTGCTCGACGCCCAGGCCGCCGGCGAAATTCCCGAACGGATCACCCACAACGACACCAAGTTCAACAACGTGATGCTGGACTGGGAAACCGGCCGCGCGCTGTGTGTGGTGGACCTGGACACCGTCATGCCCGGACTGGTGCACTACGACTTCGGCGACATGGTGCGCACCACCACCAGCCCCACACTCGAAGACGAGCAGGACCTGTCCAAGGTGCACATGCAAATGCCCATGTTCGAGGCGCTGGCCCGGGGTTACCTCGAGGCCACGCGGGGGTTTCTGACGTCCGCCGAGAAAAAATACCTGGCCTTCGCCGGCCGGCTCATCACCTACGTCATTGGCATCCGGTTTCTGACCGACTACCTCAGCGGGGATGTGTACTTCCGCGTGCACCGGCCCGCGCACAACCTCGATCGCTGCCGCACGCAGTTCAAACTGGTCCGCTCCATCATGGAACAGGAGGCCGCCATGCAGCGGTTTGTGGACAGTGTGTGAACCGTGTTCACCGCCCCGATGAAGGCGCGAGAACTCCTCTGCCGGCGGCTGACCGACCCGGGCATCATCGCCGTGGTGCGCGCCCGGCGGGCTGAGCAGGTACCGCCGCTGGCCGAGGCGCTGGTGGCCGGGGGGGTGACGGCCATCGAAGTGACCCTCACCACGCCGGACGCCCTGGCGGCCCTCCGCACCACCGCGACCCAACTGGGCGAGCGCGCGCTGGTGGGCGTGGGCACGGTGTTGAACGAGGATCAGTGCCGGGCCGCCCTGGCCGCCGGCGCCCAGTTTGTGGTGAGTCCCATCGCCCGACGCGAGCTGGTGCCCCTGGCCCATGCCGCCGAGAAGCCGGTCATGCTGGGCGCGTACACGCCCACCGAGGCCCAGCTCGTGCACGAGACGGGCGCGGATTTTGTGAAACTCTTCCCCGCGGACACGCTGGGGCCGGCGTTCATCAAGGCCCTGCGCGCGCCGCTGCCACATCTGAAAATCGTGCCCACCGGCGGGGTGGACCTGCGCACGCTGGCGGAATTCTTCCGAGCGGGCTGCGTGGCTGTCGGCGTGGGGTCATCATTGATCACCGCGGACATCCTGGCGCGCGAGGACTGGACCGCGCTGACCGATTTGGCCCGGCAGTACGTGGCGGCGCGACGCGCCTTGCGCTGACCCGCCCCGGCAAAGACGCGCCAACCGGGGCGGACAACAGGCTGCCTGCCTTTCCAGCCAATCCCTGCCTGGCAGGCTTTCTGGCAAAGGTGTGCGCGGGGCGGCTTATCCCGGCTGAGGAAACCAGGTTTTTTTCAACTGCCACTGGCCATTTTCCCCCGGCACGTCAAAAATGGCGGCACATACATCCATGAATGTCACGTCACAGTTCCCCGTGCCCCGCCGGAATTTTCTTGGCCAATTGTCCCTGGGAGCAGCCGCGCTGGCGGCCGGTTCTTTGCCCACCCGGGCGAAGGTCGCGCCCTCCCCCGGTTCCCCCAACGCTCCCCGCCGCCTGCTTGAACCGGCTTTCCGCCCCTTACCCTTGGGCAGCATCAGGGCCGAGGGCTGGCTGCACCGCCAGTTGCGTCAGCAGGCCGACGGGCTGAGCGGGCATCTGGATGAGTTCTGGCCGGACGTGAAGGACAGCCAGTGGTTCGGCGGCACGGCCGAGGGTTGGGAGCGCGCCCCATACTGGTTGGACGGGGTTATCCCCCTGGCCTGGGTGCTCGATGACGCCGCGCTCCAGGCGAAGGTCAAGCGCCGCGTCGCGCAAATCCTCTCCGGCCAGCGCGCCGACGGCTGGTACGCGCCCTACCCGCAGGACGCCGGCACGCGGCCCTACGACCTGTGGGCCATCCTCCTGGTCAACAAGGCACTGGTCCAATACCACGAGGCCACGGGCGACGCGGCCGTGTTCGAGGCGGTGCACCGCAACCTGCGCGCCCTGCGGGCGGCGCTCGAACAACGGCCGCTGTTCAACTGGGGGCGCTTCCGCTGGTTTGAGGGCCTGATCGCCACTTACTACGTTTTCGAGCAAACGGGGGAGCCGTGGTTGCGCGAGCTGGCGCGGTCCCTCCACGACCAGGGCTTCGACTATCGCGCCTTTTACCGCAGTCCGGACATCGTTTCGCCCACCCCGCGGCGCGGGCGCTGGACCTGGGAAAAACACGTGGTCAACACCGCCATGGCGCTGAAGGCATACGCCCTGGCGTGGCGACTGACCGGGCAGGCCGGGGACCGCGACTTCGCCCGCGAAATGCTGGCCCAGCTCGACCGTTATCATGGCCAGGTGCACGGCCTGTTCAGCGGCGACGAGTGCCTGTCCGGACGCAGTCCCACGCAGGGCACCGAGCTGTGCGCGGTGGTCGAGGCGCTCTACTCGCTGGAGTGGCTGACCGCACTCACGGGCGAGCCGGCCTACGCGGACCGCCTGGAGCGCGCGGCCTTCAACGCCCTGCCCGCCACCTTCGCCCCCGACATGTGGTCGCACCAATACGACCAGCAGGTCAACCAGGTCCAGTGCACCATCAACCCCGGGCACATGTGGTCCACGAACGGGCCGGACGCGAACATTTTCGGCCTGGAACCCAACTACGGCTGTTGCACCGCGAACCTGCACCAGGGATGGCCCAAATTCGCCGCCCACCTCTGGATGCGCAGCCCGGACGGCGGCCTGGTCGCCGCCGCCTACGCCCCGAGCACCGCGCGGTTCACAGTGCGGGACGTGCCGGTACAGGTGCGCCTGGACACTGATTATCCCTTTCGCGAGACCCTGCGGTTCACCGTGGCCGTGGAAGGCCGCGCGCGCTTCCCGCTGCGCTTGCGCGTGCCGGCCTGGGCGAGCGGCGCCACGCTGAGGGTGGCCGGCGGCCGCCTCCAAGGGGTCAAGCCCGGCACTTTCCACCGCTTGGAACGCACCTGGTCGGGCACGACGGAACTCGAGTTGCACCTGCCCATGCCGGGGAAGGTTACCCGCCGTTACAACCAGGCCCTGGCCGTCGAACGCGGTCCGCTGGTTTTCGCCCTGAACCCGCGCGAAACCTGGACGCGGGTCAACGCCGATCAGCCCCACCGCGAGCCGCCCCACGCCGACTTTGAGGTGCGCCCCGCCTCGCCCTGGAACTACGGCCTGCTGGTGGACGAGGCGCAACCCGGGCGCAGCCTGCGCTTCGAGGAACGCCCGGTGGGCGAGCGGCCCTTTTCGCCGGAAGGCGCCGGGGTGGTGGCGCACGTCCGGGGCCGCCGGCTGCCGGGCTGGAAGCTTGAGCACGGCTGGGCGGCGGAGGTCTCGCCCCAGCCGGAGAGCAGCCGCGAGCCGCTCGAGGACCTGGTGCTCATCCCCTACGGTTGCGCCAAGCTGCGCGTGACCGAGTTCCCGCGGCTGGCGGGCTGAGGCGAATCCCGGCCGGGAAAAGCCCCGTCCCGGGGCGAACCGGGGCAAATTCCCCGGCGCTGGTCGGTTCCCCCGGTACTGTCCCCTTGCCTGCCCCCGGGGTTTGACCTAGCTTGCGGGCGCGTGAATCGCCAAGCGTCAGCCCATCCGGAAGAGGCGCCGGTCCGGCCCAAGAAAGCCGGGTGTCCGCTCAGCCAGGTGCGGGCCGGCACCGCGGTGCGAATCAAGCAACTGCTGGCCGCGCCGGACCTGTGTCAGCGGCTGCGGGAACTGGGCCTGTGTGAAGAGCAGCGCATCAAATTGCTCCTGCAGGATCGCAACGTGGTTTGCGAGGTCTGCAACGTGCGCCTGGGCCTTTCCGGACAGTTGGCCGATTCGATCTGGGTGGAACCCTTGCACACGACTCCTCCCGAACCCGCACGCCCCGCCCCGAAGTCCTGAGCATGACTCCCGCCCCCCTGCCGCTGACCACCCTCGCGGCCGGGCAGGCCGGGGTGGTGATGGACATTGCCCTGCCCGCCGAGGTGCGTGCCCGCCTCTTGGAAATGGGACTGACCCCGGGCACGCCCGTCCACCTGGTCCGATACGCCCCAATGGGCGACCCGGTGGAAATCAAGGTGCGCGGCTCCAACCTCAGCCTGCGCCGGCACGAGGCCGAACAGATCCACGTCCGACCTGCCGACTAAACGGCCGGCCCGACCTTCCGATCCCCCCATGGTGAACCACCCGTCGCCTCCCGGCCGACCGCCGCCCGTTTCGGCCCCGCTCCGGCGGTTCCCGACCGGGCCGGTGGGGAAACCGGCCCCTTGCTGATGTCCACGTCCGCGTCCAGTCGTCGCGTGAAACCGCCCGCCTCCGGCCGGGCGCGCCGGCCGTTTCTGGTGGCGCTCACCGGCAACCCGAATTGCGGCAAGACCACCCTGTTCAACGCCCTGACCGGTCTGCGGGCCAAGGTGGGCAACTACGCCGGCGTCACCGTCGAGCGCAAGGAAGGGCCGTTGCTGGGCGCCCCGCCGGACCGTCCGGTGACCGTCCTGGACCTGCCCGGCACCTACAGTCTGAGCCCGCAGTCGCTGGACGAGCAAATCGTGCGGGATGTCCTGCTGGGCCGGCTGCCGGAAGTGCGTCCGCCGGACCTGGTGGTGGTGGTGGTGGACGCCTCGAATCTCGAGCGCAACCTCTACTACGCCACCCAGGTGCTCGAGCTGGGGTATCCCACCCTCATCGCGCTGAACATGGTGGACGTGGCCCGGGACAACGGCCTGGAGGTGGACGCCGCCCGGCTGGCGCGCGACCTCGGCGCGCCGGTGTATCCCCTGGTGGCCAGCACCCGCGAGGGGGTACCGGCGCTCAAGCAGGCCCTCCTGGAGTCCGCCGCCGGCAAGGTTCCCCACCCGTCGCCAGCCCCGCCGGTCCTGGACTCGCTGCCCGCCGCACTGGAGCGGGAACTGGCCGCGTTGGGCGACGCCCGCCTGAACGCCGCCCCGCCCGCGCGCGCCCGGGCGGAAGCCCTGTTGTTGCTGTGCGACGAACGCAACCTGCCGGACAACGCCCGCTTCCATCATCCCGGCATGGAACCGGCCGTGCTCGCCGCGCGGCAGCGACTGGACGCCGCCGGCGTGGACTGGCGCACCGCGGTCATCGAGGCCCGCTACGAGCGCGCCCGCGCCCTGCATGACGCGGCGGTTACCATCCGGGGCCGCGGCGGCGAGACCACCAGCGACCGGCTGGACCGTGTCTTCACGCACAAGCTCTGGGGGACGCTGATTTTCTTCGCGCTGATGGCGGTGATGTTCCAGGGCATCTTCACCTTTGCCCGGTTGCCGATGGACCTGCTGGAGGGGGGCTTTGGCTGGCTGGGCCGGCAGGTGGGGACCCTGCTGCCGCCGGGCGACCTGCGCAGCCTGTTGGTGGACGGGGTGATTGCCGGAGTGGGCGCGGTGGTGGTGTTTCTGCCGCAAATCTGCCTGCTGTTTCTGTTCCTGGGGCTGCTGGAGGACACCGGCTACATGGCCCGGGCGGCGTTTCTCATGGACCGGCTCATGAGCAAGGTGGGCCTGCACGGCAAGAGCTTCATCCCGCTGCTGGGCTCGTTTGCCTGCGCCATCCCGGGCATTATGGCCACGCGCACGATCGAGCATCCGAAGGACCGGCTGGTGACCATCCTGGTGGCGCCGTTGATGAGCTGCTCGGCACGCCTGCCGGTGTACACGCTGCTGATCGCCGCCTGCATCCCGGACCTGCGCGTGTGGGGGCTGTTTCGGCTGCCCGGACTGACGCTGCTGGGGTTGTACCTGCTGGGCATTCTGCTGGCGCTGGGCATGGCCTGGATTTTCAAGAAGACCCTGCTGCGCGGGCACACACCGGTGCTGATCCTCGAACTACCGCCCTTCAAGCGGCCCACGCTGCCCGTGCTGCTGAGCCACATGTGGGAGCGGGCCAAGTTGTTTCTGCGCAAGGCCGGCACGGTCATCCTGGGCTTCAACATCCTGCTCTGGTTCCTGGCCACGTATCCGCGCCATGCGGACCTCGAGGCGCCAATTCAGGCGGACATCCGGGCCGTCACCGCCCGGCTCGAGGCGACCTCTGAGCCCGCCTCGCGAGAAGCGCTCGAGGCCGAACTGGCGGGACTGGAAACCCGCCTGGCCGGCACGCGGCTCCGCCACAGCTTTGCCGGCGGGCTGGGGCACGTGGTCGAGCCGCTGTTGCGGCCGCTGGGGTTCGACTGGCAGATCGGCATCGGCATTGTCAGCTCCTTTGCCGCGCGCGAGGTCTTCGTGAGCACCATGTCGGTCGTGTACAACGTCAGCCGCGGCGGCGATCCCGACGCGGAGATCCGCGCCCTGGCCTCGGTGCTCCAGACCCAGCGCCGGCCGGACGGCTCGCTCATTTACACCCCGCTGACCGGGCTGACGCTGATGGTCTTTTACGTGGCCGCCCTCCAGTGCGTGAGCACCGTGGCCATCGTCCGGCGGGAAACCAACTCCTGGAAATGGCCGCTGTTCCAGTGGCTGTACCTCGCGTTGCTGGCCTGGGGACTGGCGTTTCTGACCCGGACCATCGGCCTGGCCCTGGGCGGGGCTTGAACCGACCGGCCGGGGCACGAAGTTCGGCCCCTGCCCGGCTCCGCGCGGTCCGGCGCGGTTTTCGGAGAGACAAGTTCCCCCAAGCTCCGGCTTTTCGTTCTTCGCCCCCGTGGACGCCCGTTGAGCCGCCCCCGACCGCTCGGGTGCCCGCCCGGACGTTACCCGGCTTGTCAGGCCGCGGCCCGCCCGTACACTGCGCGCCCCATGCTCGACCTGAGCACGCTCAACCCCCGGCAACGCGAGGCGGTCACCACCCTCGAAGGACCGGTGCTCATCCTCGCCGGGGCGGGCACGGGCAAGACGCGGGTCATCACCTACCGTATCGCCCACCTGCTCCAGCGCGGGGTGCCGCCGGAACACATCCTGGCGGTCACCTTCACCAACAAAGCCGCGCGCGAGATGCTCGAGCGGGTCAACCACCTGGTCCCGCGCGCCCGCCGGCCCGGGGCCGCCGCCGCCCGCCCCACCATCTGCACGTTTCACGCGCTGGGGGTGCGGCTCCTGCGCCGGTACATTGACCGGCTCGGGTACAAGCCGCATTTCGTCATCTATGACGAGGCCGAGCAACTGGCGGCGGTCCGCAAAATCCTCGCGCAAATTTCGGCCCCCGGCGAAAAGACCGACCCGCACGCGGTGTTGAGCCTGCTCAGCCGCTACCGCAACGGCGGTGAGCGCGCCGCGGCCTTTGCCCAGCCGGGGGCGCACGCGCTGGCCGAGCACGTCCGCGCCCGTTACGAGTCGGCCCTGCGTGCGTGCAACGCGGTGGACTTCGACGATCTGCTGCTGCTGCCCCTGCGGCTGTTTCGCGAGCATCCGGACGTGCTCGAGGCCTGCCGGGCGCAGTACCGCTACCTGATGGTGGACGAGTACCAGGACACCAACGCCGTGCAGTTCGAGCTGGTCCGCGCCCTGGCCGCCCGGCACCGCAATCTGTGTGTGGTGGGCGACGACGACCAGAGCATCTACGGCTGGCGCGGGGCCGAACCGGCCAACCTGCTCGAGCTGGAGAAGCACTTCCCCGAGGTCAAGGTCATCAAGCTCGAGCAAAACTACCGGTCCACCACCACCATCCTCGAGGCCGCCAATGCCCTCATCCGCCACAACCCCCGCCGCCGCGGCAAGCACCTGTGGTCGGCCCTGGGCGCGGGTGCCAGGATCCGGCTTTTCACCTTCGCCGACGAGGAGGAGGAGGCCCGCACCGTGGTCGAGCAGATCGAGGCCGACCGCCTGGCCCGGCGCGTGCCCTGGTCGCACCAGGCCGTGCTCTTCCGCACCAACGGCCAGGCACGTGCGCTCGAGACGGCCTTTCGCCGCGCCGGGGTGCATTACCATTTGGTGGGCGGACAGAGCTTTTTCGACCGGCGCGAGGTGCGGGATTTCCTGGCCTACCTCCGGGCCCTGCTCAACCCGCACGACGACCTGGGTCTGCTGCGCATCGCCAACGTGCCGGCCCGGGGGCTGAGCGATGCCACGATGCAACGGCTCATCGCGGCCAGTCACGAACGGCGCGGCTCGGTCTTTGCCGCCATGCAAAATCCGGCGGTGACCGCGGCCCTCCCGGCGCGCGCCCGCGACTGCGTGGCCGCATTTGTCCGGTGGCTGGAGGAAACGGCCCGGCCGCTGCGCGCGGCGGGCCCCGGATTTTCCCTCACCGCCTGGGCCGAGGGGTGGTTGGGCCCAATTGGCTACTGGGACGAACTGCGGCGCGGCGAAAAGACCGCCGAGGCCGCCGAAAATCGCGTGCGCAATCTCCGGGAACTGGTCGCCGGGCTGGACCGCGAGGCCGGCCCCGAGGGGAGTCCGGCCGAGCGGCTGGTCCGCTACCTCGAGGCCGTGACGCTCGACGCCGAGCGGGAGGCGGACAGCGGGCCGGCGGGCGACGCAGTGACGCTCATCACCATGCACAGTTGCAAGGGCCTCGAGTTCCCGCACGTGTTTATCGTGGGCCTGGAGGAGGGCCTGTTGCCGCACGCGCGCGCCAAGGAGGAGGGCACCCTGGAGGAGGAGCGCCGGCTTTTTTACGTGGCCATCACCCGGGCGCGGCTCACGCTCAAGCTGGGGCACTGCGCGGCGCGGCGCAAGTACGGCCAGCTCACCCCCTGCCATCCCTCGAGCTTCCTCCGGGAACTGCCCGCGGAACTGATCGAGCCGGCGGAGACGCGGGCCGGTGCCCCGGTCAGTCCCGAGACGGCCCGGGCCTGGTTTGCCGCCATGCGCGAAAAACTCGCCGCCCATCGGGCACCGTAGCCGCAGCGCAGTCCGTGCGGCGGGCGGTTGGGCCGCGCTGCCCCGGGCGGCGAGACGCCGCCCTCTACGGCAGCCAAGATGGCTGCCGCTACGCCGGAGCGCCGGCTTCCAGCCGGCGATGCCCTGTCCGGCTGTGCCCTGCATTCGACGGCAGTTTCCTCACCTGGCCCATTCGGCCCGGGGAAAGCGCCGGCAAGCTGACGCACTCCAAAGGCTGGCGCCCTGCGCCGCTGCCCCGGGCAGCGAGACGCCGCCCTCTACGGCAGCCAAGATGGCTGCCGCTACGCCGGAGCGCCGGCTTCCAGCCGGCGATTGAACCGGCGCAACTGGCCCGGCGGTCGTCGCGCAGACCGGCAATCTGCCGTATCGCCGGCAGGTTCGTCCTGGCCTCTCCGGCATGGAAATCCCGCTTGCTTTGCAGCCGGCGGCTTTTAGGTTGCGACGCTTTCGGTTGGTCCTGGTCTTCGCGATTGCCGATGAGTTCCATCCCGCACCCCGCGCCCGGCTCGCCCGCCGGGCGATTTGATCACCCCGACACCTTTGTCCGCCGCCACATCGGCCCGCGCCCCGAGGAGCAACGCACCATGCTGGCCGTGCTGGGGCTGGACAGTCTGGAGGCGCTGACGCAGCGCGCCGTGCCCGGCGAAATCCGCCGCCGGCGGCCGTTGAACCTGCCGCCGCCGCGCCGTGAATTTGAGGCGCTGCGGGACCTGCGCCACCTGGCGGCGCGCAACCAGGTCTTCCGCTCGTTCATCGGTCAGGGCTGGTACGATTGCATCACCCCGCCGGTCATCCAGCGCAACATTCTCGAAAATCCCGGCTGGTACACCCCCTACACCCCCTACCAGTCCGAAATCAGCCAGGGCCGGCTCGAGAGCCTGCTGAACTTCCAGACGCTGGTCTGCGACCTCACCGGCCTGCCCGTGGCCAACGCCTCCCTGCTGGACGAAGCCACCGCCGCCGCCGAGGCCCTGATGATGTGTCATCGGCTCAAGGGCGCGCGCGGCCGGAATGTGTTTCTCGTGGCGGCCGACTGCCACCCGCAGAACCTCGCCGTGGTCCGCACCCGCGCCCGCGCCCTGGGCATCGAAGTGCGCGTGGCCGACCCGACCGCGTTGAGCTGCGACGCCACCACGCTGGGCGTCCTGCTCCAGTATCCCGCCACCGACGGCGCGGTGGACGACCCCGCCCCGCTCATCGCGCGGGCGCACGCCGCCGGAGCCCTGGCCGTGGTGGCCACCGACCTGTTGGCGCTGACCCTGCTCGTGCCGCCGGGCGAGTGCGGCGCGGACATCGCGGTGGGCAGTGCGCAGCGGTTCGGCGTGCCGCCGGGCTACGGCGGGCCGCACGCGGCGTTCCTGGCCACGCGCGACGAGTTCAAGCGCCAGATGCCCGGCCGGCTGGTGGGGGTCTCGAAGGATGCGCGCGGCCGCCCCGCCTATCGCCTGGCGCTGGGCACGCGTGAACAACACATCCGCCGCGAAAAGGCCACCAGCAACATCTGCACCGCCCAGGCCCTGCTGGCCAACGTGGCCGCCATGTACGCGGTGTACCACGGCCCCGACGGCCTGCGGGCCATCGCCACGCGGGTGCACCGCCTCACCGCCACGCTGGCCGCGGGGCTGGAACGGCTGGGCCACCGCGTGCTCAACGCCACGTTTTTCGACACGCTCACCGTACGGCCCCGCGGCGGCGCGGCGCCCGTCCATGAGCAGGCACGCCGGCACCGGATCAACCTCCGGGCCGTGGACCCGGAGACCGTGGGCGTGAGCCTGGACGAAACCACCAGCCTCGCCGACGTAGCCGACCTGCTCGCCGTCTTCAACGGCGGGGCGGCGCCGGATTTCGACCCCGCCGCGCTCCTGCCCGCGGACTGGACCTCGCCCGTGGCCCGCCGTCGCACGCCGTTTCTCCAGCACCCGGTCTTCCACCGGTACCACTCCGAGACCGAAATGCTCCGGTACCTGCGCCGGCTCGAGGCCAAGGACTTGTCCCTGTGCCAGGCGATGATCCCGCTGGGGTCATGCACGATGAAGCTCAACGCCGCCAGCCAGATGATGCCGCTGAGCTGGCCGGAGTTCGCCCGGCTGCATCCGTTCGCCCCCGCCGAGCAGGCCGCCGGGTACCGGGACCTGGCCGCGGACCTCGAGCGGTGGCTGGCGGAAATCACCGGCCTGCCGGCGGTGTGGTTGCAGCCCAACGCCGGTTCTCAGGGCGAATACGCCGGCCTGCTGGTCATCCGCGCCTGGCACGCGAGCCGGGGCGAGGCGCACCGCAACCTGTGCCTGATCCCCACCTCCGCCCACGGCACCAACCCCGCCAGCGCCGTCATGGCGGGCTTGCGCGTGGTGCCGGTGGCCTGCGACGCGCAGGGCAACGTGGACCTGGCCGACCTGCGCGCCCGCGCCGCCGAGTACCGCGAGCGCCTCGCCGCGGTGATGGTGACCTACCCCTCGACCCACGGCGTGTTCGAGCCGGGCATCCGCGAGTTGTGCCGCATCGTCCACGACCACGGCGGGCAGGTGTACATGGACGGCGCGAACCTCAACGCCCAGGTCGGCCTGACCAGCCCCGGCGAAATCGGCGCGGACGTCTGCCACCTGAACCTGCACAAGACCTTTTGCATCCCGCACGGCGGCGGCGGGCCGGGCGTGGGGCCGATCGCCGTGGCGGCGCACCTGGCGCCGTTTCTGCCGGGCCGCGGGAACGAGGCTTCCGGGCTGGAACCCATCGGCCCGGTGGCGGGCGCGCCGCTGGGCAGCGCCAGTCTGTTGCCGATCTCCTGGATGTACCTCGCCTGCATGGGGGCCGCGGGTCTGACCGAGGCCACGCAGGTCGCCCTCCTGAACGCGAACTACCTCGCCCGCCGGCTCGAGCCGTATTTCCCGGTCCTCTACAAGGGCCCGCACGGCCTGGTCGCCCACGAGTGCATCCTGGACCTGCGGCCGTTCAAGAGCGTGACCGCCGAGGACGTGGCCAAGCGGCTCATGGATTACGGCTTTCACGCCCCCACACTGAGCTGGCCGGTGCCGGGCACGCTCATGGTCGAGCCCACCGAAAGCGAATCCAAGGCCGAGCTGGACCGCTTCTGCGAGGCCATGATCGCCATCCACGCCGAAATCCAGGCCATCGAGTCCGGCCGGCTGGACGCGCTCAACAATCCGCTCAAGGGCGCCCCGCACACCGCGGACCAGATCGCCGCCGCGGATTGGAACCGACCCTACACCCGCGAGCAGGCGGCGTTTCCCGTGCCGGGGTTGCGCGATTTCAAGTTCTGGCCCGCTTGCGCCCGCGTGGACAACGTGTTCGGCGACCGGCACCTGGTGTGCACCTGCGCGGGCGTGGAGGCGTACGCGGGCTGAATGGAAGTACGGTTCCGCTCGGGACACCAGCCACGGGCCGGGGCTCAAATCTTGAGGAAGATTTTCCGCCGGTACATCCAGAACAGGATCGCCCACAGCACCAGCAGCACGGCGGCCCCGCGCACCAGCGGCTCGTAGGGCGCGCCGAGCAGTTGGAAAAACTCCCGTCCCAGATGCCGGTTCAGGGCGTCCCGGATGAACCCCACCGCCAGCCACTCGCTGCAGTAGGCGGCGATCGAGTTCATGCCCACCACCACCAGGGGAAACACCGCCGCCTTCCACCCCAGCCCTTCGACCAGCGCGGCAAAACCCGCCAGCAACAGCAAACACCAGCCGCCGCTGTACAGCACCCAGGCCGGCGTCCAGATGCGTTTGACCACCGGGCAAATGCCCAGCACGCCCAGCAACCAGCCCAGCACCAGCCCGGCCAGACCCACCAGCACAAACAACCGCACCCGATCGCCCGTGGCCGGCAGGCGCCGCAGCCAGCCGCCCGCCAGCAGGCCCAGCAGCATCGTGCCCAGCGTGGGGATGAAGCTCAGCGTGGCATAACCGCCGCCGTTGTGCGTGAAGGGCGCCTCGCGCGGGAACAGGTTCAAAAACCACGTGTCGAACGCCCACGCCAGGTTGGTGTTTTTGTTCCAGTGGGCGGCGAACCCCTTCAAATGATGCGGCCAGTCGGCCGCCACCCCGGCCTTCGCCCAGTCGAAATCCGGCCCCGGCAACGGGTACAGCGCAAAGGCCAGCCAGTACCCGAACAGCAGCACGCCCAGCGCGGTCCACTGCACCCGCGGCGGCGTCCACGCCAGCGCGAACAGGAAAAAATACCCCAGCCCGATCTGGGTCAGCGTGTCCTCAAAGGTGAAGTACGTCCGCGAGTGCCCGAGCGAGCGCAGGAAAATGCCCAGCGCCACCAACACGCCCGCCCGCCACAACGCGTGGCCCCACAGGCTCGCCGCCGAGGCCCCGCGCGCCAGCCGGTTGGCGATCGAAAACGGCACCGCCACGCCCACCAGGAACGAAAACGCCGGCTGGATCAGGTCGTGCAACGAGCAGCCCACCCACTCGACGTGGCTCTGGTGATGGGCCAGAAACGCCCAGAACCGGCTTTCCGGCAGTGCCGCCGCCACGCGCCGCAGCTCCAGCACCTCGCCCAACATCAACAGCATTACCAGCCCGCGGAAGGCGTCCACGGACACCACCCGGCCCGGCGCCGTGCCGGGATTCGAAGAAGCCAGCGGGGCGGCGGGCGGGGTCATGGGGTGGGAGCGGCGGGAGGGGACGGCATCGAAGCAACCTGCCGGCAAATCCACTGCCGGGCGCGCACGTTGTTGGCCTCGGCCGCCTCCGGCGTGGCCGCCTCGGTGTACACGCGAAACTCCGGCGCGTTGCCCGAAGGACGGATGTGCACGATGTCCCCGCCGGCAAAAGTCACCCGCGCGCCGTCGGTGAAGTCCACCGCGCGCACCTCGCCGAAGGTTGTGCCCCAGAACTGTTGCGCCGCCGCCACGCCGCCGGCGGCCAGCCGCTCCACCAGCGCGTGTCCCGTCTCCCGCGGGAAGGGCCGCAGCAGGCCGCTGGCGGTAAAACGGGCCGGCAACGCGCGCGCCAGTTGCGACACCCGCAGCGCCCGCCGGCCGGCCGCGTGCAACACCGCCAGCACGGGCAACGCCGCATCGCGCGTCGGTAGGGCCGTCAGGTGCGTGCCGGGCACCTCGCCGCTCAGATCGCTGCCCAGCAACACGCCCCCGTTGGCCTCGAAGCCCACCGCCCGCCGCGCGCCGGCCCGGACCGCCGCCTCGAGCGCGGCCACCACGTAGGGCGAGCCGATCCGCGTGCGCACCACGCGACGAAAGGCACCGCACAGCTCCAGCGCGGTGGTGCAACTGACCGGTGCCACCACCACGTCCGCCCGCAGGTACCGGGCCGTCAGCAACCCCAACAGATCGCCCCGCACCTGGCGCCCCTGCTCATCCACCACCAGCGGGCGGTCGCCGTCGCCGTCGGCCGACACCAGCGCGTCGGCGCCTTCCGCGCGCACCCAGGCGGCGAGTTGCTCGGGATTTTCCACCGCCTCGGTGTCCACGGGAATGAACCGGTCCGCGCGCCCCACACGCACCACCCGGGCACCGAGGTGCTCAAGCAGCCGGCCGAGACAGTCGCGCGAAACCGTCGAATGTTCGTAAAGCACCACCCGTTTCCCGGCCAGACACCCCGGCGGGAAAAAATCGCGATACCGGCGTTCGTAAGCCGCGGCCGCGGTCGCGTCGGGCGGGGGCAACTCATCCGCAACCTCGGGCCGGAACATGCCCGCCGGGTCAAACGCCGCGGCCCACTCCTCCTCCAGCTCGCCGGCCGCGGCCAGGGCGGCGTATGTCGCGCTGATGGCCGCCTCATCCGCCTTCAGGATCTCGCCCCGCGGCAGGTAAAATTTCAGCCCGTTGCGGTCGTCGGGAATGTGGCTGCCGGTGACCATGACCCCGGCCACTCCGGACTGCCGCGCGTGATGGGCCAGGGCCGGCGTGGGAATGAACCCGCAGAACTCGGGCGTGCCGCCCTCCCGGACGATGGCGTGGGCCACCGCCCGCAAAAGCCGGGGGGTGCTGCTCCGCAAATCCCCCGCCAGGACCACCCGCCCCGGCGCGCCCTGGGCGCGGGCGTGCCCCCAAAAAGCCCGCGCGTACAGGACGCACTCGCGATCGGTCAACTCGCTGACCAGACCGCGCACCCCGCTGGTGCCGAAACCGACGGCCATGCCGCATCGTTCGGAACGGCGCACCGCTTTGTCAATCTCAAGGCTCGGGAGCGCCGGCTTCCAGTCCGCCCGGGCCGTGCCGCGGCGCGGCCCGGGCGGGTGGGGCGCCGCGGCGCCGGCGCCGCTGATCCGGGCGGCAAGCTGCCGCCCTCTACGGCAACCGGGACGGTTGCCGCCACGCCGGAGCGCCGGCTGCCAGCCGGCGGGCGGGAGGCGCGCGCAGCCGTTGGCGGGTTGGAAACCCGCGCTCCCTGCCTGCGCCGAGCGAAGCGCGGCAGGCAGGCGGCCGACTGGAAGTCGGCGCTACTTCTGCGGCCGATTTCGGGCGACCGGAAGCCGCCCTTCACAGCCAGCCACCAAGAGGACCGCCGCCCCCGGCTTGACCGGCGCCCGGCCGCGCGTTACATCGCGCGCGATGAAGTTTCCCGTCCTTCCCACCGGTCTGCGGTTGGGCCTGCTTTGCGTCGGCTGCGCCGTTTTCCCGATCCGGGTCGCGGCCGGCGTGAATGAACTGACCGCGGCGGAGCGGGCCGCCGGGTGGCGGTTGTTGTTTGACGGGCAGAGCACCCGCGGCTGGCGCAGTTTCAAAAAGAGCACCTTCCCCGAAAAGGGCTGGGTGGTCGAGAACGGCTGTCTCAAACACCTGGCCCGCGGCGGCGGGGGCGACATCATCACCGACGCCAGCTTCGGGGACTTCGAGCTGGTGTGGGAGTGGCGTCTGGCGCCCGGGGCCAACAGCGGGGTGAAGTACTTCGTCACCGAGACCCGCGCCAGCGCCCTGGGCCACGAGTACCAACTGGTGGCGCCCCAACACCCTGAGGCGGTGGCCGAGCCCACCAAGCATGTTACCGGCAGCTTTTATGACGTGTGGCCCACCCGCACGCCCGTGCGGCTGCGCCCGCCGGGCGAGTTCAACGAATCGCGCATCCTGGTTCGCGGCACCCGGGTCGAGCACTGGCTCAACGGGGAGAAGGTCCTCGAGTACGAGTTGGGCAGTGCGGCGCTGAAAGCCGCGGTGGCGGCGAGCAAGTTCCGGGACGTGCCCGGCTTTGGAGAGAAGGTCCGCGGCCACATTTTGTTGCAGGACCACGGGGGCGAGGTGTGGTTCCGCAACCTGAAAATCCGGGAGTTCTGAATCGGGCGGTCTTTCCGCCCGGGACAGCCGCCGCCCGGGAGGATCATCCGGCCGACATCGGGACAGCGGACAGGGGGGATTCGAACGGCGCGGTTGCAATTTCGCGGCTTTGGGAACCGCCGGCGCGGCACATCTCTTCTGCCACCGCCCTCCCGACTGTCCGGCACGGGCATTGCTAAAAACGGGAGATGAAATTCTCGAACGGGCCCCACACACACCCGGGCCGTGGCTTTTCCGATTGAGCCGCTGCCGCCAATGACTACCGTCGTCGCCAACACGTTCATGAATCGCCATTTGCCCGCGGGGCTGGCCCTGGCCGCCAGCGTTTTCCTCCAGGCCCAGGAGGTGGATTACCTGGTCACCACCAACTCGGCCTGGCGTTACTTCAAAGGGACGGCCGAGCCGTCCCCGGCCAACCTCGCCGCCTGGCGCGGCCCGGGTTTCGCCGAGACCGGCTGGAGCAGCGGGGCGGCGCCCTTTGCCTACGGCGAGGCGGCGTTTGCCGGGGGCACACCGCTCACGGACATGCAAAATCGGTACTCGACCCTGTACCTGCGGCGCGCGTTTACCGTGGCCAACCCGGGACTGGTCGAGACGCTGGAGTTGAGCGCGGTTTGCGACGACGGCTTTCTGGCCTGGATCAACGGCCAGCCGGTGGCCGCCCTGCGCGCGCCGGTCGGCGAGCCGGTTTACAACGCCTTTGCCAGCGAAAACGCGCCCGAGCCGGTGGGCTACCAGGTCTTCGCCGTGGCCAACCCCGAAACCCTGCTGGTGCCGGGAGTGAACGTGCTGGCCGTGCAGGTCTTCAACGTGAGTCTGGGCAGCAGCGACCTGGTGTTCGACGCGCAACTCACGGCCACGTACCGGATCGCGGGCGCGCCCAGCGTCGTGGGGGTCGTACCCGAGCCCGGCCTGGTCACGGCGCTGACGCAAATCACGGTGACCTTCAGCGAACCGGTCACCGGCGTGGCGGCGGAGCATTTTCTGATCAACGACCGGCCGGCCGCGAACGTCACGGGCAGCGGTCGCACCTACACCTTCACGTTCCCGCCACCACCCCCCGGGCCGGTGCAGATTCGCTGGAGCCCGCTGCAGACGATTCAGGACCTGGAGACGCCGCCGCAGCGGTTTGACCCCGCCGCCGCCGGCTCGGCCTGGATGTACGAACTGCTGGACCCGGAGGGGCCGTCAGTGGTGTTCCGCCAGCCGCCGGCCGGGTTGACCGTGCGCGCGCTGCGGCAGATCGAGGTGAGCTTCAACAAGCCGGTGGTGGGCGTGGACGCCGCAGACCTGCGGATCAACGGCGTGGCCGCCACGAACGTCACCGGGATCGGTGCGGGGCCGTACTTGTTTGAGTTTCCCGCCGGGGCTGCACCAGCCGGCCCGGCGCGGGTGGACTGGCAACCCGGTCACGGCATCAGCAGTGACTTGCTCCAGCCGCATCCCTTCAGCGGCAGCGGTTGGGAATACACCGTGGACCCGGCGGCCGCGCCGCCCGCGCTGCGGATCACCGAATTCATGGCCGAGAATTTCACGGCGTATCGTGACGAGGACGCCGACCCCGAGGACTGGATCGAGATTTACAACGCCGGCACCGCGCCGGTGAACCTGCTGGGCTGGTCGCTGAGCCGGAAGCGGGACGAGCCGGGGGCCTGGGTGTTTCCCGCGGTGGAGCTGCCGGCGGGTGGTTACCTGGTGGTCTTTGCCTCGGGCAAGGACCGCAAGCCAACCGCCCCCGGCGGCCGGTTGCACACCAATTTCAAGCTCAACCCCAACGGCGGCTACGTGGGCCTGTTCGGCCCGGAACTGCCGCGCCCGGCGGTCAGCGAGGTCGAGTACCCCGCGCAGGGACCGGACTACTCGTACGGCCGGGAGCGCGGCGACGGGGCCTGGAGATATTTCTTCCCGGCCACGCCCGGGGCGCGCAACCCCACCAGCACCATCACCGGCGCGGTGGCGGAGGTGCATTTCAGCGCCCAACGCGGCTTCTTCAGCCGCCCGTTCAACCTGTCGCTGCACTGCCCCACGCCGGGGGCGAGCATCCGGTACACGAGCGACGGCAGTCCGCCCTCCTTGACCAACGGCCTGGTGTACACCGAGCCGATTCCCATCACTGGCACGCGGATGATCCGGGCCGCGGCGTTCAAGACCAACGCCCTGCCCTCGCGCATCGTCACCCACACCTACCTGATGAACCAGCCGGCGTTGCGCCTGCGGCTGCCCGCGTTGAGCCTGGTGACCGCCTCCAACCACCTCTACGGCGCCAGGGGCATCATGGAGCCGCCCAACCCGCGCTACCGCGGCCCGGCCTGGGAACGGCCGGTGTCGGTCGAGTGGATTGATCCCGCGGACAACGGCGGCTTCCAGGTGGATTGCGGCCTGCGCGTGCAGGGCGGGGACTACGTGCGCGGCAATTACAACTACCGTTCCGGGCAGTTGCCCTTCAACAAGTACTCCTTCCGCCTGTACTTCCGCGGCGAGTACGGTCAGGGCCGGCTCAACCGCCGCCTGTTCCCGGACACGACGCAGGAGTCCTTCGACACCATCGTGCTCCGCGCCGGGATGAACGACCCCTCCAATCCGTTCATCACCGACGAAGTGGTGCGCGGACTGGCGCGCGACGTGGGCCAGCCGGCGGCGGTGGGCACGTTTGTGAACCTGTTCCTCAACGGCGTGTACAAGGGCTACTACAACCCCTGCGAACGCATTGATGTGGACTTCCTGCGCGCCTACCACGGCGGGGGCGAGCGCTGGGACTTCATCGCCCAGATGGGCGAGGTCCGCGAGGGCGACGCCACGGCCTGGAACAACCTGCGCAACTTTGTCGCCACCCGCGACCTCACCGTGCCGGCCAATTACCTCGAGCTGGCCCGCCGGCTGGACCTGACCAATTTCGTGGACTACCTCTGCCCGCTCATCTACGCGGACAACGACGACTGGCCCCACAACAACTGGCGCGTGGCCCGCGAGCGCGTGCCCGACGCGCCCTTCCGCTTCTACGTCTGGGACGCCGAGTGGGCCTTCGGCCTGCAGGGGCACTCACCGTCTTGGAACACCATCGCCAACCAACTGTCCACCACCTCCCCGCCCTGGGGCACGGCGGACATTGCCCGGATGTTTAACGCCCTGAAGGTGGTCCCCGAGTTCAAGCTGCTGTTCGCCGACCGCGCCCACAAACACTTCTTCAACGACGGCGCCCTCACCGACGCCCGCATCCGCGCCCGCTACAACACCATCAAGGCCCGGCTCAACGGCACCATCAGCGGCTTCAACGACCGCATCGGCACCACCTGGATTCCCCAGCGCCGCCGCTACGTGCTCGACCACCTCCTCCGGGCCGGCCTGCTGGCCTCGACCAATGCCCCCGTCTTCGGGCTGCCCGCCGGACGCGCCCCCGCCGGGTACGCGCTGACCATGACCAATCTCCGCGGCACCATCTGGTACACCACCAACGGCGCCGACCCGCGCGTGATGTTCACCGGCGCCGTGGCCCCGGACGCGCGCGCCTACGACCCCGCCCGCCCGCCGATCCTCACCCACGACGTGGTGATCACCGCCCGCTCGCTGGACGGTGCAGAGTGGAGCGCGGCCACCGCCGCCGCCTACCAGATCGAGTCCCTGGGCCTGCCGGTGCGCTTCACCGAGATCATGTACAACCCGCCCGGTGGGGACGCCTACGAGTTCATCGAACTGGCCAACCTGGGCGGCGCGCCGGTGGACCTGAGCGGCTTCCGCCTCGAGGGCGTCGAGTTCCGCTTCCCCGAACCGTTCCCACCCCTGGCCGCCGGCGCGCGGCTGGTGCTGGCCAACGCGGCGAACACCAACGCCTTTGCCACCCGCTATCCGGGCGTGCCCGTGGCCGGCTGGTTCAAGGGCGCGCTGGCCAACGGCGGCGAACGGTTGGCCCTGCTGGACCGTGTGGGCCGCGTGGTCGCCTCGGTCGAGTACGATGACGAAGGCGCCTGGCCGCCCGAGCCGGACGGCGACGGTTTCTCGCTGGAAATCACCGACCCGACCGGCGACCCGGACGACCCGGCCAACTGGCACGCCAGCGCCGTCACCGGTGGCACTCCCGGCGCCCCCAACTCGACCCCGGCCCCACCGGCCGTTCGCCTGAACGAAATCTTCGCCGTCGGCACGGACCGGCAAAACCCGGACTGGGTCGAGCTGTTCAACCCCGGGTCTCTCGCCGTCAACCTGGCCGGCTGGCAACTCGCCGGCGACAGCACCAACAAGTTCACCTTCCCGGCCAACACCGTGCTGGCCGGCGGCGGTTACCTGCGCGTGTGGTGCGACTCCGGCAACACCCCCGCCGGATGGCGCGCGCCCTTCGGCCTCAAACGCACCGGCGAAACCCTGCGCCTGCTCGACCCCCGGGGCCGGCGCGTGGACGCCGTCACTTACGGCCTGCAACCCGAGGGCTTCAGTGTGGGGCGCGTGGGTCCGGCGGCGGCCTGGCAGTTGACCGAGCTGACGCCGCTGGCCCCGAACGAGCCGGCCGCGCTGGCTCCGGCCGAGCGCGTGGTCATCAACGAATTCCTCGCCAATGCGCCGGCCGGCGAGGACGACTGGATCGAGTTTTTCAACCGCGACCCGGCCCTACCCGCGGCCCTGCGCGGGCTGTGGATCGGCACCAGCAACGCCCTGCAACAAATCCTCTCGCTCTCGTTTCTGGCACCGGAGGGCTTCGGGGTGCTGCGAGCCGACGGCAACCCGGGCCCGGACCACCTGGACTTCCGGCTCCCGGCCGCCGGTGACACGCTGGTGCTGTACGACCCGGTCGGGAACGAGCTCCAGCGCCTGAGCTACAAAAACGCGCTCGAGGGCGTTTCCTCCGGCCTGTTGCCCGACGGCACCGGCGGTCTGACCCAGTTCCCCGGCTCGGCCAGTCCGGGGGCGCCCAATTACGTGCACACCAACACCACGCTGTTGCTCAACGAGGTGCTGGCGCGGGCCGAACGGTTTACCCGGCCCGGCGCCGCGGCCCCCGCCGATTGGATCGAACTGGTCAACCTCGACACCAACGCGGTGAACCTGACCGGCTACAGCCTCAGCCTGGGCAGAGCGCGCCCCGGACAGTGGACCTTCCCCGCCGGTGTGACGCTGCTCGCCGGCGGGCACCTGGTGGTGGATTGCGACGGCTCGCGGCCCGCTTCCACCACCGCGACCCCGCCGTTGAACACGGGGCGCGCGCTGCGCAACGAGGGCACGGAGGTGTACCTGTTCGATCCCAACGGCCGGTTGCTCGACGCGGTGGAGTTTGGCTTCGCCCTGGCCGACCAGGCCATCGGCCGGCACGCGGGCACCTGGCAACTGCTGGCCGCGCCCACGCCCGGCGCCAGCAACGCCCCCCCGGCCGCGCTGGGCAACGCCGAGGCCGTGCGCCTGAACGAATGGCTGGCACTGACCGCCGGGGATGACTGGTTCGAGGTGTACAATCCCGAATCCCTGCCCGTGGACCTGGGCCGGTTCCGGCTCAGTGACGATCCCTCGACCGCCGGCCAGACCAACCACGTCATTCGCCCGCTGACTTTCCTGGCTCCCCGCGGCCACGCGGTGTGGATCGCCGACGGCAACACCAACGCCGGCCCGGACCACGTGGGGTTCCGGTTGGACGGCCTGGGCGAGACGTTGCGCCTCTACAATCCGTTCAGCGGGCTGGTGGATTCGGTGGACCTGCTGGTCCAGACGCCCGAGGTCAGCGAGGGCCGTTTCCCGGACGGCGGCACGAACGTGGTCCGTTTCCCGGACACCGCCTCGCCCGGTGCGCCGAACTATCTGCCCCTGGCGTCGGTGGTCATCAACGAGGTGCTCAGCCACACCGACCCGCCGTTGGAGGACGCCATCGAGGTGTACAACCCCGGCCCGTTGCCGGTGGACCTGAGCGGTTGGTACCTGAGCAACAGCGCGGCCCACTGGCGCAAGTACCGCCTGCCCGCCGGCACGATCTTGCCCGCCGGCGGGTACCGCGTCTTTTACGAAGGCCAGTTCAACGCCCCGGCCCTGGGCGAGGCCGCCTTCACGCTCAACGCGGCGCACGGCGACGAGGTGTACCTCTCGGCCGTGGACGCCGCGGGCGAATTCACCGGGTGGCGGGCCTTCGCCCGCTTCGGCGCCGCGGAAAACGGCGTTTCCTGGGGCCGTGTGCTCACCAGCGTCGGGGTGGATTTTGTGCCGCTGAGCGAGCGGACCTTTGGCATGGACCGGCCCGCCAGCGTCGCGCAGTTCCGCCTGGGCACGGGTCGGCCCAACGCCGCGCCGCGCGTGGGGCCGCTGGTCATTACGGAAATCCTGTTCCAACCGGTGGCCTGGCAGGGTGGGGAGGCGAGCGAGGTGCCGGAGGAGGAATTTGTGGAACTGCACAATCCCGGCCCCGCGCCGGTGGCCTTGTACGACGTGAATTACCCCACCAACACCTGGCAGCTCGCCGACGGCATCCGATTCACCTTCCCGGGCGGGGTGAGCGTACCCGCCGGCGGCTTCGTGGTGCTGGTGAACTTCAACCCGGTCACCAACGCCCCGGCCCTGGCGGCGTTTCGCAGCCGCTACAAGCTGCCGGACACCACGCCGGTGTTCGGCCCGTTCAGCGGCCGGCTGGCCAACGAGGGCGAGCGCCTGAGCCTGTATCGGCCGGACACGCCGCAACTGCCGCCGCACCCGGACG
Organism: uncultured Verrucomicrobiae bacterium; assembly: GCA_937946835.1. GTDB lineage: Bacteria > Verrucomicrobiota > Verrucomicrobiia > Limisphaerales > J093 > DSVZ01. Next base: position 579 of record CALFAV010000054.1, on the reverse strand, counting down.
CCGGCTTTGTGCCGCAGTTGCTGGTGGAGGCCGTGCATTACCGGCCCGCCGCACCCTGGCCCGCGGGGGCCGCCGGCACGGGGCTCTCGCTGCAGCGCCTCAACGCCCTGGCCTACGGCAACGAGCCGTTGAACTGGCGCGCCGCCCGACCCTCGCCCGGTCGCCCCACCCCGCCGCCGGAGACGGACAGCGACGGCGACGGCCTGCCCGACGATTGGGAGCTGCGCCACGGACTGAATCCGGACTCGGCGCTCGGGGACGACGGGGCCGACGGTGACCCGGATGGCGATGGCCTGAGCAACCGGCGCGAGTTCCAGGTCGGCACTTCGCCGCGAGAGTTCACCGTGCGCCTGATGACGGCGCGTGTCGCCGGCCCCCGGCTTTACCTCACTTTCAACGCCGTGGCGGGTCGCGCCTACCGGCTCGAAAGCCGCCCGGTGCTGGGCGAAGGGACCTGGGAAGTGCTGACCAACATCTTGCCCACGCAGACCGGGGACCTCGAGTTCTGGGTCCAGCTCAACCCCGGCGAGCCGACGCGGTTTTACCGGCTGGTGGCGCCGTAAATCACCCGGCCCGGCC
>CALFAV010000053.1 GCA_937946835.1 uncultured Verrucomicrobiae bacterium | reverse complement strand
CGGAACCGCACCGGGTGCGGTCTGAACGATGCGGCCTTCCTTGTACAACTTTAGCATCGTCTCCTTAGAAAAACGCCAGTACCGGGTGACTCCGAGAAATTCGTAGCGAGGATTTCCTTTTGACGCTTTTGCCCCGCCCGGCGCAGTTATGTCACTCAAGGTATAACGGCGCCCGTCAGGGTCTTGACTTCGATAAGCGGACTCGACGTAGCTTTCGTCGTAAGGCGTGTACTGCACGTTCCAAGGGTAATTCTCGGACTTGGTGTAAAAGAATACGGCTTCGTGGATTCTGCCCATGTGCCTTGCACCTTGTGTCACGTCGCCCTTCGCAGTCTGCCGCTTCCAGACGATCTCGTTCACGAAACGGTCCGGCCCGAAGACTTCGTCCAAAACCACCTTTGCGTAAAGGCCAACATGCCAGTCCAGATGAACGTAGAGGCACCCGGTTTCGTGGAGCAGTTCATGGAGCAGGACGACCGTTTCGTAGAACCATTGCAGGTACGAATCCAGGCCGCGTCCCCAGGTGTCCCGGTAGGCCTTGTGCTCGATGATGCTGGGGGCTTTGGTGAAGCTGAACGAGTCGTCTTCGGGCGTTTCGGGATGGTCGGGCACGGTGGCCGTGAACGAGAAATCCGCGCCCGTATCAAAGGGCGGGTCAATGTAGATGAGGTTCACCTTGCCGGCGAACTCCGGCAGCAGACCGGGCAGCACGTATTTCTTGTCGCCCCAGATCAGCCGGTTGCGCCACTCGGTCTGCCCGCGCGTCAGCCGGTCCAGCGACAACTGCCGTTCCCGGGCCGATTCGTTGACGGTCTCGACGGTTTGGAACGGCAAGGCCACGCGCAGCGGCGCCACGCGTCGGCCGTCCTGGTCGTACTTGCCTTCCCAAATCAACTCGGCGCGACCGACCGGGCGCGGCGGCCGGGGCGCAGGTTCCGGTGACGTTCGTTCCGGCATGGCCGCACCCTAGCCGCCGCCCTCCCGCCCCGGCAAGAACCGCGTTCCCCGTGCCCGGTTGAGGGACGCCGCTGGACGGGCCCCCGCAGCGCCGACTTGCAGTCTGCGGTATCGCGGGGTTCCAACCCGCCGACCGCCCGGCCGCGCCCGGGCAGCCGATTGGAAACCGGCGATCCAGCCGGTTGGGAAACCGGCGCGACGCCGCGTCGGCGCCCGTCCCCGGGCGGTTCCCCCGCCCGCCCGCACTTCGGGATTCTCACCGGGCGGCGGGCGTGGTATGCGCCGGGGACATGATTCATCCGACCGCCGTTGTCCATCCGCGCGCGCACCTGGATGAGACGGTCACCGTGGGGCCGGGCGCGGTGATTGATGCCGAGGTGGTGATCGGCCCGCGGTGCGTCATCGGCCCGCACGTGTACCTCACCGGACAGACCACGTTGGGGGCGGACAACCGGCTGTACGCGGGCTGTGTGCTGGGCGAGGCGCCGCAGGACCTCAAGTACGGCGGCGGCCCCACCCGGTTGCGCATCGGGGACCGGAACGTGTTTCGCGAGCACGTGACGGTGCACCGCGCCAACTCGCCGGAGGAGGAGACGGTGGTGGGTTCGGACAACTACCTCATGGCCCACAGTCACGTGGGGCACAACTGCCGGCTGGGGGACCGGGTGATCCTGGCCAACGGCGCCGCGCTGGGCGGGCATGTGACGGTGCAGGACCGGGCCTTCATCTCCGGCAACTGCCTGGTGCATCAGTTTGTCCGCGTGGGCACGCTGGCGCTGATGCAGGGCGGCGCGGCCATCAGCAAGGACCTGCCCCCCTTCACCGTGGCGCGCGGGGAAAACACCATTTGCGGGCTGAACGTGGTGGGGCTGCGGCGGGCGGGCATCGCGGACGCCGACCGGCTGGAGTTGCGCCGGCTGTACCGGTTTCTGTTTCGCGCGCACCGGAATTTGCGGGAGGCGGTGGCGGCGGCGCGGGGGCAGTTTGTCAGTGAGCTGGGGCGGGTGTTGCTGGACTTTATCGCCGCCAGCCGGCGCGGGGTGTGCACCGATCGCCGGGTCCGGGAAACGGCCTGAAAAGTTCCGGGACCGTGCCGGCGAGCGGGCCGGTCGGCAAAAAACCCCTTCGGGGCGGAGACCCGGAAGGGGTGAAGCGCGGGCCGAGGGGTCGGCCGGTCAGAAGTTGTAGATGACGTTCAGGGCCAGCGAGACTGCGTTGTTCTTGTCGCTGGGGCCGAAGATGTTGTTGTTGGACAGGTCGTGGTCCCAGCGGCACTCCAGGCGGGTGATGGCCTGCGCCCAGAGGGCGTAGTCCAGCGTGCCGGTCACGCCCAGCAGCTCGGCCTTTTCGCCGGTGGCCGTGCCGAACGCGCCGGGGCTGCCGGTGGCGTATTCCCCGCGGGCGTTGAACTTGAGCTTCTCGGTGAGCTGGATGGAGACGTAGCCGCCGATGGCGTTGGCGTACGAGTTGTCGAACAGGCCGTTGGCCTGGTAGTCGTAGGCCACGCCCAGGGTGACCGCCTTGGCCGGGGTGGGCAGGGTCGCGCCGGCGTAGTAGTTGATGATGTCATCGCCGCCGAAGTAATCCCCGCGGAACCCGGCGTACATGATGCCGCCGTAGAGGGTGGCCCCTTGCAGGAAGCCCATGCTCTCGGGGGCGGTCAGCGCCACCGAGCCGACGTAGCTCAGTTCCTTGAAGTCCCAGCCGCCGGCGGGGTCCACCCGGCTGTTGATCTTGTTGAAGGCGGCCCGGCTTTCGATGCCGTTGGCGATGCCGGCGTTCACGGTCAGCCAGTCGGCAACCTCGTAGGTGGCCAGCACCCCGGTGTGGATGATGGGTTCGAGGTAGAAGCCGAACGAGCGGCTGTAGTTTGGATTTTTGCCGGCGTCGAACACCTCATAGCCCATGATCGTGTCCCAAACGCCCATCTTGAGCTTCAACCCGCGGCCCAGCGGCGCGCGCAGCGAGACGTAGGCGTTTTTGATGGCGAAGTCGCCGGAAGCGCCCGCCAGCGGGGACAGGGAGCCCAGCAGATTGGCGTCCGGCCCGAACAACAACTGGGCGCGGTAGCCGGCCGACCAGGCCTCCTCTCCCAGCGGCTTCTCGATGGCCAGCGAGACCACGTCCAGGTTGAAGCCGTTGTGCTTGTCCACGCCGTCGTAGGAGCGTCCCACGACGTTCAGGTCATCCCCGAGCCGAAGAATGGCCGAGGTGTTGACGTACCCGCTGATGGTCGTTGATTGCAACGCGCTCACCACGGGGTGTTGGGCTGCTTCTTCCGCCTGGAGCGCGACGGCCGGGCTGACGACCCCCGCCGAGACCAGTGCGGCTGTCCACAGGTTTTTGTTCATACGCGTTCCTCCTGCGTTGGTTTGGTTTGTTACCGTCACGTTTCTCGTTCCGGTTGCTCCACACCCGGGGTTCCCTCCGACCGGACAACTCCCGGGTGCCCGGCAACCGGGGCAGGATTACCAGAACCGGCCGCAAAACAACAAGCAAATTTCATGATGGTTGTCCCGCGGGCCCGAGGGCCGGACCGGAAGCCGGTTGACGGAGGACTCCGAAGGGGACGCGCCGCCCCGGCGGGGGGACGGGTTTTCGGGCGGCAGCTTTTGGCTTTGCCGGGGGGAGCGTGCTCCTAACCTGTCTGTGTGACCGTTCTCGAGGTGATCCAGCGCAGCACGGACTACCTGGCCCGCAAAGGGGTCGAGTCGGCCCGGCTTCAGGCCGAATTGTTGCTGGCGCACGTGCTGGGGCGCCCCCGGCTCCAACTTTACCTGGAGTTCGAGCGGGGGCTGACCGGGACGGAGTTGGACCGCCTGCGCGAACTGGTCCGCCGGCGCGCGGCGCGCGAACCGCTCCAGTACCTGCTCGGCACGGTCAACTTCTGCGGCCTGGAACTGGCGGTCACGCCCGCGGTCCTGATCCCGCGGCCGGAAACCGAATGCCTGGCCGAGCGCGCCTGGACCTTTCTGGCCGGCCTGGGTGGCGGCGACGCGCCGCCCACCGCCCTGGACTTCGGCACCGGCTCGGGTTGTCTGGCGATTGCCCTGGCGGTGCACTGCCCGGGGGCACAAATCGTGGCGACCGACGTTTCCGCCGCCGCCCTGGAAGTCGCCCGCGGCAACGCCGCCCGCCACGGGGTCGAGGGGCGGATTCAGTTCCGGTTGGGTGAGGGTTTCGCCGGGCTGCCGCTGGAGGCGCGGTTTGACCTGATCGTGGCCAACCCGCCCTACATCCCCAGCGCGGAGATCGCCCGGCTCCAGCCGGAGGTGCGCGACCATGAGCCGCGCGTCGCCCTGGACGGTGGCCCGGACGGCCTGGCGGTGTTCCGGCGGCTGGCAGCGGAGGGCCGGGCGTGGTTGAAGCCGGGCGGCCGGCTGATGACCGAGCTGGGCGACGGCCAGGCGCAAAGCGCGGCAGAGGTGTTTGACACGGCAGGTTGGGCGGGCGTGACGGTGGAAAACGATTGGACAAATCGGCCCCGGATGCTGATTGCCGAGCGGCCGGCACCGTGAACAATGGCCCGCGCGGCATCCGAACCCGTCGCACCATGTACAGTCTGGTCCTCAAAGGCGGTCATCCCCTGGAAGGCGAGGTGCACGTCAGCGGCGCCAAGAACGCGGTCCTGCCCATCCTGGCCGCCACGCTGTTGACCCGCGAACCGTGTGTGATCCGCCGCGCGCCCGAGCTGAGCGACGTGGCCTTCATGGCGCGCGTGCTCACCTCCGTGGGCGCCAAGGTGCGCATCCAGGACGGCGCCATCACCGTCCAGGCCCCGCGGGTGCGCGGCTTCGGGGATTACGAACTGGTGCGCAAGATGCGCGGCTCGATCTGCATCCTGGGTCCGTTGCTGGCCCGGCTGGGCGAGGCGCAGGTCTCGCTGCCCGGCGGGTGTGTCATCGGACCCCGGCCGATTGACCTGCACCTGAAAGGGCTGCGCGCGTTGGGGGCCCGGATCACCATTGAAGGCGGCTACGTGTGCGCCCGCGCGCAGCGGCTGCGGGGCACCAGCCTGTTTCTGGGAGGCCGCGCCGGCCCCACGGTGTTGGGCACGGCCAACGTGATGATGGCGGCCACGCTGGCCGAGGGGGTCACCGTCATCGAAAGCGCCGCCTGCGAGCCGGAGATCGTGGACCTGGCCCATTTCCTCAACGCGATGGGCGCGCGCATCAGCGGCGCCGGCAGCCCCACCATCACCATCACCGGGGTGCGGGAACTGCACGGGGCCGAGCACGAGGTGATTCCGGACCGGATCGAGGCCGCCACCTTCGCCATTGCGGCGGCGGCCACGCGGGGCGAGGTGACCTTGCGCGGCTCGCGGCCCGAGCATTACCACGCGGTGTTGGACAAGCTGGTCGAGATCGGCGCCAAAGTGGAACGGCGCTTGGGCGCGGTGACGGTCAAGGGCGCGCGGCGTTACCGGCCGGCGGACATCACCACCCAGCCCTACGCCGGGTTTCCCACCGACGCCCAGGCCCAGATGATGGTCCTGCTGACCCAGGCGGAGGGCATCAGCCTGATCACCGAGCGCATCTACGAGTCCCGCTTCATGCACGTGAGCGAGTTGGCGCGGCTGGGGGCGGACATCACGCTGGAAGGCTCCACCGCGGTCATCAAAGGCCCCACGCCGCTGAGCGGCGCGCCGGTCATGGCCAGCGACCTGCGCGCCTCGGCCGCCCTGGTGCTGGCCGGGCTGGTGGCCCGGGGCGAAACCCGCGTCAAGCGCATCTACCACCTGGACCGCGGCTACGAAAAGATTGACGAGAAACTGCGCCAACTCGGCGCCCGGGTGACTCGCGTCCGGGACTGAGCGGGCGTAGGTTGGGGCCGATGCGACAGGTCCTGACCATCCTCCTGATCGGGGTGGCCATCTGGGCGGGGCTGAAGTTTTTCCGCTTCGCGCAAAGCGAGGTGTCCCGTCACGAACAGGCGGATCCCACGCGGCGCTACGCCCCCGGCAAACTGCCCGGGCTGCCCGCGGAACTGGAGGGCTCGCTGGCCGCCGCGCAGCGGGAGGGCGTGGCCGCCTTTCGCCGCTGGTTGGCCGAGCACCGCGCGGAAATCCGGGAACCCCGGCTGACGGAAATCGAGCTGGATTTTGTGGTCCTGACCGGCGGGAACAATCCGGCCGAGGCGCGCAGCGTGCTGAACCGCATCAAATCGCGGATCCGGCCGGATCATCCCCAGTACCGGCGCTTCCAACAACTGGACCGGGCCTACCCGTGAGCGCGCGTGTGGTGGCGGTGACGTTCGACGTGGGCGGCACCCTGCTCGCGCCCTGGCCCTCGGTGGGCCATGTCTATGCCGCCATGGCTGCGCGGCGGGACGGGGCGGCGCCGGACCCGGAGCAGATCAACCGCCGGTTTCACGCGGCCTGGGCGGCGCGCGGGGCGGCCTTCGATTATTCCCGGGAGGCTTGGGCGGCGCTGGTTCGCGAGACACTCCGTGGGTTGACCCCGTGCGCGGAGGACCCGGCTTTTTTCGCGGCGTTGTACGCGCACTTCGCCGGTCCGGAGCCGTGGCGTGTTTTTCCGGACGTGGTGCCCGCGCTGGAGGTCTTGCGCCAAGGGGGCTACCGCCTGGCCGTGTTGTCGAACTGGGACACCCGGTTGCGGCCGCTCCTGCAGGCGCTACGCCTGGCGGACTTTTTCGAGGTGCTGGTCATTTCCGGGGAGGTGGGCTGGCACAAACCGGACCCGCGCCTGTTTGCCCACGCCGCGCGGCAACTGGGGCTGCCGCCGCGGCAGATCCTCCACGTGGGCGACAGTTGGGCGGAGGATGTCGGCGGCGCGCGCCGGGCGGGCTGGCAGGCGGTGTGGCTTGCGCGGAACTCCCTTGTTACCGGCGCGCCGGGCCCGGATACCGTACCCTCGCTGAGGGAGTTGGCCGATCGGCTGTTGTCCGGTGCCGTCTGAATAGGTCCGCTTAGACGGGTGCGGTCGTGGCCTTATACTTGGGGCGGTTGCGTTGACGCGGCCGGGTTTCGCCCCTAAAAAACCCGGCGTCGCTGAAGACGTCCGGATGGGCAGAGGGAACCGGACAGCGAGCGTGGGGCGGGTCCTCAAATGACCAAGCACGTGATTTTCGGCCGTTGGCCCCGGCGGGTGGGAGGTTATCCCTGCGGACGGGCCGTCGCACCGCCGGTACTGACATGAGCGCGTGGATTCGATTGCTTCGTTCCAGCCTGGGCCTGAAGTACCTGATGGCCGGCAGCGGGCTGGTGCTGGTCGGTTTCGTGTGCGGGCATCTGGTGGGGAATCTGCAGTTTTTTCTCCCCCCGCCGGTGATCAATCGGTACGCCCATTTTCTGCAGAGCAATCCCGAGTTGTTGTGGGGGGTGCGGTTGATTCTCCTGGTCCTGGTGGGGGTCCACATTGGGACCGCGCTGCGGCTGTGGGCGTTGAACCGGGCGGCGCGCCCCCAGCCCTATGCCAGCCCGGCCACCGCCTACGGCTCGACGCTGGCCTCGCGCACCATGCTTCTGAGCGGCCTGATGGTGGCGGCGTTCGTGTTGTACCACCTGCTGCATTACACGGTGAAGGTCGAGTCCCTCAACGGTACGCCCCTGGCCTTCCACCAACTCCGGGAGCCGGCGACCGGGCACGCGGACGTGTTCGCGATGATGGTCGCGGGATTCCGGGTGTGGCCGGTGTCGCTGTTTTATGCCGTGGGGATCGCCCTGCTGTGCCTGCACCTCAGCCACGGGGTGGCGGCAATGTTTCAGTCCCTCGGCCTGCGCAATCCGGTGTACGCCCCGCTGATCCAACGGCTGGCCCGCCTCCTGGCTGTGGTCCTGTTGGTGGGGTACCTGAGCATCCCCGCCGCGGTGCTGCTGGGACGGGGGCAGAATTATCTGCGGCGGGTGGTTGAACACACCGCCGCGGCACTGGCCCCCACTCCCGCGAACCCGCCGGCGGCGCACTAACATGGCCACACTCCAAGCCCACATCCCGGCCGGTCCGCTGGCCCAAAAGTGGACCCGGCACAAGTTCGAGTCGCGCCTTGTCAGCCCGGCCAACCGCCGCAAATACGAGGTCATCGTGGTGGGTGCGGGGTTGGCGGGCGCCTCGGCCGCGGCCACGCTCGGCGAGCTGGGCTACCGGGTGAAGAATTTCGTGTACCACGACACCCCGCGCCGGGCGCACTCGATCGCCGCCCAGGGCGGGATCAACGCCGCCAAAAACTACCAGAACGACAACGACTCGGTGTACCGGCTGTTCTACGACACCCTCAAGGGCGGGGACTTCCGGTCGCGCGAGGCCAACGTGTACCGGCTGGCCGAGGTGAGCGTGAACATCATTGACCAGTGCGTGGCCCAGGGCGTGCCCTTCGCCCGCGAATACGGCGGCCTGTTGGACAATCGCTCCTTTGGCGGCGCCCAGGTCAGCCGCACCTTTTACGCCCGCGGCCAGACCGGTCAGCAACTGTTGCTGGGGGCCTACTCGGCCCTGTGCAAGGAGATCGCCGCCGGCTCGGTGCAGTCCTTCACCCACTCCGAAATGCTGGACCTGGTGGTGGTGGACGGCCACGCCAGGGGGATCATCGTCCGCAACCTCATCACCGGCGAAATCACCCGACACAACGCCGATGCCGTGGTCCTGGCCACCGGCGGCTACGGCAACGTGTTCAACCTCTCGACCTACGCCCGCCACTCGAACGCCACGGCCATTTGGCGGGCCTACAAGCGCGGGGCCTGCTTTGCCAACCCCTGCTTCACCCAGATCCACCCCACCTGCATCCCCGTCAGTGGCGACTACCAGTCCAAGCTCACCCTCATGAGCGAGTCGCTCCGCAACGACGGCCGCATCTGGGTGCCCAAGCGCCGGGAGGACTGCCGCAAAGACCCCAACTCGATCCCGGAGGCGGACCGCGACTACTACCTGGAGCGCATGTACCCGGCCTACGGCAACCTGGCGCCGCGGGACATCGCCAGCCGCGCGGCCAAGCGCGTCTGCGACGAGGGCCGCGGCGTGGGGGAATCCGGCCTGGGCGTGTACCTGGATTTTTCGGACGCCATCCGGCGGGTGGGTGTGGACAAGATTCGCGAGCGGTACGGCAACCTCTTCGACATCTACAAGGAAATCACCGGTGAGGATGCCTACCGGGTGCCCATGCGCATCTACCCCGCCGTCCACTACACCATGGGCGGCCTGTGGGTGGACTACAACCTCATGTCCAACCTCCCGGGCCTGTTCGTGCTGGGCGAGGCCAATTTCTCCGACCACGGCGCCAACCGGCTCGGCGCCAGCGCGCTCATGCAGGGCCTGGCGGACGGCTACTTCATCCTGCCCGCCACCATCGCCACCTACCTGGCCACGGTCAATCCCACCGCCCGTCCGAGCACGGACCATCCGGCCTTCCGCGAGGCCGAGGAGCACGTGCGGGGCCTCATCCGGCGGCTGCTGTCCATCCGCGGGCGGCGCACCGTGCAATCCTTCCACAAGGAGCTGGGCAAAATCCTCTGGGAATACTGCGGCATGTCCCGCCACGAGGCCGGTCTGAAGAAGGCGCTGCAGCTCATTCCGGCCCTGCGCGAGGAGTTCTGGCAGAACCTCAACCTGCCCGGCACCGACTCGGAGCTGAACCAGTCCCTGGAAAAGGCCGGTCGGGTGGCCGACTTCCTCGAGCTGGCCGAACTGATGTGTCGCGATGCCCTCGAGCGCCGCGAAAGCTGCGGCGGCCACTTCCGCGAGGAGTTTCAATATCCCGACGGCGAGGCCCGGCGCGACGACGAGCACTTCGCCCATGTGGCCGCCTGGGAATACCAGGGGCCGGACAAACCCCCGGTGCGCCACGTCGAGCCGCTGGTGTACGAAGAGGTCAAAATGGTGGCGCGGAGCTACAAATAGGCCCACCACTTGATCCGGCCCTGCGTCCTGCCATGAAGGTCAAACTCAAAGTCTGGCGCCAGAAAAACGCCGCCACCCCCGGCCGCTTCGAGACCTACGACACGCCCGAGCTGAATCCGAACATGTCGTTCCTGGAGATGCTCGACGTGGTGAACGAGGACCTTACCACCCGCGGCCTGGAACCCATCGCCTTCGACCACGACTGCCGCGAGGGCATCTGCGGCACCTGCTCCCTGGTCATCAACGGCAAGCCGCACGGCCCGCACCGCGGCGTGGCCACCTGCCAGACCTACCTGCGCAGCTTCAGGGACGGGGACACCATCCTGGTCGAGCCGTTCCGCGCGCGGCCGTTCCCGGTCATCAAGGACCTGATCGTCAACCGCAAGGCCCTTGACCGGATCATGCAGGCCGGGGGCTTCATCAGCGTGCGCACCGGCTCGGCGCCGGAGGCCAATTCCCTCCCGGTGCCCAAGGAGGCGGCGGACCTGGCGATGGACGCCGCCGCGTGCATCGGCTGCGGCGCCTGCGTGGCCGCCTGCAAGAACGCCAGCGCGATGCTGTTTGTCGCGGCCAAGGTCTCCCACCTCGGGTTGCTGCCCCAGGGGCAGCCGGAGCGCTACCGCCGCGTCGTGGCGATGGTCGAGCAGATGGACCGGGAGGGCTTCGGCGCCTGCACCGTGACCGGTTCCTGCGAGGCGGTTTGTCCCAAGAGCATCAGCCTGGACTTCATCGCCCGGATGAACCGCGACTACGCCGTGGCCCTGTTCAAGGGCGTCGGCGCCCGCCCGGGCCGCGCGGCTGCCGTGCCGGCCTGAGCCCGGGCGGATCGCGGGGGCCGACGCGTCCCGGGCGGGCCTCCAGCGGGCCAGTCAGTGCCGGGGCAGGGTGAAATAAAACGTGGCGCCCCGCCCGGGTTCGCTTTCCACCCGCACCTCGCCGCCGTGGCTTTGCACGATGTGCTTCACAATGGCCAACCCCAGCCCGGTGCCGCCCTGCTCGCGGGACCGGTTGCGGTCCACCCGGTAAAACCGCTCGAAGACCCGGCCCAGGGCCTCCCGCGGCAGTCCCGGCCCATCGTCCCTGACCCACAGTTCCACCCGCTCCCGGTCGGCTTCCCGACCGCCCACTTCCACGCGGCCCTGGGGCCGGCCGTATTTGAGGGCGTTGTCCACCAGGTTGAAGAACACCTGCAACACCCGGTCCGCGTCCGCGTGGGCCTCCAAATCCTCCGGCACGGCGTTGACCAGCGTCGTCCCGCGCTCGGCGGCCGGCGTGCTCAGGTCCTCGAGGGTCCGGCCGGCGAGGGCGCGCAGCTTTACCGGGGCGGGGCTGAGCGCGGCGGCGCCGGACTCCAGATGGGAAAGGGTGAGCAGGTCCTCGATGAGGTAGGTCAGCCGATCGGTGTGTCGGGCAATGGTCTGGAGGAAACGCCGGCTCAACTCGGGATCCGTGTGCGCCCCCTCGAGCAGGGTTTCCACGTAGCCCTTGATGAGGGAAAGCGGGGTGCGCAACTCGTGGCTGACGTTGGCCACAAATTCCCGGCGCAGGGCCTCGAGTTGGCGCACGCGGGTCAGGTCGTGGAACACCAGGATCACGCCCCGGCCGGCGCCGGTGCCGTAGCCGGCGGCGTTGACCTGGAGGAACCGGGGCTCCGGACCGCGCAGCTCCAGCTCCGCGCCCAGCACCTGTCCGGTCTCCCGGGTGCGCCGGACCACCTCGTCCAGCTCGTGCAGCCGCAACGCCTCAAGGACCGAGCGCCCGCGGAGATCGTCGCGGACCTCAAACAACTGCTCGAAGGTGCGGTTGAACAACTCCACCCGCCCGTCCGGGTCGAGCAGCAACACCCCCTCGCCCATGTTTTGAATGAGCGTGGCGCGCTGGGCGCCGGCCTCCGTTTGCAGCTGCTCCAGCCGGGCGGTCAGCGTGGCGTTTTGGGTGCGCTCCTGCTGCAGCCTTTGGGCCAGATCCCTGGCCCGGGCGTGTTGATACCCGCCCCACGCCACGGCGCATACCGCGGCCAGAACCGCGAGGATGAGCAAAAGGCTCTCCATGCCCCCGCCGTTGTCCTGGGTTGCCCGGTTGGAGGGCGGCCCGGTCAGGCCTCGCTGAAGCGATACCCCACTCCCCGCACGGTGTCGAGGTAACGCGCGGCCGGACCGAGTTTTTCGCGCAGGCGGCGCATGTGCGTGTCCACCGTGCGGGTGTCAATCAGGCTCTCGTAGTTCCAGACGTCGCGCAGCAGTTGCTCGCGCGACTGCACCCGTCCCCGACGCTGGGCCAGCACACTCAGGAGCCGGAACTCGGTCGCGGTCAGTTCCACGGGCCGGCCCTGTACCGTGACCAGGTGGCGGGGGATGTCAATGACCAGGTCGCCGGCGGTGATGCGGTCGGTTTTGGTCTCGGTGGCCTGGCGCCGCCGCAGCAGGTTCTTGACCCGCAGGACCAGTTCGCGCGGGCTGAACGGCTTGGTCACGTACTCATCCGCGCCCAACTCCAGCCCCAGCACGCGGTCCATCTCGGCCGCCCGGGCGGTCACCATGATGATCGGGATGGCCGAGGTGGCCGAGTCCCGCCGCAAGATTTTGCACACCTCCAGCCCGTCCACTTCCGGCAGCATGAGGTCCAGCAGGATCAGGTCGGGCAGGTGCGCGCGGGCCAGTTGGAGGGCGGCCTCTCCGTTTTCGGCGGTCACCACCTCGAGGCCCGCGTTCTTGAGATTGAAGGCGATCAACTCCAGCGCGTCCGGTTCGTCCTCCACCACCAGGATTTTCGGTTTCACACGGACTCGCGGTATCACGGGGGGATGTTGCGTAAGTGACAGGGGGGTGACAAGGCGGTTACATTGCCCGCTGTGCCTGCAGGAACGCGCGCAGGCGGGCCTCCGCCACTTCCAGGGCCTGTCGGGTTCGCCGCGACAGCCCCCGCCCCGGGCCGAAGTCCGCGGCCGGGACCGTCAGCAACCACGCCTCCGGCGCGGTGCCGTACACCGTGCGGGTCAGGGTCAGTAACGCGGCCGGGCTGCTCCGGTGATCCCATCCCGCGCCTTCGGGGGCGGCGGCAAGCGGGGTGAACTCGACCGCCTCGCCGCCGGCGCGCGCGTCCACAAACACCACCCCCTCGCACTCGGCCAGGGGCGCGGCCAGCTCGGGCACCAGTTGCCGCGGCCCCAGGGCGGTCACTCCCGGCAGGTTCCAGGTGGCCACGCGCCCGGCCAGCTCGGGACCCGCGCCGTCGTCACCGCGCCACGGATTGCCGTAGCCGATGACCAACCAACGGCGGGTCGGGCGGGGCGGGAGCGAATTCAAGGCACGTCCCAGACCGCCGCCGCGGCCGCGTAGGTCAGCGTGTGGCTGAGGCTGAGGTGGACGTCGCCGCCGCCCCGGCTTGCGAGCAGCTCCCGGCCGCCCTCGTGCAGGATGAGGTAGGGCTGTCCGCCGGGCCGGTGCGCCACCTCCAGGTCCTGCCAGCCCAGGGCCGCGCCGATGCCGGTGCCGAAGGCCTTCGACACGGCTTCCTTGGCGGCAAACCGCGCGGCCAGATGGGGTGCGGGGTCTGGAAACGAGCGGCAGTAGGCGATTTCGGCCGGCCGGAGAATGCGCTGAAGGAACCGATCGCCAAACCGCTCCACCGCCCGGCGGATGCGCACCACCTCGACAATGTCCACGCCCACGCCGCGGATCATGGCCGGGTCAGCCGGGGTAACCGGCCATCAGCGCGAGCATGTCACGCACCGCCTGTTCCAGGCCGGTGAACACCGCGCGGCTGACGATGCTGTGGCCGATGTTCAGTTCCACCAGGTGCGGTACCGCCCACAGCGCGGGCAGGTTCACGTAGTTCAACCCGTGACCGGCGTTGACCCGCAAGCCCAGCTCGTGCGCCTGCCGGGCCGCCGCCGCCAGCCGTTCGACCTCGCGCGCGCGCGCGGCCGGATCGGCGAAGTGCTCGGCAAAACCGCCCGTGTGCAGTTCCACAAACTGGCTGCCCACGCGGGCCGCGGCCGCCACCTGCGCCGGGTCCGGGGCGATGAACAGGCTGACCGCGATGCCCGCGGCGTTGAGCCGGCGACGGGTCTCGGTCAGGGCGACCTCCTGCCCCGCCACGTCCAGGCCGCCCTCGGTGGTGATCTCCTGCCGGCGCTCGGGCACCAGGCACACGATGTCCGGACGCACCCGCAGGGCGATATCCACGATCTCGGGCGTGTTGGCCATTTCGAGGTTGAGCCGGGTGCGCACCACCTCGCGCAGGCGCCAGACGTCGCGGTCCACGATGTGGCGGCGGTCCTCGCGCAAATGGCAGGTGATGCCATGCGCGCCGGCGGCCTCACACACCCGCGCGGCTTCGACCGGGTCCGGTTCCCCGAAAGGCCGGCCGCGGTACCGGGCCTCCCGCACCGTGGCCACGTGATCAATGTTGACGCCCAGTTTGAGCACGGGGGAGAGGGGCATTGGTGCCGCCGGCGGCGGCCGCGGGCTTGGACGCGCCGAGAATGCGCACCGGCGGACTCAGCAACGGAAAGCGCCGGCCGTCGAGCCAGCGCGCCACCTGATGGATTTCAAACGCCGTCAGCCCGATCGCGGAGCGCCGCACCAGCGCCAGTTCGCGCGGGCCGGTGCGGGTGATTTCGGTCACGGCGTTGCCGAGGTGTCGGGTGACGTTGGTGTCCTGCAGCCAGCGCACGGCCGGGGTGTTGGTGGGCGGGGGCGCGTACCCGGCCACCATGTCGTGGAGCATGAACAGCTCCTGCCAGTCGGCCAGGCGCGGCTGGGTCAGTTCCCAGTGGTAAAACACCAGGTTGGTCCGACCGCGCAGTTGCGCGAACAGTTCGGGCGGGGGCGGCGCTTCGGGGCCGGTGACGGGAAAAATTCCGGCGGTGACAAAGCCCGGGTCGGGCGCCGGGTTGATGAACGGCACCAGGATGGGAAACCCGGTCCAGACCAGGCGCGTGAGACCGGGGACCAGTTGCAGTTCACCGAAGTCCAGCCAGGGCAGCCGCGCCCGCAGGGCCGGGGCCAGTTTGGGCGGCAGCGCGGGGAGCCGGCTGGCGGCCTCGGGCCACTCCCAGGCGAACTGGGTCAGGTACGGCGCCACCGCGCGCGCCCAGCCGTAAATCTGGTTGGGCGCGGGCAGCTCCAGCTCGCGCACCAGCGGATGCGCCGCCAGCCAGGGGCGCACCCCCTGCAGGGCGGTGAAGCTGATGAGCGGATCCCGGATGGTGTTGGTGGGGATTCGCCACGGTTCCAGCGGCAGTTCCAAGGGGCGGTCATAGCTCAACCGACCCACCGTGCGCACTTGCTCCCCCTGGCCGGCCAGCGCCAGGTGAAGGCGCGGCCAGGTGAGGTTGGTGGGCAGACCCAGCGCGGGCGCCAGCCGGGCCAGATCAGCTTCCACTTCCAGCCAGGCCCCGGGTTCGTGAGGCGCCCCGGGACGACCGTTCTTGACCAGGCGCTGCCGCACCGTCTCGAAACCCGCCAGCGGCTCCTCGCCCACGCCGGCCACGATCCAGTCCCCGGCCCGGACCACGGGCATGCGCGCGCGCTCCCAGGCGGCGGCGGTGTTGGTCCAGGTGCTCAACCACACGGCGGCCCGCTCGGGGGGAAGCCGCAGGGCCAGGGTCCATTCCGGGCGCTCCGGTTGGCCCCGGGCCTGGACGAGCGATTCATACTGGAGCAGATCGTTCAGCAGCGGCGCCAGGGGCCTGGTGACCGGGGCCGCCGCCAGGCGTTCCAGCGTGTGCGAAACCAGCGCGCGCGTGGCCGGCTCGGCCCCCACGGCCCGCAGCGTCGCACCGTGGGTGTCCCCGGCCAGTTGCGTGGTGCCGGCAAACTGCCAGCGCACCAGCAGGTCGGCGGCATCCGCGTCGGTTGCCGGGCCGGAACCCCGGGTGCACCCAACCACCAACGCCCCCAGGAGCAATGGGAAAACAACGCGCATCATCTGCGCGGCTCCATGCCAGAGAACCCGCCGTCTGGCAAACCGAATTCGGGTCGGGCTGCTTCGGGCCGCCACGGTTCTCTCCCGGCCTGCCGGACACCGGCCGGGGGAACACGGGTGGCGGTACCCGGCGCACCCGGGGCCGGTCTCAACCCAGCACCCGGCAAAACACTTCCAGGGCCCGCGCGAACTCGGCGTCCGTCACATTCAGGTGGGGCACGGCGCGAATGGTATCCGGGCCGCTGGCCAGTACCCGGACCCCCTCGGCGGCGAGCGCGGCCACCACTTCCGCCGCCGGCTGGCGGGTGACGCGGAAGTACACCAGGTTCGTTTCCACCGTGGCGGGGTCAAGCGCCGCGCCCGGCAGCGCGGCCAGGGTTTCCGCCAGCCGCCGCGCCCGCGCGTGGTCCTCGGCCAGCCGCGTGCGGTGATGCTCCAGCGCGTACAAGGCTCCGGCGGCCAGAATGCCGACCTGGCGCATCCCGCCGCCGAACATTTTCCGAAAGCGCCGCGCGCGGGCGATCAGCTCCGCGGGGCCGGTCAGCGCCGAGCCCACGGGCGCACCCAGGCCCTTGGAGAAACACACGCTCACGGTGTCGAACAACGCGGCGTAGTCGCGCTCCGGCACGCCGCTGGCCACGCTGGCGTTCCAGAGCCGCGCGCCGTCCAGGTGCAGTCGCAGGCCGTGTCGGCGCGCGCCGGCGGCCACGGCGCGCAGCGTGTCCAGCGGCCAGAGCTTGCCGCCGCCGCGGTTGTGGGTGTTTTCCACGCAGACCAGCCGGGTGGGCGGGAAATGGACATCGCCCGGGCGCAGGGCGGCCTCGAGGTCAGCCGCCGTGAAGACGCCGCGCCGGCCGGGCAGGCAGCGGCACATCACCCCGCTGAGCGCGGCCGGGGCGCCCGCCTCGTAGTAGTAGAGGTGGGCCTCGCCTTCGACGAGTATCTCGTCGCCCGGTTCGGTCTGCACGCGCACGGCCAGTTGATTGGCCATGGTGCCGGAGGGCACGAACAGGGCGGCTTCCTTGCCCAGCAGTTCGGCCACGCGCGCCTCGAGCCGTTGCACGGTGGGGTCGTCGCCGAACACATCGTCGCCCACCTCGGCTTCGGCCATGGCGCGGCGCATGGCCGGGGTGGGTTGGGTGACCGTGTCGCTGCGCAGGTCAATGAGCGGGTTCATCTCGGGCGCGGAACCGGCAGCGTACCGGGTGCCGGCGAGCCGTCAACCCCCCGGCCGATGCCCGGGGGGGCGGGCCCCGATGGCATGGGCCGGGGGCCGGCGCGGGAAATGCCGTTGACGCGCCGGAAACGCCCTTCGCAGACTGGGGCCTTCGGGGCGTGCCCGGCGGAACTTCACCGACCGGGCCGCTGGAAACCCACGGACGCGACATCGCATGAACCTGGATACGCTGTACTCGGAACTCACCCTCAAGACCCAAGCCAAGCTGGCCCTGGTGGTCCTCGACGGCTTGGGCGACGTGGCCACCAATGCCCAGAACCGGATGACGCCGCTGGAGGCCGCGCGCACGCCCAACCTGGACGCCCTGGTGGCCGCGGGCTGCGCGCAGGGGCGCATGATCCCGGTGGCGCCGGGCATCACCCCGGGCAGCGGGCCGGGGCACCTGGCGCTGTTCGGCTATGATCCGCTCGAGTATCAGGTGGGCCGCGGCGTGATCGAGGCCCTGGGCCTGGGTGTCGAGTTGCAGGCCGGTGACGTCGCCGCGCGGGCGAACTTCTGCACGCTGGACGAGCGGGGCATTGTCACTGACCGCCGCGCCGGGCGGATTGACACCGCGGTGTGCGAGCGGCTCTGCGCCCGGCTGCGGGAGCGCGTGACCCGCGTGGGCGATGCCGAGGTGATCATTCAGGCCGGCAAGGGGCACCGTTTTGTGGTGGTCTTCCGCGGCAAGGGACTTGAAGGGCCGTTGACCGACGCCGACCCGCATCGCGAGGGGCTGCCCATTCCCGCGGCGAAGCCGGTGTCCGCCAAATCGGCCAGGCAGAAGAAGACCGCGGAGTTGGTGGCCGAGTTTTACCGGCAGGCCCTGCCGGTGCTGGCCGGCGAAAGCCCGGCCAACGGGTTCCTGATGCGGGGCATCGCGCACCAGCCGGCCATTCCCCAGTTTACCGAGCGTTATCAGCTCCGCGCCGCCTGCCTGGCGGTGTACCCGATGTACAAGGGCCTGGCCCAACTGGTGGGCATGACCAAGCTGGAGGGGCCCCAGACCATTGCCGAGCAGTTCGAGCGCTACCTGGCCGAGTACGAGCGGTTCGACTTTTTCTTCATCCACTACAAGTACCCGGACATGCACGGGGAGGACGGCAACTTCGAGGCCAAGCGCCGCGCCATCGAGGAGTTCGACGCCGCCCTGCCGATCCTGCTGCGCAAAAAGCCGGACGTGCTGGCCATCACCGGCGACCACTCCACCCCCTGCGCGGTCAGGGGCCACTCCTGGCATCCGCAGCCGGTGTTGTTGCACTCGCCCTACACCGGCACGGACAAGCTGGAGCGGTTCACCGAGACCGGCGCCAACCTGGGTTCGCTGGGTGTTTTCGAGGCCAAGTACCTCCTGCGCCTCATGCAGGCCAACGCCCGCATGTTCGACAAGTTCGGGGCCTGAGGGGCGAATCCCTCCCGGCATGAACAGCCGCTCGTTGAGAACTCGGTCCAAGCCCGGCGCGCACCGCCGGCGGTCGGCCCGCCCCGCCGACGGGGGTGGCGGAGCCCGCGTTCCCGCGCCGGGCCGTGGGCTGGATCGGCGCCCGGGGGATTTCGGACCGCGTCGCGCGGCGGCGGGGCTTGCCGCATGAAAGCCGTTATTCTCGCCGCGGGCAAAGGCACCCGCATGAGGGAGCTGACCCACGCGCTGCCCAAGCCCATGTTGCGCGTGGGCGGCCGCCCCATCCTCGAACACATCCTCGAAGGTCTGAAGGCCGCCGACGTGCGCGAGGTCTGCATCGTCACCGGCTGGCGGGGCGAAACCATTCGGGCCTGTTTCGGCGACGGCGCGCGGCTCGGGCTGCGGGTGTGCTACGCCGAACAGCCGGTTCCGGACGGCACCGGCAAAGCGGCCGAACCGGCGCGGGATTTCGTGGGCGCGGACCCGTTCCTGCTCTCGTACGGCGACATTCTGGTGAAGCCCGAGACCTACACGCAGATGCGGCGGCGTTGGGAGGAGGGCGATTTCAGCGGCCTGCTCACCGTGACCGCCGGCGAGGATGTAACCAAGGGGGCGATCAACTTCTTTGACGAACAGTTCTGCCTGCGCAAGCTGGTGGAAAAGCCCACCCCCGCCCAGCTCGAGGCGCTCCGCGCCGCGGGCTGGCTCAAGCCCGGCGAGCCGGCCTGGTACAACGCGGGCATCTACCTCTTCCGACCGGTGCTCTTCGAGTTCACCGCCCGGCTCGAAAAATCGCCCCGCGGCGAGTACGAGTTGACCGACGCCCTCACCGCGATGGTCGCCGCCGGCCATCGCATCGCCGGCCTGCGGATCGAAGGCCGCTGGGTGGACGTGCGCGACCCCACCGTGCTGGCCGCACTGGAACGCGGCGAACTTTAACCCCCGCCCGCCTCCGCTCGCATGTTGACGCACGAACTGATCCCGGCCCGCACCTCCGCCTCGCGTCGCCTGGTGGTGGTGCTGCATGGCCTGGGCGACAGTATGGAAGGTTACCGCTGGTTGCCCGGGGAACTGCGCCTGCCGTGGCTGAATTACCTGCTGGTCAACGCCCCGGACGAGTATTTCGGCGGGTACTCCTGGTACGACATTTACGGCGACCCCGCCCCCGGCATCGTGCGCAGCCGCCGGCTGCTCACCGAATTGCTCGAGGACCTGCCCCGCCGCGGTTTCCCGTCCGGGCAGACGGCATTGTTCGGCTTTTCGCAGGGCTGTTTGATGACGCTGGAGACCGGCCTGCGGTATCCGCGCCGGCTGGCCGGGCTGGTGGGCATCAGCGGCTACCTCCAGGATGTGGCGGCGCTGTTACAGGAACTGTCTCCCGTGGCCTGCGAGCAGCGGATTCTCATGACGCACGGCCGGCAGGACCCCCTCATCCCCATCGCGCCGGTCCGCCAACAGGCCGAGCGGCTGCGCCAGGCCGGGCTGCGGGTGGAGTGGCGCGAGTTTGACAAAGCCCACACCATCGCCGGCGAGGAGGAGCTGGCGGTGATTCGGGATTTCCTCGAGGCGTGTTTTCGCGAGGCGTCCGCCGTCGGCGCCGCAGCCGGGTGATCCTCCGCTCCCGGCCGGCCACATGAGCGCCGGCCGGGCCGCCCCGCCCCGCCGCCGCACGCCTTTGAAGCCCGGAGGTTTCAGACTTCAAAATTCGTTCCCCCACGTCGCCCGGCCGGGTTCCAGCGCGGGCTTGTCGCGGCCGGCGCGGGGACTACGCTGCGGGGCATGAAACAGCTCATGCGGCACCTCGGCGCGGCGGGCGCGGTCGCGCTGTTGGCCTTCTGGATGCTGGGCGGATGCGCCACCGAGACGGTGACCGGGCGCAAGCAGCTCATCCTCATTTCGCCCGCGGAGGAAATGCAACTCGGGCTGACCGAGTTTGAGAAAATGAAGCAGCAACTGCCCCGCAGCAAGGACGCCGCCGCCCAGGCGCTGGTCGAACGCGTGGGCCGGCGCATCGCCGCCGTGGCCGACCTGCCGGGGGCGCAGTGGGAATTTGTCCTGTTCGAGAGCGCCGAGCCCAACGCCTTCTGTCTGCCGGGCGGGAAAGTGGGGGTGTACACGGGCATCCTGCCCATCACCCGGGACGAAGCCGGGCTGGCCACGGTCCTCGGCCATGAGGTGGCCCACGCCGCGGCGCGGCACGGGGCGGAACGGATCAGCCGCGGTCTGGCGTTGAACGTGCTCGGGCAGGTGGCGGGCAGTTACGTGGGCCGGGAAAAGCCGGAGGTGCAACCGTATTTTAACACGGCCTACGGGCTGGGCGCGCAACTGGGGCTGGTGCTCCCACACAGCCGCGAACAGGAGGCCCGGGCCGACCAGATCGGGCTGATCTACATGGCCCGGGCGGGTTACCCGCCGGAGGCGGCCGTTGAGTTCTGGCGCCGTTTCGCCGAGTACAATCGGCAGCGTGGCGGGTCGCGGGGACTGTGGTTTCTGCGCACCCACCCGCTGGACGAGGACCGCATCGCCAACCTGCAGAAATACCTGCCCCGGGCGCGGCAGGAGTTCCGGCCGGCTCAGTGAGCGGCGGGCGCGCCGTCCTGCAACAGCTCGCGCTGCCAGGGCAGCAGTTCGGCCGCGTGCTTTTCCCAGTCCACCGCCAGGCGCGTGAGCGTGCTGCGGCTGGCGATGAGCGTGGGATCAAGGCCCAGGTGCCGCGCGGCGCGGTCGCGCCGTTCGCGCAGATGCTCGAGGAAATTCTTCTGGGCGGGGCTCAGGCGCAGCACCACCCGGGGGCGGGGGACCGGCCAGGCGGACTCGGGCAGGCTGCGGGCGCGGCTCAGGGCGGCCTCCAGGCGGGCGCGGCGGCGGGGCGAGTAGCGGGGCGGAATCAGTTCCTGGCAGGACTGATCATTGGCGGCGGCCACGGCCAGTTCAAAAAGCCGGTCGTGGCTGAGCACAAAAAAGGGCGGGCGATTGGCGGTGCGCGCCTCCCGTTCCCGCCAGTGCCAGAGTTCGCGCAGGATGGCCTGGCCGCGCGGGCTGAGGCGGTCGGCGCCCTTGATTCGCCAGGCTGCGTCGTGGTTTTCCGGCGGCTGCACGGCCTCGTGGATGAGCTGGCGGCACATTTGGGCGTGCCATTCCAGGCGGCCCCGGGCGGCCAGTTGCGCGCGCAGGACTTCGCTCAGCGGGTGGAGGTAGCGCGAGTCGTTGCGCGCGTAGGTGATCATGCGCTCGGTCAACGGACGGCGCGACCAGTCGGCGCGCTGCGGCCCCTTTTCGAGCTCCACGCCCAGAAAGCGGCGGACCAGGCTGTTGAGACCGAATTCCTTCAACCCGAGCAGCCGCGCGGCGAGCATGGTGTCAAAGACGGCGGTCGGGGTGAATCCCTGGCCCCGGTGCAACAGGCGCAGGTCATAATCGCCGCCGTGCAGCAGCAGCTCCCGGCCGCTCAGCGCCCGCCACAAGGGGTTGAGGTTGATCCCTGCCAGGGGGTCCACCAGCACGTCGCGTCCCGGGATGCTCAGTTGCACCAGGCACAGCTTCTCGGGGTAGGAATGGAGGCTGTCGGCCTCGGTGTCCAGGGCCACCCAGGGGGCGGCTTGCAGGGCGGGTAAAAATTCCGCGAGGGCGGCGTCCGTTGCGATCACAGGCCAAGCTTAACCGGCCGGCGTGGCCGGGAAAAGTCTGCGAAGCGGGGGGAGGTTGGTGCGCTTGGCAGGACTTGAACCTGCACGGGTTGCCCCACTACCACCTCAAAGTAGCGCGTCTGCCAATTCCGCCACAAGCGCACCCGTGGCCTTAAATTGAATCACCGGGCGCCGTCGGCGCAAGTGGTTTTCCGGGGCCGCCCGGCGTTTACCGGTAGCTGTTCCAGACCTCCGGCACGGCCACCCACATGCCCGGCCGCTTGGGGCGGGCGTCGTAGTCGGCCTTGATCCAGACCTTTTGCTTGGGCAGGCGGGCGGCATGGCCGTCGTAAAATCCCAGGTTGGCGCCCTCGGCGTGCCGGTACAGGGTGGGGCCGCCGCAGCCGGCGTCCTTGTACTGCTGCACGCTGCCCTTCATGCGGAGCTTGTCCCAGCCCAGGACGTAATTGGCCCCCTTCCACTGCGACCACCAGTCGTGGCCGTCGTGGAAGATGAGTTTGGCCGAGGGTTCCTGCACGGCGCTGAGCTTGTGACCGGCGTGGCTTTTGCTGGCCAGGGCCCAACTGCGGCCGTCGGAGGGGTACCAGTCCTCGAAGTTGTAGCTGTAGCTGGTCAGGGTGCCCTTGTTGCCCGCGTCGCCCAGACTGGGGTTGTTGGCGTAGGCGTAAAGGGAGGGCTTCCAAATGGCGGTGTCGGCCGGGCAGCGGTACTGGGTGGGGGTTTGGACCACCGAGTTGCCGCTCTTGCCGTAGCCGATGTAGTCCCGGTAGGTCGGGTTGGCCATCCAGAGCTGGGTCTCCCCGTTGGGCCGCAACTCGATGAGCGGCACGCACTGGTCCTGGTGATCCCCGGCGTACATCTGGTTGGCGATGGCGAACTGGCGCAGGTTGTTCAGGCAACCGGCCTGCTGGCCCGAGGCCTTGGCCCGCTGGAGCGCGGGCAACAACATCCCGGCCAGGATCGCGATGATGGCGATGACCACCAGCAGCTCGATGAGCGTAAAACCGGTCGGACATCCCGATCGCCGGACCGGGCCGGCAAGAGGCGCCGCCCCGGTGGAAGCAGTGAAATGACGGTTCATGGAACGTGGTCAGCTTGGAGTGGGACCGCTTGGTTTGGCAAGCCGGTTTCGCGGAAGTTCCAAGCCGCGGGAGGCCGGAGCCGCGGGAAGGGCCCTACGGGACGGTCCACCGCGGACGGCGGGGCCGGGCCGGGGCGGTCACTCCGCCGGGTTGCGCCGGCTGCTGGAGCGGCTTTGCAGCCAGGCCACGTCCGCGTTGTCCGGCGAGGGCACGTCCAGTTCGAGCAACTGACGCGTGCGGAGCGGTGGGGTGGTGCGGCGGTCCACCCAGCGTTTGATTTCCGCGTGGCCGTCGGCGAAAGCGATCCCCGCCCCCAGCCCGTGGTAACTGGCCGGGAAGTCCACGATCCGGGCCAGCACGCCCCGGTCCTTCAGGTTCGTCCGGAACAGGCCGTCGTTGATGCTGTCCTCGCGTTCGTCCATCAGCACCCAGGCGTGGGTGGGCGGCGGGTCCCGGATGTCGTCCAGCTTGCGAAAGACGCGATAGAGGTCCTGGCCGATGGACTCGGTGCCCACATAGTTCATCCAGCAATTCATGGAGACGCTGCGCACGCGCGGGTGCACCCGGCCGCCGATGAGCACCCAACTGCGGTCCGAAGGGCATTTGTACGGCGCGGGCGAAGTGATGTAGGGCGCCAACTGGGAGTATTGGGGATGTGTCAGGTGCAGGATGTTCGTGTTGTCCGGGTTGTTGCTGAAGTCCATCCAGCCGGACACCCAGCGGCCCCCGCCGGGGTAGGACCCGCCGATGACGCCGGGCAACCAGCCCTGGTTGTCGTCCGCGTAGAACTGCCAGGCGGTCTGAAGCTGCCGGAGGTTGTTCAGGCAGTAGAAGGCCTGCGCCCGGTTTTTGGACCGCGCCACCGCCGGCAACAACAGCGCCGACACCGCCCCCACCACCGCGATCACGACGAGCAGTTCCATCAGCGTAAAGCCCGCCGCGGCTCGCGTGCCGGTCCCAGCCCTCTCGAGGGATGGTCTTGTGCGGCGCATGGCGTTGGTGTTGCGGGACGAATCTAGGTCCCGGCAACCGGAAAGGCAAGCCTGCACCCGGCCCGGCCCTGTCGCCGGATTCTGACGCCTGACCGCGCCGGAGCGCCCGGGTTCTTACTTGCCCAGGCAAAACTCCCGGAACACCACGTCGAGCAGGTCCTCCACCGTGGTCTGGCCCACCACCTCGCCCACGGCATTGACCGCCTGGCGCAGGTCCACCGCCACCAGGTCCAGCGGCACCCCGGCGGCCAGGGCCTCCGCCGCGCGCTGGGCCGCCTCACTGGCGCGGCGCAGGGCGTCCTGATGCCGCGCATTGATCATCACCTCCACCCGCTCGGCCCGCAGCGCCCCGCTCCAGACCGTTTGCACGATGGCCTCCTTGAGCGATTCCAATCCCGCGCCGGTCAGGCAACTGACCTCCACCACCGGCGCCGGCCCTCCGGCCGGCGCCTCCGGCCACTCCAGGCGCGGCGGCAGGTCGCTCTTGTTCAACACCACCACGTGCCGGCGTCCGGCCACCGCGGCCAGCAACCGGTCATCCTCCGGGGTGCGGGGGGCCGAGCGGTCCAACACCACCACGACCAGCTCCGCCGCGCGCAGCGCCGCCCGGCTGCGGCGGATGCCCTCCTGCTCGACCGCTTCGCCGGTTTCCCGCAGGCCGGCGGTGTCCACGAACACCACCGGGATGCCGCGCAGGTTGGCGGTCTCCTCGATGGTGTCGCGGGTGGTGCCCGGCGCCGGGGAGACAATGGCCCGCTCGCGCCCCAGCAGTTGATTCAACAGGCTGGACTTGCCCACGTTGGGCCGGCCCACGATGGCGGCGCGGAGGCCGTGCCGGAGGATTTGTCCCTCCGGCGCGGTGCGCAACAGCGCCTCCATTTCCGCGAGGGCCGAGTGCAGGCCTGCCAGCATTTCCTCCTGTGTGGCCGGGGCGATGTCTTCCTCGGGGAAATCCAGGTGCGCCTCCAGGTGGGCCAACAGGTGCATGAGCCGGTCGCGGACGTGGTGGATGCGTTGGGAGAGCCGGCCGGCCAGTTGTTCCTCCGCCGCCGCCAGGGCGCGGTCGGTTCGGGCGCGGATGATGTCCGCCACCGCCTCGGCCTGCGCGAGGTCCAGGCGGCCGTTGAGAAAGGCGCGCTTGGTGAACTCCCCCGGTTCGGCCAGCCGGGCGCCGGCCGCCAACACCGCGTCCAACACCAGCCGCGCGGGCAAAAGCCCGCCGTGGCAGGAAATCTCCACCGTGTCCTGGCGGGTGTAGGTGCGCGGGGCGCGCATCACCGCCAGCAACACCTCGTCCACGGTTTGGCCATCCCGGACCACATGCCCGTAATGGAGGGTGTGGGTGGGGGCCTGGCTGGGTTGGGGCGCGTGCCGACCGGCCGGCCGAAAACAACGGTCGGCCACCGCCAGCGCCTCCGGGCCGGAGACGCGGATGACCGCCAGCGCACCTTCGCCCAGGGGCGTGGCGATGGCGGCGATGGTGTCGTCCAGCGGCGTCACGTCCGCTCAGGGTCCGCAACTGCCCCGCGCGACCGCCCCGCCGCGCAGGCGCTCCCGGGCCTTGGTGTAGCTTTTGCGCTGGAGGAAGTGGCGCAACTCCGGATCGGCGTCCGGGGGCAGTTGTGCGGCCAGCCGGTCAATCCGCTCGAACAGCGGCGCCAACGGCGGTTGGCGGGGATCGCGCACCGCCGCCTCCAGTTCGGCCAGGACGGCCTCGAGTTGAACTTCCACACGCAGCACGCCCCCGAGTGTAGCCAAGCGCACGGGGGACGCCACTCCGAGCCGGGCCCGGGCGGGCGGTTCGTTCAAAGAACTCGGGGCCCGCGGCGGGTGGGCCCGGGTGGTGGCCTCAGTCGGCGAAGGCCCGTTTCAACCCGTGGGCCACCTCGTTCCACTCCAGTTCCTGGCGGAAGGGACGCAGGCGCGTGTGGGCGTCAATGACCACCAGCTCCACGTCGGCGAGGGCGGCGAAGTCCTCGAGCATTTCGGGGGTGACCGCCCGGCTGAAGCCGGTGTGGTGGGCACCCCCGGCGTAAATCCAGGCCGCGGCCGCCACCGGCAGGCTCGGCTTGGGAGCCCAGAGGGCGCGGGCCACGGGCAGGCGGGGCAGGGGTTGTGGGGGGGCGACCACCTCGACCTCGTTGACCAGGAGGCGGAATCGGTTGCCCAGATCAATCAACGCGGCGTTCACCGCCGGGCCGGGCGGCGTGTCGAAGACCAGGCGCACGGGGTCGGCCCTGCCGCCGATGCTCAGGGGGTGCACCTCGCAACGGGGCCGGGCGGCGGCCAGGCTGGGGCAGATTTCCAACATGTGCGCGCCCAGCACGAGTTCGCGGCCGGGCTCGAGGTGGTAGGTGTAGTCCTCCATGAACGAGGTGCCGCCGGGCAGACCGGCGCTCATGACCTTCAGGGCGCGGACCAACGCGCAGGTCTTCCAGTCGCCCTCGGCGCCGAAGCCGTAGCCTTCGGCCATGAGCCGTTGCACGGCCAGCCCGGGCAGTTGCGCCAGGCCGTGCAGGTCCTCGAAGGTATCGGTGAAGCCTTTGAACCCGCCCTCGCGAAGGAAGGCGCGCAGGCCGAGTTCGATCCGCGCGGCCTCGCGCAGGGCGGGGCGCTGCGGGCCGTCGCGGCGCAGGGGCGGCACCAGTTCGTAACGGTCCTCGTACTCGGCGAGGAGCGCGTCCACCTCCGCGTCGGAAGCCGCGTTCACGCGGGCCACCAGGTCGCCCACGCCGTAGCCGTTGACGGCGTAGCCGAACCGGATTTGCGCCGCGACCTTGTCGCCCTCGGTGACGGCCACCTCGCGCATGTTGTCGCCGAAGCGGCAGAAGCGCGCGCCCTGCCAGTCGGCCCACGCGGCGGCGGCGCGGCACCAGGCGCCCAGTTGGGTCGGCACGGCGGGGTCCTGCCAGTGGCCGACGATGACCTTGCGGTTCCGGCGCATCCGGCTCAGGAGGAAGCCGTGCTCGCGGTCCCCGTGGGCGGCCTGGTTGAGGTTCATGAAGTCCATGTCAATCGTGGCCCAGGGGATGTCGCGGTTGAACTGGGTGTGCAGGTGGGCCAACGGCTTGCGCAGGGACCGGAGGCCGTGGATCCACATCTTGGAGGGCGAGAAGGTGTGACACCAGGTGACCAGGCCGATGCAGGTCGGGGCGGCCTCGGCCGCGCGGCAGACCGCCGCCACTTCCTCTGCGGACTTGACCACCGGTTGGCAGACCACCCGCACGGGGACCGCCGGGGCGGCGTCCAGGGCGGCCGCCACCTGGCGGGCGTGGGCGGCGACCTGCTCGAGCGCGGCGGGGCCGTACAAGTGCTGGCTGCCGGTGATGAACCAAACTTCGTACTGCTTAAGGTTGATCATAGCGGGCGCATCCAGCCTAACCCGGCCCGGTCCGAAGTGGCAATGGCGAGGGACGCCGGGGTGGTCTCCACCGCCACACCGCGGGCTATGGGGCCCCGTTCTCCGGCGCAGTTCTGTGGGTTCCGTGAGGGACGGTGGGCGGCCCTAAACCAACGGCGCGGGGGGCGCGGGTGAGAACGGCTCCGCCAAGGGCGACGCCGGGGCGCCGACCGGGGCGTAGCGGCGCAGGTACTTGACCGCCACGAGCAGGTCTTTGGGCCAGGGCGCTTCGATGATCACCGGCACGCCGGTGACCGGGTGCACGACTTCCAGGCGCTCGGCGTGCAGGGCCGTCCGGCCGATGAGCGGGATTTCGGGTCGGTCTTTTTTGAAGCGGTAACCGGGCTTGAGACGGGAAAGCCACAGCGGGCTGCCCCCGTACAGGGCATCGCCCACCAGCGGGAGCAACCGGCTGCGCAGATGCACGCGGATTTGGTGTGTGCGGCCGGTCAGCGGCTGGCATTCGAGCAGCGCGTACCCGGCGAAGCGTTCGCGCACCCGAAACAGGCTGCTGGCCTTTTTGCCCCGCTTGGGGTCCACGCGGATGAACTCGGGGCGGGCCGGGTGGGGTGCGAGTTTGGCGTCCACCCGGAAAGTGTCCTCGGCGGGGGTGCCCTGGACCAGGGCCACGTACCGCTTGAGCGGGCGGGCCGTGCCAAACTGGTTGGCCAGGTGGACCAGTGCGGCCTTGGTTTTGGCCAGCAGGAGCACGCCGCTGGTCTCAAAGTCCAGGCGGTGGGTGTTGGCCAGATAGGTCAGGCCGCGGGCGGCGGCCCAGGGTTTGCCCCGGGCAATGCTTTCGTGCAGCAGGCGCATCAGGTTCGGCCGCTCGGGATCGTAGCGGTCGGGGGAGGTCAGCAGCCGGGCGGGCTTGTCCAGGGCCAGCAGGTGCGCGTCCTCGTACAGCACCGGGATTTCCCAGAACTCCCCGGTTTGGGGGGCGGACAGCTTGATCGGCGGATTCACGGGCGTCACGGCCGGCGGGCCGCCGCAATGGCCTCCGGCGGGAGCGCCCCGGGCGGCGGCCGACTCACGGCTCACTTTCCGACGCGCGGGGCAGGGTCAGGCGGGTCAACTCGATCTGCCGCTGGAACCAGTCGTTGAACCCGTCGAAGCGGCGCTGCGCGCGCAACTCGGCCAGGTAGGTGGGCAGCGCCTCGCGCAACTCGGCCTCGGCGACCGGCTCGCGTTGCTTGAGCAGGAGCACCAGCGCCCCGTCGCGGGTGGCGACCACGCCGCTGGGGGTGCCGGGGGAGAGGCCGGCCGCCACGAGCTTGACCTGCTCCAGGCTCACCCGCGGGTCCCATTGGGGCAGGTTGCGCGCCGCGGGGGTGAAAACCGGCAGACCGATCCAGGTGGCCCCGGCCCGGGTGGCAAGCTCGGAGAAAATCCCGCCCTGGGCCAACTGGTTGGTGAGCGTGGCCACAAAGTTGGTGCCCGCCTGACGGGCGAGCAAGACGGCCTGCTCCCGACGGTACTCCTCGGTCACCCGCTCCTGCAGGGCTTCCAGCGGGGGAATCTCGCTGGGGAAGCGGGCCAAAAATGCCAGCAGGTACACGCCGTCCTGTCCGACCAGCGAGCCGGAGAACGGCCGCTCGGGCGAAAGCGAGAACGCCACGCGGGCAAACTGAGGCGGCACCTCCAGGCCGCGGGGTCCCTCGGCCTCGCTGAAGGGCGCGGTGGTGGTCACCGACAGGCCTTTTTGCGCCGCGAGTGTGGCCAGGTTCTCGGGTTTGCGCGGTTCCATCTTGTCCAGTTCGGTGGCAAACCGGGCGGCTTCCCGGCGGGCCGCCAGACGGGCCTCCTGGTCGCGGAGTTCTTCGCGGATTTTCGCCTTGGCCGCCTCCGGCGGCAGCACCTGGCCGTTTTCGTCGGTAAAGCGGTTGGGGCCGGCCTTGAGGTACAGGGCGTCCAATTCGGCGGTGAGATTGGTCCGGCGGCCCAGTTCCTCCTCCGCTTGCGCGTAATAGTTGGTCAGGGCAAAGCGCACAAACTGCACCTGGACCCGTTCCGGCACGCGGTAAAAGTCCCGCCGGTTGGTGTAAAAGCGGGCCAACTGGTCGGGGTCCACCGCCACCGCGGCCAGGTAATTCGAGTAGGTGAACACCGCCACCTCGGCGTGAAAACGCTCGTGGCGGCGGCGGTACTGCGCCTCCGCCTCGCGCGGGGTCACCAGGGCCCCGGCCACGCCGGTCAGGTCCAGCAGATGGGTGATGCCGATTTCGTGCCGGATGAACCGCGCCAGGTCCGCCTCACTGAGCCCGCGCCGGCCCAATTCCCGGACGAGGCTTTCGTACATCGCCCGGGCCGAGCCGGGCTGGGAAGGGTTCTGAAAATTCTCCTCGATCCAGCGGGCCACGTCCGCGTCGGAGACGACGATGCCGAGTTTTTCCATCCGATCGGCCAGCACCAGCCGCTCGCCGGCCTGGCGCTCGAAGTCCAGTCCCATCTGTTGGGCCTCGGTGCGGTCGGGCCAGCGGCCGGTGCGCAGGAAGGCCCGGATTTGCACCTCGCTGATGGCCTCGAGGAACGCCTTGCGCGGAATGGGCTTGCCGTACATCCAGCCAAATTGGGACCGGCCCAGGTGGCTGCGGTCCAGCGTCACCCCCGGGGTGAAATAAATGACAAAGCTCACCACCACGGCCGCGATGATGATGATCCACAGCCAGGTCTGGTGCTTGCGAACGGTGCCGATCATAGCCGTTTCAGTGAACCGGCAGGCTAGCCAGCGCTCGGAAAGGGGGTCAAACGCAAAAGCGGAACCCGAACCGGCCGCGCCAGCACCGGCGGGGGAGTGGTTCGCCCCTTGCGCAAGAGCAAAGCGCGGGCACCAGTGAGGCCGCAGCGACCCGTGGTTTCTGCCCCGGGCGGAGATTGACCAACGCTGGCGGACTTGGCGATAACCCAAGGGGTGACGCTTGCCCGACGCTTCTCGAACCGGCGGCGCGCCGCCGCCCCGCGCCGCCCCTGGCCCGGCCGGTGGGGGTGGTGGTTGGGACTGTTGGCCCTGCCGGTCAGCGCGGCGGAGCCGGAATGGCGCTGGTCCAATCCCCGGCCGCATGGCAACAACATCTACGACCTGGCCTTCCACGAGGGCTGGTACTGGCAGGTGGGCGACCGGGGCCGCATTTACGCGGGGACCAATCGCGTGAGCTGGACGGTCGTGCCCAGCGGCACCACGCGGGCCTTGCGCGGCCTCGCGTTTTTTGGCGATCGGGTGATCATCTGTGGTGAGGAGGGCACGCTGTTGCACAGCACGCCGGGCAGCGGCTTTGTCCCGGCGGCGATCTCTCCGCCCACCACCGATTGGTTCGAGGGCGTGGCCGCCTCACCGACCACGCTGGTGGCCGTGGGCGACAACGCGGCGATTTACCGGAGTGCCGACGGCGGGCGGAACTGGCAGCGCGTGACCGGACTGCCCTTTGCCAACTGGCTGCGCGGGGTGGCCTGGGGGAGCGGGAACTTTGTGACCGTGGGCGAGGGAGGTTTCATCGCCACCAGCCCGGACGGCCAGAACTGGCGTCGCCGCTCCGGCCCGGTAAGCACCGCCCTGAACCGGGTGGTGTACCGGGGCGGCGTGTTTTACGCGGTGGGCGACGCCGGCACGCTGTTGGTCAGCCTCAACGCGGGCACCAACTGGATTCGCGAAGCCACCGGCGTCACCAACGCCCTCTACACCTACGCGCAACCCGACGCCCCGGCCGCCACGCCCCGCCTGCTGGCCGGGGAGAACGCCCTGTTGCTCAAATCCAACCCGCTCGGGACATGGACCAGTCAACTGGGCGACGCGGTGCTGCTGCCCGCGCCGACGTGGGATTACTACGCCGCGGTGTGGGACGGCAGCCGGTTCCTGGCGGGCGGTCGCACCGGCCTGTTGGTGGAGAGCCTCGAGACCGACGTCACCCTCGGCGGGCAAACCCTCCGCACGACGCTTTGGTTCGAGGAAACCGACTCGCCCCGCGACTGGCTCTGGGAGGCCCTGGCCCTGCCGGAACGCTACCTCGCGGTGGGCGACCGCGCCCAGGTCCTCACCAGCGAGAACGGCGCGGACTGGTGGAGCGTGCCCGTGCCGGAGGTGCTCACCAACACCGTGTTTCTCGGCCTGGCGGGCAACGCGAACCTGGTCGTGGCCGTCGGCAGTGCGGGCGGTCTCATGTTCAGCCAGTCGGAGATGACCAACGTGGTGGTGACCAACACGCGCCCGGCCTACGTGAATTGCGCCTGGACAACCAACACCGTGGTGACCACCAACACGGTGAACCTGCTGGGTCTGCGCTGGACCGCCGTGGCCTCCCCGCCCACCCCCAACACCCTCCAGGGCGTGGCCGAACGCGCCGGCCAATGGACCGTGGTGGGCGACGTCGGCACGGTCCTCACCAGCACCAACGGCCGGGACTGGCAGCACCTCACCCTCTCCGGCCAGCCCACCCTCAGCGGCGTGGCGGCGGGCGACCCGGGCTGGGTTGTCAGCGGGAGGGGCGGCGCGCTGTTTTACAGCTCCGACGCCCGCGCCTGGAGCCCGGTGGCCGGCGGGACCACCAACTGGATTTTTCGCGTGCGCTGGCTGGGCGACCGTTTCGTGGCCGTGGGCCAGAACGGGACGTTGCTCACCAGCCCGGACGGGCGGGTGTGGACCGCGCGTGCCAGCGGCACCGGGGCCTGGCTCACGGACGTGATCCGGGTGGGCGGGCTGTTTTACGTCTGCGGCACCCAGGGGACCGTGCTGGTCAGCAGCAACACGGTCGAGTGGGCGCCGGTGGAGGTGCCCACCGGCAAATCGCTTTACGGCCTGGCCCATCGCAACGGCCAGTTGGTGGCGGTGGGCGTGGAGGGTGTTATCCTGCGCGCGCCGCTCGAGCCGGCGGCACCGCTGCTCATCACGGGCTACGAACACGAGAATTGCCCGGACGCGCGGGTGGACCGCTTCCGTCTCCGCGGTGCGATGGACCGGCGGGCAAGCCTGGAAAGCTCCGAGGATCTCCAAACCTGGCGGCGCCACAACGGCATCGAGTTTGCCTACGATGAGATCGAGGTTGAACTGGTGCGCACCAACCTGCCCCCCGCGCCGTTCGAGTACTTCCGGTTGGCGCCCCCGGCGCCCTGACCCGCCGCGCCCGGCCCCGCGCTCATGAAGCTTCCACGCGCCCTGCATTCCTGGCGCCTGAGCCCGACCCGTGCCGTCGCCGTGCAACAACGGCTGGCCGGGTACGTGCGCGTGGAACGGCCCGCCCGCCCCTGGCGTTGGGTGGCGGGGCTGGATGCCGCCTTTGCGGCCAATGAACGGGTCTGTCTGGCGGCGGCCGTCGTGTGGGACCGTTGGGAACGGCGGGTGGTGGAAGTGGCGACCGCCGCCCGCCCGGTCCGTTTCCCGTACGTACCGGGGTTGTTGTCCTTCCGCGAGGCGCCGGCCCTGCTGGCCGCGTTGCGCAAGCTGCGGGGCGCGCCGGAGGTGTTGTTGTGCGATGGCCAGGGGCTGGCGCATCCCCGGCGCTTTGGTCTTGCCTGTCATCTGGGGGTGCTGTGCGACCTGCCCGCGGTGGGCTGTGCCAAAAGCCGGCTGGTGGGCGAGCACGGGGAACTGCTCCCGGCCGCCGGCGCGCGGACCGACCTGGTCTGCGCGGGCGCGGTGGTGGGGGCGGTGGTGCGCACCCGGGCGGGTTGCCGACCGGTGTTCGTGAGTGTGGGCCACCGCAGCGATCTCGATTCGGCGGTGGCGCTGGTGCTGGATTGTGTGCAGGGCCGCCGCTTACCCGAGCCGACCCGTTTGGCGGACCGGTGGGTCGCCGCGCTCAAGCGGGGGCAACCGCCGCCCCGAAACGCGGTTCCGCCCGCCGCGCTCAGCGGTTGAGGAGGTAAATCAGTCCGCCGAACAACGCGGCCATCGCCGCGCCGAAGACGATGGCGACCAGATGCACGCGGCGGCGATGGCGCTTGTTGCTCTTGCCCATGCCGGGCAGGAGGTAGTAACGCCGGTCTTCCCGATGGCGTTTGCGGCCGAACATGTCTCGCGTGGCGCAGCGGGTTGTTTCGGGCGTGAATGCTGAAGCGCCCCGGGCGGGCGGGCAAACGCTTTCTGCCCGGTATTCCCGGGAGGCACACCGTCGGGCGCTGGCGTGGCCCGGGGATGCGCAGTGCCGATGGACAAGCGGCGCAAGCCAGTCGGTTGTCCCGGCGTGGGGCGACCGGCCGGGGGAGGTTGGGAAAATCCAAGTGCGGGAACCGTTGCACCCCGAACCGCGCGCCGGCCGCTCCCTGGCCCTTCTTCCCGGTTGAATCCGGCTCCCGACCTCGCCAACCTTGCGGCGTGTAATTGCGCCGCCCATTCAACCCCTTTTTCCTCGACCCGGAACCCCGGCCATCTCCCATGCAAGTGTCCCCAACGCCCGCCGTCTCCGCCCCTCCCCCCGGCGCCCCGCGCCGCCTGCTCGCCCTCGATGCGCTGCGCGGATTCGACATGTTCTGGATCATCGGCGCGGATGTGGTGTTGTCCGGCCTGCGCCGGTTCAGCGACAACCCGGTGACCCGGTTCCTGGCGGACCAGCTCGAGCACAAGGATTGGGCGGGCTTCGCGTTTTACGACCTGATCTTCCCGCTGTTCGTGTTCATTGTGGGGGTCTCGCTGGTGTTTTCGCTCAGCCGGCTTCAGGCCGAGCAGGGTCGGGCGGCGGCGCTCCGCCGGGTGCTGCGGCGCGGGGTGCTGCTGTACCTGCTGGGCGTCTTTTACTACGGGGGATTCGAAAAACCCTGGCCGGACATTCGGTTGTTGGGCGTGCTCCAGCGCATCGCCTTGTGTTATCTCGCCGCCGGGCTGTTGTTCTGCCTTTTCAAGCCCCGGACGCTCGCCGGCCTCTGTGCCGGGCTGTTGCTCGGCTACTGGGGGTTGATGGCACTGGTGCCCTTTCCGGATGTGCGACCGGTGCCGGGCGGGGAGCTGACGATCTGCCGCGAGACCGGCTTCACCAACGTGGCGCAACTGCGGCTGGATTCGCCCCACCGCCTCCGCGGCGTGTACCTCAAGGGCGTGAACCTGGCCAATTACGTGGACCAGCGCTGGCTGCCGGGCTTCAAATGGGACGGTACCTGGGACCCGGAGGGGTTGCTGAGCACCTTGCCCGCGATCGCCACCTGCCTGTTGGGGGTGTTTGCCGGGTTGCTGGTGCGCAGTCCGGCTTTCAGTGCGTATCGGAAAGTTGGTTGGTTGCTCGGGGCCGGCGCGGTGGCCGTGGCCCTGGGCTGGCTGTGGCATTTGCAGTTCCCGGTGATCAAGAAAATCTGGACCTCCTCCTACGTGCTGGTGGCGGGGGGCTACAGCGCGTGGCTGCTGGGGGCGTTTTATTACGTGGTGGAAATCCGGGGCTGGCAGCGCTGGGCGACCCCCTTTGTGTGGATCGGCATGAACCCCATCACCGTGTACCTGGGGCACAACCTCCTGGATTTTTCCAAAGTGGCCCGGCGGCTGGCCGGCGGCAGTGTCAGCGCCTGGCTCGATACCCACCTGGCCGCCGGCGCGGGCGAAGCCGTGCTGGCCGTGCTCACCCTGGTGCTGGCCGTCGGGTTCTGCCGCTTCCTGTATCGCCGGCAAATTTTCCTGCGGTTGTGACCGGACCTGACCCGGGCCGCGGGCGGTTGTCCCGGGCCGGATGGGCGCCCGGCAAGCCCCGGTCAGACGGAAAATGCCCGGCCTGCCCCGGGTCGGTTCAATCGTCGGTATTCGGGCGTTCCGGCAGAATCTCCGCCGGCGCGGAATCCAGTTCAATGCGGCAGAGCCACCCGTTGCGCAGCAACCACAGTTGTCCGTCGGCAAATTCGATGTCGCCCCACAGCCCCGGGTAATTGGTCAGGATGCCGGCTTCCAACGTCCCGCCCTGTCGGGCGCGGTCCGGGTCCACCTCGTACAATCCGGCGGTGGCGCTGGTGAGCCACAGGCGGCCCGCCCCCCAGGCCACATCGCACAACCGGGTGTCGCTGCACGGCAGGTGGACCTGCACCTCGCCGGTGCGGCCATCCACGGCAAAGACCCCGAAACGGTTGGTGTGTTGATCGTTGAATTCCGCAAACCAGAAATTGGTGCCGTCCCAGGCCAGCCCCATCGGCCAGCGGGTGGGCAGGGCAAAGCGGCTCTGTGGCGGGATCAGCCCCCGGGGATCCAGCTCGAAGAGCATTGCCCGGTCGTGCGTGCCCACGCTCCAGAGTTTGTCTTCCGCCCAACACAGTCCGATATCGCCGGGGACCGGGGGCAAATTTTCCTGCCGCCAGGTTCCCCGCTCGAACCGGCAAAGATTGCCCCCGCCCAGGGTGTACACATGCGTGGAACTGAGCGCGAGGCGGGTCAGCGGCTGCCGCGAAATCTGCCAGGCCTCGCGCACATCGCCCCGGCCGAAGCGCCGCTTGCGGACGGACACGTCGAGCCGGGTCAACCCCGCCCGGGGCACGCGCAAGGGGGAGGCCGGCCCGGTCAGTTGGAACGTTTGACTGCGGACGAGCAACCGGTTCCATCCCGGCAGGGCCGGAACCACGTAGGCCCCCTCCGCATCGGTGAATGCCCCCGCCCGGCGCTCCGGATTGAAGACCTCCACGCCCGGCACCGGCAGCTCCGCCGGGGAGGACGTCAACCACCCGGCCAGGCGCGGCGACAACTTCGCCCGCATGACTGCGACGCGGTGTACCTCCAGTTGGGCAAAGCCGGCGTCCATCCCCGCCGCAGAATCGGCGACGGTCAAAAACACCAGCCGCCAGGCCGGAAGGGCGGACACGTCCACCAGTCGCTGGTGGGGACCGTCCGGCTCGGTCCAGTGCACCAGGGCCAGGCCGCTGGCCGGGCTTAACTGCGCCTGCACGCGGACCCGCTCGATTTGGGCGGGCTGGAAGCGCCCCCCGCCGCGCTGAAACAGGGGGATCAATTCCCCGCTGCTTTGCCAGGGCCCGTCCCCGGCGACCAGCGCCAGCCCGAGATGCGCGTTGCCCGCCCGACCGGAGAGTTCCACCTCCACCACCGTGTCACCCTGAGGCTTGAGATCGGTTCGGGACAAGACCCAGACAAGCTGTTTGATGTTCCACCCCTCCTCGTGGAGCACCTGGTTTTCGAGGCGCAAGGTGCCGTTGGCCACCGAGACCTGGCGGGTCGCCTGCCCGAACTGCGGCTGGGCCTTGCTCTGCCAGAAATTCCAGGTCCACCGTCCGGGATTCAACCGATTTTCCAGGAAATGGTCCTCGAAGATCACGCCGGTCGGGCGGTAATTTTCCGTCACGGCTGCCCCGCCAAAGAGCCGGGTCGGCCGGCGTTCCCAGCGCCCTCCCGGCTCCCAAAGCAGACCCAGCAGCAGCCCGCCCCCCAGGATCGCGCTCACGAGCACGCTCCGGACAAGGCGGCGCCGCGCCAGACGCGGCTTTTGTCCGGCCCGGATGCGCTCCAGGTCGTGCAGAAGTTCCCGCCCCGAACGATACCGGGCCGCGGGGTTGTGCTCGCAGGCATGGCAAATCAGCGCATTGAGCCGCTGCCAGAGCCGGTGGTCCGGGCCGTTCTCCGGCGGGTCCGGCAGGTCGGGGAACCGCTCCGGCGGATACCCCGTGGCCACGGTGTACAGGAGCTTGCCCAGGCTGTAGATGTCGGCGGCGGGCTTGCCCGGGCCTTCCGGGGCGACATACCCGGTGGTGCCGCACCAGGTGGGGCGCTCGCCAACCCGGGTCATCATGCCGGGATCGCCCAACTTGGGCTGCCCTTCCACGTAAATCACGTTTTCGGGTTTGATGTCGCGGTGCACCAGGGGCGGATTGCGGGAGTGCAAGAACGCCAGTGCACCGGCCAAGTGGAGGCCGAGGTCCAGCGTCTCCCGGGGGGAAAGCCGCCCGCGCCGCGCCAGTTCCGTGGCCAGGGTCCGCGGCCGGTAGTCGCCGGGATTGGTCGGCAAGGGCGACTCGGCAGGTGCGTCGTTTGGGTCCGCCGCCAGAGCCGTTCCGTCCGCTCCGGGGACCTCCCGGTCCGCCAGTTCCATCACGTACCAAAAGCCCGAGCGGTCCGGGAACAGACCCACCTCGAACAGGTCCATCAGGCCGACATGTTCCCGGGACACCGGCTCGTAGCACCGAACCCCCGTGAACTCCTTTTCCCAAAACCGCGAGAGCTCCACATCCTCAAACCGGATAATTTTCACCGCGCGCAGCTTTAACAGCACACGGTGGCGGGCCAGCCAAACTTCGCTGTGAGAACTGGACCCGATCCGACCCAGCAGGTCGTAGTTGGGGATGGACCACGCTGCGGGAGCCGCTGAACCCTCACCGAACATGGCAGTGCTGGTGTAACCCCGCCGCGCAACAGTGGCAAGGCCAAATGGTTCAGGACGGTGCCGGCGCCGGGGCACTCCCCCGACCGTTCCCCCCGGGGAGCCGCGCTGGATCCCGGTGCGTCGGGCAACCCGCAGCCCCGGCACCGTGGG
Source organism: uncultured Verrucomicrobiae bacterium (assembly GCA_937946835.1). Taxonomy (GTDB): domain Bacteria; phylum Verrucomicrobiota; class Verrucomicrobiia; order Limisphaerales; family J093; genus DSVZ01. The sequence goes on along the minus strand of CALFAV010000053.1, from coordinate 12,889 downwards.
CCGGCTCGTTGCCAAAGAGCCGGCCTTGGGTTCAAGTTCACCTCGTGAAAGCGGCTGTCCCACGACATCGCCGAGCGGGCTGGTGGGTTGCCGGCCTGCTTGTGGCCGGTGCCGTGGGATGGTTGCTCGCTTGGCGGCGGCAACCCGATCCCTTCGCCGAAGCGGCGCAAATCAGCGAGCGCGCCCGCCTGCAATTTGACGCCCGCGCCGCCTGGCTTGAAGCCCGCGAAGCGCGCGCCGCCGCCACCTGGTGGGCTGCCGAAAAGCTCGCGCAGAGCTGCGGGGACGTCTTCGACGATTTTTGGGATGCGCTGAACGCGGCCCCGGACAAATTTGCCGTGGCCGCGGCCTTTTCTCCGGGCACCCTGCGCCTGGGCCGGTGGGAGACTCCCCAACTCCTGCCCCACGGCTTGGCCTTCACCGAGTCGGCCGGGCCGGGGCCGCTGCTCGACGCGGCAGGTTGGAAACGCCTGCTGCACGAACAGGCCCGGGCCGGTTGGCGGTTGATGCAGGTCGAGTTCCGGCACACGCGCTTCGACACCAACGCCGCCGGCCAACCCCGGCAGAGCACGTTTTACTTCGCAGCGCATCTGACCAACGCCGCCCGCCCCCGGCGCGCGGAACTGGTGGGCGAGCTGATCGTGGACTGGCAGCCCACCGGGGACCCTCACCGGCCCGCCCGCGTCGCGGGCGTGGACGCCAGCCGCCTCACCCTCAAAACCCGCGCCGGCGAGCCGCCGTTTGAGCCGGTGCTCCTGGAGGAAATCGAGCCGCCGGAACGCCGCTTCCCCATTGATCCGGTGCTGGTGCGCGACCTGGACGGCGACGGCCTGCCCGAAATCGCCCTGCCCGGGGTGAACCGACTTTACCGCCGCGTGGCGCCGGACCGGTACCAATTCGGGCCGCTGTGCGCGGAGCCGCCCGGGTCGTTGTTCACCGCGCTGATCGAGGACTTCACCGGCGACGGCGCCCCGGACCTGCTGGTGGTCAACGCGGTGGGTCTGCTGTTGTTTACGGGCCGAACCGCCGCCGCGCCGCCGCGTGAGCCCGCCGGGGGATGGTTTCAGGAATTGCCCGTCCCGGTTTGGACCGCCGATCAACCGTTGAAGAACCCGATGGCCCTGACCTGCGGCGACGTGGACGGCGACGGCGACCTGGACGTGTTTTTCGCCCAGTACCGCGTCCCCACGCTGGGCGCGGTGCTCAAACCCGCCTACCACGACGCCAACGACGGCGACCCCGCCTACCTGCTGTTGAACGACGGCGCCGGGCGGTTCACCGACGCGACCGAAGCAGCGGGGCTGGCGGCCAAACGCTGGCGGCGCACCTACAGCGCCTCGCTGGCGGACCTGGACGCGGACGGCCACCTGGACCTGCTGGTGGTCAGCGACTTCGCCGGCGCCGAGGTGTACCGCAACGACGGCCGGGGCCACTTCACCGAGGTGACCGGTGCATGGCTGGGCGACGCCAAGGGCTTCGGCATGGCGCACACCTTTGCGGATTTCAACGCCGACGGCCGGCCGGACTTCCTGATGATCGGCATGCCCTCGCCCACCGTGGACCGGCTCAACCACCTGGGGTTGGGCCGGCCCGGCCCGGCCGAGGACCCGGTGATGCGCGCGCGCATGGCCTGCGGCAACCGCTTGTTCCTGGCCCGGCCCGAGGGCGGCTTTGTCCGCGTGGCGGACCGGGACGCCATTACGCGCAGCGGCTGGTCCTGGGGAGCGAGCGCCGCGGACTTTGATCTCGACGGCTGGCCGGAGGTGTACATCGCCAACGGCCACCAAAGCACCCGCTCGGTGCGCGAGTACGAACCCGAGTTCTGGTTGCACGACCTGTACGTGGACGACGCGATCGAGGCCCATGTCGCCGGCGCGTACCTGTTCCGCAAATTCGACCGCACCCGCGGGCAGGGCTGGTCCTACGGCGGGTACGAAAAGAACCGGCTTTACCTGAACCGGAGCGGCGCGGGGTTTGTCGAGGTGGGCCACCTCTTCGGCGTGGCCCTCGAGGCCGACTCGCGCAACGTGGTGGCCGAGGATTTCGACGGCGATGGCGCGCCGGACCTGGTGGTGACCACCTTCGAGGTCTGGCCCCGCGAGCGGCAGACGCTGCAACTCTACCGCAACCGGCTCGCCGAACGGGGCCGCTGGATCGGGTTCGCCGCAGCCGGCCCGGGCGGGGGCGATCTGCCCGTGGGGACCCGGGTGCTGGTGCGGGCGGAGGGGCGACAGTGGGCGCGGATGGTGGTCAACGGCGATTCCCACCGCTGCCAGCACAGCGGCCGGCTGCTTTTCGGTCTGGGACCGACCGCGGCCGTGGAAGAAGTGGAGGTGCGTTGGCCGGACGGAGCGGTGATGGTGCTGCGCGGGCCGACGGTGAACCGATACCACCCGCTGTCGCGTCCGGTGCCCGTCGGGGCCGGCGCCGCGGCCGCCGTGAGCATTGCCCGGCCCCGGTGAACGACCGGTCGTCACTGCCGCCCGCGGGTGAGCCGGGCCAACGCGGTGCCGAGGGCGGACAAGCGGGTCAGGCGGGCCCGGACCTCACGGGCGGGCCGTGGCTGGGGGCATCGGAGGGAAAGACCGGAACCGGTTACACCCCGCCAAAGCGGCGGTGGCGGCGGGTGTACTCCTCGAGCGCCGCGTAAAACTGGGGTTTGCGGAAGTCCGGCCAGAGCGTGGGTGTCACCACCAGCTCGGCGTAGGAAATCTGCCAGAGCAGGAAGTTGCTCACCCGCATTTCGCCGCTGGTGCGGATGAGCAGGTCGGGATCGGGGTAGTTGCGGGTGTAGAGATGCTGGGCCACGGCCTGCTCGTTGATTTCCTCCGGGTCAATCAGGCCGGCCCTGACCTTGCGGGCGATGGCGCGGACCGCCTCGACGATTTCGGTGCGGCCGCCGTAACTGAGGGCGAGGATGAGGGTCAGGCCGTTGTTTTTGGCCAGGGCGGCCTGGGTGCGGCGCAACTGTTCCTGGACAAACTCGGGCAGGCGGTAGATCTGCCCGATGGCTTCGAGGCGGACGTTGTTGCGCTGCAGCTCGCCGATCTCGCTCTTGAGGTAGCGCGCCAGGTACTTCATGAGCGTGTCCACCTCATCCTTGGGACGGTTCCAGTTTTCGACCGAGAAGGCGTACAAGGTCAGGTACTTGATGCCCAGCTCGCCGGCCGCGCGGACCACGGCGCGCACGGATTCGGCGCCGACCCGGTGGCCCTCCACGCGCGGCAACTGGCGCTGCTTGGCCCAGCGACCGTTGCCGTCCATGATGATGGCCACGTGCTGGGGCAGATTGGCCAGGGCCTGGGGGCTCAGATGCACGGCGGCGCTCATGACGGGCCGGCAGCAACCGGGCGGACCCGGCTCAGAGGAAAATGGTCTGATCCCGGGCCGGTCCCACCGAAACCATCGCCAGGCGGGTGTTGCTCAGTTCGGCCAGGGCCTTGAGGTAGGCGCGACAGGGGGCGGGGAGTTTGCGCCACTCCCGGATGTGACCGGTGGGCGTGCGCCAGCCGGGGAACTCGGCGTACACCGGCTCACACTCGGCCAGCACCGCAGCGTCCGCCGGCACGTAGTCGTACCGGCGGTCGCCGTGGCGGTAGCCGATGCACACCTTGAGGGTCTCGACCGTGTCCAGGCCGTCCACGTTGGTGATGGCCAGTCGGTCAATGCCGTTGACCATGACGGCGTGACGGGTGACCACGGTGTCCGCCCAGCCGCAGCGGCGCGGCCGGCCGGTGGTGGCGCCGAACTCGCGGCCCATGCCGTGGAGGAGGTCGGCGATTGCGGCGTTTTCCGTGGGCAGGGGGCCTTCACCCACGCGGGTGGTGTAGGCCTTCATCACGCCGTACACGTGGTCAATCTTGTTCGGGGGTACGCCCGAACCGGTGCAGGCGCCCCCCGCGGTGGTGTTGGAAGAAGTCACGTATGGGTAGGTGCCGTGGTCTATGTCCAGAAAGGTGCCCTGGGCGCCCTCGAACAGGATGTTCGCACCCCGGCGGGTGGCCTCGTGGAGCAACATCACCGTGGAAGTCACAAAAGGTCGCAGGCGGTCCCCCGCCGCCCGGTAGGCGGCATGGACCCGGGCAAAGGACAACGGCCGGGCGCCCAGGGCGCGGAGCACGGCGTTGTTCTCGCGCAGGCGCTGGCGCAGCAACGCCTCGAACCGGGGCGGATTGATCAGGTCCACCATGCGAATGCCCACGCGCGCGGCCTTGTCGCCGTAGGCCGGGCCGATGCCGCGCTTGGTGGTGCCGATTTTCTGGCGGCCCTTGCGCAACTCGCGCTGTTCGTCCAGCAGGCGGTGGTAGGGCAGCACCACGTGGGCGCACTCGCTGAGGAAGAGGTTGCCGTCCACCTTCACGCCCAACGCCTGGAGCCCCTCGATTTCCTCCACCAGGCTCACCGGGTCCACCACCACGCCGTTGCCGATGACGCATTTCTTGCCCGGCCAGAGGATGCCCGAGGGCACCAGGTGCAGGACGTATTTTTGCGGGCCGATGAAGACGGTGTGCCCGGCGTTGTTGCCGCCGGCGGTGCGCACCACGTAGTCGGAGCGCTCGGCCAGGACGTCAATGATCTTGCCCTTGCCCTCGTCGCCCCACTGGGCGCCCACGAGAATGGTGTTGGCCATGGTAAATACCGGGAAAACGTGGCAGGCAGGGGCGGGCGGGTGAGCGGACCGACCGGCTGACTGCCAAGGGACCTTAGTGGATGGCGTGGTGCCGCGTCAACGCCGGCCGGTGAAGCCCGGGCGGGGACGCCGTCGGCTCAGGGCCGGGGCGGGGGCGCCAGGATGCGGGAGCCGCCCTCCCGGCGGATTTCCACTTCCAGGTCCGGGGTCTTGATTTCGCCCTCGCGGCGCACCCCGCGCTGGAGCAGTTCGCCGCCCTTGACGGTGGCGGGTCCGTACAGGCTCCGCCGCAGGGCCTCCAGGCGGCGGCTTTCGGCGAGGTCCTCCCGGATGCGGGCGATCTGCTCGCGCAGGGCGGTGATGTCGCTGAGGCGGGTTTCCAGGGTGGTCTTCTCGCGTTGCAGGCGGAGCAGCTCATTCAACAAAAAGTCGCGGTCCTCCTCGGCGCTGGCCAGCCGCTTGCGGGTGTCGGCAATCTGCCCCTCGAGGGTGCTGATGGCCTGGCGCATTTCCGCCGCCTGTTTCTCGAGACCGGCGTTTTGACTTTCGAGGTTTTTGGCGCGGGCCTCCAGGCGGTCCAGTTCGGCGGCCTTTTCCTGCAGGGTCTGGGTGGCTTCGGCCACCTTGCGCTCGGTCTCGGCGAGGGCTTCGCGCATCTGGGCCAGTTGGGCGGCGGTGCGGTCCAGCGTGGCGCGGGTGGTGTCCCGGTCCGAACGCAGGGAGTTGTTGACCGTCTCCAGTTCGTCCAGGCGGGTGCGGGCCGAGGTCCACTCGTTGGACAACTGCAGGATGCGCTGTTGATCCGCGCGTTTTTCCTGAACCGCCTTGTTGTGGCGCACCACCAGCGCGGCCAGCAACGCCAGACACAACACCACCAGAACCACCACGGGCGCCTTCGAGTTCATTTGCGTCTCAGGGTGCGCGAATCCGGCCCGCAAGGCAAGATTCTTCAAGGTCTTGGAGTTTGCGGTGCCGGGCCGGCCCAGACCGCACTTGCCCGAGCGGCCGTCGCGCCTAAACTGCCATTCATGCAGGTGCCGTCGGCCGTTCCGGTGATGACGTTGGGTAACGCCATCCTGTTCCCCCAGTCCATGCTGCCGCTGTACATTTTCGAGCCGCGGTACCGGCGCATGCTCGCCGATGTGCTGGCGGGAGAACGGGTGTTCGCCGTGGCCCTGCGCCGCCGTGATCGTGCCCGGGAAACGCCCGTCAGCGTGGCCGGCCTGGGTCTGGTGCGCGCCTGTGTGACCCGGCCCGACGGCACCTCGAACCTGATCCTGCAAGGCCTGGCACGGGTGCGGCTGGGGCGGGTGGTGGCCTACCGGCCCTATCGGGTGCAGGAAATCCATCCCCTCCCCCCGGCCGGCCACAGCACGCTGGTGGTGCAGGCGCTCACCACCCGGGTCTTGGAACTGGCCAAAAACCGGCTGCAACAGGGCAAGTACATTTTCTCCCATGCTCCGAGTGAAAGCGGCGGCACCGCCCCGCTGACCCTGGAGGCCTTCGCCCAGGCGCTCGAACAACTGGCCCAACTGGACGACGCCGAGCAACTGACCGACCTGGTTTCGGCCACGCTGCTGCGCGACCCGCACCAACGCCAGCTCATCCTGGAAACCCCGCGCCTGGAGGACCGCCTGCGCCACCTGGTGCGGTTTCTGCAAACCGAACCGGACCTGAGCGACCCGTTGGCATGAACCGACCTTCCGATCCCTCGGCCCCGGCCGATTCCCCCGTCGCCGAACGTCACTCGGCCCTGTTTACCGGCTTGGTGCTCCAACAGGCCAACCTGGCCTCCGCCTGCCTGGGACTGGTCCCCGACCCCGACACGGGCCGCGCGGAAGTGGACCTCCGGGCGGCGACGGTCTTCATCGACACGTTGGAAATGCTCGAGGCCAAAACCCGGGGCAACCTCACCGCCGCCGAAGCCGGGTTGCTGGCCGACACCCTCACCCACCTGCGCCTGGCTTTTGTGCAGGCGAGTGAACGCCCGGCCGGCGCCGCGGCTGAAGCGAAGGGGTCGGAGCCCGCTTCCTCGACGGCTGCCCCCGCGGCGACTCCCCCGCCGCCGTCGGCCCCCGCGGCGCCCCCCGCCGAGGAAGGCGGCAGCGGCAGGCGCTTCGTCAAACGTTACTGAGCCGCGGAAAGTCCCCGGAGTACCTGGCGGGCCTTGCGCAGATTGTCCACCCGCAACACCAACAGGCCCGCCGGGGCGTCCGGGCTGCTCGCGCAATAGAGGTAGTCAATGTTGATCCCCGCCTTCGCCAGCCGGTTGCTGATCTCGGCCAGCGCGCCGGGCTGGTTGGCGCCGGTCAGCAACAGGACCTCGCTTTCCACCACCAGCAGCCCGCGCTCCTCGAGCAGGAAAATGGCCTGGCGCGGATCGCTCACGACCATGCGGACCACCGAGTGATCCACGGTGTCGCTGGTGGTCAGGGCCAGGATGTTGATGCCGGCCTCGGCCAGGGCGGTGCAGACCCGGGCCAGGGCGCCCGGTTGGTTGGCCAGAAAGATGGCCAGTTGCGTGGCGGTTTTCATGGGGTCGGTTGGAGATTTCGGACCAATGTAAGCCCGCCCCGGCCGCCGCGCCAAGCGGGAGTGCGCCGCTCCCGGCCGCACGCAGCCGCCCCGCCGCTCGGCCGGCTCAACGGCCCAGGCTCAGCCACTGGCTCTCTTTGGCCTGGCGGGCGGCCACCAGCGCGCCCCGGGCCACCAGTTGCTTGTAGCCCTCGCCCACGGTCTGGACGCGCGGTTTCTCGTAGCCCTCCTCGGTCAACAGGCGTTGCAGTTCGGCGTCAATGTGCCGGATGCGGCTGCCCCCGCCGGTGAGCACGATGTTCTGCAACAGTTCCTCGACCGTGTCGGTTGAGGCGCGGGCGATGGCCAGTTTGACCAGCTCGAAAATTTCCTGCAGCAACCGGCCGCAGGCCTGGCCCAGCGGCGCGGTCAGGTCCAGCTTGCGGGCCTTGCCGCCCACCACGACCGACACCACCACCGGGGCGTCCGGTTGGCCGACGTAGGAGTGCTGTTCCTTGATGGCCCGCACGCGCGCGACCGACAGTTGCACGTCCGGATCCAGCCGCCGCACCGCCTCCAGCAGCAGTTGATCCACCTCATCGCCGGCAAAGGCCGAACTGACCTGGTGCTCCGGCCCCGGGTAGTAGCCCTGGACCAGGCACACGTCCGTGGTGCCGGCGCCGCAATCCACAAAGAGCGAGTTGCGCACCGGGTCCAGGTAGGTGGGATCGCCCAGGCGGCTTTCCTCCCGGTAGCCCAGTGCCGCCAGAAACGGCTCGGGAATCAACAGCACCTTTTGAAACACGCCGGCCAGCGCGGTGCACAGATTCTCCCGGGCGGTGCGGTCGGCACCCGCGGGCACCCCCACCACCGCGCGCACCTCGACGTTGGCCGGGGGGTTGAGCACCTGGCGCAGATGCCGGACAAAGTCCTGCGCCGCCGCCAGGTCCTCGATCACCCCGTTGCGCAGCGGCATCAGCAGGCGCAGGTACGTTCGGTACTGGAGGGCAAGCTGGCCGTACAGCACCCGGGCGTTGCCGGGCAGCAGGTTTTCCACAATGCCCTCGCGCGCGTAGCCCACCGCGGTGGGGATGATCTCGTCGGTGACCAGCTCCGCCGCGCCCGGATGGGCGGCCTTGAGGCAGGAAACGCTGGTGCCCAGGTCCAGCCCCACCAGCAATACGTCGGTCCGGGCCGGTCGGGCCGGTTCGGGCGCCGGTGTCGGGGTGAGCTTGCGTTGCAGCTCCCGGGCGGTCTCCGCCGTCAACGGGGGAACGTAGGTGGTGCGCATGATTTGTCTCGAAGGCGGCCGAAAGACCCGGCCAAGCCGCGGCGCCCTACCGCGGCGCTGTCCGGTCCCGGCTCGCTGGGCGAGTCTGGAACGGCCCGCCCCGCCAAGGCAAGCCCGCTCGCCGTGCCGCACGGGGCGGGGTTCACCGGGCCGCCGCCCCGCCGTCTGCCGCGCGCACGGTGATTTCCCGCGCGCCGGCCGGCACCTTGACCCGCTCGCTCCGCCCGCCCGGCCAGCGCACCTCCAGCGCCCCGGGCGGGGCCGGACCCGTGACCACCACCACCGCGCTGTCCTGCGACCAGTACCCGCCTCCGGCCCGCACCTCGAGGGCCGGCCCGAGCCGCTCCCCCCACACGCCGCGCACCTGCGCGCCGAAGCCGTCGGGATTGCCCGCCCCCGCGTCCAGGCGCACGCGCAGCCCCGGCCGGGCCGTTTGGTTGCGGAACAGGCGGGTTTCGGCGCCGTTTTGGGCCACGGCCAGGTCCACCCGCCCATCGCCGTCAAAGTCGGCCACCGCCGCGCCGCGCTGCTCGCCGTAGATCATCACCCCGGAAACCTGGCCGGCCAGCGGCTCAAAACCGCCCCGGCCGTCGCCGCGCAACACCAACCCGCGCCCGGCGTCGTAACGTGCGGTCTCGGGCTGCGTGGCGAAGAAGTTCTCAGCCAGGAACAGGTCCAGCGCGCCGTCGCCGTCGAAGTCCGCCACGGCCAGGCCGAACACCGGTGCGAATTGGGCTTCGATCGGCAGGGCTCGCGCCACGAAGTGGTCGCCGCGATTGAGGAAGAGGGTGGTTTCCAGCCAGGCGGCCTCGAGCCGTTGCGCCTCCTGCCGGCGTTCGCCCAGCACTTCCTCGACGCCGGCGGTGCTGAAAGCGCGGTGGGTGGGGAACATGCCGCGCAGGTACGGCAGGGAGGCGGCCAGAACGTCCAGTTGCCGCTCGGGCACGTACTTTTGCAACTGGGCGTCGAAGTGCGCCTCCACCACGTCCACGCGCCCGGCGCCGCCCAGGTCGCCCCAGTAAAGCCGGAGCGGCTTGGTCCGGTGCGCCTGGTATTTGGTGTTGCGACCCCAGTTGCCCGCCACCAGGTCCGGGCGGCCGTCGCCGTCGAAATCCCCGGCGGTCACGCTGGTCCACCAGCCGGTGAGCCGGGCCAGCTCGGAGGGCGGGGGCGCCACGCCCGGCGGCGGGTCGTTCGGCCAGCGCAGCGGCGGGTTCCACTCGGCCAGCCGCCCGCGCTCGTTGCGAAACAGGCGCAGCGGTCCCCACTCACAGGCCAGCACCAGTTCCGGCCAGCCGTCGCCGGTCAGGTCGGTGAACACCGCCCCGCTGACCAGGCCCACCTGGGTCAACGCCGCTGCGACTTCTCCGGTCGCCCCGCTGAACCGGCCCTGGTCTGGCTGGTTGAGGAACAACCGGGACGTGGCCGGCTGCGGGTACCGTCCCGGGATCACCCGCCCGCCCACGAACAGGTCCAGGTCCCCGTCGCCGTCCACGTCCGTCACGGCCAGCGGTCCTGTGCTCGACTCGGTCGCGGGCAACCAGTCAGCCGGTCCGGCCTGATCCGGCGGGCAGGCGAGCACGGCCGCGCCGGCGGGTTGGCCGTCTTCGTAATTGGCCGCGCCGATGGCCACACGGGGCGTGGGAGTGGTGGCATCGCGCCAGGCCAGCACCGTGGTGAGGTCCCGCCCGGCCGGGAGAGTGAAGCGCTCGCTCCGGTCCGGGGCGAAGCCGCCGCGCGTGTCGTTGGTCAGCACGCCGAGCACACCGCCCCGGCCCGTGGCCACGAGCAGGTCGTCCCAGCCGTCGCCGTTGACGTCGGCCCAGCTCAGGCCGGGACCGAGTTGGCTGAGTTTGTTGGGCAGGAGAGGTTGGCGGGCGAAGTCATCGAAGGCCTCTTCGTGGTGGCGATGGTCCAAGCGGGCGGAAACATCCTCGAACCACGCCGTGGCGCTGGGGGGCGGGGTCGGCACCGGGACGGGATCGGCGGCCAGCGCCTCGTCGAATTCGTACAGGCGGTTTGCCTCGGCCCCGGTCAGAAGCGACCGCCGCCCGCTCGGCCAGCGCACTTCAATGGTCAGGCGGTTGGTCGCCGAGCCGGCGGCGAAAGTCCGCACCGCGTCGTCCCCGGCCAGGTACCGGCCGCCGGCGGTGATTTGCTGGGTTTGCACCGGCAGTCCGGGGGCGGTCACGCGCAGACAGGCGCCGATGCCCCGGGTGTTGGGCGGCCGGCCGCGCAACCGCACCGCCACGCGCGGGGCGGGCGAGTCGTTGCGCAGCAGCAGGGGCGGGGCGTTGAGGTTGTTGATGACCACGTCCAGGTCGCCGTCGTGGTCCAGGTCGGCCAGGGCCAGGGCCTGCGAGATGCCGCGCCAGTCGAAGCCCCAGGCCGCGCCCACTTCCTCGAAGGTGAGGTCGCGTCGGTTCCGAAAGGCCAGGTTGGCCGTGGCCAGGCGCGGAAAGGCGCGGCGCTCGCGGAAAATCTCCGCATCGCTCAGCCGCCGCGTGGCCCGCAGGCGCTGGAGGTACTCGACCACGTCCATGTCGCGCGCGGCGCGCTCCATGCCGTTGACCGCCAGGAGGTCTTCCCAGCCGTCCAGGTCCACGTCCAGGAACGCGCACGACCAGGCCCACTCGGCCGCTTCGACCCCCGCCAGTTGGCCGATCTCGGCGTAGGTGCCGTCGCCGCGGTTCAAAAACAGCATGTTCAGGCCGAACTGCGGGCGGTCCGCGTACACCCCGGGTGGGGCCGGCGACAGGTTGCGCTCGCCCAGGTAGCGCATCCGCTGGCTGTGTTCGCGGCTCATCATGTCCAGGGTGAAAAAGTCGAGGTGGCCGTCGCGATTGAAATCGGCGAAATCGCCGGCCATCGAGAACAGGGCGTTCTTGCGCACGGCCAGCCGGGGACTCAGGCGGAAGCGCCCGTCGCCCTGGTTGAGCCAGAGCCGGTCGGGGGTGAGAAAGTCGTTGCACACATACAGGTCGGGCCGGCCGTCGTCGTTGATGTCGCGGAACAGCGCGGTCAACCCCCACTCAAACAGGGGCGCTTCCAGCGGCCGACCGTCTTCGTCGAGGAACGCGCCCCCGGTGAAGGGCACGGCCACCCAGTTGGTCCCCCCCGCATTGCGGTAAAAGGCGTCCGCCTCGCCCAGTTCCTCGATGTTGCCGCGCGGGCCGACCACAAAACGGTTGGTCAGGTCCGGGTCGGTCACCGGCCGGCCGTTGATCGTCTCGAGGAAGGTCCGGCCGTCCACGGTGCGGAACGTGGCCCGGGCGTTGGGCATGTCCATGAGCGCCGCGGTGCGGTAGTTGGAGATGTACAAGTCGAGGAAACCGTCGCCGTCGGTGTCGGCCAGCGCCGCCGTCATGCCGCCCTTGCCGGGGTTGAGGACCGGCCCGGCAGTGAAGCGCCCGGTGCCGTCGTTGTAAAACAGGCGCGTGCCCTGGCCCACGGTGTTGACCACCAGGTCCAGGTCGCCGTCGCCGTCCAGGTCGGCAAACGCCGCGCCGCTGGAGGTCAGGCCGCGGCAGGCCACGCCGGCGACGGCGGTGACGTTGGTGAAGTGCCAGTCGCCGAGGTTGCGGTAGAGCGCGTTTGCCCCGTCGGCGTTGCACAGGTACAGGTCGGTCCAGCCATCGCCGTCCACGTCGCCCAGAGCCAGGCCGGCGCCGTTGAGCAGGATTTGATTGGTCAGGTGCCGGTATTCCGGGAGCGTGTTCGTGAAGGCCACACCCGTGAATTTCGCAGGCAGGGAGGTGAACCCGGCTTTGCCCGCCGGGCCGGGTTGGACCGGGCGACTGCGGCCAAGCGCGTTGGTTTCCCAGGCCGACTCCGTGCGCGCTCCGCCACCGCCAAGGACGAGGAACATCCTGGCGGCCAGGCAGGCGAACAAAACAACCAGTCGGGTCATCACAGCCAGCGCAACCAGCATGGCCGGGCCACCCCGGCCTCGCAACGCTTTCAGCGGGTGCGAGGCAGCGCATCGCGCAGCGAATGCCCATCGGCCATAACGCCGGTTGTCAGCCGGCGGGATGGGGCCGGCACTTCCTTCGGCTTCGGGGTCCTTGAAGCGGAAAAAATCCGGGGGACCAGGAATACCAAGGGCGGAGGGAAATTCCCTTGGGGGCAGAAGTAGGCCCAAAAGGGCCCCTTCACTTGTCGAGACACCGACTTCCTGCCGGCGGGCCGATTTTTCCGCCGGTGAACAATCCCGGACCGCAGCTTGTTCTGAAGATTCTCGTCTTGTGGGACTTGGTGCCCTTGGTGATGATTATTCCTGGGGTTTTTAGCGGTCACCAGGCCGGAGTAATCGTCGCTCGCGGCGCAGGCGCCCGAGGCCGCGGAGGTCGGCGAGGATGGTGGGCAGCAGGCGCACGCGGCTGTCGGGGTCGTCCACCCAGCGCACGGGTAACTCAAGGAGCCGCCAGCCGCCCCGGTGCGCCCGGGCCAGCAGC
>CALFAV010000052.1 GCA_937946835.1 uncultured Verrucomicrobiae bacterium | reverse complement strand
GCCGGCCCGGCGCGCGTCATCGTCGGTCGCCACCGTGGGCGGGCGACCGTGCCGGAATCCCGGGTAGCTGCTCTCCAGGTCAATGACCGGCAGCGTGGGTTTCATGGTGTAGGCGTGTTCGACCAGCATCCAGTTCAAGGCCCAGCGGCCGTGGCCGGATTGCAAGCTGTGAAAGTCCAGCCACGGCTCGTCGTTGAGGAACCAGGCGGTGCTGCCCGGGCCGCTCGGGTGATAGGTCATCAGCACCTGCGAGTAATCCTCCGCGCCGCTGACCCCGAGGGCGATGCCGCGAGCCAGCGCGCGCCAGACGGCTCGGGCCGCGTCGGTCGGCGCGGCGCGGTCGCCGCCCAACACCCAGATGAGGTTGGGGTGCTCCTTGAACCGGGCGCCGATGAAGCGGCCGTAAGCCTCGGCATTGGTCACATTGAAGAAGCCGTCCACCAGCCCGTTCTGCCAGTCGGAGGTGACGTACTTGCCCCACGTGGGCAGCAGCGCCACATACAGCCCGTGCGTGGCCGCCAGCCGCAGCACCCGTTCCACGTCGTCCCAGTAATCGTTGTCCGGGCCGTCCCGCACGATGGGCCGGTCCGGCCGCCGGGGCTCGATGGGGAAATGACCGAAGGCATTGGGCTGGTCAAACCGATGCTCCGCCAGCACCACGGTCTGAATGACGGTGAACCCCTTGTCGCGCCGGTCGGCGAAGTAGCGCCGCATCTCGGCCTCCTCCAGATCGTGAATCAACTGCCACGCCGTGTCTGCCAGCCAGAAAAACGGCCGGCCTTCGGTGGTGATGAGGAAGCGGTGATTGTCGCTGACCCGGAGCCGGGGCGGGGCGGCGGCGTTGAGTGGCAGCGTGAAGCTGATCAGACCGAGGGCAAGAAGCAGCGACGGGGTGCGCATGACCGCGCCAGTGCAAACGACGTGTGCCTGCTTGTCAATTAACGGGGCCTCTCGTGGCAACCCCAGGGTGGGCGGATCGGGTAAGGCCCGGCGACCCGGCAGCGGTTTTATCCGCTGCGCGGCGGTCAATGCCGCGTCAGGCCGCGCACCCAATCCAACCAGGCCGCCAGGCCCGCGCCGGTGCGGGCGGACAGCTCGAAGAGCCGGGCCTGTGGCGCTCCGGCCCGGAGATGGTGGCGCAGCGCCTCCAGGTCACAGCCGGTCGCCGCGGCCAGATCGGTCTTGGTCACCACCACGGCATGGGCGCTGCGGAAGATGGGCGGATACTTCAACGGCTTGTCCTCGCCCTCGGTCACAGACAGGAGCACCACGCGGGCGTTTTCGCCCAGGTCGAAATCGGCGGGGCAGACGAGGTTGCCCACGTTTTCGATCCACAGCAACCGGCGGCCGTCCAGGTCCAGTTGCTCGAGGCCGCGCGCCACCATTTCGGCGTCCAGGTGGCACACCGTGCCGGTGGTGATCTGAACCACGGGTGCTCCCACCGCGCGGAAGCGCTCGGCGTCGCGTGCGGTGGCCAGGTCGCCCACGATAACCGCTCCGGGCAGTTCGGCGGCGAGGGCGGCGAGGGTTTTTTCGATCAGGGTGGTTTTGCCCGCGCCGGGCGAGGCCAGGACATTCAGGGCGAGCACGCCCTTGGCGCGGAGGTAACCCCGGTTGCGCTCGGCCAGGCGGTCGTTGCGGGCGAGGATGGGTTGGTGCAGGTCCAGCGTGACGGCGGCGGGCGGGGCATGGGAATGGGCCGCGTCGGGCGCGTGAGAATGGGTGTGGGTGGTGCCGTCGGCGTGGGTGTGGGTGTGGTGGTGTTCGCCCGGGGCGTGGGCGTGATCATGGTCCTGCTCATGGCCGGTGCCGTGCACATGGGGATGGCTGTGCCGGGTGCCGTCGGCGTGCACATGTTCGTGGGCATGCTCGATGTGGGCGTGGGCCTCTCCCTCGACGAGCCGCACCGGCCGGGCCGGCGGGGCCTGGAGAGGTTGCACGCCGAATCGCTCCACCTGACCGCAACCGCATTCCACACACATGGCTGAAAGCTCGTTTCGCTTTCGAGGAGGGTAGCAAAGCCGCGCGCCGCCGCCAGTGACAAATCTCCCCGGGCCACTTCACGCGCCGCTCAGTCTTCGGCGGGTTGGCGGGGCGTGCGGGCGACATCCACGACAATCCAAAGTCCGAAAGCCTCCCTCTCGCACCCGGGCCATTGCTCCGCTTGCCGACCGGCGGGGTGAAAGACCGGATGTTCGGGTATGGCGACGAATCCCCTTTTCGGTTTCGGTGCTCGTAAACCGGTCTTGGCGCCTCACCGGCCGCGAGATGAATGGTCCCCTGAGCGCGGGTGCGCACCACCGCGGGGCCGGCGCCAAGTCTGTTGTCCGGCCCGACGCGATGGGAAGGTGCCCGATTGGGGCGCGCTTGACCGACCGGCTCTTTTCCCGTCCACTCACCGGCCACGATGGATGACCAAGCCACAGCCCCCGGCGCAACCCCCGGGCTGGTGCGGCGACCGCACTGGCTCCGGCGGTTGTATGACTGGACAGTGCGCTGGGCGCACCGGCCGGGCAGTACCTGGGCGTTGTTTGGCATTGCCGTGGCGGAGTCCTCGGTGTTTCCCGTGCCGCCGGACGTGTTGCTGCTGGCGTTGAGCGTGGGCGCGCCGAAACGGGCGCTGTGGTTTGCCGCGGTGTGCGCGGCGGGTTCGGTGCTGGGGGGGATGCTCGGTTACGCCATCGGCTACGGGGCCTGGGAGGTCGCGCGGGGGTTTTTCATTCCCCACATTTTCTCCCAAGAGGCGTTTGATCACGTGGGGCGGCTGTACCAGGGCAACGCCTTTCTGGCGATCCTCACCGCGGCATTCACACCCATCCCCTACAAGGTGTTCACCGTGGCGGCCGGGGTTTTTCACGTGAGCTTCCCGGCGCTGGTGGCGGCATCGGCGCTGGGGCGCTCGGCGCGGTTTTTTCTGGTGGCCGGCGCGATCTACCTCTTCGGCGCGCAGGTCAAAAGCCTGATCGAAAAGTACTTTGACTGGTTTGCCTGGGCGCTCCTGGCCCTGGGCGTGGGAGGGTTCCTCGCGCTCAAGTACCTCCGGTAAACGGCCCCGCCGGGCGGCGGGTGGTGGCCGACCCCGGTCTGGGTCGCGGTAGCGGCTGTTCGCCCCCGGCCCTTTCGGCGGCGCGTCCCGGGGCGGGGTTATTCGAGCAGCGCCGCGGGGGCCACTTGGATTTTTTCGGCCAGCTCGGGGGGGATCTTCGTGGCGGCGAAGCTGCCATCGGCGTTTTTGGCCACGCAGACCACGGTCAGGGTGCCGCGGGCCACCTCGCGGGGAGGCTGGGCGCTGAGGTTGGTGAACTTGATCAGGTAACTGAGCGAGCGCGGCTTTTTCTCCCGCACCAGCAGGTGCAGCTCCACCACGTCCTCGAAGCGCAGCGGTGCTTTGTACTCGCAGGCGGCGGCCACGCGCGGGAAGCCCAGCGGGGGGCGATGGTCCCGCAGCATCACCGAGTAACCCAGGGAGCGGAAGAAAGCGTGCTCCACCGCCTCCATGTACCGGAAGAAGTTCGAGAAATGCACAATGCCCGCGGCGTCGGTCTCGGAAAACTCGACCCGGCGTTGCAGGCGAAACTCGTACGCCATGCCGGCAGTGTGCCGGGCCGGGCGGCGGAAGCAAAGCTTGCCGGTGAGGCTTGGAAAGGCGGGCGAGCCTGCGGTTCCGGTCGGGTTGTCCCTCCCCGCCGCCTGGAACGGCAGCCCGGCGAACACGCTGTTGCCGACTCCGGCGCCAACTGACGGACGGTTTTTCCGTGAATTAAATCCAACCGCGGCCCGCGGCTGCCGCGATCCACCGGCTGTTTTTTCAATGGTTGATGGGGCGAGAATGACCCCCGCGCAACACGCCGGTTCAGACGCCGCACTGTCCCGGCCCTCGCCGCCGGGCCGCCCAGAGCCACAGACCGCCGCCCAGGGCCAGCAGCACCCCCGGCCCCGGCTCCGGGACCAGACAGAAGCTCTGGAGGCCCACCGGAACGTGCGGCGTGCCGGGAGGCAAAACAGTTGTCATCGGAATGATGTTCGAAAACCCATACTTGGCTCCGGCGGCGACCGCGGCATCGTAGCTCGATCCCGCTTTGCTTTCCCAGGCGCGTAGCTGAAAATAAATCTTGTCATGCTGGCCAGTCCCTGGAATCGTCAGTGCAATGGCCTCGAAATAGCCAGCGGCTTTGCCCGTTCTGAAAGGCCGTACCGCGCCCAGCGGTCGCAGGCTATCCAGCCCAAATCCGATGTACGCTTGCACCGAGTACGCTTCACCCTCCAATCGGGTCACGCAGTCCGCGTCGAAAATCGGGGCATCAAGGCCTGCGACCGGAGCATAATTCGAAACCCAGATCTGCCCCTGAGCTAATGCCTCAAAGGTGAACGTAAGGCCCCAAATGACCATGCAGTACGATTTCATATGCTTTACACCGTTAATAGCTTCCGATCAGATCAGGGAACCTTGATTCGCGCAATCCAAGTGCCCCAAAGATTGCTAGCGGGCGCTGGATCGGCATATGTTTGAATCGTCCAAAACGAACCATCCGTAGGATCCATGCTGGTGGCCGAATAGTCCCCCCAACGGTCGCTGCCCCAGGCGCGGTCGCGCCGGCCAGCCACACGCCGGCCAGGCTAATGGGGATGAAGCAGGGAATGGTTTTCATGGGAACCTCCAAAGGTTGTTAGGGGCCGTCACCATAGACTCAAGGGACTGGCTTTGAGCCAACGCTGAACTTATCGCGCTGCCCCCCCCCCCCATTGTCAAGGGGGGAAAGAAAAAATTTTGGAGGCGAAGGTTGGCGGCCGGGGGCATCCGAACGGCACCGACTCGAGCCGGCGCGGGGCAGGGTCATCGCGGAGGGGCGGGCTTGGCGAGCCCCGGCCTTTTCCAACGGCGCTGGTCTTCGCTCCGCCGGTCGCCGGGAAAAGCGCCCGGGGACGGGCGGCGGCCTGAGCCGTTGGTCGGCACAGCAGGGAGGTCCTCCAAACCGCCCAGCGTCAGCGGGAACGCCGGGCTGTCACGCGGCCAAGATGTCCTCGAGCCTTGGTAGGGCCGCGTTGCCGCGCGGCCAGGGCAACCGCCGGGCGGGACGCCCGGCTTGTCAGCAGGCCGGAAACCGGCACCGCAGCGCCTGCTGGCTGACAGCCGACGACACGGCAGATTATCATCAATCTGCGCGACCACCGCCGGCTGGGTCGCCCGGCTCTACGGCAGGCGAGACGCCTGCCGCTACGGTCGCGGCGGCAAGCGACCGCCCTCCAAACGCTGGCGCGCCGGCGGGGCCGCTGCGCTGGGCGCCTGCCTTTGGAGTGCGCCAACGCGCCGCCGCGTTTCCAGGCCGCGCGGGGAAAGCATGGCTTCCGCCGTCATTTCGGCCAGCGACCCGGCCGGGCGCCGCCGGCTGGAAGCCAGCGCTCCGGGGTCTCGCCAGCCGGAGTAGCGCCGACTGGCACTCGGCCGTATCGCGGATTGCCAATCCGCGCCGCCGCGGTGCCGCGCGGCCAAGATGTCTTCGATCCTTGGTAGGTCCGTTGGTAGGTCCGCGCCGCGCCGCGGCCTGGGCCGGCTGGAAGCCAGCACCGGCGCCTGCCGGCTGGCAGCCAGCGGCGGGTGGTGCGGGACTCCAACCGGCACGAGCGCGGGCAAGACGCCTGCGCCGTTACATCACCCGCTTGGGCGCCGCCCCAGCGGCACCCTGATCCCCGCGGCCAAAACCCGCCCCCCCCACAGCAACTGGGAGGGCTGATGCTGCGCTTGGACGGCGGCCGGGTCCAACACCGGTTGCGGCGGGACCTTCCCCGCTCGGTTTCAGAAAGCGCCAGCAAGCGGGCGCACTCCACAGGCTGGCGCCCGATTTCACGGCTCTGCCGGCGCGCGCGCGTTTGGAAGTGCGGCGGGGTACCTGCCGCTTTCTCAGGGGGTTCCCGGCTTTGCGCCGGCACAGGGCCGCGGTGGATCGCGGCCTTCCACCGGAAGCGCCCCTCCATCGGGTAAGGTGCCGCTGCGTCGGTGCCACTGGCCCGGGCCGCAGGATGCCACCCGCTGCGGCAGCCGTGATGGCCGCCGGCACCTCCAAGAAGCCCGCCGCAACGTCAGGCGCGGACGGAGCCACAAGACGGCTCGCCTGCGGGCCAGCGGCGGGGCACTCTGCCGGCATGAAGCGCACGGTACCGTTGCCCTCGCCCGTTCCGGGACAACCCCGGGCCCGGCCGCCGTTGCAGCGGATGTTGCAAATCCACCAAGCGCTGGCGGCCGGCGGCTACCCCAACGCCTCGACCCTGGCCCGCGACCTCGAGGTCAGCACCAAGTCCATCCAGCGCGACCTCGACTTCATGCGCGACCGGCTCAACCTGCCCATCGAGTACGACGCCCGCCGGCACGGGTACTTTTACACCCAGGAGGTCAGCGCCTTTCCGACCCTCCAGATCACCGAGGGCGAACTGTTCGCCCTGGTGGTGGCGGAGAAGGCGGTCCAGCAGTATCGCGGCACCAGCTTCGAGAAACCGTTGTTGAGCGCCCTCAAGAAAATGGCCGCGGCCCTGCCGGAGACGGTCTCGCTGCATCTGGCGGACTGGGACCGGACCATCTCGTTTCGCACGCGCGCGGAACCATTGCTGGACCGGGACATCTTCGAGGGCCTGGCCCGGGCCACGATCCGCGGCCAGCAACTCGAGATCACCTACCGCAAGCCCGGCCGCGCCGTGCCCGAACCGCGGGTGGTGGACCCGTACCACCTGGCCAACATCAACGGCGAATGGTACCTCTTCGCCTACGACCACCTGCGCCGGGCGGTGCGGACCTTCGTGCCGGCGCGCATCCAGGGGTTGCGCCCCACCGGCCGCACCTTCCGGCGCCCGGCCGGTTTTTCCCTCGATGCCCGTCTGCGCGACAGTTTCGGGGTGCATTCGGGTGAGGGACGGTACGAGGTGACCCTGCGTTTTTCGGCGCGCGCGGCCGACTACATCCGGGAGAAACGCTGGCATCCGTCCCAGCGCCTGAGCGCGCGGCCCGACGGCGGGGTGGATCTGAGCCTGCGGCTTTCGAGCCTGGGCGAAATCCAGCGCTGGATTCTGAGCTGGGGCGGGGAGGTCACCGTGTTGGAGCCGCCGGAACTGGTCGCGGCGGTGCGCGCCGCCGCGCGGGCCATTCTGGCCGCCCACCCGGAGGGGTGAACCGCCCCCGGCAACTTTCCCGGACCGGCGGTGTTTCCGTCAAAAAACCGGCGGCGTTGACAATCCGGCGGCCCCGGTCATAACACTGAATCAGCCCGGGTCGAAGCCGCCCGACCTGAGGCCGGCCCGGAGGCGGCAAAACGACGACGTTGTTATGCGAATCCATGCTCCAACCCGTGCCGGGTTCACCCTCATCGAGATCATGATCGTGGTGGCCATCATCGGCCTGCTGGCCGCCATCGCCATCCCCAACTTCGCCAAGATGCGGCAGAACGCCCAGCGTCAGGCCTGCATCATGAACCTTCAGGCCATTGACAGTGCCAAGGAGGCCTGGGCGGCCGAGAACCGCAAGGCCAACGGGGATGCGGTGGACGAGGCGGCCATCAACGCCATGCTCAAGAAGGGCGCGCCCGAATGTCCCGCCGGGGGGACCTACTCATACAACCCGGTGGGCACTCCCCCCACGTGCAGCCTGGGCGACTCGGCCGGACACAAGCTCTGAGCCGAAGTCCGATGGGAGCCGGCCTTTGAACCAGGACCACGCCCTGGGCGCCCCTCCGCGCGCGGCCGGCCATTGAGCAGCCTGCGCATAGCCGCGGGTCCTTCCCGGCAAAGCTCAGCCCCCAATCTGCCCGCCGCGCCGCTCGCCGAGCCGGGTTCAGGTGTCCAGGCACTGGCGGATGGTCACCAGGAGCTGGTCGGGGGAGCAGGGCTTGGAGAGGAACCGCTCCCGGGGAGCGAGCCGGACCTCGGTGCCGGACCACTCGGCGCTGTAGCCACTCATGTACACCACCCTCAGGTCCGGGCGCTCCCGGGTGAGCATTTGACCCAGTTCCTTGCCGTTAAGCCCGCCCGGCATCACCAGGTCGGTCAGCAGCAACGCCACCCGGCGTCCGTGTTCCATCCACAGTTGAAGGGCCTGGATGCCGTCCTCGGCCACCAACACCGTGTACCCCCGGCCGGTGAGCACCGCGCGGGTGGATTCCCGGAGCCCCCGGTCGTCTTCCACCAACAGGATCGTCTCCCTGCCGCCGGGTGCCCACCCGGGGGAACCGGCCGCGACCGGAACCACCGCCTTGAGCTGGGCGGCCGGCAGGAAGACCTGAAACGTCGTGCCCCGGCCCACCTGGCTCTCCACCGTGACCCAACCCTGATGTTGGCGGACCACACTGTACACGGTGGCCAGCCCCAGCCCGGTGCCCTTGCCGGCCTCCTTGGTGGTGAAAAACGGCTCGAAGATGTGCGGCATGATCTCGGGCGGGATGCCGCAACCGGTGTCTTCCACCCGCAGCCAGACCAGGCGGCCGGGCCGGGCCTCCGGGTGGAGCGCGGCGGCGGTGGCCCCGTCCAGCTCACTGCTGCCGGTCCGGACCCGGAGGCGACCACCCCGGGGCATGGCGTCGCGGGCATTGACCACCAGGTTCAACAACACCTGCTCGATCATGCCCGGATCGGCCCGCAGGGGGAGGGGTTCGGACGCCGTTTGCAACTCGAAGATGAGGTCCTCGCCGATGACGCGGCGAAGCATCCTGGCCATTCCGTTCACCACCTGGTTCAGGTCCAGGTCGCGCGGTTGCATCATCTGCTTGCGGCTGAACAGGAGCAGTTGCCGGGTCAGATTGGCCGCGCGCTCGGTGGCGGTGCGCATCTGCTCCAGGCCCTCCCGGACCCGGGCCGGCAGGTCCGGCGGTTGCAACAGCAACTCGGCCTGCATGAGCAGCACGGCCAGGATGTTGTTGAAATCGTGCGCCACGCCGCCCGCCAGCCGGCCGATGGCCTCCATTTTCTGCGCCTGGAGCAGTTCTGCCTCCAGCCGCCGGCGTTCGGTGATGTCACGGAAGTAGTGCACCGTCCCGGCAAACTCCCCGTCCGGACCCTGGATCGGATCCACGGTCAGTTCCAGCCAGCGGTCGCCGTGCTGGAACTCCACCGTCTCGCGGGTGCCCCCTTCCCGCACACGGTTAAATGGACAGAAGGGCGGGGGGGCGGAGGCGCCGTGCACCGCTTCAAAACAAGCTCGGCCCGGGAGGGCGCTGCCCAGTTGCCCGAACCACCTCTCGGCGGTTTTATTGGCGCGCTTCACCCGTTGTTGGGCGTCCAGCAGAATGATGGCGTCCGCCGAGGCGTCGAAGGTGGTTTGCCAGTCCCGCGCCTGCTCGGCCAGGGCCTGCTCGACCCGTTTGCGCTCGGTGATGTCTTCCACCACCCCTTCATAGGCCACGATGCGGCCGGTGGTGTCCCGTATGGCCACGGCACTCTCGCGCACGTAAACAGTGGAGCCCTCCGCGCGCGTCCAGGCGCCCTCCAGCTCCCGTACCCGGCCGTCCCGTTCCATGAGCGCCTTGAACAGTGCGCGCGGGTACTCGGGATGGAAGCCCGCGGCTTCCAGGTTCACCTGCGCCAGCTCCGCGAAGGACCGGTACCCGAGCAAGGCGACCATCGCGGGGTTGGCCATTTCCACGCGGCCCTCGGGGGTGGTCCGGTAGATGCCCACCGGGGAGTTCTCGAACAGCCGCCGGAGGCGTTCCTCGCTGGCGCGCAGGGCCTCCTCCGCCCGCTTGCGCTCGGTGATGTCCTCGATGGCCAGCAGGATCAGGCGCGGGCGGTGCCCCTCCCCGTACAGCCGCCGGGCGTTGAGCCGCATCGTGCGCCATCCGATTCGCTCGAAGTGGTGCGTGACCTCGAAGTCGTTGAACCGGCTGTTTTGGGGCAGAATTTCCTCCAGTAGCCGCCGCAGCTCGGGGAGGTCCCACTGCCGGTTGCCCAACTCGTAAACCGGCCGGCCCAGCGTTGACTCGGGCGTCACCTGGAAGGTCTGGTAAAAGCTGCGGTTGGCCGTGACCACGCGCAGTTGGGCGTCCAACACCAGCAACGGCTCGCGCACCGTGGCCACGATGCCCTCGGCAAGCGCCCGTGCCTCGGCCACGGCCCGCGCCGCCGCCCGCTCCGCCGTCTGGTCCCGAAACACCAACACCACCCCGGTGAGGCGCCCGGCGTCGTCCCGAATGGGTGCGCCGGCGTCGGCGATGGGAATCTGGCGCCCGTCTCGCGCCAACAGCAGGGTGTGGTTGGCCAGGCCGACCACCGTGCCCTCGCGCAGGACCCGCGTGACCGGGTTTTCCACCGGCGCGCGGGTTTCCTCGTTGACGATGCGGAAGACCTCCTCCAGCGGCCGGCCCCGGGCCGGGTCGGCGCTCCAGCCGGTGAGCCGCTCGGCCACGGGGTTGAGCCACTCCACCCGACCCAGCTCGTCCGTGGCGATGAGGGCGTCGCCGACGCTGTGCAACACGGTGCGGAAGCGCTCCTCGCCCCGCCGGAGCTGCTCCAGCCGGCGCCGGCGCTCGGTGACGTCGCGACTCACCACCAGCAGGGCGGGGGCTTCCGCCGGAGTGGCTGCGGGGAAGGGCACGGCCCGGGCTTCCACCCAGCGCTCCGCGCCCCGCATACTGTTGAGGGGAAACTCGTGGGCTTCCGGGCTCCCGGACCACGCCCGCTGTTGCCAGGCGCGGAAAGCGGCGCGGTGGGGCTCGGGCACCCGATCAGCCAGGACTCTTCCGCGAATTTCTGCGTCCGAACCGGCTTCCAGCAAACGCAGCGCCGGCGGGTTGATGACCAAAATCTTTCCCTCCCGGTCAATCAGTTTGACCGCCTCCGGGAATCGGTCGAAGACCGCCCGGAGGGCATCACCCTGGATTGAGGTCATAAGACGGTCCTTCATCCGAGTCGGCCGGGGAAAAGTCAAGTGCCGAGCGGCTCATCCGGGGCTCCCGGATTCCCCCCGGACAAGCCGAGAGCGTGTGTAGGGCTCCGGGCGCCGGTTGTCTCGAAGCGGCCCGGCGGGCGTCGGTCCGCCATCGGGGATCGGAGGGTGGGGGCTGGTGACGCTCGCCCGGCCGGAAATGTCCCTGGGAACCCACGGCCGGGAGGCGGGCAGGCCCGGCCGACGGTCTGGCCCGAACGCGCTGTCGTCCTGCTGGTCGGCGGCCCGGCCGCGCGGCGGGGAAAAGGTTTGCCCGACCGGGGTCGGCTCCTACCATCCGGCGCGATGCAACCGGCCCCGCGCACGTTGTTCCGCCTGGTCATGCTGTGCCTGTTCGTCTCGGGCGCGGCCGGCCTGGTGTACGAGGTGGCCTGGTCCCGGTATCTGGCCCTGTTTCTGGGGCACACCAGCTACGCCGTGGTGGCGGTGTTGGTCGCGTTCATGGGCGGGCTGGCGCTGGGCAATCTGTGGCTGGGCGGCTACGCCGACCGCACCCGGCGGCCGCTGGCGGTGTATGCCTGGTTGGAGATCGGCATCGGGTTGTACGCGCTGGCATTTCCGTTCTGGTACGAGGGGTGTTACCGGCTGTTTGTCGCGCTGGGTCGGGGCCTGGAGCCGGGCACGGCGGGCGCGTTGGCCCTGAAGTTCGCCTTCAGCCTGCTGACGGTGCTGCTGCCCACGGTGCTGATGGGCGGCACGCTGCCGGTGGTCACCCGCCTGCTGACCCGCTCGCTGAGCGAACTGCGGGAAAAAATCGCCGGGCTGTACTTCGTGAACAGCGCCGGGGCGGTGGTGGGCACGTATCTGGCGGATTTCTGGTGGCTGCCGGCCATCGGCCTTGAGTACACCGTCTATGCCGGCGCGGCCATGAACCTGGCGGTGGGCGCGGGGGCGATGTTTGTGAGCGGTTGGATCCGGGAAGGGCGCGCCCCGGCACCCGCGCCGATGGAAACGGCTGCCCCCGTACCCGCCGACCCCGGCGAGGCGGGAGAAGACCGCTTCACCTTCCGCCCGGCGGAACTGCGCCTGGCGGTGATCGGCATCGGGCTGTCGGGCTTTGTGGCGATGCTGTACCAGATCGCCTGGACGCGACTGCTGGCGCTGGCGCTGGGCTCGAGCACGCACGCCTTTTCGCTGATGCTGATCACGTTCATCGCCGGCATCGCGGTGGGCTCGTGGGTGATTTATCGCTGGCGGCGGTTGGGCAACCCGCTGCGGGCGTTCGCTTGGATCGAACTGGCCCTGGCGGGCACGGTGCTGGGCTCGATGTTCTTTTACGAACGGCTGCCGTACTGGTTCATCCGGCTGGCCCGGTTGCTGGCCCGCAGCCCGGAGGTTTATCCGCTTTATGAAACCGTCCAGGGCCTGATCTGCTTTGTGGTGATGTTCGTGCCCACGCTTTGTCTGGGCATGACGCTGCCGCTGGTCAGCCGCGTGGCCACGACGGAGGCCGCCCGCACGGGGCGTTCGGTGGGGCGGGTGTTTGCCGTGAACACACTGGGCACGGTGTTGGGCGCGGCGGTGACGGGGTTGTGGCTGATGCCGGCACTGGGCCTGGCGCGCACGTTTGCGCTGGGCGTGGCGCTCAACGCGTGGATCGGCCTGGCCATCCTGTTGGTCGGGCAGTGGCCGCGGGCCCGGGCGCGGGTGATCGGCCTGCCGCTGGCCGTGTTGGCGGTGGCGCTGCTGGTCGGGGGGCATTTCGCCAGCGTGTGGCCGAACGTGTTCAGCCTGGGCCTGTACCGGCAGCAGTTGTCGCCGGCCACGTGGGCGGAGTTTCGCGAAGCGGCCCGGAGTCTGGTGACCCACTACCACCGGGACGGCGCCAGCGCGACGGTGGGCGTGCACAGCGCGCCGGGGGCCACCAACCTGATTTTCCTCAAGGTCAACGGCAAGACCGACGCCAGCACCGGGGCCGACATGAACACGCAAATTTTCTCCGGCCATCTGCCGCTGCTGCTGCGGCCGGCCACGACCAATGTGCTGGTGGTGGGCCTGGGCAGCGGGGTCACGGTGGGCGCGGTGGCGCAGCACCCGGGCGTGCAGCGCATTGACGCGGTGGAGATTTCGCCGGAGGTCGTCGCGGCCGCCCGACTGTTTGCCGAGGCCAATCACCGCGTGCTCGACGACCCGCGGGTGCGGGTGTACGCGGAGGACGCCAAGGCCTTCCTGCTGCTGACCGACCGGCGCTACGACGTGATCATCAGCGAGCCGTCAAACCCGTGGATGGCCGGCGTGGCCGGGGTGTTCAGCCTGGAGTTTTACCAACATTGCCGGGAGCGGCTGGCGCCCGACGGACTGATGCTCCAGTGGATTCAGCTCTACGAGTTCAGCGACGCCGGCATGGAGATGGTCCTGGCCACGTTCAGCCGGGTCTTCCCCCACGTGAGCGTCTGGCAAAGCCTGCGCGCGGACCTGCTCCTGGTGGGGGCCACGCAGCCGCCGCAGGTGGACCTGGAAGCCCTGGCCGCGCGGCTGGCCGAGCCGGCCGTCAACCGCGATCTGGCCCGGGTGGGCCTGGACAACGTGCCCCTGGTGCTGGCCCAGGAGTTGATCGGCTTCCCCAACGGCGCGCTGGTGCCGCCGTTCGAGACCCGCGTGCACAGCGATTACTTCCCGGTGCTCGAGTACCGGGCGCAGCGGGACTTCTTCGCCCGCGTCTCGGCCGAGCGGCTGCGCAAGCTGGACGAGACCTTCTCGCGGCGGCCGGACACCCTGTTGGGCCGCTGGCTGCGCGCGCACCCGCTCGAAGCGGCGGATCTGGCCGCCTTCGCCGGGTACTACCTCACCGACGACCAACGGCCGCTGGACGCCTTTGCCACCCTCCTCAAACGCTGGCAGCGGGTACAGCCCGAAAGCCTCCTGCCCTGGGAGGTGGCCAGCCGGGTGCAAACCGTCGCCGCCCCCGGCGAACTGGACGTGCTGCGTCTGGCCCCGCGGCGCGACCAGATTCTGGCCCGCGCCGCCGAGGACCCCACCCTGTTGCGCCAGTACGGCAAGGCCCTGATGCGCCACTACGTCGAGCAACTGTCGGTCTTCAACCTGCCGCCCACCGACGAACTGGAACTGGTGCTCCGGCGGCTGATCGAGACCGACCCCGACAACCAGCGCACCTACCAGGCCTGGCTGGCCGAGGCGGCCTGGGACCGGGGTGACGACGACGCCTGCGTGTTTTGGGCCGAACGGGCCTTTGCCCCCGACCTGCCCCGCGGCGCGGCCAAGTTCCGGCTCGACCCGGACACCCCGTTGCGCGCGGCCGCCCGCCTGGCCGACGTGTACCTGCGCCAGGGCGACCCCGCCCGGGCCGCCGCCTTCTGCGAGGGCATTGTGCAGGCGGGTTACCTCAACGAAAAAACCCGCTACAACGCGCTCTTGTTTGAGTTCACCCAGCGGCGGGTGATCACCGCCCTGACCCGCGGCGGGACGGTCCCTTCGGTGGCCGCCCCGGCGAGTTCAAGCTCCCGGTGACCCGGGCAAATGCGGGCCTCTTGGACCGGCGCCCGGCCGGCAAGGGGCGTCGCGGGTGCGTCAACGCCCCGTGCGGCGGGGCAAACTGAACAGCCGGTTGCCCTCCGAATCGTACCACTCGTGCCGGCCCTCGCGCGTGCGGCGGCGGGCCAGGTGTTCCAGGTAAAACAGCGTCGGCTCGGCGATGTGCTGGTTGTTCAGGAACGGCTCGGTGTACTGAATGGCGCCGTATTGGGCCCGGCCGATGTGGTGTTGCTGGCCCACGTGGTTGTTCCAGTCCACCCCCTCGGTGAGGAAACCATGCGGGCCGTAGTGGTGCTTGGCAATGGCGCGCAGAATGGTCAGGCCGTCCCGCTCGTAGCGGCGGGCGCGGGCGGGGTCGCGGCGGCGCAGGTCCGCGGCGGCTTCGAAGTAGGCCAGGGCCGCCTCGGCGTTTTCCCAGAGGTAGGCGGTGTCCCAGGATTTCTCCATGTAGAGCAGGCCGCGCGTGGCCACGCCGTGGCGGTCCTCGCGCATCTTGAACTGGTCCAGCCCGTCCAGGCACACGCGGTAGGCAAAGTCCCGAAGGCTCTCGTCACGGAGCAGGCGGGCCAGGGGCCGGAGGGTGCGGAAGGCGACGGCGTAGGCCACGTTTTCGTGGGGGTCGTAGGTGTCGTGGTTGATGCTGCCGAAGATGCCGCCGGCGCGGACGAACACCGCCGCCTTCTCGCGCAGCGTGTCGCGGTAATCGGCCAGCTTGCGCTCGGTGAGCGCGGCCTGGAGTTGGAGGATGAACAGGCTGTCAGCGGAGGTCTGCCAGAAGGGGTCGTTGCCCCCGTCGGGCGAGCGTTGGTACACGCGGCCCTCCGGGGTGACGCGGCGCGGGTACCAGCCGTTGGGCACGGGCTCGAGGTGGTCGCGCAGCCAGGCGGCGGTCTTCACCGCCTGGGCGCGCATCCGGGCGCGGCGGGGGTCGCTCTTGGGCAGGTCATCGGCAAAGCGCAGGAGCTGAAACGCCACCTTGGCCATTGAACCGGGGCAGAACCAGTCCGAGTGATGCTTGTAGTTGAGGCAGAACTGGCCGTTGGTGGTGATGCGGTAGCCGCGGATGAAGCCGGTTTGTTCGTCGAGGAATCCGCAGTCCAGCACGTGGTCGAGGATGGCCAGGGCGGTGGACCGCCAGGCGGGCCGGCCCAGAAAGCCGCCCCAGCGATAAATCTCCCACGCCCCGCCCACGGCGTTGGCCGCCCAGCCGGGCCCTTCGAGGTGCCCGAAGTCGTGCCAGCCCATGACCTCGCCCTCGGGGTTCACGAAGCTCGAGATCGAGACCAGATGGCCGCAGTCGCCGCGCGCGAGGGTCTTGTCCAGGGTAAAGCGCAGCGAGTCCAGGACCGAGTCCACGATGGTGTAACGCGGGTTTTCAGGCAGGTAAAACTCGCCGGCCGGCGCCGCGTCGGTCCCGGACGCGGCACGCGCAGCGGCCAACCAGCCCACGCCCATCAACACAGGCCAGAGGTTCATCGCCGTGGAATTCGCGGGCAGTGTTGCCGCGGGCCGGGCGGTTGTCCAGCCGGGCCACAAAAAAGCGCCGGGGCATTGCCGGCGCTTGGAGATTGACCAGGAACGTGCCGCGACTCAGCCGCGCCGGCGCCAGAGCGCCAACCCCAGCAGGCCCAGCCCGGTCAGGAGCGCGTAGGGGCCCGCTTCCGGAATGACCGTGTAGGTGAAGTCGTCCAGCACAAAAAAATTGGGCGCCCCTTCGATGATCACGTAGCTGATGGCGAAGGTGCCGGCATCAAAGTCGAGGGTGTCCGCCGGATCCGCCGGCGCCAGGTTGGGGGAGCTGAAGTCCTGGCCCAGGAGGTTGCCCCCGGCATCAAAGGCGAAGAGGAAAATGTCGGTGCCCGAGCGGAAATACGTGCGGACCGCCGAGGCGGGGCTGGCGGTGAAATCCACGCGGATCGAGGGCTCAAAGCCGGTGTACAACACCGTGGCGCCCGAGGAGGGCGGGTAGTTGAAGTCGTTGAGTCCCCGCCCCACTCCCAGCAGCGTGGCGTCCGGCCCGAACACCGGCCCGCCCGGTTGCGCGGCGTAGGCCAGGCCCAGATTCTGGGCCCCCGCGTCGGCGTAGTACAAATCGGGCAGGCCCTCGAAGTCGAGGGTGACCAGAATGGCAGCGCTCGCCGCCGGGGCGAGGGCCAGCGGGCCCAGGGTGCCCAGCAGACGGTTCAGGTCGGTCCGGTTTGGCATGGGTTTGGATTGTTTTCAGTGGCCGGAAGGGAACCGATCATCTGCTCCCCCTGCGTGGGCGAGGAAACAGCCACGCTCGGTTCACAATCAAGCAGCCCTATTGCTAACAAGTTCTTACCGGCCGTCAACCAGGAAGAATCTCGGGCTGGCGGCCCCAAGACCCGGCGCAGGAACCGGGCAACCCGAACGACCCTGGCCCCGGACCCGCGCCAGCGCCGGTGAAGCCGACTCGGGGCTTTCCACGGCCGGAGCCGCAACTTTTTTGACAGGCGTAACCAGGGAAGCCTAAACTGGGCGGCGTAATCGTTGCCCTGCTCGCGGCTCCCGGGCGGGCGTTTCCCAATCGAAACATCAACAAATCATCGTGCCATGAAATCAACCGGTCTGCGTTCCTCCTGGTTTATCCGCTCGTTTGGCCTGGCCGTGCTCGGCCTGTCCCTGCCGGTCCGGGCGGATTCGCTGTTGGAGCTTTGGAAAATCGCCCCAGGTGACCAGGCCTACATGACCACCGGCAACACCGAGCGCGGCGTGGCCATCAACCCCGTTACCGGCAGCGTCCTGCTCCTGAGCCGCGCCGGCGGCCCGCAGGTGTACGTGCTCAACGGCAATGACGGGTCGGACGGCTCGGCGGAGTTGGGCGCGCCCCGCACGCTCAGCCCGATGGACGCGGAGGGCAACTTCCCCATTGCCGGCGGCACCTTCAGCCTGAATCTCGTGGCCGTGGCCGAGGATGGTGCCGTTTACGCCGCCAACCTGACCCTCGACACCGTCAATACCAACAGTTCTCCCTTCAAAATCTACCGGTGGGCCAACGAGAGCACCGACACCCCCGTGAGCGTGGCCTTCGAGGGCGACGCCACCTCGGGCAAGGGCGGCTCCGGACAGGACATCCGTTTCGGCGATAACTTCGCCGCCCGCGGCCGCGGGGTGGATACCCAACTGGCCGCGATGTCCCGCAACGGCAAGTACCTCACCCTCTTCACCACCACCGACGGCACCAACTTCACCGCCACGACCCTGACCACCGACGCCTCGGGCAAGGCCGGCTTGGGGGTGACCTTCGGCCCGGGCAACACCGTCTGGGCCAAGCTCAACGGCAACGCGCTGATCCAGCTTGCCTTTGATCTGACCGCCGGCACGGCCACGACCGTCCGCACCATCCCCACCAGCGTCGTGGCCAACGGTGTCACCGGCATCGCCTACGCCCCGGACACCCAGCGCCTGGTCGCGGTGGACTACAGCGCGCACACCCTCTCGGTGTTTGACTTCAGCGACCCGGCCGCGCCCACGCGCATCGGCGAGGCGCTGCCCATGCCGGCCTCTCCGCCCAACCCCAACGGCAACGGCACCGCCGCCGCCGGCATTCGCGGGGACCGCGTGGTCGGGCTGGACACCAACAACGGCCTGCTGGCCGCCCGGGTGGAAATCTCGGTCGTGGCCGAGCCGCCGGTCATTGACACCCAACCGGTAAGCCAGACCGTGCTCGAGGGCGGCAACGTGCAGTTCGGCGTCGTGGCCCGCGGCACCAAGCCGCTCGGCTACCAGTGGAAATTCAACGGCACCGACCTCCCGAACGAGACCAACTCGACCCTGACCATCACCGGCGCGACTCCGGCCCGGGCCGGCGACTACACCGTGCTGGTCACAAACCAGGCCGGCGAAGCGCTCAGTAACCCCGCCACGCTCACGGTCGTGCCCCTTGTCAAATCTGACGCCCTCACGCTCAAGTGGCAACTGGCCCCGGGCGCCCGACCCTGGCTCAACCAGGACAACTCCCAGCGCGGCCTGGCCTACAACCCGGTCAGCGGCCACGTCCTGGTCATCAGCCGCACCGAGGGCAACAAGATTTACGTCCTCAACGGGGAAACCGGGGAGGAACTGCACACCCTCACGGTGGACCCGTCCATCGTCTTCGGCGGCACCTTTGCCCTGAACATGATCGCCGTGGCCGAGGACGGCGCAGTGTTCGCCTGCAATCTCACCACCGATGCGGCGGGCACCTCCTTCAACATCTATCGCTGGGCCAACGACGCCGCTGACACCCTTCCCGAGGTGGCCTACCTCGGCAATCCCGGCGGCGGGCGCTGGGGCGACACCCTGGCCGCGCGCGGTGCCGGCGCCAACACTCAGTTGCTGGCCGCCCAGCGCAGCGGCCAGGCCGTGGCCGTGTTCACCACCGCCGACGGCGCGGCGTTCGAGCCCACGCTGCTGACCGTGGAGGACGCCACCCCCGGTAACTTCGGCCTGAGCGTCGCCTTCGGCCCGGGCAACAGCTTCTTCGGCAAGGCCACCGGCCAGAGCCTGCGGCACGTGGGCTTTGACCTTGCCGCCGGCACGGCGAGCACCTTGCACAACTACGGCACCCAGTTCCCCGGCAGCAGCGCCCCGCTGGCCTGGGACCCGGTCAACCACTTCCTCGCCCTGGTGGCCTTCGAGAACCCGGACAACGTCCGCCTCTACGACCTGGCGGACCTGGAAAACCCGGTGCTCATTGACCAGGAGTTTTGCGCCGCCGACAACCCCAACATCAACGGCACCGGCCAGGCGGTCTTCGGCGGTGGCCGCCTCTACGCGCTGAACTCGAACAACGGCATCGTTGCCTTCGACGTGAAGAAGCCCACGCCCGCCGTGCCGCCCACGTTGGGCGCCGCGCGCGTCAGCGGCGGGAACTTCGAGTGCACCCTCACCGGTCAGGCCGGCGCCACCTACGGCTTGCAAAGCTCGACCGACCTCAAGAGCTGGACCGACGTGCCGGGGGTGACCATCACCGGCCCCGGCGGTCAGGCCAGTGTGCCCGCCACGGGCGCCGCGCAGTTTTTCCGCGCGGTGGTCAAATAATCCCGGTCACGTGAACCCGCGGTTGCCTTTTAACCTCTTGGTCCGCACCCCTCCGGCCGGCTCCCCCGGCCTGTCGGGCCGCTGCGTTCCGGGGCAGCGCCCGCGCGGGCGGCGCCGGGCAGGGGCGGCGTTCACCCTGATCGAGCTGCTGGTGGTCATTGCCATCATCGCCATCCTGGCGGGGATGCTCCTGCCCGCGCTCAGCCGGGCCAAGGGCAAGGCCCAGGCCATCGGGTGCCTGAATCACCTCAGGCAACTGACCCTGTGCTGGGCCATGTACACCGACGACCACCAGGGCCGGCTGCCGCCCAACGAGGCCAGCGGCGAAATCAGCCTGCCCGGCTCCTGGATCGAGGGCGACGCCAAGACCGATCGCACCCCCACCAACATCCAAAAGGGGGTGCTCTTCAAGTACAACACCTCCGTGGCCATTTACCGTTGCCCGGCCGACCGCTCGAAGGTCACCCGCTTTCCGAACCTGCTGCGCACCCGTAGCTACGCCATGGGCACCGGGCTGGCGCACTACAACCCCTCGCTCATCCCCAACCCGGTCTATCGCGAGTCCGAGATCACCGACCCCGGCCCCGGTCGCGCCTCGGTCTTCCTGTGCGAGGATGAGTGGAGCATTCAGAACGGTGCCCTCGGCATCCTGCCCCCGGACAACCCGGCGTTCTACTGGTGGAACCTGCCCGCCAGTCGCCACAACCGCGGCGGCGTCCTGTCTTTTGCCGACGGCCACGCCGAGCTGTGGCGCTGGGTGGACCCGAACATCGTCGAGGCCTCCGAGACCATCAAAAAGTCCTACCTCGCCAACCCGGCCAGCTACAGCGTTCAGGTGCCCTCCACCGCGCAGGACCGCGACCTGCGCCGCGTACGCGAGACGGTGCCCCGCTCCCGCCGATGAAGCGGTGGGTGCGCGGCGTGCTCGGAGCGCTGGTCCTCCTGCCGGCTACCCCGGGGTTTTGCGCCGCGGACCCCGAACTGCGCGGCTGGTGGGCCGACACCTTCCACGCCGCCCTGCGCACCCCGGCCGAGGTGGATGCCCTGGTGGCCGCCGCCCGCGCGGCGAACTTCAACGCCCTCTTCGTCGAGGTCCGCAAGCGCGGGGACGCCTACTACGCCAGCCGCTTCGAGCCGCGCGCCAGCGACGTGCAAGCCGGCTTCGACCCGCTGGCCTACCTGCTGGTGCGCGCCCATGATGAAAACGCCGGCCCGCGCCTGGAGGTGCACGCCTGGATCGTCACCTACCCCATTTGGAACCACCGCTCCACCCCGCCCTCCCCAACCAATCATCCCTACCGGCAGCACCCGGACTGGCTGACCGAGTCCTTCACCGGCGACCAATGGGACGGCGCGAACTACGCCTTCGACCCGGGCCATCCCGCCGTGCAGGAACACACCTTCAACGTGGCGATGGACCTGATCACCCGCTACGAGGTGGACGGCCTGCACTTTGACTACGTGCGCTACGCCGGCCGCGACTGGGGCTACAATCCCGTGGCGGTCGCCCGCTTCAACGCCGCCACTGGCTCCTCCGGCCGCCCGGCCCCGGACGACTCGGCCTGGATGCAGTGGCGCCGCGACCAGGTCACCGCGCTGGTGCGGCGCGTGTACCTCGCCAGTGCCGCGGTCAGGCCGCACGTCAAAATCTCCGCCGCCACCATCACCTGGACCCCCGCCGCCACCGGCTTTGCGAGCTGGCTGCAATCGGCCGCCTGGGCACACGTGCTCCAGGATTGGCGGGGCTGGATGGCCGAGGGCCTGCTGGACCTGAACATCCCCATGGCCTACTTCCGCCAGGAAACCCACGCGGCGGCCTGGGCCGATTGGAGCCGCTTCGCCAAGCAGAATCGCTTCCAACGCCACCTGGCCCTGGGCGTCGGCGCGTACCTGAACACGATTTCCAACTCGATCGTGCAGATGCGCAACACGCGCGCCAGCCAGGGGCCGGCCGTGCCCCGCGCCGACGGCGTGCTGGTGTACTCCTACGCCGTGCCGGCCCGGGACGGCGTGCCGCGCGCCGAGTTCATCACCGCGCTGACCTCGCCCACCGCACACGACCCGATCCTGCCGCCGGTCTTCGCCGAGCCGGTCGCGCCCCCGGCCATGCCCTGGAAGACCGACGGCTCGGTGCGCGGTCTGGTCGGGTCGGTCCGCACCCCCGCGGGTGAACCCGTGCCGGGCGCGCGCCTGGAAGTGTGCGGGGCCGCGCCCATCGTGCTGGAGACCGACGACAACGGCGCGTTTGCCCGCCTGCTGGCCGCCGGGCCGCCCGCCACCCTGGTGGTGGCAGCGCCGGGACTGCGCACCCGCACTTTGACCTGGCCCGAAGAGGGCCCGGCCGTGCTGCTCACCAACCTGACGCTGGAGCCGGACCAGTCCCCGTTGCGGGCGCGGAATCTCCGGGTCAGCGCCGGCCGGGACAGCGTGCTGGTGAGTTGGGAGACGTCCGTGCCCACCCGTGGGCGTGTGGCGCTGGGCCTGGGGGCACCGTGCGGTCCCGGCGTGGTGGTCGCCGAGGGCGGCGAATCCACCCGACACTCGGTTCTGCTGGGCGGACTCGGGGAGTTCGCCGGCACTGCGGCCGGGGACTTCTGGCTCCGCGTGGTCAACGAGCAGGCGGGCCGGGAGACCAACCACGGCGAGGCGATCCGCGTGCGGCCCGCGCTGTGGCCGCTCTTGGCGGGCGAATGGGATGTGCGTCGGAACGGCACCTGGACTTTCAATCAGACCGGCGGTGGCAACCCGCCCGCGGGTTATTGGAGCGCGACCACCACCACCGGCCCGGCCACCGCCACCGCGCGCTGGCGGGTGAGCGTCGAGGTCCCGGGGGCCTACGACCTCGAGTACCGGCTCCCGGCCAACGTCGGTGCCGTGGGTGCCACCTACGAAATTCGCACCCGCCGCGGCACCCGCACGCTGCGGGTGAATCAGGCGCAGACTGTCACGGGCTTTCGCCTCCTGGCCGCCGACCTGTGGCTCGAAGGGGGCGAACAACCCGAGGTGTACCTGGTCAACCAAACCGGCACCGCCGGTCAGACGCTCGCCGTGGGTGCGGTCCGCTGGGTGTTCCGCGCGGGCCAGGACCCGCCACCCGCCCCGGCCCTGCCCGCCTGGTGGGCCGGGCATTTCTTTGCCGCGCCCCCCGAGCCGTTGGCCGACGCCGACGGCGATGGCCTGAGCAATTACGCCGAGTTCGCCTTCGGCACCGACCCCACGGATCCGACATCGCATCTGCGTCTGGGGTTGGAACCGGCCGGCGAGGCGGGCTGGCGCCTGGTCTTTGCACCGCACGTGCGGGGGCGCGTCTATCGCGTTGAGTCCACCACAGACCTGTTGGCCGAGCCGTGGCAGGAATGGCCCGAGTCGCCCGCCGAGTGGACCGACCCGGCCGGGAGCGCCGGCGTGGGGGTGCCGTTCGAGACCACCGGCCGGCGGTTCTTCCGCCTCCGGGTCACCGTACCCTGAGGGCCGAGTGCGGTCCTGTGGAAAGGGCGCGCGCTCCGCCGCAAGGGCGCTTCAGCCCGCGTGCCGGCCGGTCAGAAACCACGTGGCCACGCGGCCCTTGCCCTTGACCTCGATCTCGCCGCGCGGCTCGAAGGCGTAGCGGCCCGCCAACCGGTCCCGCGTGGCGGCGGTGACCTGGATGCGCCCGGGCAGGCTGAGGCTTTCCATGCGGCTGGCGGTGTTCACCGTGTCGCCCCACAGGTCGTAGTTGAACTTGTGCCGGCCGATGACGCCGGCGATGACC
This sequence comes from uncultured Verrucomicrobiae bacterium, assembly GCA_937946835.1. Classification (GTDB taxonomy): domain Bacteria; phylum Verrucomicrobiota; class Verrucomicrobiia; order Limisphaerales; family J093; genus DSVZ01. The sequence goes on along the minus strand of CALFAV010000052.1, from coordinate 19,242 downwards.
GGGCCGGTGTGCAGGCCGATGCGGAGTTGGAGCGGCTCGGCCTGCCGCGCCACCACCCGCCGCATGTGGGCCATCATGTCCAACGCCAGTTCGGCCACGGCCTCGGCGTGGTCCGGGCGCGGGGTGGGCACCCCGCCCACGACCATGTAGGCGTCGCCGATGGTCTTGATTTTCTCCAGGCCCTGCGCGCGGGCCAGCTCGTCAAACGCGCTGAACAGGTCATCCAGCAGGCGCACCACGGCCACCGGGTCCCGGCCCGCGGCCAGGGCGGTGAAGTTCACCAGGTCCGCGAAGAGCACCGTCACCTCGGCCAGGCGGTCCACGATGGTGGTCTCGCCCTGCTTGAGGCGCGCGGCGATCGGCGCCGGCAGGATGTTCAAGAGCAGGCTTTCGGACTTTTGCCGCTCGGCCTCCAGCGCGGCCAGGTAGGCCGCCTCCCGGCGCCGCAGCCGACTTTTTTCGAGGCAGGCCCCGATGCGCGCGCGCAACAGCACCGTGTTGACCGGTTTGGCCAGGTAGTCTTCCGCGCCGGCCAGGATGCAGCGCACCACGCTGTCCAGCTCGTCCAGCGCCGAGAGCACGATCACCGGCAGGTCGCGCAACGCGGGATCGGCCTTGAGGGCGGCCAGCACCTGCCCGCCGTCCAGATCGGGCATGAGCACGTCCAGCAGCACCAGGTCGAAGCGCTCGCCGCGCAGCCGCTCCAGGGCCGCGGCCCCGCCGGCCACGGCGTCCACCGCGAACCCCTGCTGCTCCAGGCGCCGGCAGATCAACTCCCGGTGGCCCGGGTCATCATCGGCCACAAGAATCCGGCCCGTCACGAGCGCGTCGGCCGCCGGCAGCACCACCGGACGGGTCAGGGCCAGGGCGCTGGGTTCGATCCGCGACACCACGGCCGGACGGGCGGCGGCGATTTCCCGCAGCCGCTCCGGGGTGAGCCATTCCTCGCTCAGGCGCAGCAGCTCGCGCGCGGCCCGCTGGACCTTTTGCAGGTCCGGCGCCAGGGCGGTGGCCGGGCCGGACTCGGTTTGTTCCAGGAGCAGCTCGGTGTAACCCAGAACGTGGTTGAGGAGGGTGCGCAGGGCGGCGTGGAGGTCGTGCAGCCCGGCGGCGTCGGTCGGCAGCCGTTCCGGAACCAGTTCTTCCCGGATCAACTCCAGCAACTGTCGGCCGGCGGTCTCGATGTTTCCCAAATCCGGCAGCAGCGATTCAAGGCCCGACTCGGCCGCCTGTTCCCGGAGCATTTCCGCGTAACCCGGGATGTGCGCGGCGTGGGTGCGCAGGTCGTGGCGCAGCCGGGCCAGCGGGTCCACGGGTGCGGCGGCGGGGGCGGGGGAAACCGGGGTGCTCATGGGGACGCGGCGGCGCGCCGGAGCAGCGCCTCGATTTTGGCCCGCAGGCGCGACAGCTCGACCGGCTTGGTGTCGTAGTCGTCGCACCCCGCCGCCCGCGCCTGCTCTTCGTCGCTGGCCATGGCGTGGGCGGTGAGGGCAATGACCGGGATGCGGCGCAGGTCCGGGTCGGCTTTGAGCTGCCGCGTGGCCTCCCAGCCGTCCAACACCGGCAGGCTCAGGTCCATGAGAATCAGGTCCGGCCGCTCGGCGCGCGCGCGTTCGAGGCCCTGCCGGCCGTCCACCGCGCACACGACCGTGTAGCCCTGGCGCGCGAGCCGGCGGCTGAGCATGTCGCGGTTCATTTCGTTGTCTTCCACCAGAAGAATCTTGGGCATGGGCGGGGAGGCGGGCTTCAGGTTGCGGTGCCGCCCGGCGCGCGGTTCAGGTGGCGACGCAGTTCCGCCGCCAGCGCGCGGGGTGTGAAGTCGTCCTTTTGCAGGATCCGTTCGACCCGGCCGTTGAGCCGGCGGCGCTCGGCCTCGTCGCGGTTCCCGGCCGTGAGCACGATGACCGGGACGGTCCGGCCTTCGGGCAACCGGCGCAGGGCCTCCAGGAAGTCGAAGCCGTCCATTTCCGGCAACAGCAGGTCCAGCAAAATGAGGGCCGGCCGGTGCGCGGCCACGGCCGCAAGGGCCGCGCGCCCGTGTTCGGCGGTGAGCACCGGTCGGCCTTCGGCGGCGAGGGCCTGCTCGAGGGCGGCGCGCGTGGCGGGGTCGTTTTCCACCACCAACACGGGCGCCGCCCCGGCGGCCGGCCGCAGGCGCGCCAACGCGCGGGCCAGCCGCTCGCGGTCCACGGGCTTGGTGAGAAAATCGTCGGCCCCGAGGGTGCGCGCCAGGCGCTCCTCGCGCAGCACGGACACCATCACCACCGGAATGCCGGCGGTTTCCGGGTCGGCCTTGAGCCGGCCCAACACCTCCCAGCCGTCCATGCCGGGCATGAGCACGTCCAGGGTGATGGCCTCGGGCCGCCACCGGCGGGTCAGTTCCAGCCCTTCGGCGCCTCCGGCGGCGGTGCACACCTCGAATCCCTCGCGTTCCAAGCCGCGCTGGAGCAGCTCGCGCGCGGCCGGGTCATCGTCAATCACCAACACGCGCGGATGGCCCGGCTGCGGCGCGGCGGGCGGGGCCGCGGCGACCGGCGCGGGGGAGGGAGCGGCCTCCGTCGTCGGCGCCCCCGCCGGTTCGCTCACCGGCCCCGGCCGTTCGGCCGGCAGTGTGACGGTGAAGGTGGACCCGCGGCCCGGCTCGCTGGCGGCGGAGATGTGGCCGCCGAGCAGTTCGCAGAAACGCCGGCAGATCGTGAGTCCCAAGCCGGTGCCGCCGTACTTTTGCGCGATGGTGGAATCGGCCTGGGTGAAGGGTTGGAAGATGCGCTCGAGGTGCTCGGGGGCGATGCCGATGCCGGTGTCGCGCACCGCGAAAACAATCTCTTCCGTGCCCGCGTTGGCGTCCGCCGCGCCGGGCGGGGCCGGCCGGCGGCGCACGGAAAGGGTGATTTGCCCGCGCTCGGTGAACTTGGCGGCGTTGCTCAGGAGGTTGAACAGGATTTGCCGCACCTTGGTCAGGTCGGAGCGCATGCGGCCCGCGTCGGGCGGGCACTCCACGGTGAGCTGGTTGCCGCGTTGGGCCACCAGCGGCTGGACGGTGGCCGCCACCTCGGCCAGCAGGGAGCCGAGGTCGAACTCCTCGAGGCTGAGGCTGACCTTGCCGGCCTCGATGCGGGACAGGTCGAGGATGTCATTGATGAGCAGGAGCTGGTGGCGGGCGGCGGTCTGGATTTTTTGGAGGTCGGGCACATAGGCCTCGTGGCCGTCCTCGCGGGCGATTTCCTCGAGCATCTCGGCGTAGCCGATGATGGCGTTGAGCGGGGTGCGCAGTTCGTGGGACATGCTGGCCAGGAAGCGGGACTTGGCCCGGTTGGCGGTGTCGGCGACCTCCTTGGCCCGCGCCAGCTCCTGTTTTTGGCGCTCGATTTCCGCGTTGGCCCGGCGCAGTTCCGCGACGGCGGCGGTCAGTTCGGCCGTTTGTTGCTCCAGGCGGCGGCCGGCCTGGGCAAAGGTCCGCGCCAGGTGCACCGAGGTCGCCCCGAAAAACAGGATCACCCCGAGCTGGCCGAAGGTCAGTCCACCCAGGCCCGGCACGGCCCACGGCAGCACGGGCAACACCAGCAGGGCCAGCACTCCCGCGCTGATGGCCCGGGCACCCTCCCGAGCAGCCTTCCAGGCGCGGAAGGCGATCGCCATCACCCGCAGGGCGCAAATCACGAGCACCACCACACCCAGCAGGCGCGCCGTCCAGACCACCGGCCCGGGCAGGGGCAGGACCAGCTCGTTGATCATCAGCACACCCGCCGCCAGGCCGGCGGCCACGGCGGGGCCGTGCAGGCGGGGCGGGGCGGCCGGCTCGAAGAGCAGTTGAAACAACCGCAGGGTGAGCACCGCCAAAAGCGGCATCCAGTGGGCCGTGAGCCGGTCCAGCCCCAGCGCCGGCCAGCTCATCAGGGCCGCCAGCCCGGTCACCAGCGCAAAGTACAGGTGGTTGCGGGCGGTGGGGCGGAAGGCAAACAGCAGCGCGTGCATCAGGCTGAACGCCGCCAGCATCCCGGCCACGAAGCCGAAGCCGGTAAACCGGCCCGGCCCGCGCGCGCCCGACGGAGGGCCGCCCTGCCACGGCCCGCGACGGAGCAGGCGCTCCGCCGGCTCGCGCACCGCCGGGTTCTCCGAGCCGGCCAACCGCAGCAGTTCCTCCTGCAGCGGGTGCATCAGTCCCGGGGTGCGCGGCGGGGCCAGCGCCCGCAGGCGCAGATCGCCCACGTCCCGGCCCGGCTGCCCCGGGGCCAGGTCGAGCACCGTTGCCTCCCGGTTGACCCCGTCCCGGTGCAACACCTCCAGCCGGAGGCGAAGCGGTTCCCGCAGTCGCACCCAGAGTTCGAACCGCCCGTCCGCCGCGCTGAGGGTGGCCCCCAGGCGCCGGCGCTCGCTGGTGGCCAGGACCAGCGCCCCCTCGGCCGGCTGGCCGTTGGCCTGCAGCACCCGGCCACTCAAGCGGACCGGTTCCTGCCACTCGGCTTCCGTGGGCAGCGGCTCGGCCACGATCCGCGCCCCGCCGTGGAGTTGCACCGGCCCCGCCGCTCCGTTCCCCTCCGGCTCGAAGTCGGCCGCAAACACCAGCCCCGGCTCGCCGGGTGACACGCGTTGAAACAAGCCCCGGCGAATCTGCTCCACGCTGCGCTCGTGGTCCCAGACCCGAAACTCGTCCAGCGCTCCCTTGAACAGCGGTTCGCGGTCCGCCTCGGTCACCGACCGGCCCAGGTAAAACGCGCCGTCGCCCGCGGCCGTGGCGAAGCTGCCCGTGAAGGCATTGGTGCGCGGTAGCAGGACGCCGTCCAGCACCAGCCGCATCCCGCCGGGTCCGGTGACGGCGGCCACGTGATGCCACTGGCCCGGGCGCAGCACGGCGGGCATTTCCACCCAGCGCAGGGCGTGCCCGTCGCCGAGGACCAGGACCAGGTGATCGCCGTTGCGCGCCATCAGACTCAGGTCGCGGCGGGGCCGGCCGTAGTTCCAGACGCGGCGGGTGTCTCCCAGCTCGTCCCAGCGCACCCAACATTCCACCGTGGCCGCTGCCAGGTTGCGGAACGGGGCCACGGGCAACCCGGCGTAAGCCCCCGCGTCGCGCAATTCGAGCACGTGATTGGTGGGGGGCGCCGTCGGGGGCGGATTCGCAGCCCCGCCGGTCGTCTCGCCCAGCATCCCGACCAGTACCGCCGCGAGAATGCTTTTCGCCAGCCCCGGGCGCACCCGGACCGCGGACCGACCGAACCGGTCAAGGACGGGGAGAAGTCGGGAGGCCATTTCCAACCCCAAGCCCAACACAGAAGCGCGGAGAAAACAATGCCGAAGCCGGCTCGAAGCCGACGGCCCCGGTCGCCGCGGCTTCGGGGAACCTGTTCCCGCCGCCAGTGCTCCAGCCGCCGGGGGCGTCTCCCGACCACGTCGGCCGCGAGCGCACGCCCTTTTTGGCAATCGCTGGCACGCCTTCTTGTTTTGATTGGCCGCAGACACGCCGGTCAATGGAGAACCTTAGCCAGAGCGTGGGCCACCCGCGCCTTGCCCCCCGAAAAACCGGACTTCTTGGGCAGGCTGCGTTGGCTCGGGCCGCCCGTTGCCGGGAACCGATCGCCGAGGTCAGCAATGCCCCCAATCGCCGCCACCGACGGCTTCAATCCTTCCCGGGCCACGGCGCGGTGAAGCGCCAGGTGCCGGAGAGCACTTCCAGCGACAAACGCCCCGCGGCGTGACCCAGCACCCGCAGCCCCCGCACCCGCCGCAATGGCCGCCCGCTCTCCCGCGCCCCGGCCGGGTCGGCGCAGGGCAACTCCACCCGCGCGGTCACGTTGGCCGGCACGGTCAGGTCCAGCGCGAAGCGCCCCTCGGCCACGCGCCAGTGCACCCGCACCGGGCCGTGGAGCGAGTCGTAGCGGGCGCGCACCCAGGCGAGGGCCGGGTGCTCCGGATTGCTGCCGGGCCGGGGCGGTCCGGGCCGGATGAGCAGGCGCCGGAAGCCCGGGGTTTCCGCGTCAATGCCGGCCAGCGCGCGGAACATCCACTCGCCCACCGCGCCGAAGGCGTAGTGGGAGAAACTGTTCATGCTGGCGTTTTGGTTGCCGGCCAGGCCCTCGAAGCCGTGCTCGCGGGTGTAACTGTCCCAGCGTTCCCAGATGGTGGTGGCGCCGTTTTCGACCTCGTACCCCCAGGAAGGAAAGCGCCGGCTTTGCAACAACCGCACCGCCAGGTCGTGATGCCCGTGCTCGCTCAACGCCGGCAACAGCGGCCGTGTGCCCAGAAAGCCCGTGGCCATGCGGGTGTCGTTGGTGCGGATTTTTTCCGCCAGCCGATCGGCCGCGGCGGGGCGCCGTCCGTCGGGCAGCAGCCCGGCCTGAAACGCCAGCGCGTAAGCCGTCTGCGTGTCCACGGCCAGCGTGCCGTCCGGGCGCAAATAGTTTGCGGCGAAGGCGGCGCGGGTGCGCTCGAACTGCTGTTGATACCCCGCGGCTTCGGCGGGGCGCTCCAGGGCGGCGGCCATTATGGCCATGACCCGGCGGGTCAGCGCCAGGTAGGCCGTGTCCACGTACTCCAGCGGGGTGGGTTCGTTGAGGTGGAGCCAGTCGCCCCAGGGGTTGCCGTCCGGGTGCACCACGCCCAGGTCATTGGTGGCGCGGGCAGCGCGCCAGGCCATGAAGCGGGTCATCGCCGGCCACTGAACTTCGAGCAGGTGCCGGTCGCCGTAGGCCTGCCAGACGGCCCAGGGCACCAGCACGCCCGCGTCGGTCCAGGCGGTGGCGAAGGCCTGGTGATGTTGGAAGGGCCAGGGGCAGTAGTCGGGGAAGGCGCCGTCGGGGAGCTGGGCCTCGGCCACGTCGCGCAGCCACTTGGTGTAAAAGGCGGCCACGTCCGCGTTGTAGGTGGCGGTGCGGGCGTAGGTGTGTGCATCACCCATCCAGCCCAGGCGCTCGTCGCGCTGGGGGCAGTCGGTGGGCACCTCGAGGAAGTTCGCCCGCTGCGTCCAGACGATGTTTTGAAACAGCCGGTTCACCATCGGGTCCGAGCACGCCAGGCTGCTGGTCAGCGGCGTGTCCGAGTGCACCACGATGCCGGTCACCGCCTCCGGCCCCGGCTCGCCCGGGTAACCACGCAGCTCGACGTAGCGGAAGCCGTGATAGGTGAAGCGCGGTACGTACACCTCGCCCGCGGGGTCGCCCCGCAGTACGTAGGTGTCGGTGGCCCGCGCGCCGCGGAGGTTCTCGGTCATGAGCCGACCGTCGGGATGGAGCATTTCGCCGTGGCGCAGTTGCACGCGGGTGCCGGCCGGGCCGCGCACCTTCAGGCGCACCACGCCGGCGAAATTCTGCCCCAGGTCCGCGATGAACGCGCCGTCCGGGCGGCGGGTGAGCGCGCGGGCGGGCAGCTCCTGGGTGAAGCGCACCGGGGGGGCGGGATAAGCCTCCTGCCGCGCCGGGGCGATAAAGCCAAATTCCTGCTCGCGCGTGCCGGCGCCGTCGGTGAAGGGCGCCCGGTGGCTGCCGTTGTCCGCGGCGCGAATGGCCGGCTCCCAGCGCCAGGGTGGGTCGGGCGCGTGTCCGGCCACACGCAGGGCCGGCGGGCGACACCAGTTCGGGTCTTCGCGGCGGGCGTCGTAACTCTCGCCCATGAGGAGGTCCGCCTCGCGATACGGGCCATCGTGGCTGACCTCCCAGGTCGGGTCGGTGCCCACCACCTGCCGCGCGCCGTCCTCGAATTCGATCTCAAGCTGGGCGCGCAGGGCGGGAGTTTTGCCGTAAATGTTCCGCCCGCTGCGGTGGGGGCCGTAGCCGGCCTGGTGGGCGAAGCCGAGGTAGCCGGCGTACCAGCCGTCGGCCACCACCAGGCCGAGCAGGTTGGTGCCGGGCTCGATCAGGCCGGTCACTTCGTGCGCCCGGTAGTAAACGCGCCGGCGGTAGTCGCTCCAGCCGGGGGCGAAGAAATCCTTGCCGGCGCGCCGGCCGTTTAACCAGGGTTCGTAAATCCCCAGGGCGGTCGCGTAGAGCGTGGCCCGCCGTACCGGACGGTCCGGCACCACGAAGGCCCGCCGGAAGTGGCGGGCCGGCGGCAGGTGCAGCGTTGCGCGTTCGGCGGGCAGCGGCGCGGGGTCGCGGAAACTGATCCACTCCGCCCGCCAGTCTTCCGGGTGCAGCAGACCCATGGTCCAGGTGGCCACGTCGCTCCAGCGCGAGACCTTGCCGTCCTGGTCCCAGACCCGGACCTTCCAGAAACAGCGCTCGCGTGACTCGAGCGGCCGGCCGGCGTACTCGATGTGGGTCGTGGCGTCGCCCGGCACGCGGCCGGAGTCCCACAAGTCGGCCCGGTCCTCGCGCAGGAGGCGGGGCGAACCGGCCACCAGCACCTGCCAGGCGGTCTGGCGTTGGCCGCGTTCGTCGGATTCCAGTTGCCAGAACAGCCGGGGCCGGGGCGTGTCCACGGCCGGCGGGTTTTCGAGGTACTCGCACCGCAACTGCATCACCAGGGGCGGTGCGGTCCACGCGCCGGACGCCGCGCCCAGACCCAGCGCGCAAAGGAAGGCAACGTTTCTCATGGCCGGCAGGGGGAGCTTGGCGGGAAGCGGCGCCCGATTCAATCCCCTGCGGAATGCCGGACAGAGCGACAAGCCCGGCCTCCTCCACCAACACCGGCCCTCCCCGCTTGGCGTCGCGGCCCCACGGCTATTCTCGCCGGCGGGAAGCCCGCCGCTACCGCCGTGGCAGCCATTCTGCCGCCCGGACCGGCGGCGCCGACGCCGCGGCGCCCTACCGAATGCAGTGGGTACTCTCCCCGGTGGGGCCGCGCGGCGCCGCGGCCCTGCTCGGCACCGCTTGGCGAAGCCATGCGGCTCGGTTAGCCTGCGCGACATGAACCGCATCCTGGTGCTCTACGACTCGAAGACCGGCAACACCGCCCAAATGGCCCGGCTCGTGGCCGAGGGGGCCGCCAGCATCGCCGACACCGAGGTGCGCGTCCGCTCCGTGGACGAGGCCACACCCGAGGACGTCCACTGGTGCGAGGGCCTGGCGGTGGGCAGCCCCACCAACATGGGCGTGCTGTCCTGGAAAATGAAACGCTTCTGGGACGACGTGATGGGCGAGCACTGGATGAAGCTCGACGGCAAGATCGCCTGCGCTTTCAGCTCGGCCGGCGGCTGGGGCGGCGGCATGGAACTGGCCTGCCAGTCCATTCTCACGGTCCTGCTGAACTTCGGCTTCCTGGTCTTTGGCGTGACCGACTACGCGACCAAGCTCCACACCGCGCACTACGGCGCGGTCACCGCCCGCGCGCCCCGGACCGGGGATGCCCAAGCTGCCTGTCGGCTGCTGGGCCGACGCCTGGCCGAATGGACCGCGGTGTTCGTGCATGGGCGTCAGGCCGAACACCCCGCGAACAAAATGGCCGAGCGCGGCCTGCCGGGGCAGGAGTGACGGCCAAGCGAGGGAATCCCGAGCCAAGACGCCTGCTGCGCGGTGGTCGCTGTCCCATCGCCCTGCGCCGGTAGGGCCGCGCGGCGTTGCGGCTGTTTCCGCCGGGCGGGACGCCCGGCTCAACGGCAGGCGAGACGCCCGCCACTACCGCCACAGCAGCCATCCTGCCGCCCGAACCAGCGGTGCCGACGCCGCGGCGCCTTACCGGGGTCGGCCCGTTGAACGGGGCCGGCTCGGGGTCGCACCCTGGAGAATGGGCTTGCGGCGGCGGCCCGGGTGTCCTAGCTATGGGGCGGTGGCGTTCGCGCCACCGTGGGCTGCGCGCGTGGCGGAATTGGCAGACGCGCTAGATTCAGGTTCTAGTGGGGCAACCCGTGCAGGTTCAAGTCCTGCCGCGCGCACCAGTTTTATCCCTCCAAACCAATCGTTCCAACCGTCCGCCCTCGCGTCGGCTGGCATTCCCGATTTCGCCGGAAGGTCGCCCGGTTTCCGGGATTGAGTTTTCCCGCCGGGGCGAAAAAATGCCGCCATGAACCGCCGCCAATTCCTTTGCACCTCCGGCCGGGCCCTTGCGCTGGTCACGGCCGCGCGTTACCTGCCCACCACCTTCGCCGCCGAGAAAGTCCGCCGGGTCGGGCTGATCGGCTGTGGCTGGTACGGCAAAAGCGCGCTCTTTCGCCTGCTCCAAATCGAGCCGGTGGAGGTGGTGTCGCTGTGCGACGTGGATCAACGGATGCTCGAGGAGGCGGGCCAGATGGTGGCCGAGCGACAGCGTTCGAAGAAGACGCCGCGCCTGTACCGGGACTACCGGGCGATGCTCCGGGAAAAGGACCTGGACATCGTGCAGGTCTCGACCCCCGACCACTGGCACGCCCTGCCGGTCATCGAGGCCATCCGGGCCGGGGCCGACGTTTACTGCGAAAAGCCCACCGGGGTGGACGTGGTCGAGAGCCACGCCATGCTGGCCGCCGCGCGCAAATACAACCGGGTCGTGCAGGTGAACACCCAGCGGCGCAGCACCCCGCACCTGCAACCCGCCCGCGAGCTCCTCAAATCCGGCACGCTGGGCAGGCTCCGCAGCGTGGACATCTGCTGCTACTGGCACATGCGCAACCGGGACACCGTGCAGTCGGCCCCGGACATCCCGCCGCCGCCCCACCTGGACTACGAACTGTGGACCGGTCCGGCGCCCATGCGCCCGTTCACCAAAATCCACCACCCCCGCGGCTGGCGGGCGTTCATGGAGTACGGCAACGGCATCGTGGGCGACATGTGCGTGCACATGCTGGACATGGTGCGCTGGATGCTCGACCTGGGCTGGCCCAAGACCATCACCTCCTGGGGCGGCATCCTGCACGACCGCGCCAGCCGGGCCAACATCACCGACACCCAGACGGCGGTCTTCGACTTCGACGGCCTGCCGGTGATCTGGAACCACCGCACCTGGGGCCCGATGCCCGACCCGGATTACCCCTGGGCGGCCATCTTCCACGGCGAAAAGGGCACCCTCAAGGCCAGTGTCTTCAAGTACGAGTTTATTCCGGCCGACGGCGGCCCGCGCCGCAGCGCCGAGGCGGTGCTCGAGTACGACAAGTATCCCGAGGACCGGACCGAAAAGGACCTCGAACGCCACGTGGCCTCGGCCCTGCGCGCGCACTGGCGGAACTTCCTCGAGGCCTGCGACCGCCGCGGCGAGGTGCGCCCGGTGGCCGACATCGAGCAGGCGCACATTTCCAGCGCGAGCTGCTTCCTGGCCAACCTGGCCATGGACCTGGGCCGGACGTTGACGTGGGACCCGGCCACGCACACCTGTGTCAACGACCCCGAGGCCAACCAGCGCCTGCGCCGGCCCTACCGCGCCCCCTGGGTGCATCCCGAGCCGGACCAGGTCTGAACACTTCCCCGCCGGTGACGCTCCCGGTGCCGACCGAGTCCCCGCCCCCGGCCGAAGGGGACAACGCCCCGGCGCGCGCGGCGGAAATTCAGCTCGCTCCCGCCCCGGAGGCTGCGGCGGCGCGAGCCGAGCCCGGAACCGGGCCGCTGACGCTGCGGGGCATCACCTTTGCGCCGGCCCGGTTTTGCGCGCCGATGGCCGGTCTCACCCACAGTGCGTTTCGACGGCTGGTGGCGGACTTCGGCGGACACGGGGCGTTGTTCACGGAGATGATTTGCGGCCGATGGCTGTTGCGTGAAGACGCCAACCGTTCTCCCGCCTTGAAGCGCCGCCCGGAGGAAGGGCGGGTGATTTACCAGCTCATGCTGACCGCGCCGGAGGAGGTGGCGCCCGCCGTCGAGCGGTTGGCCGACTGCCGGCCGGACGGGCTGGACCTGAACTGCGCCTGTCCCGCGCCCAAAATCCGCCAGCGCGGGGCCGGCTCGGAGTTGTTCACTGATCGCCCGCGGCTGGAGGGCATCCTGCGGGCGCTGCGGCGGGAATGGCCGGGGGTGCTGACGGTGAAGATTCGCCTGGGTCGCCCCGAGCCGAGCTGGCGGACCATCCTGGGCGACCGGCTGCGGCTGTTCGCCGATTGCGGTGTGGACGCGGTGACGCTGCACCCGCGCTTCGCCGACGAGAAATTGAAGCGCCGCGCCCGGCACGAGGTGTTCCCCGAACTGCTGGCCGAAACCCGCCTGCCCTTGATCGCCAGCGGGGACCTGCACGGTCCGGAGGGAGTGCGTCGCCAGGCGGCGGCCCTGGCCGGGGTGGCCGGGATCATGGTGGGACGGCTGGCGGTGGTGCGGCCGTGGATTTTCCGGGCGTGGTCGGACCCGGACTTTTTCCCGGAACCGGTGGCGGTGTGGGAGCGGTTTGTCCGCTACGTGCGGGAGGATTTTCCGGAGCCGAAGGCCTTCCTGCAGGCGCGGGTGTTGGTGACCTACTTGGCGCGCAACTTCCGGTTCGGGCACCGGCTGTTTGCCCTGGCGCAAGGGGCACGGGCCTGGGCGGAGCTGGTGGAGCGGGTGGGCGAGTTCCTGGAAAACGGGCCGGAAAGACTGCAGGAGCCGGACCTGTCCGGGTTGGCCTGAGGGAAGCGCGTCGCCGCCCCGGAGCGCGGGGCTGGGGTCGTCTTACTCGTAACTGACGGGTCCGGCCGCGGCGGCCCTCTTTTCCTTGAGGAAGGCCGCGAATTCCTCCGGCTTCACCACGCGCAGCAGCCCGCGCATGCTGAAATGGCCGTTGCCGCAAAGCTGCGAACAGGTGATCAGAAAATTGCCCTCGTGAGTGGGGGTAAACCAGGTGGGATTGCTCAGGCCGGGAATCGCATCGTAGGACACCCGCAGCGGCTTGACGGAGAACCCGTGGATGACGTCCAGCGAAGAGACATAGGCAATGACCGGTTTGCCCACCGGCACCACCACCTCGCTGTTTTCCACAATGATGTCGTCCTTGCCCGCCGGGTCGTCCGGGTCCAGGCCCAGCGGGTTTTGCTGGGAAACGAACTTCACGTCGCCCCGACCAAACACGCCGTCCTCACCGGGGTAGCGGGCGATCCAGTTGAACTGGCGGCCGATGATGCGCACCACGGTGGACTCCTCGGGCTTGGGAAAGTTGCCGGCACTGGCGGTGCGCGCCCAGATGGGAACCGCCAGGCCGATGAGCAGCAGGGCTTCCGCGCCGGCCACGCCCACTTCCAGGTAGCTGGACAAATGCCCGCGCACCCCCACGGCGTCCGGCCGGGGATGTTTGCGCTGGCGGTAGCGCCAGAGGGTGTACAGGAAGAAGGCGCTCCAGCCCACGAACAGCACCACCATGAGCAGGTGGACCAGAAACAGCAGCCGGTCCACCTCGGCCCCGTGTTCGGAAGCCAGCGGAGGCAGGTGCAGCAGCTTGATGATCAGGTCTTGCATGGATCAAACGCTCACTCGAGCGGACGGCGGCAAATGGGCTTTGCTGTCGGCGCCGCATCCGGGTCGCTCAACCGGGCCGAGCGCCGCCCCAGATGGATGAAGAAAACCGTCAGGGCGGCCAGCACGCTCAGCACCACGCCCAGCAGGAACAGGATGCCCATGTTCATGCCCTGGGCCAGGGCCGAGTCCGAGCGGCCAAAGCACGTGGCACACGCCCGTGCGGCCGGCGGGAAAAGGGCCGGACCGAGCCCTGCCACGAGGAGAAGTTGCCGGAGTTTCATGGGCGGGAGGGGTTCAGAAGGTGCTGATGTCGCGGAGCTTTTTGAGCACCGCCTTGAAATAGACCATCATGGCCAGGCCGCCCGCCAGCGCCAGCAGGCCCAGGACAAACTCCACCACCCCGCCACCCTGCAGCCGGTCATGAATGGCCCAGGCCCCGAAGCCGAAACACAGCAGGATGGTCGAGAGCACAAAGACGATGTGGAAGGCTTTCAGGGACATTACTTGAAGAAGTGTCGGGCGTGGTCCACCTCGGACAAAATCGGCAACGCCAGCAGGCTGACAAAAAAGATACCGGTCAACACCAGGATGCTGAGGATCAGCATGCGTTCCTCCACCAGGTGCATCAGCACCCCCGCCACCAGGCAGGCCTCCACGCCGGCCACGGTCAACACCAGGCCGACCTTCAAGCCGGTGCCCAGCGGCAGCAAAGCCAGCGTCACCATCACCGCGGTGCAGGCCACCAAGGCCAGCAGGATCCATTTGTGCCGGGCGAGGGCGGAGCCGGCGGGTTGCGTTGCGGTGCGGGTTTCCTCGGATTGCGACATGGCTTAAAGCAGGTACAGGGTGGGAAACAGGAAAATCCAGACCAGCTCGACGAAGTGCCAGTACAAGCCGGCAACCTCGATGCGGTTGGTGAACCGCTCCGGCTCGCGGAACCACATCCGGCTGCCCGGCCCCCAGAAATACCCCAGCACAAGGATGCCGCCGATTACGTGCAGGGCGTGCAGGCCGGTCAGGACGAAGTAAATCGCGTAAAAGGTGTTTCGCCAGGGGCCGAAGGCCTCCAGCTTGACCAACTCGCTCACCGGCAGGCGCAGCGCCTCGGCGTGATCGGTTTTCCCGCCGGTCCGGCCGTGACCGGCGGCATCGGGATGAAACACAATTTCAGTCGGCGGGGTGGCCCCGGCCTGCAAGCGCGCCAGGGTAAGGTTGAAAGGTTTGCCCTCCAGGTGACCGGTCCAGCTCCGGCCGTCCCTGGTCTGCACGTAGTAGTGGGTGAACTTGTCGTGGTACTCGAAGGCCTTGACCGTGAGGAACAGCAGGGCCAGGAGCACGGTGGCGCCCTGCCAGAGCTTGAAGCGGCCAAACTCCTTGTGCTTGAGCGCCAGCCAGGCCATCACCACCGAGATGCTGGAAAGAATCAGCACCAGGGTGTTGAGCGTGCCCAGCGGGATGCTGAGCTGACGCTGCGGCCACTCGGACGCGCCCACCCGCAGCAGGATGTACGAGGAAAACAGCGCCCCGAACAACATCACCTCGGACGCCAGAAACAACCAGATGCCCAACCGGGCGTTGTACAACCCGGTGTCCGGACGCGGGGTGACCGTGTGCGGAATCGTCATCGAGGCAGCGTGGGCGTGCATGGATCAGACGAGTTGGGGGCGTGTCAGCGGCTCGCGTCCGTGGACATGGACCGGAGCCGGCTCCAAGGGAGACTCGGACAGGTGTTGCGGCACAAAGTCCCGACCCGGCCCCACCGGTCCATATTCGTAAGGGCCGCGGCAAACCACGGGCTCCTCGAGGAAGTTGCCGTGGGGCGGGGGGGTGGGCGTGGCCCACTCGAGCGTGGTGGCCTGCCAGGGGTTGTCCGATTCCACCTTTCGGCCGCGGAACAGGCTCCAGAAAAAGTTCACGATGAAGGGCACCTGGGCCAGGCCCAGCAACCATGCGGCGTGGGAAATGCCGATGTTGAGCTTGAGCCCCAGGGACAGGCCGTAGGCGACGTCCGGCCCGGCCGCATACGTCGCGCCCCCGTCGTACATGCGCCGGTGCATCCCTTCCAACCCCTGGATGAACATCGGCATGAAGACCAGGTTCATGAACACCAGCGACAGCGCGAAATGCACCTTGCCCCAGAAGTCGTTCATCAGCCGCCCGGTGACCTTGGGGTACCAGTAATAAATCCCGGCAAAGAGCGCGAAAATGGTGCCGGGCGCCACCACGTAGTGGAAATGCCCGATCACGTAGTAGGTGTCGTGCAACTGAATGTCCGTGGCGCTGAATCCCAGCGGCAACCCGGTGAGCCCGCCGATGCCGAACATGGGCAGAAACGCCAGGGCGAAGAGCATCGGCGTGTTGAACCGGATCGAGCCCCCCCAGAGCGTCAGCATCAACGTGGTCAGGATGATCACCGAGGGAATCGAGATCAGCATCGTGGTGGTCTGGAAGAAGGTGCTGATCTTGGTGCCCATCCCGGTCAGGTACATGTGGTGCGCCCAGACCAGGAAGGAGATAAAACCGATCGCCATTGCCGAGTACACCAGCGACTTGTACCCGAACAGCGGCTTGCGGGTGTTGTTGGCCAGCACCTCGGCCACGATGCCCATCGCTGGCAGGATCAACACGTACACCTCCGGGTGGGCCAGGAACCAGAACAGGTGCTGCCACAGCAACGGACTCCCCCCGCCGCTGACCTCCAACGGCCGGCCCCCGACCACCAATCCCGTGGGCAGGAAAAACGAGCTGCCGAACAGATTGTCGCAGAGCTGCAACACCCCCGCCGCCTCCAAGGGCGGAAAGGCCAGCAACAAAATGAAGGCCGTCACCAACTGCGCCCACACGAAAAACGGCAACCGCATCCAGCCCAGCCCCCGCGCCCGCAGTTGAATGATGGTGGTGATGATGTTGATCGAGCCCAGCAGCGAGGAGGTGATCAAAAACACCATCCCGATCAGCCACAGCGTCTGCCCATCAATCTGATGCACCGGGTCGGCAATCGTGGCCAGCGGAGAATACGAGGTCCACCCCGACTTGGCCGCCCCCCCCGGAATGAAAAAGCTCACCAACATGATCACCCCGCCCACGAAGTACACCCAGTAGCTCATCATGTTGAGCCGGGGAAACGCCATGTCCGGCGCACCGATTTGCAGCGGCACCACGTAGTTGCCAAAGGCGCCCACCGCCAGCGGCACAATCGCCAAAAACACCATGATCGTGCCGTGCATGGCCCCGAAGGAGTTGTACAGGTCCGGCGACATGATGCCCCGGTCCGCCAGGTCCGGTCCCAGTACCGCCAGCAGGAGCTTGCCAAAGATTGGAATCGGTTGCCCCGGGTAGGCCAGTTGCCAGCGCATCAGCGCCATCAACCCGTACCCGATGAACAAAAACACCAGCGCGGTCAGCCCGTACTGGATGCCCACCACCTTGTGGTCGGTGGAAAAGATGTACCGCCGCCAAAAACCTGGCGGCGCGTGGTGATCGTGCATTGCGGCGCTTGTGCCAACCATACGTCTTCCGCCAAACCTGCCCGGCCGGAAACACCCCCCCGCCGGCCGTCGCGCGAATCTTCCCGACTCACACTGAAATTGCCGACGGATGGGCAACCAATGTTGCGGCGAGCCTAGTTTCACCCCAGCGGGGTGTCAACCCACCAGCCCGGGAATCACCACTTGGTTAACGGCCCCGGACCGCGAGTTTGCCCAATGCGCCATGCTGCCCACGGCCGGCCCGACGCGTCGCCGCCCACCACCGTTTGCCGGGGCGGGGACCCGCCGCTAGATTGCCGCACCTTGAGCGCATCCGAACGCCCCGAGTTGCCCCCCAACCGCCTGGCGCGGGAAAAGTCGCCCTACCTGCTCCAGCACCGGCACAATCCGGTGGACTGGTACCCGTGGGGGGAGGAGGCCTTCGCCCGGGCGCACGCCGAGGACAAACCCATTTTCCTGAGCATCGGGTACTCGACCTGCCACTGGTGCCACGTGATGGAACGCGAGTCGTTCGAGGACCCCGAGGTGGCCCGCTTCCTCAATGCCCACTTCGTCAGCATCAAGGTGGACCGCGAGGAGCGGCCGGACGTGGACCAGATTTACATGACCTTCGTCCAGGCCACCACCGGCAACGGCGGCTGGCCACTGAGTGTCTTTCTGACCCCGGACCTCCAGCCGTTTTTCGGCGGCACCTACTTCCCGCCCCGCGGTCGCGGCGGCCGCGCCGGATTTCTCGACGTGTTGGCGCAGTTGCACCGGTTGTGGCAAACCCGCCGCGCCGATCTGGTCGAATCCGCCACGCTGATCCGGGAACAGCTCCGCCAGGCGCTGCAAACGGCCCCGGCCGCGACCGACCTGCCCGGCCCGGACGTGCTGGACCACGCCGTCGCCCGTTTCAAGGCGGAATACGACCCCGTGCATGGCGGTTTCGGCGGCGCCCCCAAATTTCCCCGGCCGGTCCTGCCGTCTTTCCTCCTGCGCCGCGCCGCGCAGACCGGCGACCGCGAGGCCCAACGCATGGTCCTGCACACCTGCGATCGCATGGCCGCCGGCGGCATCTACGATCAACTGGGCGGCGGCTTTGCGCGCTACTCCGTGGATGCGCAGTGGCGGGTGCCGCACTTCGAGAAAATGCTTTACGACAACGCCCAGCTCGCCCGGCTTTACCTCGACGCCTGGCGGGTCAGCGGCCAGACCCGGTACGCGGAGGTCGTTCGCGGCATCCTCGATTACGTGCTCCGCGACATGACGCTGCCCGAGGGCGGCTTTTGTTCGGCCGAAGATGCGGACAGCGAGGGCAAGGAGGGCAGGTTCTACTGCTGGACCCGCGCGGAACTCGCCGCCCTGTTGCCGCCGGAGCAATTCGCCGTCGCCACCCGCTACTTCGGCGTCACCGAGGCCGGCAACTTCATTGACCACAGCGACCCCGACCCCCTGCCCGGCCAAAGCGTCCTGCACGTGGCGGACCCCGACCTCACCCCCGCCGAGGCCGACCTGCTGCGCCGGGCCAAAGCCACCCTGTTGGCCGCCCGCACCCGGCGCGTGCGGCCGCTGCGCGACGACAAGGTGCTGACCTCGTGGAACGGCCTGATGCTCGGCGCGCTGGCCGCCGCGGGGGCGGCGCTGGGCGAGCCCGCCTACCTGGCCGCCGCCGAACGGGCACTGGCCTTTGTCCAAAACCATCTCTGGGATCCGGCCGCCGGCGCGTTGTACCATCGCTGGCGCGAGGGGGAACGCGACTCCACGCAGTTGCTGGACGACCACGCCTTTCTGCTCGCCGGCGTGCTCGACCTCTACGAGGCCACGCTCGACCCGCGGCACCTGGACTTCGCCCTCCGCCTCGCCGAAGTCCTGCGCGCGCGTTTCCACGACCCCGAGCACGGCGGCTTTTGGCAGGCGCCGCCTCAGGCCGGCGATCTGATCCTGCGCGTCAAAGAGAGCTACGACGGCGCCGAGCCGTCGGGCAACTCCGTGGCCGCGCTGAGCCTGTTGCGCCTGGCGGAAATGACCGGTCACGACCACTACCGGGCATTGGCCGACGGCACCCTGCGGCTGTTCGCCGAACGGCTCCGCCGCCTGCCCGAGGCCCTGCCGGCCCTGCTCGCCGCGCTGGATTTTCGCCGGGCCGAACGGGTGCGCGTGGTGATCGCCGGCGCTGAAGACCCCGCCGGCCGGGCCGCGCTGCTGGCCGCCGCGCATCGGGTCTTCGCCCCCAACGCCGTGATCCTGGGCAACCAGCCGCCGGCCGACCCGTTTGCCAGCACGCTCCCGGCCCGGGACGGCCGGGCCACGGCCTACGTGTGCGTGGGCACCACCTGCCGCGCGCCCGTTCAGGACCCGACCGAACTGGCCGCCACCCTGCGCGGCGAGTAACGGCGGGCGCACGTAGCGCCGATTGCCCATCTGCCGCCTGCTTGCCGCGCTTCGCTTGGCGCCGGCAGGTATCGCCGGCGGGCCGCCGGCCGCTCGAGTGGCCCGAGTGGAACCACCAAGACCACCAA
>CALFAV010000051.1 GCA_937946835.1 uncultured Verrucomicrobiae bacterium | reverse complement strand
GGGATGTGGCCGGCGTGGGGCGTTTTCAGCGCGGATTTGTCACCGGGGTGGCGTTGTTGCTGGGGCTGACCGGCGGGCTGAAGCTGGTGGGGGTGTTCGGGGGCTACCGGTTGGGGCGCCGGCCGGAGTTCGAGCGCTGGGCCGACCGGGTTATGCTGGCGGTGCTGGCGATTATGGCAGGGGGAAGTTTGTGGCTGTTGCGGGTAAAAAACACCAAAGAAATCTCCATGCTTCAGTAGCATGAAAGGATACATTAAAAAAACCTATTTGACAATCATCTCGACAATTAAAGTGTGCATGATCCCCGCGATAGCTGCTGATATCATCAGCGACACTCAAGCAGTTACCGCTTTCAAAAGGCATTTGGCTACACCTCCTTGTTATTCCAAAATCCTATATTCCGAGGCCGACTGCAACAATAATATTGTTCGCAGGTATTACGCTGCTATATGTGATGAGAACTATGTGTATCGTTCACTTCACAGAAACGAAAACGTTGATTTGCCGATAAGCATGTCAAATCGCAATTGGTCTTCGGTATATGTCGGTCGTTGGAGAGACATGCACTGGGCTATAGCAGGTTATGATCTCACCATTGAAACACAACCATCTCCAGCCAAACCTGCACCAGATGGAAGTTCATATGTATTCGTTAATGAACTGTTGACTTTTGGGTTTCAACATGTTCAGGCAGGCACTTTTGTGTGGAACGGTAATTACTTCGTGGCAAAGCCCAGTCGCTTCGCCAGAGAATTAGGACAAACCGAAAACTTTACCGGTAAAATAGTTGTCGAAGCGGGCGTGGTGAAAAAAATGATTGTCGAGAAAGCCGGCGTTGCTGAATTCCAGTACGACAATTCTATAACAACCCTACCTCACGGTTTACCGTCAGTGATTTCCAAGCTCACACCAGATGGTCATTGCACTGCGCGATGGTTAATTCATGAAATGACCAAAGCCAGTACTGAAGAAACTGCAACACTCTTCGATCCAAAACAGCGTATCCAACCCGGGCTTGCTGCAATCCGTGTCATTTCAAATGGAGTAGAAACCGTTATACAACCGCAAAATTCCCAAATGCGAAAGGAAATCTTAGCGGAACAACTTGCTGACTTCGTGACCTTGACGCAGCGCGAAGCGGCCCGGCGCTCATTCATTCGAAAAACATTCATGATCGTAATTTTTTTGTTGTTCGGATCCGGAATATGGTATGTTTGGAAACGTGTAAGGTCGGTTTAATGCTGATCTGCGACCCGAAGCAGCTTTTTAAGAAGTTTCGCGGGACGGTCATTGGTGTATTGCGCGACACGGTCGCTATTTTACAACAAATAACGCTCGCAACATTCAGATCAAAAAATCAAGATTATGTACATATACAAAAATCATTACAAGCAGGCTCATTACGGTGGCGGCAGTGGCGGTAATTGTTGGAAGCGCAACATTAGTAGCGACAAACCTAGTCTGCTATGATGCGGTTCCAGATGGTCGCTGTTATTCGGGGGGGACCTGGGTGCAAACCATTACATGCCGTGTGAACTGTGTGCTATGCCCGTGGACGGCCAGAGATAATCAGGTCTGTCTTCGAACAACTACACGCACCAACATGATTTATGCCAGTACGCAGTCTAACTGGAAGTGTGTTGAAGGAACCAGTTATCAAGAGTGTTATACTGTTATTTTTGATGGATGCCAATATGAGCGGGAGGTGCTTGTGTGCCCTGATTGGCCTACCACTCAATGTCTGCCGACGCTTACTCGCCAATGGGTAACTGGACCCAGAACAGGAGTCGTAACTCCTACAGTATGCCCGAACTAATCGGTAGGAATAAAATTCATGCCGACAGTAGAACCACTCATCGGGCGACAATCTCACACTAATATCTAAAATTTGTAAAGCAATTAAAGATTTCGATCTCCAACTGAGAAGGGAATTAAACTGGCGGTGGCAGTGTCTGACGGCGGGGTTTGTGACGGAAGTTGAACTGACGGCCGCGTGAAATCGCTACGGGACGTGCCAGAGGTACCGACGTTGCGGGACCCGAGGGAGCAGAGAAGCCCGCACCACCTCCAGCCGCCGGCTGGCAGCCGGCGATACGGCAGATTGCCAATCTGCGTTACGTCCGCCGGGCTGGATGCCCGGCTCCACGGCAGGCGGGACGCCCGCCGCTACTTTGGCGGGCGGGGAGGGTGGTTGGCTCGTGCCGGGCCCAGCACGGCTGAGAGGCCTTCCCAAATGTCTCGCGCCGGCAAGGATGCCGGGCCTAGCCCCAGCTTGGGGAGGGCACCGGTCCCTTGGCGTCTTCCAGCCCGGCGCACGGGAAAACAGGTCCCGTCGGTTTCGGCCGGGGAGCGGGCTTTGCCCCGTAGTGCCGGCGTTGCCACACTCCGCCCTCCGAAGGCAGGGAGGCTGCACCTACCCGCGGGACGGATTTAACGTGAGGTGGGCAACAGCTTCCCGGGCCATCACCCCGGGGCCTGCTCAGGGCGCGAGGCGGGTGCGGTACATGGTTTCGCCCACGGCGCGGCTGGCGGCCACGGTTTCCGGATAGGGCGTGTCCGCGATGTCCACAAAGCCGATCTGGTAGTTTTCCTCGTCGTACACGCGGCCGGTGGTCGGCTCGTCCTGGTATTGGAACCAGTGCGTGCCCACAAACTGCGGATGTCGCAGCGCGCCCGCGACGTAGCTGCGGTAGGCGGCGGCGCGCTCGGCCTGATTGGCCACGGGAACCAGGCCGGTGTGGAACAGTCCGCGGTCCAGCGCGCCGAAGTGGAACTCGCCGATGAGCAACGGTACGTCCGCCCCATCCGGGTTGCGAAACCGGGCGATGCTGCGTTCGTAGCGGTTGTAGCTGACCACGTCGCAGTACTTCGCTGCCGCGGCGGCCGCCCGGGCGTTGACCCAGGCAAAACGGCAGCCGAGGTAAAGCTGGTTGGGAGCCACGGCCTTGATCGCCTCCCGCACGGTGCGGAAGTACGTCTCGGCCGCCCGCGTGTAAAACGCCTTGAGGTCTTCGCCGGCCCGGCCGGGGTCGGGTTTTGCGGTGCTGGTCCGCAACGCGTCCCAGGAGGCGTGGTCGGTGTCCCAGGCGGCGTTGAGTTTCGCGATGTCGCCGTACTTGGCGCGCAGGTCGGCCAGGAAGGCCTGCTTGGCCGGTTGGTCGGCGGGGGAGGCCAGGGCCGCGAGGGCCAGCGAGGTTTCTTCGCCCCAGGACATTTCGTTGTCCGAAAAGTAGCCCAGGCACCACGGGTCGCCGGCGCTCTGGCCCGCCTTGCCCGCTGCGGATTGGCGGAGCGCCCGCGCAAAGCTCGGGTCAAACACATCCGGAAACTTGCCCCAATAACCCTCGCTGCCCTCGATCAGTCGCGCGCCGTGCGAGCTGACGCTGTCGGTGTACGGCGTGCGGCGCAGGCGCGTGACGCCGGCATCGGACCAGTTGGCGATGGTGTTCAGGCCCCAGGCGCGCAACCGCTGGTGGATCAGCGGCGGGTACACCTCGCGCCAGTCCGGGCCGTACTTGCGGCGCAGGTTGGCGGCGGCGAAGGAATAGCATTTCACGTGACGCCCGGCGTAGTGGCCCTTGAGCGCGAAGGCGGCGGGCACGAGGAACTCGGCCAGTTCCGGCCGCTGCCAGGGTGGGTCGGCGAACCAGTCTTCGCGCTCCTCGATGGGCGTGGTGTCAATCATCTGCACGCAGGTGATGCCGTGTGACCAGAACAGGCGGCCTTCCGGGTCCACGAGCCACCATTTGCCCGCGTATTTTTGCACGCGGAAGAAGCCGGTGGCCTCGAGCGGCGGCCCGTCCGCCCAGCCGCCGTAGCGGTTCCAACCGGCCGCGCGGGTGAATTGTTCCGCGGCCGCCGGCAGGTCCGCCGCCTCGCGCTCGCGCCGGGCGACCAATTCCTCGAGGCTGCCGACCTTGCCGGGCCAGGGCTTGTGTCGGTACTGGCCGAAGGTGTCAATCAGGGGAAAGTACGGGTCGGCGTCGCTCGTCCAGGCCGTGGGCGGGGTGTAGGTGCCGCCGGCCACCAGCTCCAGCAATTCGAAGGCGTGGTCCTCCTGCGGGCGGTTTAGAAACACGACGAACTGCGTGATCCGCGTCGGGTCCACCGTGTCCTCGCCGCCGGCTTTCACCGGGTAACCGCGCAGCCCGAAGAGCCGGCCGCCCAGCCGGTCCTCGCTGGTCCGTTTGAGGTCCACACGAATCACGCCCTCGCTGCCGGGTTCAAACCGCGCACTGCCGGTGCGGCAATTTCTCACGCCGTCGGCGCCGGGATTGTCCACCCGCAGGTGGAGGGTGAGCGCCTGGGTGCCGGCGTTGCGCGCGCGCAACCGCACGTAGGCGTGGGGGCTCAGGTCCAGCGTGCCGCCCGGGGCGGGCAACGTCACTCCCGGCCAGGGTGCGGTGTGGCCGGTGTGCACGCGCAGGACCTGCCGGCCGGTTGCTTCCACCCGTTCAACCCGGGCATCCTGAGTGACCGCGCCCGCGGGATCGAGGGTGGCGAAGTTGACCAACACTTGTTCTTCGGCCGCGACGGCCAGGGAGACGGTGAGGGCGGGGAACATTCCCCAGCGGCAAAGCGGGCATTTCATGCGGTGGTTCTCGCAAAGCTCCGGCAGGGGAGCAAGCCGGCGGTTGTCCACGCAGACCAAGGTGGCGGTCTCCCCGGCCGGGGGGGGACGGTTCCGGGCACTCGGGCAGACCCGGTTCGGTCTCCGGCCGGGCGCGTCACGTGGACACCCGGGGCGCCCGCGGCCCGCCGGTCCGTGCCGCAGACGCATTGCCGCCCCGGGCCGGGGGGTTATGCTGCCGGCATGGACAAAGACCAGGTGGCCGCGGTGCTGGCGGAAATCGGCGTGTTGCTCGAGCTCAAGGGCGAGAACCCGTTCAAGAGCCGCGCCTATGCCAACGCCGCGCGGCTGCTGGAAGGGTTGAGCGAGCCGCTGGAAAAGCTCGTGGCCGAGCGGCGCCTGGGTGAGCTCAAGGGCATCGGCGAGGCCCTGCAGGAGAAAATCACCACCCTGGTTACCACCGGCCGGTTGCCGTACTACGAGGAACTCAAGGCCTCGATTCCGCCCGGCCTGGTTCAGATGCTCGAAATTCCCGGGCTGGGTCCCAAGCGCATCCAGTTGCTTCGCGACAAGCTGGGCGTGGACTCGGTCGAAGCCCTCGAGGCGGCCTGCCGGGCCGGGCGCGTGGCCGCGCTGGAAGGGTTTGGGGAAAAAACGCAGGCCAAAATCCTCGAGGGCATCGCCCACCGCCGCCAGTACGCCGAGCGGCATCTCCTGAGCGACGCCCTGGCCGTGGCCGAGCCGCTGATCGAGGCCCTGCGCGCCCACCCCGCCGTGACCCGGTGCAGCACCGCCGGCAGCCTGCGCCGCTGGCGTGAGACCATCGGCGACGTGGACTTCGTGGTCTCCAGCCGCGCGGCGGAGGCGGTGCTGGAGTTTTTCGTGGGACAACCCGGCGTCGAGCGGGTGCTCGCCCGCGGCGGCACCAAGGCCAGCGTGGTGTTGAGCGGCGGTCTGCAGGCGGACCTGCGCGTGGTCAGCGACGCCGAGTACCCGTTTGCCCTGGCCTACTTCACCGGCAGCAAGGCCCACAACATCGTCATGCGCCAGCGCGCCATCGCCCGCGGTCTGCGCCTGAACGAGTACGGCCTGTTTCGCTCGACCGAGGAGACCCGCGACCCGGCCCTGCGCGAGCCGTGCCGGGACGAGGCGGAGCTTTTCGCCCGCCTGGGCCTGGCCTACATCCCGCCCGAGTTGCGCGAGGATCGGGGCGAATTTGCCGCCGCCGAGGCCGGGCCGTTGCCGCGCCTGATCGAATGGACCGACCTCAAGGGCTCGCTGCACAACCACTCGAACTGGAGCGACGGCCGGAACAGCCTCGAGGACATTGCCCGCCATGCGGAGGAGCAGGGGCTGGAGTACTGGGCCATCACCGACCACTCGCGGGCGTCCTTTCAGGCCAACGGCCTCGACCCGGCGCGGCTGAAAAAGCAGGTGCGCGACATCCAGGCGCTCAACCGCCGGCTGGCCGACGCGGGCCGCGCCTTCCGCCTGCTCAGCGGCATCGAGGTGGACATTCTCCGCGAGGGGCTGGATTTGCCGGACGAGGTGCTGGCGGACCTGGACGTGGTCGTGGCCAGCCTGCACGTGCCGTCCAGCTCCGAGGCCGAGAACACCAAGCGCCTGATCCGCGCCGCCGAAAATCCGCACGTGCACCTGCTGGGGCATCCCACCGGCCGGCTGCTGCTGCGCCGCGAGCCCGCGCCGGTCAACCTCCCCGCGGTCCTGGACGCCTGCGCGGCCACGGGCACCTGGATCGAACTCAACTGCAACCCGTATCGCTTCGACCTGGACTGGCGCCACTGGCCCTACGCCCGGAGCCGGGGCGTCAAGTGCGTCATCAACCCGGACGCCCACCGTTTCGAGCACACGGGTTTCCTGCGCCTGGGCGCCGGGGTGGCCCGCAAGGGCTGGCTCACGCCCGCGGATGTCATCAACACCCTGCCGTTGGAGAAATTGCGCGGCGCGCTGAACCTCAAGCGGCGTCGGGCAAAATAGGCGCAGCTCGCGGGCCGGGCGCGCCCCGGGCGGCGCTGCCCTGTGCCCGCCCGCGGCGCGGGAGAAGTCCGGGGGCACGCAGAGGTCTGGCAGCCGGCGGCCCCGGCTCAATCCAGCACTTTGATCCGGGCGTTGCGAATCTGGACGTGGCTGCCGTCGCGGCTCAGCTCCTGAAAGCCCAGATGGCCGCGGCGCGGGCGGTCTTTGAGCGGCGGGGCTTCGGAGCCGTCATGGCGCTTGGGCCGGAGGGTTTGCTGCCGGAGGTCCAGGTCCAGGATGAGTTCCCCGTTGAGCACCACCTTCAGCTCGGGCCCGACGCAGGCGATCTCGTACTTGTTCCACTCCCCGGGTCGGTACACCTGACGCCGAGGGGCCACGGCGCGGTAGAGCGCGCCGGTCAGCTCCTCCGGTTTGGCGTCCGGGTTGTAGCGGAGATCGGCCATTTGCAGTTCCATGCCCTCGAAGGCGGGGTCGCCCCGCAGCGGCGCGCGCAGGGCCAGGCCGCTGTTCCCGCGTTCACCGAGCTTGAACTCGAACTCGAGAATGAAATCCCCGTACTCGCGCTCGCTCAGCAGCCAGCTCCCCCGGGGCTCGCCGCCGATGAGCACCCCCTGCTCGACGCGCCAGACGGGGTGGCCTTCGGCGGGCCGGCTCACATCGTTCCAGGCGCGCACCACCCAACCGGGGGGCACGCCGCGGGTCGGGAACAACGGCTGCCACTCCGCCTCGGTCTTCACACTGCGGCAACCGCCGGCAAGCAGGCCGCCCAGCAGCAGGGCTCCCGCGAGACCGGCCCGGTGGGGTTTGGAGAGACGTTTCATGACGGGCGCGCAAATCGGCACTTGCCCCGGGCGTCGAGTGGTTCAGCGGCCGGACACATCCAGGCACACCAGGTCCTGCTGGCTGCGGCAGTAGAGCCGGCCGTGGGCCAGGACCGGCACCGCCCAGGTGTCCTTGCCGCCCAAGACCTGGTGGCCGGCGATTTCCTTCAAACCCTCCGGGGAGGGCTCAACCACCGCCACCCGCCCGCGGTCGCTGTACACAATGAAATGCTCGCCGGCCAGCAGGAGCGAGCCCTTGCCGTAGCGCCGGTCGCTCCACTTCTCCTCGCCGGTCGCCCAGTCCAGGCATTTGAACTGGGACTCGTCAAAGCCGTACAAGTGGCCCTGCCAGAGCACGCACGTGGCCACGTGATTGCGCATCCGCCGATGCTCCCAGACCACGCGCGGTTGCTCCCCGCTCAGGTCCAGGAGCGCGCAGCCCTTGTTGT
The DNA here is from genome assembly GCA_937946835.1 of uncultured Verrucomicrobiae bacterium. GTDB lineage: Bacteria > Verrucomicrobiota > Verrucomicrobiia > Limisphaerales > J093 > DSVZ01. Next base: position 5,990 of record CALFAV010000051.1, on the reverse strand, counting down.
AGCCGGAGGAGATGAAGGCCCTGCCGTCGGCGAGGATGGGCGTGGCCGCGTTGACGTCCCAACTGGTCTTCCAGGGATGCCGCCAGAGTTCGCGGCCGTCGCGGGCCAGGCGGGCCACCAGGCCCGCGGCATTGAACACCGCCAGGCACCGCCGGCCCCGCGACTCGAAGGGCACGATCGAGCTGTAGCCGATGGAGTCGTCGCCGGCCCGCCACAGTTCCCGGCCGGTGCGTTTGTCGAAGGCCACCACCGAGGAGCCGGTCCCGCCCACCTCGCAGATCACCGCATCGCCTTCCACCAGGGGCGAGCCGGCATAGCCCCAGGTGGGCACCTTGGCGCCGTAGTCGCGGGGGAATTCCCTGGACCAGAGCACCGCGCCGGTGGCGGCGTTCAGGCAAAAGAAATGCCCGTTGCGGCTGACGGCATAGACCCGGTCCTCGTCCACCGTGGGGGTGCAGCGGGGGCCGGGGTAACCGTTGGGGTCCTTCGAGGAACAGGGGTAGCTGTGTCGCCAGAGCTCCCTGCCCGTGGCCGCGTCCAGGCAGTAAATCGAGTCGGTCTCCTCGGTGTTGCCCATCGTGTACAGGCGGCCGTTGCTGACCGAGAAGGAGGAGTACCCGATGCCCACGTTGGCCTTCCACAGGGTTTTGGGGCCTTCGGCGGGCCAGTGGGTCAACCAGCCCTTCTCCGGGGAAATGCCGTCAAAGTGGGGACCGCGCCAGCGGGGCCAGTCGGCGGTGCGGCCGGCCGCGACCAGACTCAGGGCCAGCGAGAGCAGCAGACAACGGCATGACATGCGCGGTGAGCTACCTTGCGACAGGGGGACTGTCAAAGCCAAATGGCGCGCGGCTGGCGTCCCGACCGGCGGGGTTGGCGTCAGGTCGGTCGCTTCAGAGTTCGGCCATCCACTCGGTGATGGCCGTGCGCATGAGGGCAAACGCCTGCAGGCGCGGCTTCACAAACCGCGGGGTGAACCAGGGGAAGGTGCCCACCAGGTCATTGGTCACCAGAATCTGGCCGTCGCAGGCCGGTCCCGAGCCGATGCCGATGGTGGGGATGGGAATGGCCGCCGTGATTTCCGCGGCCACGGGCGGACTGACCAGCTCCAACACCACCGCAAACGCCCCGGCCTCGACCAGGGCGCGCGCGTCGGCCAGCAGCGCCTCGCGCTCGCCCTCCCGCCGGCCCTTGATGTGGTAGCCGCCTTCTTCGCGGACGTGCTGCGGCAACATGCCGATGTGGCCCAGGAACGGAATGCCCGCGCCCACAATGGCCTCGACCTGCGGGCGAATGGCCGCGCCGCCCTCGGCCTTCACCGCCTCTGCCCCGGCGGCGACCAACTGCCGGGCGCTCGCCAGCGCCTGCTCCGGGGTGTCGTAAGTGTGCGCGGGCAGGTCCGCCGCCAACAGCGCGCGCGGCCGGGCCCGGGCCGCGGCGCGGGTGTGGTGCTCCATCTCGGCGAGCGTGACGTGCGTCGTGTCCGGATACCCCAGCACCACCATGCCCAGGGAATCGCCCACCAGGATGAGGGGAACGCCCACCTCGTCGAGCAACCGGGTCAGGGGATAATCGTACGCCGTGAGCGCGGCGATTTTGCTCCGCCCCTTCATCGCCCGGAGTGCCTCGGCGGTGACCTTGCCCACCTGCATCGCCGGGAAGGTTGCGTGCCGGCCGCCGTGGAACAAGGGCAAACTGCCCGGCCGCGGCCGTCCCCCGAGCCCTGGATGGGCCGGAGGCTTGTCGCAGGGGCGCGTGGGTGTTTGACTCACGCCATGTCCCTCCTGCGTGTCGAGCGGCTGAGCAAATCCTTCGGGGCGCTCCGGGCGGTGGACGGGGTCAGTTTCGAGGTGCATCCGGGGGAGTTGTACGGTCTGCTCGGCCCCAACGGTGCGGGCAAGACCACCACCCTCTCGATCATCGCCGGCCTGTTGCGGCCTGATGCTGGAGAGGTGGTGGTGGATGGACGGCCTTTCAGCGCCGATCCGCAGCGCGCCAAGCGCATCATGGGCGTGGTCCCGCAGGAACTGGCAATCTACGAGGAGTTGAGCGCCCGGGAAAATCTCGAGTTCTGGGGACGCCTGGCCGGATTGACCGCCCGCGACGCCCGCACCCGCGCTGACGAATTGCTGGCCGCGTTGTCGCTCGCCGACCGCGCCCGCGAGCCGGTGAAGACTTACTCCGGCGGGATGAAACGGCGGGTGAACCTGGGCTGCGCCCTGTTGCACCGGCCCCGGCTGCTGTTGCTGGACGAGCCGACGGTGGGCATTGACCCGCAGGCGCGCCTGAACATCCTCGAGTTTGTCCGCGGGCTGCAACGCGAGGGCACGGCCATCCTCTACACCACGCATTATCTCGAGGAGGCGGAGACCCTCTGCCAGCGCATCGGCATCCTGGACCACGGCCGCCTGCTGGCCGAGGGTACCCTGGCGGAGTTGCAGCACCGCCTGAGCGGAGACCGGCTGTTCGTCCTGGAGGGGGATTTGTCGGGCGCCGCGCCGGAAACCTGGCCGGGGTTTGGCGAACACTTCCAAATGATTCAACGGACCGACCGCCAACTGGTGGTGGCCGCTCGGGACCGCCGCGACCCCGCCGATTGCCTGCGCGAACTGCTGAACCTGCCCGTGCGGGTGGAAAACGTCACCCTCAAGCGGCCGAGCCTCAACGACGTGTTCCTGCAACTCACCGGCCGGGAACTCCGGGAATGAAGCTGCTGCGCACCTTGCTGGCCAAGGATCTGCGCCGCGTCCGGCGCAATCCCCTGCCCTGGCTCATCCACCTGGCCATGCCGCTGGCCATCACCGCGCTCCTGGGACTGGCCTTCGGCCGCGCCGGTCGCGGTGAGGGCCCCGGCCTGGGCCGCATCCGCTTTGCCGTCGTGGACGAGGACGAGTCGGCACTTGGCGGTTTGTTGCGCGGGGGCTTGAGCCAGGGAGAAGGCGGCCGGTATCTGGAGCCCGTGTTCCTGGACCAAGCAGCCGCGCTGGCTCAGCTCGAAGCCGACCAGCTCAGCGCCGTGCTGATCATCCCGCCCCATTTTACCGCCGACTACCTTTCCGGCCGGGGGCCGGTCCGCCTCGAGTTGATCAAGAATCCCGCCCGCTCGATTCACCCGGCGGTGCTTGAGGAATTGCTGGGCGTGGTCGTCACCGGCCTCAATGCGATTGCGCGCAATCTGCCATCCGAGTTTCCCGCCTGGCGCGCGGTGGTGATGCCGGGGGCGGACTACCGGCAGGTGGCGGAGCTGATCGTGCGCACGGGCGAAAAGCTCGACACCCTGCGCCGGTACCTGGACCCGCCACTGATCACTTACACCAAGCAGGCGAAGCCCGGGGAAGATGCTCGAGCGGGCGCCAGCAGCCCGGGGTCGGCGCTGAATCTGTTCGGGTACCTGCTGGCCGGGCTGGCCACGATGTTTCTGCTTTTCCAGGCCAACCAGGGCATCAACGACCTCAATGACGAGTTCGCCCGACGCACCTTCGAGCGTTACCACACGCTGCATCAGCGGCTGCTGCCCTTTCTGGTGGCCAAGGGCGTGTTTGTGGTGGTGATGTTGCTGCTCTGCGCGGCGATCATGCTGGGCGGCGGCGGGCTGCTTTTCGGCATTCACTGGCGGCATCCGGGACTGATCGCCCTGCTGGTGCTGGGCTTTGCCGCCTTTGGCGCCGGCTTTGCCGCGCTGTTCGCCGCGCTGGTCCCGGACGCGCGCCGGGCGGACGCGCTGAGCAACCTCACCGCCATGGCGCTCGGGCTGGCCGGTGGCTGCGCGTTTCCGCCGCAAAGCCTGCCCGCCTTCCTGCGCGAAAACATCACGCCCCTGCTGCCCACCGCCTGGTTGGCCCAGAGCATCCGCGACCTCGAGTTCGGCGATGCGCCGGTGGACTGGCCCGGGATTCTGCTCCGGTTTGGGCTGGTGGCCGCGGGGTTGCTGGGTCTGGCGGCCCGGGGCTTCCGCCGCCGTTTCGCCCGCGGCCTGCGCTCATGAAACGCGCCCTGACCATCGGCCACCACGACCTGCGGCTCTTCCTCAAGAGCAAGATCGCCTTCGTGTGGCTGTTCCTGGTGCCGCTGGCCTTCGTGTACTTCATGGGCTTCGCCAACCGCGGGCCCGGCGATCCCGCCAATCCCCGACCGCCGGTGCGGGTGGAGAACCTCGATGACGGCTTCCTGAGCCGGGTGTTCTTTGATGAACTGGACGCCCAGGGCATGGCGGTGGTGGACCCCACCAACCGCGCGCCGGCCACGGCCGGAATCCGGGTGCCGGCCGATTTCACGGCGCGTGTGCTGGGGCACCAGCCGGTCAAAGTCGAGTTCCTCGAGCAGGCCGGGTCCGGGGCCGGCGACGCGGCCTTGATCGAACTGCGGGTGGTGCGGGCGGTGATCGCCATGAATTCGCACCTGATAGAGTTGGTCACCCACCAGGGCGAGGGGGCGCTGACCAACGAAACGGCCTGGCGGGAGGTGATGGGCCGGGAGGAACCGGTGCGGCTGGAAGCGCGGTTCGCCGGCCGCAAGCCCGTGCCGGCGGGGTTCAGTTTTTCCCTGCCGGGCATTCTGGTGATGTACCTGCTGATGAACCTGACGGTGTTTGGCGGGGCGGCACTGGCGGCGGAGCGTCGCAACGGTGTGCTGCGCCGTTTTGCCATGCAGGCGATGCGGTCCGGCGAGTTGGTGGCGGGCAAGTTGTACGGCCTGATGTTGCTGGGCGGGGTGCAGATCGCCTTCTTTCTGCTTGTCGGCCGGTTCGGCTTGGGGGTGCCCCTGGGGGCCAACCTCCCGGCGGTGTTGGTCACGTTGCTGGTCTTTACCTGGATCGCGGCCGCCCTGGGCGTGCTGGCCGGTGGCCTGATTCGCAGTGAGGATCGGGTGGTGGCGGTGTGCGTCCTGGCCAGCCTGTTGATGGCGGCGGTGAGCGGATGCTGGTGGCCCCTGGAAGTGGCCCCGGCGGCGCTGAAAATCCTGGCCCACGCCCTGCCCACCGGCTGGGCGCTGGATGCGCTGCACCAGTTGATCAGCTTCGGCGCGGGCTGGGCGGCCGTGCTCAAGCCCCTGGGCGTGCTTACCGGCTTCGCTGCGGTTACCACGGCCCTGGCTGTGCGCGGCTTGCGCGTATAACCCCGGGGTGCGCTCCCCACCACTCCGCCCCGCGGCGGTCGGCTCTTGAGCAGCATCATGTTGACAGTCCCGGAGCACTTTTCCCGGCAAGCGCCCCCCTTGACCCAACGAGACAGGTTGCCGGAGGCCTGTCTTGGGAACTGATCGTCTCGGGGCTGAGAAGCCCCCGGTGTAACCGCTGTCGGAGCCGCTGACGGTTGGAGATTGGAACTGGCATGTTCTACAAGAGGCTTTCCACCAAGAGGATGCGACTTTTCTCCGTACCGCGCCACCTCCATTGCTTCGGGGAATGTCGGCGTGGCTGACAGTTGGCACCACTGGGGACGGTACCGGGCGGGATTCGGTGCCGATTTGCAAGCGATTGCCTTGAAGTCAGTTGGAATTGAAATCTGGTGTCTTTCCTGCGCTGGCACGGGACTTGTTTGGTAAGTCGCAAGAGCTGAAGAGCGAAAGGTTGGCTCGAAGACCGCCACAGGCGGAGAAGGAGGCGCAAGCTGGGGGGATGGGGGAGGTGGGAGTCGCAACCCCAGGGGAGAAGCAGCAGGAGGTTCGATGCTTTCTGCCTGAACTTGATCCGGCAGTTCCGGTTTCCCGCCCGTTCAAATCCGGCCTTTCCGCGCACTCGCGGGTCAGATCTGTCCACACTCAACCTGAAGCCAGGGGGAGCGTTGGCGCGGCGGGCCAGGTAAGCGGGGTGCGGCGGTTGATCGTGCCCACAAAGACGTTGGGGCGCGGCGCGATGAACCAGCGTTTGAGCATCCCGCGGATGGCGTCGGGGGTGTCGTTGGCCACGATGACGGTCATGGAGCTTCCGGTTTTGGGTTGGGAATTTCGGTTTGGGTTGGCGGCGCCGCCGGGTCGGCAAAGAGGGCTTCCAG
>CALFAV010000050.1 GCA_937946835.1 uncultured Verrucomicrobiae bacterium | reverse complement strand
CACGCCGCCGTTGTGGCGCACGCCCGAGTCGTAAGGGAAATGGGTCGTGAAGCCGCCCGACCCCAGGTCGAAGTCCGCGAACAGCCGCGCGGAGCCGTCGGTGTGGGCGCGGATTTCCACGGTGGCTGAAGTAACGGTGCGCACGGCCTGAAAGAGCTGCTCATTCGAGCGTTTGAACCGCTGCGCAGCCGGCACCGGCGCGGCCGACAGGCGGACCAGCTCGTTGCTCCGGACATACTCGGCCCGTCCGGTGGGCTTCAGCGCGAACCGGCCGTTGGCCACGGTCCAGCGCAACTCATCGCCCTCGATCCACACCGGCTTGGTCTCCTCCGCACCCCAGAAAGGCGAGCTGAAGACCAAGCTCGCCGAAGCCGGCCGGAGGTTCTGGGCGAGCCTGGTGTTGTTGAACTCGAGGAAGCCGGTGGTCAGGCGGGAATTGGGCGCGGGACGAATACCGAAGCCCGAGGGCAGCCAAACCTTGAAGTTGGCGAAGCCGCCGCCGGTGTTGAGCACCATGCCCGAGCGCTGGAAGCGGACGTTGGCCACCGCGTTGGTGTCCGGCGTCGGGCCGCTGACCGCCACGTTGCCGGCCCCGGTGTATTCGGCGTTGCCGTTGCTGCGCAGCACCACCGGCAACGCCGCGCCCGTGCCGAACGTGTGCGAAGGACTGCCCTCGATGACACCGCCGCCGGCGGGGATGCCCAGCGAGCTGGCCACGCCGGTGGCGGTGACCGCGCCCGGGGCGGGGTTGTTGTTGAGCGCGTTGACCTGCGTGGCGATGTCGCCGAAGAACAGCCGGCCGTTGAAGTGCAGCATCCGCTGGTTGGCCAGGGTCACTGAATTGGCCGCCATGTAGGGCAGGAGGGGCGTTTCCTCGTGGGCGAGCTGGACCTGCACGCGGTAAAGCCGGCCGGGCGAGTCGAGCTGGACGGCGGGTTTGAGGTTCAACACCTCGCTGTCGGTTAGCACGGTCGGCGGGATCGGGTTCCCCAACAAGGCGATGCCGTGGCTCTGCACCGAACGCGACGCCGTAAAGTTGCTCTGCACCAGTGAGACTGGCAGGCCGCTGGAGGCATCAATCAGGGTCGCGGTGAACCGCAGCGGGATGTTGGCCGCGGCCGGGGGTGCCGCGAAGCCGTCGTAGCGCCGCAGGGTAAAGTCCGCCTTGACTTGGAGCGAGTCGCGGCCCGGCACGGTGTTGACCAGGTAGGTGCGCTGGTACGACGAGCCGTCCAGCACGGCAATGACATTGCGCTGCGGGTCGTTGCTGACCGTGCTGGGGAAGTGGTAGTAGGTGCGCAGGCTGTCCTGGCCGCTCGCGGCGATGGCGGAATAGCGCCCGGTGGCCGAACTGGCTTTTTCCATGTTCACCGTCACGCGGTATTGGGTGAACGGGCTGAGTCGGCCCACCGGAACGAGGGGCGCGTCGTGGAGCAGCGTGCGGGTCGTAATGGGAATGCCGACGACTGTGGTTGGCAGCCGCACCGAGGTGCTGACCCGGTACACCGTGTTGCTGGCGCCCGTCTCGTCGAGGATCGGCACCACATTGCCCGCGCTGTCCTGGAGCCGGAACAGGATGCGGTAGTAGTACGTGGTCGCCGTGGTGGTCTGGGCGGTATACCGGACCTCGGCCCGGGCGGCGATGTTCTCGCGGTTGTATTCCGGCCCCAAGCCGGCGTTGGCGTCCGAGGCAATGAGGTAACCGGTGTAGTTGGTGACGGTGACCGAGAGGACCTGCTCGGTGTGCGCCAGGGCGCGTCCCCCGGCGGTGATGATCAAAAACAAACCTGCAAGCAAGAAACTGTAGCGATGCAGGATCGCGCCCCGGGGTCTCGTTGTTTGGGGTACCGAGAACACTGAAATGAAGGATGAAAGCCCTTAACCATTGGGTCAAGTGGTTTTTTTTAATTCCCGGGCCTGGTCCGTTTCCCACTTACCCCTACTTTGGCGCAACGGCAGGCGTGGATGGGTTGGGGCAAGGATCGCCCTCCGCGGGGGGCCGGAGGACGGCTGGGGGGCTGGAGGAGTCCGAGCAGCAGGCCGTGGCACGGGCGATCCACGCCAGTTCCGTCCCCACGGGATTTTCACGCGATCACCCTCACCCGGCTTCCGGGTGGGGGGCAAACGCCTGCACGTGTTTAGCCAGGGCACCCCGGCACCCCGGCGGCCTTAGTTCGTGCGCATCGGCATGATGACGTAGAGGAAGGGGCCATTGGTCTTGAGCACCCCGGGGCTGAGCTCATCGTTCAGCTCGAAGTAAACCTCGTCCGTGTCCAGGGCCTCCAAGGCGTCCGCCAGATAAAGGGGGTTGAAGGCGATCACAAACTCCGTGCCCTTGTAGTTGAGGCTCAGGACCTCCCGGGCCTCACCCACCTCCGGTGAGTTGGCCGTGATGACCAATTGGTTGCGCGCGAAGTTCAGCTTGACGGCGCTGTTCTTGTCGCTGGTCATGATCTCCGCGCGGCGTAGGGCGTGCAAAAATTCCTCCCGGGAGAGCGTGACCCGCTCCCGGCATTCTCGAGGGATGACCTGTTGGTAATTGGGATAGGTTCCCTCCACCAGTTTGGTGGTCAGTACCGTCGCCCCGGCGATTCCGGGCAGCAGCGTAAACTGGGCCTGGTTTTCCGCGTAGCGCAATTCGACCTGCCCCTCCTCTTGGAGCAGACGCCCCAGCTCGGCGACCGCTTTGCTGGGTACGATGAACTCCACCTCGGCGTTCCCGTCAAACTCCGCTTCCTCCTCAGTCAGGGCCAGACGCCTACCGTCCGTAGCCACCGCCGTGACTTTGTGGTCCTTGAAGCTGAAATAAAGGCCGTTCAGAACGTACCGGCTTTCTTCCGTGGAAGCGGCAAAGGCAGTCTGCCGAATCATTTTCTTCAGCGTGCCCTGAGGGAGCTGGATAACGCCACGGTCCTCGATCACCGGTATCGGGGGAAATTCCTCCGCGGGCAGGCCGTTTATCCGGAAACGAGACGGGCCGGAACAGAGGGTGCAAACATTCCGCTCATCCACATCCAGGTCCAGATCGGTTGTGGCCGCTTCCCGGGCGATTTCTGACAGGCGCTTTGCGGGAAGCGTGGTGGCGCCCGGACGGTTCACCTTGGCGGTTACCGCGCACGCTACACAGATGTCCAAGTCGGTGGCCGTCAGCCGTAGGACTTCGCCCTCGGCTTGGAGCAGCACATTGGACAGGACAGGAAGGGTGGAGCGGGTACCAATGACGTTCTGTACCGCCTGCAAACCCTGGGCGAATTGTTCCTTCGTAACGGTGAGCTTCATACGGGTGTTTTTCGTGCCGGTGTTTGAAAGGCCGTATTATTAAAGGCTGTGAATACTTGGGCCTTTCGCCCTTGTCAAGCCAGCCCCAATGAGTTGTAGGTCAGACCGGCCGTGAAAAAGACTGCCCCAACCCGTGGGGCTGGGGCAGTCCTTGGGAAAAACAGCGGCAGCTACAACGAAACCCCGGGTTACTGTGACCAGTTGAGGTGTTTTTGGAACTTTGTTGGGCGGGATCACTCAGCGTATTTGACGCTGCACCCGTACGGTTTGGTGTTCGGTACGGGCACTGGGCGCCCGGCGAGCAGGGCCTCCACCGCCAGCTTCACGTAATTCTTGGCTGTTCGGGGGTCGCCTGAGGCGGTAGGCCGGTCATCTATTGCACCGGTGTAAACCACTTTGCCAGAGGAGTCTATAACGAACATGTGGGGGGTGGTTTTCATCCCGTAGAGCTTTCCGACCTTACCGTCGTGGTCATCGAGCCATGCGGTTGCTTTCATGCCATTGGCCGTGAACTCCTTGCGCGCGGCTTCGGGGGACCGGTAAGAAGGATTGCCTTTGTGTGTCGAGTTGACCACCAGCCAAACACCGCCCTTGCTGGTCACCGCCTCTTGGAGGGCCTGCATGGAGCCGGTCTTGTAGTGGTTGGCGCAAAATGGGCAGTCCAGGTTGTACGCCTCGAGCACGACAATTTTACCGCGGTAATCGCTTAACCGATGGGTTTTGCCGTTGATGTCCGTGGCGGTGAAATCGGGGGCAGCCTCCCCGACATTTACCTCGGCCAGGGCCACCCATCCCGCGGACAACGCCGCCATGATCCAGTACGTTTTCAGGGTCTTTTTCATAAATCAATTGCTGGTCTCTGTAGCCGCAATGGTTCTCTTGACCAAGTAAGCAGAATCAGTCCCGTTCGCAAATATTCATCCGCTGTGTGTTCGCTCTGGGGTGGGCTCAGCCGGTGACTTGCTTCAATGCATCCAAAACGATTGCGGGGGTCAGAATCTCCGGGAGCACAAGCGGGGGGGCGTCCGGCTTCGCGGGAAACAGCAGCACCAGTGGGACTCCAGCGCGGCCAAACCGCTTCAGCTCTTGGTTGATGCGCGGGTCCGGATCAGTGTTGTCCGCGCGCAACAACAACACATTCAGCGCCTTCAGGCGTTCGCGGACCTCGGGGACGTCGAGGGCAAATCGCTTGTTGGCCTGGCAGGTCAGGCACCACTTGGCGGTGAAATCCACCAAGACCAGCCGCCCGGCCATTTGCGCCTGAGTGACCAGCTCGGGGTTCCAAGGAATCCACGAAGAGCCGACCGCGACCTCCACGCGCGCCACGCCCGTTCCCCTGCCTTGTTCCGCTACCGCGCGAGGTTTCCGCCACTGCAAACGCTGCTCGAGCACCAGGAAGTAGTCCACGGCAACCAGCCCCAAGCAGGCGGCCAGAGCCAACCACTTCCGTGAAAAATTGGCGGACCGCTGCCCGAATTCACCCCAGAGCCAGGCGGCCAGGGTGAGGATGATCAGGTACAGGCCCAGCCACAAAATACCCCCCTCGCCGAAGGACGGTGCCGTAAAATCCAACAGCCAAGCGGCGGTGGCGAGCATTGGGAACCCCATCAGCACCTTGAACCGGACCATCCACGGCCCCGGCTTGGGCAGGAAGCGCACCCAGGTGGGGCTCCAACTCAGCGCCACGTAAGGGAAGGCAAGTCCGAGCGCGACGGCGCTGAACAACAGCGCCAAGACCCCCGCCGGCTGGGTGAAAGCAAAACCGAGGGCCACGGCCAGGAAAGGAGCAGTGCACGGCGTGGCCAGCGCGGTGGCCAGGACCCCGTGAAAAAAAGCCCCGGCTGCCCCCGGTCGCGAGGCCAGCCCGGCCGCCGCGTTGGCCGCCACCCCCGGCAGGAGCACCTCGAACACCCCGAACAGGTTCAGGGCCACCAAGGTGACCACGGTCAGCAACACCACCCGGAACACCGGGTTTTGCATTTGCATACCCCAACCGGCCTCCCCGCCGGCCTGCCGGACCAAGACCACGGCGGCGGCCAAACCCCAGAAGGAAACCAACACGCCCAGCGCATAGACCAATCCCAAGTGCCGGGCCCGCCCGGGGTTTTCACCGCTTTGCTGGACAAAGCCGAGCACCTTCAGTGCAATGACCGGCAGCACGCAGGGCATCACGTTGAGAATGATCCCACCCAGGAAAGCCAGCCCAAGCATGACCCAAAGCGAACCTCGTCCTGCCCGGGGGCTCCCCGGGGGGGCGGTCCCGGGTGGGGATTCCTCGGGGGGCGCCTTGGTTCCCGAAGTGACCGCGGTTGACGTCGGGGTCAACCGGATTTCCGCCACCCGCAAAGGTCCTTCAGGAGTGCTCTCTCGCTGGACCAAGATGCCCGGGATGCTCCGGGGCAGGGAGCCATCAAACAGGGTCACCTCTTTGACCAGGCGAAACATCCCCGCGGACGCAGGAACCTCCTTGACCGAGGGTTTCACCTCGAAGGCATCCGACTCGTAGGCAAAAAAATCCGACGGCACAAAGTCGCCCACGACCTTGCCCTCGATGACCAGAGTGGCTTTGTCGGCGGCGCCCGATCTTTCCCACCATGCTCGGGGTTCCAGTCCTGGAAGGGGCTGGGGAACGCGCGCCCGCCACGCATTGATTGCCGGCGCGTGCGGCGAGAGCCGGCGGGCTTCGGCCACTTCCAGGCGAGCCCCCACCTTGGCGCGGCCGGGGACACAGGCGACTTCACACTCCAACCAATTCACCTCCGCGGCCAACTCCAGCGTCGCCCCCGGCTTGAGCGTCGGGTCCAGCTTCAACGGTACCAGCAGAAAAACCTCGTGATGGTACACGTAGGTGGTCATCCCGCCGGCCGTGTGGGGTTCGGGCGGCGGCCAAAGAATCTCGCCCGCGCTCACCCCCGGGGGCAACTGCCACGCGATTTCGGTCGCCTTGCCCGACTCCCCCGGGTTGCGCCAGTACGTGTGCCAGCCGGGCGCCATCTCCAGCCGCACCGCCGCCAGTATGGTATCGCCCGGAGGGGCCGCTTCCGCCTCCAAGAGCAGGGTCGCCAGAGTTTTGGACTGCGCCAGAGCCGACGTGCCGGCCAGAAGTACCCCACCCCAAAGCCAGCAGGTCAACCGCGGGTAGCGAAACCTTACCATGCCTCCAAACTGTCAGAACCGGGCGCGAAAGCAAAGCCCTGCGCCGCCGAACGCACACTTGTGCCCGTGGACGAGCCGGCGCTAACCTGCGCCCGTAAGTGATCGGGAAACGTTGTCCCGGATGCCAGTTCCCATGAAAAAGCCAACCCAAGTTCCGGCCCGTGATGGAGACGCGTTCACGCTCATCGAATTGCTGGTGGTCATCGCCATCATTGCCATCCTGGCTTCGATGCTCCTGCCGGCGCTTTCGCGCGCCAAGGGCAAGGCCCAGGCCATCTCCTGCGTGAGCAATCTCAAGCAACTGGGGCTGATTTGGCACATGTACGCCGGGGACAACAACGAATCGGTGGCCATCAACAACAACGGCACCGACCCCCGCTACCCGGTCACCTGGGTGGGCGGGAGTTTCGAGAGCACGCCCAGCGACAACACCAACACCTTCAAGCTCACCGACCCCCGCTATTCCCTTTTCGGGCCCTACCTCAAGTCGCCGGAAATCTACCGCTGCCCCAGCGACAAAACCCTCGAACTGATCGGCAATAAGCGCGTGCTGGTCACCCGCAGTTATGGCATGAACACCTACGTGGGCTGGCGGGGGGACACTTACCGCGACAACCCCAACCCCGCCTACCAGGTGTACCTCAAGACGGTGGACATCACCCAGCCCGGGCCCTCCGAACTGTGGGTGATTTCCGAGATCCACCACGACAGCATCTGCCGGCCGTTTTACGGCCTGGTCATGAGCGGGTCGGCCTTCTATCACGTGCCGGCCAATTACCATCAACCGGCCAGCAGTTTCCTGTTTGCGGATGGCCATGTCGAACTGCACCGTTGGGCCGACCCACGGACCTACAATCCCCCCAAGACCCTGGACTGGCATGGCGCGCACAACTACACGGTGCCCAACAGCCGCGACGTGGCCTGGCTCAAGGAACACGCCACCCGCCGCATCCGCTGAACGCCGCCGGTTGCCGAGTGCCGCGCCATTCGTTTAGCGTGGGCCGGTCACTGGCTGCATGACCGTCCTGCCCATCTCGGTGTGCATGATTGCCGGCCCTGAAGCGGGCCGCATCCGCCGGGCGCTGGACAGCGTGGCCGGCTGGACTGCCGAGATCGTGGTGGTGCTCAACCAGGACGTGGCCGACGGCACCGACCAAATCGCGCGGGCCGCCGGCGCCCGGGTTTTCCGGGAAGCGTGGAAGGGCTACATCGGGCAAAAAAATTCCGCCGCCGCCCAGGCCACGCAGGACTGGCTGCTGGGCTTGGATGCGGATGAGGAGGTTTCCCCCGCCCTCCGGGACGAAATCATCGCCACCTTGAGCAAGCCGGCGGCAGTTGCGGATTTTGCCGCCTTCAGTTTCCCCCGTTGTTCGCACTTCTGCGGCCGTTGGATCCGTCACGGCGATTGGTACCCCGACCGGTCCGTCCGCCTCTGGCGTCGCGGCAGCGCCGCGTGGGCCGGGCAAGAACCCCACGCCCGGCTCCAGGTCCGCGGTCGGGTGGGCCGGCTGCGCGGGGATTTGTTGCACTACACCGCCGTGGACCTGGCGCACCAGGTAACCAAGGGGCTCGCCTACGCGGACTGCTTCGTGCGGGAAAAAACGGTGGCGGGTGGGACCGCCGGCCCGTTCGACCTGTGGCTGCGCCCGTGGTGGCGCTTTGTCCGCGGCTACGTGCTGCGGGGCGGCTTTCTGGACGGCTGGCAGGGCCTGGCCGTCGCGCGGCTGGCGGCCTTTGAAACTTTCCTCAAGTACGCTCGCTTGCGCGAAGCCCGGGTGCAGGCCCAGGGCCGCCAACGCCCATGAGCCCCGACCCGGCCACGGTGCGCGTGTTGCACCTGAACTCGCGCCTGACCGGCGGCGGCACTGATGACCGCACGGTTCGCATCGCCCACGCCCTGCAACAAGCGGGTGCGGCTGTGTGGCTGATGGGGCCGGGGGAACGCGCGTTCGCCATCGTGGCCGGGCAGCTCGGTGTGCCGTTTCAACCGGCACCGGCCGGGTGGTTGAAGTTGCCGCTGGTGCTGCACGCGGCCCGCTTCCTCCGCCGGCACCGGGTCCAGGTCATCCACGCCCGACACGGCAACGACTACTGGCCCGCCATTCTAGCCGCCCGACTCTCCGGCGTCCGGCCCAAGGTCGTGCTCAGCCGGCACCTGGCCAAAAGCCCCGGGTCTTGGATCAGCCGCCGCTTTCTCCTGAGCCAGTGCGACGCCCTCGTGGCGGTTTCCCACTTTGTCGCGCACGTGCTCCGCGAGGGTCATGCGGACCCGGGCAGCGACAACCCCGAGCGGCACTGGCGCCCGCCCATGTGCGGGGATCTGACGAAGATTCGGGTCGTTTACGGGGGGTTCGACATGACCCGGTTCCGCCCGGGGGACGGCGCCGCGCAACGCCGGGCCTGGGGCATCGAACCGGAGGAATTCGTTTTCGCCGTGGTGGGCGGCTACGACCGCCCCCGCGGCAAGGGGCAACCGGAATTTCTCCAGGCCGCCGCGCGGGTCCGCACGGCACTGCCCCGGGCACGGTTCCTCCTTGTCGGTCGGGGCAACCTGCGGGCCGAGCTGGAGGCCCAAATCCGTCGCCTGGGTTTGGAAGCCGTGGCCGGGCTGACTCCCTGGTGTGAGGACATGCCCGCCGCCATGAACGCGCTGGATTGCCTGGTCCTGCCCCAGGTGGGCACGGAAGCCCTGCCCGGGGTGGTCATTGAGGCTCACGCCTGCGGCCGGCCGGTGATCGCCTCTGCGCTGGACGGCATTCCCGAGGCCTTCGCGGTGGGCGGCTGCGGCCGCCTGGTGCCGCCCGGCGACGTGCCCGCGCTGGCCGCGGCGATGCAGGACCAGGCCGCGCAACCGCCCCCGGACGCGGCCACCCGCTGGCAAATCCACGAACGGGTTGCCGCCCGGTTTGCCCAGGAGCGCGCCGCCGCCGACCTGCTCGCCCTGTACCGGGAGCTGCTCGCCAAGGCCCCACCCCGGCGGGCCGCCTAGCCCGGGCTTGCCGCGCCCTCCCGGACGGGGCAAACCAGGGTGCATGGTTCACACCGCCGAAATTCACCGCGCCACCGCCGGGCATGGGGACATGCACGATCTGACCCCCGAATTGGAACGTCTCCTCGCCGCTGGTCCGGTGCGCAACGGCACGGCCCATCTGTTCGTGGTGGGCAGCACCGCCGCCCTGGGCACCATCGAGTTCGAGCCCGGCCTGCAGGCCGACCTGCCGCAGTTGCTCGACCGGTTGATTCCGCCAAGCCGGGACTACGGCCACGAGCGGGCCTGGCACGACGGCAACGGGCATTCGCACCTCCAGGCGACCCTGCTGGGCCCGTCCCTGACGGTGCCGGTGCGCGAGCGGCGCCCGGCGCTGGGCACCTGGCAGCAGGTGGTTTTGCTCGAGTGCGACGTGCGCCCGCGCCGCCGCACCGTGCAGGTTACGGTCATGGGCGAGTAAGCGGCCAAACCGCTTAACAACC
The DNA here is from genome assembly GCA_937946835.1 of uncultured Verrucomicrobiae bacterium. GTDB lineage: Bacteria > Verrucomicrobiota > Verrucomicrobiia > Limisphaerales > J093 > DSVZ01. Next base: position 21,170 of record CALFAV010000050.1, on the reverse strand, counting down.
GCTGCCGTCGCCCCGTGCCCGGCGGCAAATCCGGGGCGCTCCGGTGTTTCCCGGTTGCCCGGCCGGGTCCGGTGAACTGGAATCCGGCTCATGCGGTTTTCCCGTCGTGAATGGATGCTCCGCGCCGCGTCGGCCGTGGCCGGTCTGTCGGCGGTGGGCGCGCCGTCCGGGCCGCCCGACGCGGCGGCGGCCTGGCGGTTTGCCCCGGAGGAGAATCTCATTCCCGCGCCCGCGGACCCGGCACGCTGGCCCGAATTCCGCCGCGAACTGCACGCCTGGCGCGAACACCGGCGCCGCGCGCTGAACTACTCGGCCGCGGGGTACGAGCGGCCCGAGTTTGCCTGGACGGCGCGCAACTTCGTCTGCGGCTTCGTGATGTTAAACGACGAGCTGTTCGGCGACGTGCGCACGGGCCGGTACACCGTGGACCGGTTTCTGGCGCACGCCCGGGAGCAGTTCGGGGGCTTCGACAGCGTGGTGCTCTGGCACGCCTACCCGCGCCTGGGTCTGGACCCGCGCAACCAGTTCGACTTTTATCGCGACCAACCCGGCGGGCTTGAGGGACTGCGGCAGGCCGTGGCCCAACTGCGCCGCGCCGGCGTGCGGGTGTTCCTCGATTACAATCCCTGGGACACGCAGACCCGCCGCGAGGGTCGCGCGGACCCGGAGGTGCTGGCCGAACTGGTGGGCACGCTGGGAGCGGACGGCGTGTTTCTCGACACACTGGCTCACGGGGCCGCGGCCTGGCGCACGGCGCTTGACGCGGTACGGCCCGGCGTGGCGCTCGAAAGCGAGCTGGCCCTGCCCCTGGAGCGCGTGCACGACCATCACCTGAGCTGGGCCCAGTGGTTTGCGGACAGCCCCGTGCCGGGCGTGCTGCGCAATCGCTGGTTCGAGCGCCGTCACCAGCAGCATCTGATCCGCCGCTGGGACCGCGACCACACCGGCGAGTTGCACACCGCCTGGATGAACGGCGCCGGCATTCTGGTCTGGGAAAACGTCTTCGGCACCTGGAACGGCTGGTGCGAGCGGGACAAGTCCATTCTGCGCGCGCTGCGGCCGCTGCAACGGCGCTTTGCCGCCCTGTTCACCGGCGAGCGGTGGACGCCGCTGGTGCCCACCTTGCAACCGGAGGTTTACGCGAGCCTTTGGGAGGGCGACGGCGTGCGGGTCTGGACGCTGATCAACCGCGCGGACCGCGACGTGCAGGGGGAGCTGCTCGTGGCGACGTTCGCCGACGGGGAACAGGTGTGGGACGGCATCCAGGGGCGGGCGGCCGCGGTCAGCCGCCGCGCCGCTCCGGCCCGGGAACGGCAGGGCCCGGTCGAAGTGCCCATCACGGGGTACCTGCCGCCGCGGGGCGTGGGCTGTTTGATCGCCGGCCGGCCGGAGGCGATGGGGGAGGACTTCGGGCCGTTTCTGGAGCAACAGCGCGAACTGCTCCGTCGGGCGAACTGGCGGACCCGTTTCCCCGGTCGGCGCGCCGTCTGGCAGCGTCCGACGCCGGTGGCCGCTGGGGCTGCCGCGCCGCCGGGCATGGTGGCCATCCCGGGCGGGCGGATCCGGCTCAAGACCACGTTCCGGGTGCGCGAGTGCGGCTTTTACGACTCCACCCACCCGCACTTCGCGGCGCCGTTCCCGGCCCTGCACCGGCCGCTGAGCATCGAGCGCGAGGTGGAGCTGCGGCCGTTTGCGCTGGATGTGTGCCCGGTGACCAACGCCGAGTTCGCCCGGTTTCTCGCCGCCACCGGTTACCGACCGGCCGAGCCGACCCGTTTTCTGAGCCATTGGCAGGGCGGCGCACCGCCGCCGGGCAGGGAGCGGCATCCGGTCGTGTACGTGGACCTGGCGGACGCCCGCGCTTACGCCGCCTGGGCGGGCAAGCGTCTGCCCACCGAGGAGGAATGGCAATGGGCGGCCCAGGGTCCGGACGGCCGGCGTTACCCGTGGGGTCCGGACTGGCTGCCGGGCCGTTGTAATGATGGCGCGACCGGCGACACCACCCCCGTGGACGCTTTTCCCGAGGGCCGCTCCCCCTTCGGATGTCTGGACCTGTGCGGCAACGTTTGGGAATGGACCGAGAGCGAACGCAGCGACGGCCGCACGCGCTTCGCCATCCTGCGCGGGGGCAGTTTCTACCGGCGGGGCGGCTCGGAGTGGTACTTCGACGAAGGCCCGCAACCGGTGGACTTCGCAGCGAAGATGTTGTTGTGGGGCCCGCGGCTGGACCGGTGCGCGAACGTGGGGTTTCGCTGCGCGGTGGACCTCAGGGCCTGAGCTGCCCGGTGGCGTTTTTTTGGCCGGGGCGGCGGCTGAGGGCGCGGTGCGGCCCGCGGAAACCGGCTTACATCTGCCCGGCGCGTTGCAGCGGGTCCCAGTAGCGGGAGTTGATCAGGCCCTGTCTGTCGCCGAAGGCCGGGTCGCGTGGCGGGTTGATCTTGTTGTCCTTGCGGGCTTCGGCATGGCCGTCACTGAAGCCCACCACGCCCACGGACCGGTGCCGGTTGGGGTCCACGCCCTCGTAACCCCCGATCTGGCTGTTGGCCCTGATGGGGCCCATGTACGACCAGGGCCACCAGCAACTGCTGCTCCACATGCCGTCGGCCTTGGGCATCGAGTCGGCCACCACGAAGCAGTCGGTGGGGCTGACGATGGCCGAGCGCTTGAACCAGGGCCGCGAGACGAACTGGATGCCGCCCACGGTGAGCGTCTCCTCGTTGTTGTACGGCCAGCGGTTCAGGAACCAGGAGTTGTAGCCGTAGCCGACCTTGTGGCAGTCAAATTTCCACTCCCAGAGCACCCCGTTGTCCAGGCGCTTGCCCTTGATGGACGGGCAGCGGAAGAGGTTCGAGCGCCCCTCGGCATAGCCCACGATGGCCGTCCCCCACCAATTGGTGCGGGAGGGCGCTTCATCCGCGGTGTTCAGGCCGTGGTTGCGGTGCGCGGGGAAGGTGTCGCGGTTCTCGTCCGTGTAGAACTGCATGAACAGGTTGATCTGCTTGAGGTTGTTCAGGCAGGCGATGCGCTGGCCCTTGGCCTTGGCCAGGCTCAGAGCCGGCAGCAACATGCCCGCGAGGATGGCGATGATGGCAATAACCACCAGCAGCTCGATCAACGTGAAGCCGCTGGCGGGGCGATGACCGGATGTTTTCATAGGGGTGAACAGCCGAAGCCATGCGGCCGGTCGGGGCCTTCCGGTGCGGGGTGGCACGGGTGCGAACCCCCGCGTGAGATCAGGTCCTGATTCCTGTCCCAACATGGCCTTCATGGATTAATTGAATTGAGACCATCTCCGGCCGCCGGGTCAAGTGTTCGTTTCACCGCCCAGCGGCGGGTACCAGCCGATTCCTCAACTGTACAATCTGACGATTCTCCGAATGTGGTCAATCGGTTGGTGTCGGGGTAGAATCTACCCAATTCTTGGGTGACTTTTAAGTTGCAAGTCACAGGTGGTTGGCTAGTCAGGGGGTTGAAGAAAAGATTCATAAATGCAGGTTCGGTTAAGGTCTCATGAAAGAACATCGGTTTGGCGGTGATTGGACGACACAGAAGTTGGAAAAGGTACGCAAGTATTTAGCGGCATATACCAAGATTTTTGCATCAAATCCTCGTGCTCAGAGGCTGAGTACGATTTATGTGGACGCATTTGCCGGTACGGGATACCGCACGAAAACGCCAAATCTGGATGATGGACAGACACCCCATTTTAGTGAACTTGTGGAGCCAGAAGCCGAAAAGTTCTTGAAAGGCAGCGCCACCATCGCGCTGGAAGTTGATCCCCCGTTCAAGGAATACATTTTCATCGAGCGGGATCCGGAACACGCACGTGAACTTGCTATACTACAGCACCGGTTCCCCAAGAGGGTCATCACCATCATTCCGCAGGAAGCGAATGCATACTTGCAAAAGTGGTGCACAGAAACGGACTGGGACGTTTATCGGGCAGTCGTTTTTCTTGACCCATACGGGATGCAGGTGGGTTGGACATTAATTGAAGCCCTCGCCCGGACAAAGGCGGTTGACTTGTGGATTCTTTTCCCACTGGGTGTCGCTGTGAACCGGTTGTTGACCAGAAAAGAACCGCCCCTCGAGGCGTGGGCACAATCCTTGACACGAATTTTTGGCACAAGGGATTGGGAAGAGGCATTTTACCCCAAGCGGACTGAGCGATCGCTGTTAGGCGAGGAAGAAGTCAGAACCAAGCAAGCGGATTTTAACACGGTCGGGCGTTTTTTCGTGGAGCGTTTGAAAACTGTTTTCACGGCCGTTGCGGAAAATCCGCTGCCCCTACGGAACAGTCGAGACGTCCCGCTTTACCTGTTGTGTTTTGCAGCAGGCAATCCGAAGGGCGCACCGACCGCCCTTAGAATTGCCAAGCACATTCTGAGCAAGTAAGCGATGGCTGCGCGTTCTAGCATCGAATGGACCGAAGCCACCTGGAATCCCGTGACCGGGTGTTCCAAGGTCAGCGCCGGTTGTGCGCACTGCTACGCCGAGCGCATGGCCAATCGGCTCCGGGCAATGGGCATCGCACGGTACCGCAACGGCTTCCGCGTCACGCTCCACCCCGACCTGCTCGACCTGCCCAAACGCTGGCGCGCACCGCGGCTGGTGTTTGTCAATTCCATGAGCGACCTGTTTCACGAGGACGTTCCGCTGGAGTTCATTTGGCAGGTGTTCGAGACCATGCGCGCCTGTCCAGACCACACCTTCCAAGTGCTCACCAAGCGCAGCGCCCGGTTGCGCAACATTGCCGACCGCCTGGACTGGCCGGCCAATGTCTGGATGGGCGTCTCGGTGGAGGACGTGCGCGTGCTGGACCGAATCGCCGACCTGCGCACCGTTCCCGCCACGGTTCGGTTTCTGTCATGCGAACCATTGCTCGGCCCCCTGGACCCCCTGCCACTGAACGGCATCCACTGGGTGATTGTCGGGGGCGAATCCGGCCCGCGCGCGCGTCCGCTGCGGGCCGAGTGGGTGCGGTCCATTCGTGACCAATGCCGCGCCACCGGCGTTCCTTTCTTCTTCAAGCAATGGGGCGGAACCCGCAAGGATTTAACCGGACGCCGGTTGGATGGGCTTACTTACGATGAATTGCCGCAGCCTGAAACGGTCCGGGACCGGCGGCAAGAACCCGAGCTCGTTTTGGTTTGATGCGGCGTGCGATGTGGTCCCGCTATCCGAGCAGTCGGGGGACGCACTTCATTGCCGCAACCCTTCCCGCGCCGGCGCCAGGGCCGGGTCGTCCAGGTCCAGCCGGTAGAGGACCTGGTTGTAGTCGTAGCGCGGGGTGGGTTCGGGGTGGTTGGCGAACTGCGCCGTGTACGTGCCCTCGAAGAGCAGGAGGGGCGAGTCCGGCGGGGTCAGTTCGAGGTGCAGGCGCGGGTTGTAGAAGGTGTAGTTGTCGTGACTGAGCACCTTGACCGCCGGCCCCCAGGGGCCGGTGGGCGCGTCGGCCTCGGCGTACCACAGTTCGCCAAAGGCCGAGGGTTTGCCGAAGGCCTCCATGAACACGGCCACCCAGCGTTGGCGCCACGGATGCCAGCCGATCGCACCGCTGTGCGCGCCGGTGTGGGGGCGGACCGGCTCGCCGCTGCCGGCGGCGCTCAGCGTCGCGGGCGGGGTCAACACCTCCCAGGTGTCCGGGTCCTGCCAGGCCTCGAAGCTGGCCGGACAGCGCAGGGTGGGAAACGGGTTGGCGAACAGGACCCGGTCCCGGCCGGAGGGGTCGGTCCAGCGCACCGCGTGGCCTTCGGGATGGGGCGGGGGCGTGGGGTGCTCCGTGGTTTTGGTCCACAGGACCTTCAGGCGCTCGAACCGGCGTTCGGCGTCATTCCAGACGCACAACCCCCATTCGTAAGCCTCGAGCGGCGGCTTGATTTTCACGTAGCTGGCGACCAGGCGCGCCGCGCCGGTGCGGTCGGGCAGGCTCACGCAGGCGCTGAGCCAGGTGGGGCCTTCGCCGGGCATCCTGGCCACGCCACGCGGGGCGCCGTGTTCGTCGGTGACGTATTCAAAGCGCAGCCGAACCGGCGGCGCGAAGGCCGTCAGCGGTCGCAACGGGGTGAAGGCGGCGGTGCTGTCGAAAATGCCCAGCGGGTGGCGGGCCAGCGTGGTGTCACCCCACAACCAGAACAACCGCCCGCGATGCGCGGCCACCTGCACGCTGTCGCAGCCCAGGACCCCTGTCTCGGGCCAGTCCGGCTCGAGGCCGAGCTTCTGGCTTTCGGCGAACAAGCCCCCACCGGTCAGGCGCCCCAGCCGCCGCGCCACCATGCGGCGTTCCACTTCGACCCGGAGCGTGGCCCCGGGCCGGGGAGTCAGCCGCACGCCGCGGAAGCCGAAGCCGTCGGCGGGGACCTCGTAGCCGTGGCCGCGCACCTCGAACCAGGTCTCGCGCCCCATCAACTCCGGCAGATCGAAGGCGATCACCCCGGCGTTGTCGCTGACCAGCCGCACCTGGTGCGTGGTGCGCAGTTCGACCAGCGGCACCGGCCAGCCGCTGCCCTTCTCAACCACCTCGATCCGGCAGGGCGGGAGGGCGTATGCGCCCAGCGCGAAGGCGCAAGCCAGGCCGGGCCAGGTTTGGACGGCTTTCATGGGCTTGAAGCCTGTGCCGGGCGCCGGCAAAAGCCAACGCCGCGATGCCCGGCCGCACTGGAGCTACTTCGCCTTCACGTCGTAGCACCAGAGCACGTCGTGGTCGCGCAGGTAGAGGCGGCCGTGGGCCACGATCGGGTAAGCCCAGGATTTCTCCATCGGATGCGAGCGTTTGGGCCGGCCGGGCGGGCTGAACCGGCCGCGCTCGCGGTAACCTTCGGGCGAGGGTTCCACCAAGGCCACCTCGCCGTTTTCGCCGTGGAGGTACAACCGACCGTCCGCGTAACACAGCGACGCCGGGCCGATGGCGCGTTCCTCCCACAGCACCTTGCCGGTCGCCCGCTCGACGCACATCAACACCTGGGCGGTGGTCCCGTACAGGTGCTCGCCCGCCGCCACCGCGCCGCCGATGGCCGTGGGCAGTTTGGACTCGAAGTACAGCTCCTCGAATCCGGTGCCGCCGTTGGCGGGCCTGACGCGGACCGCCCCGCCGCCGGTACCGGCGGAGGCCACGTAGATCAGGTCCGCGCTGGCCAGCGGGCTGGGGATGTTGGCGTTGAAGCGGCTCACCGGCTTCGGGTAGCGCCACCGCAGCCGGCCGGTGGGGCGGTCGAGGGCGACCAGCCCTTTTTGCAGGAGCTGCACCACCTGTCGCACGCCGCCGGTCTCGACCACGATGGCCGAGGCGTAGGCGGCCTCGTCGGCTTCCGGGAGCGCGGCCTTCCAGAGCACTTCCCCGGTCTTTTTGTTCAGGGCCAGGACGGTCGCCTCCGCCCCGCCGGGGGTGCAGATCACCGCGTCCCCGTCCACCAGCGGCGACTCCGCGTAGGCCCACTCGCCGGGTTTGCCGCCGAAATCGGTCTGCAGGTTTTTCCGCCAGCGCACCCGGCCCGTGGCCGTCTCGAGGCAGGCGAGGTCGCCGTCCGAGCCGAGTGCGTAGAGCAGCTCGCCGTCCACGGTGGGGGTCGAGCGGGCGGCGGGGAAGTTGGGTCGCTGGTCCGGCCGGCCCACCCTGCCCAGGCGGGTGGTCCAGAGCGTCTGGCCGTCGGCGGTGGCGAGCGCCCGGGCGAACTCGTTTTCGAGCCCCTCGTTTGCCAGCACGTAGAGGCGGTCGCCGACCACGACCGGGGCGGCGTAGCCGGAGCCCAGGTTGGTGCGTTGCCAGACCAGGGGCGGGCCGTCCGCGGGCCAGGCCTGGAGCAGGCCGGTCTCGGGGGTGGTGCCGTTGCGCAGTGGCCCGCGCCATTGCGGCCAATCGGCGGCGGGGGTGGTGGGAAGCAGACCTGCGGCGGCCAGGGCCAGGAGCGCACCGGGAAGAGGTTGGGTTTTCATGGGGGTGAAGGTAGCTGGCAAACCGCGCAAGGCCAGAGGTTCCTGGAGAATCAGTCGGATCTGACTGATCTGACGGAGCTATTTCCCAGGCTGGCTCTCCGCTCGCTGCACCCGGGCCGCCACCTTCAGGCGCAGGGCGTTGAGCCGGATGAAGCCGGTGGCGTCGCTCTGGTTGTAGGCCCGGGTCGGGTCGGCCTCCATCGTGGCCAGGTGCGGGTTGTACAGGCTCACGGGGCTTTTGCGGCCGGCGACCATGAGGTTGCCCTTGTAGAGCTTCACGCGCACGGTGCCGGTCACGTTCTTCTGGCTTTCCTCGACGAAGGCCTGCAGGGCCAGGCGCTCCGGGCTGAACCAGTAGCCGTAGTACACCAACTCGGCGTAACGCGGGATCAGCGCGTCGCGCAGGTGCATGACCTCGCGGTCCATGGTGAGGCTTTCCATTTGGCGGTGGGCGAAATGCAGGATGGCCCCGCCGGGGGTCTCGTACACGCCGCGGCTTTTCATGCCCACGTAGCGGTTCTCGACCATGTCCACGCGGCCGACGCCGTGTTTGCCGCCCAGCTTGTTGAGGGTCTTCATGACCTGGAGCGGGGTCATTTTCTTGCCGTTCACCGCCACGCAGTCGCCCCGCTCGAAGTCGAGCGTGACAAACTCGGGCTTGTCCGGCGCGTCCTCGGGGAAGACCGACAGGGTGGTGAAGTACTCGCGGTTTTTGAGGTCGTGGGCGTCGAACCACGGGTCCTCGAGGATGCCCGCCTCGTAGGAGATGTGCAGAAGATTGCGGTCCATCGAGAAGGGCTTTTTGGCGGTGGCCTTGACCGGGATACCCTTGGCTTCGCAGTAGGCGATCATCTCCGCCCGCCCGGGGAACTGGGCGCGGAAGCGCTCGTCCCGCCAGGGGGCGATGACCTCCAGCTCCGGCGCGAGCGCGGCGGCCGTCAGCTCGAAGCGCACCTGGTCGTTGCCTTTGCCGGTGGCGCCGTGGGCAATGGCATCGGCCTGCTCGGCGCGGGCGATTTCGATCATGCGCTTGGCGATGAGCGGCCGGGCGATGCTGGTGCCCAGGTAGTACTGGCCCTCGTACACCGCCCCCGCCCGGATCATCGGGAAGATGAAATCGCGCGCGAATTCCTCCTGCAGGTCGTCAATGTACACCTGCGACGCCCCGGTCTGGCGGGCCTTTTTCTCCAGCCCCTTGAGCTCCTCCTCCTGGCCGATGTTGGCGCAGAAGGCGATCACCTCGGCCTGGTAGGTCTCCTTCAGCCAGGACAGGAGCACCGAGGTGTCGAGGCCGCCAGAGTAGGCGAGAACAATTTTCATGGCGGCGAATTAACGGCCAAGGTCGAAGGAGCGCCAAGAGCAAAAGTGGCCCGGCCGATCACGCCCTTGCGGAATCCCGCGGGCAGCCAGGCCGGCGGTGGTGCGCGGTGCCCGGCCGGTGTCACGCGCCCCGGCCCGCCGCATGTCTCGCCAGGTGGTCTTCGAGCGCCGCCGCGATGCTGGCCACCGAGGCCAGCGTGGCGCGCGCGGTCTGGGGGTCGGGGATTTTCAGGCCGTAGTTCTTGTCCAGCGCCACGACGATTTGCAGCGCGTCCACCGAGTCCAACCCCAGGCTGCCGGGGCCGAACAGCGGGGTTTCGTCCCCGATTTCGGCCGCGGTTTTGGGCAGCATCAGGTTTTCGATCAACAACTGTTTGACCTCCGCCCGGCGGGCGCTGGTTGCATTGCTCATGACCTTTCCGCCATCAGGTGTTGGCGAGGAGCCTGAGTAGCGGGCCGCTCTGGGGCAAGCCTGAAACCGGCGAGGAACCGGCGCTGGCGGCTGACTGACAGGACGCCCCGCGGCCTTTGCGTGTTCCGGGCCGGGGGCCGCGCTTCAACCAGCAGGCGCCTCCCCGGCGACAAAGCGGGCCCCGATGGCTTGTTGGTTGCTGCCCACCACCGACACGATGGCGGCGGGCGTCAACCCGCGCCGAATCGCGTCGCTGGCGAGCACCACCTGCCAGGCCGCGCCGGCATTGAACGCCGCTCCCACCACCCGCTGCGGAGCCCGCCGAGGTCCCGGCCAGTCCCGCCAGGCGGCTTGCTCCGCGGCGTCGAGCCGCCGGTCGCCGCGGGCGGAAAGCATGAGCCATTCGCCGGGAAGGCCGGCGGGGAGTTGCTCGCGCATGGCTCGTGCGGCCCGTTCCGGCGGCAGCCGCGCGGTGTACGACCAGGCATCGGTGACGCCCGCCAGTTCCACCCCCCGCGCCGCTCCTTCGCGCGGGCCGCGGCGCAGACACACCGCCCCGGCGCCGGCGGCGTGCACCGCGCCCCGGGCGAAGAGGTTCATGGCCCCGCCCACCAGCCAATCGAGTTCATCGGCGCCGACGACCACCACCCCGGACACCTGCTCGCGGGCCAACCAGTCGGCGGCCAGGGCCAGGCCCTGCAGGAACGTGCCTTCGTCCCCCACCAGGGTGCCGCTTTCCGCCGTGCTGCCCAACAGCGCTGCCAGGTGGCTGGCCGGGGCGTTGAAGACCGTTTCCGGGAAGAGCAGCGGGCTGGCGGTGGCGGCATCCCGGAGGGTTTCGTCGTAGAAGCGTTTGGTGTAGTTCACGCACCCGGCGGTCAGGCACGCAATGATGCCCACCGCCCCGGGGGCGGCCGGGCTCTGGGCGGAATCGCCGGCCAGCGCCTCGAGGGCGGCCGCCACCACGTAGTGTGCCAACGGGCTGGCGCGCCGCAGGCGCGGATGCCCCAAAAACTCCGGTCGCGGCCGGGGCGGCGGCACCGGGCGGGTGAGCAGGGGACGCTCCCGCCCGGGATGGGCCAGCGGGACGCATGGCAGGGGAGTCTCACGGGCCAGTGCATCCCACAGGGCCGCCACGCCCCAACCGGCCGGAGAAACCGCGCCCCAACCCGTGACCACCACCCGCGTCATGCCCACCTCCGGAACAAGAGCGTGGCGTTGGCGCCGCCGAAGCCGAACGAGTTGCTCAGGGCATGGTCGAACCGGGCCTCCCGGGCTTGCGTCACCACCGGGAAAAGGCAAACCGGGTCCGGTTCTTCCAGGCCCGGCTGGGGCGGCAGCCACTGCTCCCGCAGGGTCATCAGGCACACGAGGGCCTCGACCGCTCCGGCGGCGCCGAGCAGGTGGCCGATGCCCGCCTTGGTGGAGCTGACCGGCAGGCGGGGCGCGGACTCGCCGGCCCAGACATTGAGGGCCAGGGCCTCGGCGCGGTCGTTGAGCGGGGTGCCGGTGCCGTGGGCGTTCACGTAGCCCACCTGGTCCGGGCGGACCCCCGCGCAGGCACAAGCGGCCCGCATGGCCGCCAGTGCGGCGGCGCCTTCCGGGTGGGGCTGGGTCAGATGGTGCACATCCGTGGCGGCGCCGTAGCCGAGGATTTCCCCCAGGATTTCCGCGCCTCGCGCCCGGGCGGAGTCCAGCGACTCCAGACACAGCACGGCCGCCCCTTCGCCCAGGGACAGCCCGTCCCGGCGGGCATCGAAGGGCCGGCAGGGCGTTGGAGAAAGGGCCTGCAGGGAATCGAACCCCGAGAACAGGGTTTGCACCAGGGCATCATACCCCCCGCCCAGCGCCCGCGGGCCGTGCCCGGAGCGAACCCACTCCCAGGCGTGGCCGACGGCGTTGGCGCCGGACGCGCAGGCATTGGCGATGATGCGCCCCGGCCCGGACAGCTCGAAGGCCTCCAACAGGTCCAGTCCCTGGCGTTGGGCCTGGTAATGCACCACACGGCTGGCCTGTCCGGGGCGCGCGACCACGCCCGACATCACTTGCCGGTAGTACGCTTCCCCCAGGGCCATGCCGCCGGCGGTGGTGCCAAGGATGACAGGCGTCTCCGTGCCCGGCTGCCAGCCGGCCTGGGTGAGGGCCTCATGGGCGGCCCACAGCACCATCCGCGCGGCGCGGTCCAGGCGTTGCTCCCGCCGGGCGCTCAGCCCGGTGGGCGGCAGGTGTGCCGGCAGGTCCACCTCCGCGGCGAGGCGCGCGCGTTGGCGGGACACGTCGAACAAGGTCACCGGGCGGAAGCTCCGGCGACCGGCGCGGAAGGCGTCCGCATTCACCCGCCAGCCCACGCCGTGGGCCGTGATAATCCCGGCGCCGGTCACGACGACCCGGCAGGGCGCGGACGGGGTGTTGGACCGGGGAAAGAGCATGGTCAGGCGGGCCGCGGCAGCACGCGCTGCATCAGGGCCAGATAACTCCAGAGCGGCCCGACCACCCCGCGTTGCCGCAGGCGTGCGGCCAGGGCGGCGTATTCGGGTCCCGGTTCGTTCACGATCCAGCCGGACGACTCGCGGGCAAAGTCCTGCAGGGCGGCCCGCACCGATTCCGGGGTCACCTCCGGGCTGAAGTAAAAGCGGGGTTCGAGCAGGTCGTCCGCCGCGGGGAAATCCGGTTGCTGGCGGGCGCGCGCGAACAGCGGCGTGCCCGGGTACACGCGCATGCCGGGCAGGGCCAGGATGACCGCCCCGGCGAGACGTTGCGCGTTGCGGAAGCCCTCCCGCAGCGTGGCCGGCGTTTCCCCCGGCCCGCCGGCGATGATGAAGTGGCAGCAGTCCACCTGCTCGGCGCGGGCCAGTTCGTGGGCGTGGGCCACGTCCGCAAAGGTGAAGTGCTTGCCGTAGGCCGCGAGCACGGCGTCGCAGAAGCTGTCGGTGCCGAACTCGATATGGCGCAGTCCGGCCCGGGCCATCAGGCGCATCAACTCCCGGGTCAGTCCCTGGGGCCGCAGAAAGCAGCCCCAGTGCAGTGTCAGGCCGCGGCGCAGGATCGCTTCGCAGGTCTCCTGCACGTGCGTGGGCGAGGAGTTGAAAACCGAGTCCACCACGAAGGCGTAGCGGCCGCCGGCGCGCTCGATGGCGGCGAAATCTTCCGCCACCACCTCCGGGTCGCGCCGGCGGGCGCGGGCCCCTTCCAGCCACGGGTAGGTGCAGTAGCAGCACTCGAACGGGCAACCGCGCTGGGTCTGCACGTTGAGCATCGAGCTGACGCGCAGGTAATGCGCGGCCAGCGCCGGCGGCCAATCCACGGGCAGCGACCCGCTCCCCGCCGCGGTCATGAGGCGCGGGTTGAGCACCACCGCCCGGCCGCGCCGAAACACCAGTCCGGGGATGCCGGTCGGGTCGGCGCCGTCTTCGAGGGCCGCGAGCAGTTGCACCAGGCCGGTCTCGCCCTCGCCCACCAGGCCGTAGTCGGCGCCGGTCAGTTCGAGCAGGACCTTGGGAAAAATGGAAAAGCCGCTGCCCCCCACGATCAGGGGCCGGTCGGTCAGTTGCCGCAGTTCGCGGCACAGTTCGATCAACGCGCCGTAGTAGGTCTGGCGGCGCTGAAAGACCACGTCGTCAATGTTCCGCAGCGACAGCCCGACGTAGTCGGGCCGAAAGGCGCGCACCACCGCGGCCAGGGGCGGCCCCGGCACCTGGCAATCGTGCCACTCGGTCACATAACCCGCCCGGCGCAGGGCGGTGGCCACCATCGCCAGGCCCAGCGGGAAGACCGGGTAGGGGAACTCGCACCGGTTGGCACTGATGAGCAGGACACGACCGGCCATGCGCTTCAGGCCGGGGCGGGCGCGGGGGGCGCGGCCGCCGGCCGGCGGAGGTGTTGTTCCAAATGGGCCACCAAACCCCGCCGGGCCGGCCGCAGGCCCTCGGCGGCGAGGGTTTGGCGGACGTAGGTTTCCGACACGATGTACCGGTGCCGGGTGTAGATGGGATATTCCGCGCGCAGGCGGGGCGGGGTGAGGTTCAGGGTAACCAAGTTGGCGCCCGCGCGCAGCGCCCGGCGGTAGCCCTCCGCACCGTTGGCGCCGGGGGGAAGGTTCAGGGCGCTGACCGCCGGGATGATCCAATCCGGCCGCATCAGGCGCAGGGCGGCGATGCAGTTGAGCACCCGCTCCACGTCCCCGGCGGGGGCGCCGCCCAGCGGGGTGTCTTCCCCGGGCACGAACGGACTGACGCTGCACCCGCACAGGGGCAGGGAGTCGGCCAGCTCGAAGTTTCGCCACAAGCCCGCCGGCGTTTCCCCGGGCAGGCCGGCGATGAAGCCGGAACTGACGAACCACCCCTGGGCGGCCAGCCGCCGGAGATGATCCAGCCGCTCCTCGAGGGTGCCGGGCGCGCGCAGCCGCCGGTAGTGCACGGGATCGGCGGTCTCGAATTTGAGGATGTACACCGAGGCGCCCGCCGCCCGGAGCGCGCGGTACAAGGGCGCCTCCAGGGTGCCCAGCCCCACGCTCAAGCCCAGGTCGGTCTCCCGGCGCAGGGTCGCCAGCAGCGGCAGGACCACCTCCTCCACCACCCGCGGGTCTTCACCGGCCTGGAAATTCAGGTCTGTGACCTCGGCGGGGCGGTGCCGCAGCAGCCACTCTTCCAACTGGCGTCGGTTGGCACGGAAGCGCGCCAGCCGGCGGTTGCTCCGGCGCATCGCGCAGTAGTCACAGTCCTCGCGGCAGAAGCTGGACACCTCGACCACGCCCCGCACGAACACCTCGTCGCCAAACCGCGCCCGGGTCACCGCGCCGGCCCGGGCGTGCAGGGCGGCCTGTGGCTGGTCGCGCGCGCTCAGGTCTTCTGGGCTGGGGGAAGGTGTGGGCGACACCGGCCCCAGTTAATCGGCCCCGACCGGGCGTCGCAACGCTTTTTGCCCTTCCGAGCGCGCGCCAGACCGCCTAGGGTGCCGCGGTGAATGCGCCCGGGGATTGTGTGGCGGTCATCCCCTGTTGGAACGAGGCCGCCACCATCGGCGCGGTGGTGGGACGCGTGCTCCGGCACGTGCCGCGGGTCTGGGTGGTGGACGATGGTTCCACCGACGCGACGGCCCGGATCGCGGAAGCGACCGGGGCGCGGGTGGTGCGCCACGCGGTCCGCCGCGGCAAGGGTGCGGCGCTTCAGGCCGGCCTGGCGGCGGCCCGCGCGGCGGGGGCGGCTTGGGCCGTGACGCTGGACGGAGATGGCCAGCATCCGCCGGAGTGCATCCCGGATTTCCTCGAATGCGCCCGGCGCACCGGGGCAAAGCTGGTGGTCGGAAACCGCTTTGCCCGCCCCGCGCCCATGCCCCGGGTGCGATGGATGGTCAACGGCCTCCTGAGCCAATGGTTGTCCCGCCGGGCCGGCCGGCTTTTCCCCGATTCGCAGTGCGGCTTTCGGCTCCTGAGCCTGGAGGTCTGGGAGCAACTGCCGTTGTGGACGGAGCACTTCGAGTTCGAGTCGGAACTGCTCCTGGCCTTTGCTGACGCCGGGGCGGGCATCGAGTTTGTTCCCGTGCCGGTGATCCCCGCCGCCCGACCCAGCCGGATCCACCCCGGGCTGGACACGCTCCGGTGGGTGCGTTGGTGGTGGCGCACCCGACACGGGATGCCGGCCACCGCGCGCGGGCTTTGCGCGGCCCGCCCCGCCTGAGCCCATGCCCACGCCGGCCCGGTCCCCTCAGAGTTGGGCTTTCAGCCGGTTACCCTGGCTCTGGGTTCCCGTGCGGTTGGCGGTGATCGGGGTGCTGTTGGGTTGGGGGTACGGGGCCGTGGGGCCGCGGTTGTATCCCGAAGCACGGGTGTTTGGTCCGGGCTGGGGCGTGGCCCACGGCGCCTGCATGCCCCTGGCCCTGCCGGCGTTGGTGATGGGACGCGACGTGCCGATTTACGCGGAGCGCAACACGGGCCGCGGCTACAAGTTGGGCTACATCGCGGGGATCAACCTGTGCGGGCTGGTCTTTTTCGGCGGGGCGTTCTGGCGGCCGCGGCGCGCCGGTGCCGCCACTTCGCCCCAACCGGGCCAATCGCAGCGCCCGGAGGAGGTTTCCTCAGCCCGGTGAAGGGTGAAAAAAACGCGGGCCCCCGGCTCCACGGCGGGCTTCTGGCTTGCAATGGCCGGCCCTTAACCTACAAGCAGCGCATGGCGTTGCCCGCATGGTTCACCCCGCCCGGACTTCCCCGGGGTATCAGGTGGGGTCTCGTTCTGGCGGCCGGGCTGGCGGGCGGTTGTGCCGGCCCGCGCCCGGGAGCCGCCCGCGGGCCGACCGAGTTGGACCCGGTGATCGCCAAGGTCCGCCCCGGGCTGGTGCGGCTGCGGGTGGTGACCACCGACTACAACGAGGGGCGCGAGGTCAAAAGCCAGGCCGTGGGCAGCGGGGCCATCATCAGCCGCGACGGTTACATCATCTCCAACCACCACGTGGCCGGCCACGCCGTGCGCATTTTCTGCACGCTCTGGAATCGGGAGGAGGTCGAGGCGGAACTGGTGGGCACGGATGCGTTGACCGACATCTCGGTGTTGAAGCTCAAGCCGGCAAAACCGATGGAGTTCACCCCGGTGGCGTTTGGCGACTCCGACGCGTTGCGCGTGGGCGAGCCGGTCCTGGCCCTGGGCAGCCCGATGGCGCTTTCGCAGTCCGTCACCCGCGGCATCGTCAGCAACACCGAGATGGTCATGCCGCGCTTTTTCGGGCCGCAGGCGCGGTTTCGGCTCGACGGCGAGGACGTGGGCGCGCTGGTGAAATGGATTGGCCATGACGCGCCCATTTACGGGGGCAATTCCGGGGGGCCGCTGGTGAACCTGCGGGGCGAAATCGTCGGCATCAACGAGATCAAGTTCGGCCTCAGCGGCGCGATCCCCGGCAACCTCGCCCGGAGCGTGGCCGCGGAACTCATCGCCCAGGGCCGGGTGCGGCGCAGTTGGCTGGGCGTGGATGTCCAGCCGCGGTTCAAACGCGCCGGCGGCGACCCCGCCGCCGAGCGCGGCGTGCTCATCGCCGGGGTGTGGCCGGACTCGCCCGCGGCGGCGGCGGGCCTGGCGGCCGGCGACCTGCTGGTCGCGCTGGCGGGCCGGCCGGTGGACGTGCGCTTTGAGGAGCAATTGCCGGACTTCATGCGCCTGGCCTCCGCCCTGCCGATCGGGCAGGCCGTGCCGGTGGTGGTGCGCCGGGACGGGCGCGAGTTGTCGCTGGAAATCACCCCGGTCGAGCGCGGCGAGCTGTGGGCCCGGCAGCGGGAGATCAAGCCCTGGGGCGTGACCGCGCGCAATCTGACCTGGCTCTCGGCGCGCGAGCTGAAACGCCCGGACACCAACGGCGTGGTCATCACCTCGGTGCGCCCGGGCGGTCCTGCGGGCAGCGCCAAACCGGCGCTGGCCCCGGGAGACGTGTTGGTCGCCGTCAACCACTCCCCCGTGCGGCACCTGCAGGAATTGGTGGAGTTGACCCACCGGCTCACCCAGGACCAGTCCGGCCCCGTTCCGGTGCTGGCCGCCTTCGAGCGCAAAGACCAGCGCTTCCTCACCCTCGTGCCGCTCGGCTCCGAGGAGCTCCGGGACCCGGGCCGGGAGGCCGCCAAGGCCTGGTTGCCGGTCGAAACGCAGGTCCTCACCCGGCCGCTGGCCCGCGCGCTGGGCCGGCCGGAATTGCGGGGCTTTTACCTCACCCGCGTCTATCCCGGGAGCACCGCCGAAAAGGCCGGGCTGCGCGTCGGCGACCTCATCCTGGCCGTCAACGGCGAGCCCCTGACCGCCTCCGGCGCGGAGCATCAGGATGAACTCGCCTCGCTCCTCCGCCAGTACGACGTGGGGGACACGGTGGAACTGACCGTGGGGCGCGGGCAAACCACGCTCAAGCTCTCGGTCGAGCTGGCCCGTTCCCCGCGCTTGCCGCGCGAGATGCGGACCTACCGCAACGAGGAGTTTGAATTCACCGCGCGGGACCTCTCGTTTTTCGATCGCGCCGAACGGCAATGGCCCGCCACGCAGAGCGGGGCGCTGGTCATCGAGGTCAAACCCGGCAGTTGGGCCGAGCTGGGCGCCCTGGCGGTGGATGACCTGATCGTAGCGGTGGACGGCCGCCCGGTCCGCGACGTGGACGAGCTGCGGCGTCAGATGGAAGAAATCACCGCCGCCCGGAAAACCGCCGTGGTGCTCCAGGTGCGGCGCGGCATCCACGCCAAATTCCTGGAATTGGAACCCAACTGGAACGACTAACCCCCGACACTCCCATGCGCTCCTCCCCCACTCTCGGACTGGTCACCCTGCTCCTGCTGCCCGCCGCGCCGCCCCCCGCCCGCGCCGATGAGCTGGCCGAAAAAGGCCGCGCCGTTTTCCAGCAGCACCAGCGCGCGGTTGTCACCGTGCAGGTCGTCATGAAAACCCGCATGTCCGTCGGCGGGATGGGCGGCCAGGAGAACGAATCCAAGTACGACCTCGCCGGCACGGTGGTGGACCCCTCCGGGCTGACCGTGGTGTCGTTCACCGCCACCGACCCCACGAGCCTGTGGCAGCGCTACCTCGAGTCTGCGGACAGCGAGGAGACCCGGTTCAAGTTCGACACCAAGCTGACCGACGTGAAAATCCTCCTCGACGACGGCACCGAACTGCCCGCGCGGGTGGTGCTGCGCGATCGGGATTTGGACCTGGCCTTCCTTCAACCCAAGACCAAGCCGGCCGCCCCCCTGCCCGCCGTGGACCTGACCCGTGCCGGCGCGGCGGACGTGCTTGACCAGGTCATCACCCTCAACCGGCTGGGGGAGGCCGCCGGCCGCGCCCACGCCGCCTCCATCGAGCGCATCAGCGCCGTGGTCCGCAAACCCCGCCTCTTTTACGTGCCCGACAGCACCATGACGACCACCACGCTGGGCTCGCCCGCGTTCCTGCCTGACGGCCGCCTGTTGGGCATTTTCGTGATGCGCTCCGTCCCCACCGCGGGAGGGGAGTCCGCCCCGTTCGGTCTCATGGCCGGGGGCCAGACTTCGATCATTGTGCCGGCGGCTGACGTGCTCAAGGTGGCCCGGCAGGCCTTGGAAGCCGGCGCCGAAGACTCCGCGAAGTAGCCGGCCACACCCCGGCGAGGGGAACCGGCCGCCGCCTCCGGGGCCGGCCCGTCAGTCGCGCTTGGCGGCACCGGCAACTTCCGGGTCGGCGAGCCGCTGGCGCCGAAAAACCGGGAGCGTCCCGTCCGCTCGGTTTCCCTCCGGCTACGTGTCGCCCCGGTTCAAAACCAGCGCGAGCGGTAAATCTCGATCACGTCCAGGTCGCCCCCCGGCCAGTACCGCGTGGGCGGCAGGTGGAACGTGCGCCGGGCCGGATCGTAAACCAGGGTTTCGGGCGCCTCCGGGCGATTGGGGTCGTAGGCCAGAAACTCGACCGCCCCTTCAGACGCCGCGTCCCCGCCGCCCCCGCGCTCGGCGAAAAGCACCATCCCGTGGTTGATGGTCAGCCGGGGAAAACACACCAGGTGCACCACCGGGGCCAGACCCGCCCGCACCCGGGCGCGCAGGCGCCGCGCCGTGACCGCCTGATGCCGCCGGGAGATCGGCAGCACCATCCGCCAGTGGCTGCGCAGCAGGTACGATCGCCACGCCCCGCCGCATTCGGCCTTCAGCAGCGGTTCCCATTGCCGACTGAACTCCCGCAGGCCGGGGTAGCCGGGGAGGACGATTAGTGCTTCCGGGGCCGCCGGCCGCCAGGGGGCACGGCGCAACACCTGCCGGAGGCGCGCCCGGTAGTGCGCTTCCGCCAACGGCGGGGCGTCCCCCTCGAACCGGGCGTGGTAAAAGAACTGCCGGGCCGCCCGGGCCAGCACGAAGCACCGGTGCGCGTAGGTGGGGGGTGGCTCGCGCCGGCCGACCCGCCAGGTGCCGTCGGGGCCAAACCGATATTCCCAGACCAGCTCGTTGGGGAAGGCAAACGTGTCGCGCTCGAAATCGAACCGGCGCGGCGTTAGACTGGCGGGCGCGGGCGGCACGGCGGGGCGAGGCTAGGAGCCGCCGGCGCGCCTGACAATGCTCTACGAACGCTGGCAAGAGGTGGTCCGCGAGCGCCGGGATGCGCCGGCGCTCTTTGACCTGGGTCAGGACCGCGTCTGGACCTTTGACCAACTGGCCGCCGAGACCGAGCGCGGCCCAGCGCCGGACGGGCCGTGGGCTTATCCCCGGGGGCAAAGCGCGGACTTTGTCCTGACCGTGCTGCGGGCCTGGCGTCGGGGCCGGGTGGTCTGCCCGCTGGAGCCGGGCCAGGAGCCGCCGCCGGTGCCGCCCCCGCCGGCCGGAATTGTGCACCTCAAGAGCACCTCGGCCACGACCGGCCCGGCGCGGTGCGTCGCCTTCACCGCCGAACAACTGGCGGCCGACGCCGACCAGCTCGTGCCCACCATGGGCTTGCGCCCGGATTGGGCCAATCTGGGCGCCATTTCCCTGGCGCACTCCTACGGCTTCTCCAACCTCGTCACCCCGCTGCTGCTGCACGGCATCCCGCTGATTCTGCCCGGCTCGGCACTACCGGAGGCGGTGCGGCGCGCGGCGGCAAGGTTTCCGGCGGTAACACTGCCGGGCGTGCCGGCCTTGTGGCGGGCCTGGTGGGAAGCCGGGGCCATTCCTGAGAACGTTCGTCTGGCCATCTCCGCCGGCGCGCCCCTGCCGCTGGCGCTGGAGCAGGCCGTGTTCGAGCGGCACGGGCTGAAGATTCACAACTTTTACGGGTCCACCGAATGCGGCGGCATTGCCTACGACGCAACCAAAGTCCCGCGGAGCGACCCGGCGGTGGTGGGCACGGCGGTGCGGGGAGTCTCGCTGAGCGTGGCGGCCGACGGTTGCCTGGAGGTGCACAGCCCGGCGGTGGGGACAACCTACTGGCCGGTGCCCGCCGCGACACTGCGCGACGGCTGCTTCCACACCGCCGACCTGGCGGAACTGAGCGAGGGGGTGGTCCGGCTGCGCGGCCGGGCCGGGGACGTGATCAACGTGGCCGGCCGCAAGGTGTCTCCCGCAACGATCGAAGAGGTGCTCGCAGCTCACCCGGCCGTGCGGGAATGCGCCGTGGTCGGGGTGCCGTCCGCGGACCCGGGACGGGGCGAGGACATTGCGGCGGTGCTCGTGCCGCGGGGCGCGGTGAGCGAGGCCGCGCTCCGGGAATTTCTTGCGGCCCGCCTGCCGGCCTGGCAGGTGCCCCGGCTGTGGCGGTGGGTGGAAGGCCCCCTGGTCAATGAACGCGGTAAACTATCCCGGGAGCATCTCCGGCAAATTGTCCTTCGTCACGGCTAAATCCGTGACCGCTCGAACCGCTTGGGAAACTTCCCGGAACGACCGCAGATGGAGCGGCCCGGCCCTCCGAAGAGTTACTGGTATTTGATGACGTTGGCCTTGTAGAGGTAGCTCTTTTTGGCGCCCCAACCCCACGGATGGACGTCGAAACCGGTTTCCGTCTTGGGCTCGAAGATCAGGGCATCGCCGCCCATCTTGATCGCCTGCTTTTTCATC
>CALFAV010000049.1 GCA_937946835.1 uncultured Verrucomicrobiae bacterium | reverse complement strand
GCCGGGGTGACTACCGCACCCGCCGGCGGGTGCTGGAGGCGGGGGCGCGGCTGAAGGCTTGGTAGGCGTGCCGACGTTGCCCGGAGGCGCACGGCACACGCGCCAGTGTTTGGAGTGCGTTGGCTCGCTGCCGCTTTCGTCGCGGCTCGCCGTTGGTGCGCCGCGGCCAATACCGGCGGCCGGCACGGCCGCTGACGTTCCAAATGATCGGCGACCCCATGCGGGCCTGCGCGCGCGGCTTCGGAGGCCGTGCGGCAAGGCCTGCGCCCGAATTAACCCCCGGCTCGCCGTCGCTCAGCCCGAGGCGCCCCCCGCACGAACGCCCGTCCGACCCGGTCGCGCATCGCCCGCTCCGACGACAGCCCGGCCTTTGGCGCGCGCCGGCTCAAGCGCTTCCGCCAGCGCCACGTCGAGACCGCGCTGTCGCGCAAGCTGCTGGCCGGCGAGATCGCCGACCACCGCCGCGTGACGGTGGACTTCAAGAAGGGCGAGCTGGTGTTCGCGGCTGCCCCGTAGCGCAGACTTCCGGTCTGCCGTGTCGCGGGTTTCCAACCCGCCCGCCTGCCGCGACCTGCTGCGGCCGGCGTTTGGAGTGCGGCAGTTTGCGGCCGCTTTCACTCCACAGCCGGACACAACTGACCCCCTCGCCCCCTGCCGCCGCGCGGCCGATCTCCCGGTGTCGCTGCCCGCCGCGCGGCCTCACACAGCGCCGGCAAGCCGGCGCACGCCACACGCTCCGCGAGGTTCAAAGGCACTCGGCAGGCGCGTCCGTGTCTGGGGGGACTCGGACGCCGGGGAAGGCGCCCCGCGCAGCAAGGCGGGCCGGCCGGGCCGGGTTCCGCCTTCTCAGCCCGCGCCCTCACGGTCATCCTTCGCCCGGTGGCCATCACGTTGTACGACCTGTTGCTCCGCGCGGAGGATGCCCCGGCCGACCGGTTGCTGGCGCTGTTCCTGGATTACGTGGCCGCCCGGGGGTTGACGCTCTACCCGGCACAGGAGGAGGCGCTGCTGGCGGTGTTCGAGGGCCACAACGTCATCCTCAACACGCCCACCGGCTCGGGCAAATCGCTCGTGGCGCTGGCCGTGTGCTTCGCCGCGCTGGCGCGCGGTCGGCGGGCGGTGTGGACCTGCCCGATCAAGGCCCTGGTCAACGAGAAATGGCGCGACCTGTGCCGCGAGTTCGGGCCGGACAACGTGGGGTTGTCCACCGGCGACGCCACCGTGAACCGCGGCGCGCCCGTGCTGTGCTGCACCGCGGAAATCCTGGCCAACATCGCCCTGCGCCACGGGGCGCAGGCGCCGGTGGACGACGCGGTGCTGGACGAGTTCCACTGGTACGCCGACCGGGAGCGGGGCGTGGCCTGGCAGGTGCCGTTGCTGACGCTGGCGCAGACGCGGTTCCTGCTCATGTCGGCCACGCTGGGCGAGACCGAGTTTTTCGAGCAGGCACTGACGCGGCTGACCGGCCGGCCGACGGCGACGGTGAAGTCCGCCGAGCGCCCGGTGCCGCTGGAATATGCCTGGTCCGAGACGCCGCTGGCGCAGACGCTGGAGAAGCTGGTGGCTGAGGGCCGGGCACCGGTGTACGTGGTGCACTTCACCCAAGCCGACGCCGCGCAGAGCGCGCAGGATTTCACCAGCCTGCACGTGTGCACCCGGGAGGAGAAAAACCGCATCGCCCAACTCATCGAGGGCTTCCCCTTCAACTCGCCCTACGGACCGGAAATCCGCAAGTGGGTCAAACACGGCATCGGCATCCACCACGCCGGGCTGCTGCCCAAGTACCGGGTGCTGATCGAGCAACTGGCGCAATCGGGCCTGCTGAAAATCATCTGCGGCACGGACACCCTGGGCGTGGGCGTCAACGTGCCCCTCCGCACGGTGCTCTTCACCCGCCTGTGCAAGTTTGACGGGGAAAAGACGGCCATCCTCAGCGCGCGGGATTTTCACCAGATTGCCGGCCGGGCGGGCCGGAAGGGCTTCGACGACAAGGGCTGGGTGGTGGTGCAGGCCCCGGAGCACGTCATCGAAAACCGCAAGCTGGAGGAGAAGGCCGCCCGCGACGGCCGGAAAGCGGTCAAGCGCCGGCCGCCGGACCACAACTTCGTGAGCTGGGACGTGAAGACCTTCCAGCGCCTGATCGCGGCGGCGCCGGAGCGGCTGACCTCGCGCTTCCAGGTCAGCCACGCGATGCTCCTGCACGTGCTGAGCCGCGAGGGCGACGGTTGCCGGGCTTTGCAGCGGCTCATTCGCGACTGCCACGATTCGCCCCGGCAGAAGCGCGCGCACTTCCGGCGGGCGTGGCAATTGTTCCGGTCGCTGGTGGACCGGGGCATCATCGAAATCCTCCCCCGCCCCCGCCCTCCGGCCCTTGCTCCCGCGGGGGAAGGGGGCGAACCGCGCCGCAAACTCCGCGTCAACGTCGAGCTGCAGGAGGATTTCTCGATGGACCAGACGTTGTCGCTGTACCTGCTGGAAACCCTCCCGCTGCTCGACCCCGCCCGGGAGGACTACGCGCTGGTGGTGCTGTCGCTGGTGGAGGCCATCCTGGAGGATCCGGACTTCATCCTGCGCCGGCAGCTCGACCGGGTGAAGGCGCAGGCGCTCGAGGCGATGAAGGCCGAGGGCGTTCCCTACGAAGAGCGCCTGGCGCGGCTGGAGGAACTGGAACACCCCAAGCCCGAGCGCGACTTCATCTACTCGACCTTCAACGCCTTTGCCGACCGGCACCCGTGGGTGGGACAGGAAAACATCCGGCCCAAGAGCATTGCCCGGGAGATGTTCGAGAACTTCCGCTCTTTCGCGGACTACGTCCGCGACTACGAGCTCCAACGTGCCGAGGGCCTGCTGCTGCGCCACCTGAACAGCGTTTACAAGACGCTCAAGCAAACCGTGCCCGACAGCGCCAAGAACGACCAACTCCGCGAAATGGAACTGTACCTGGGCACGATGATTCGGGCGGTGGACTCCAGCCTGCTGGAGGAGTGGGAGCAGATGCGCGACCCGGACTACGAGCGGCGCGCGGCCGCCGAGCGGGCGCGGATTGCCGGGACAGACCTGCGTCCGCCGGGCGCGGAGGAGGCGGCCACGGACCTCACCCGCGACGCCGGGGCGTTCACCGCCGCGATTCGGAATCACGTGTTCACCTTCCTGCGCGCCTGGGCCGGTCGGGACTTCGACGCCGCCCTGGCGGTGTTGGCGGCGGTGCCGGCGGCCGCGTCACCCGCGGCTCCGCCGTCCCCACCGGCGGCGCCGGACCGGTCATTTGAGGGCACACCCCACGCCGGCTTCCCGGCTGAGCGCGACTCGCCTGAAACGGCGGGCTTGGAACCCGGCACCGCCGCACAACCCTGGACCGCCGAGCGGCTCCGGCAGGCGCTGGACGCCTACCTGGCCGATCATGAGCGTCTCCTGCTCACGCCCGAGGCGCGCAACCGGCGCCACACCCACCTCGTTCCCTCCGCGGACCCGGCGACCTGGCGCGTGCAACAAACGCTGGTGGACCCGGCGGGGCACAACGACTGGGTGGCCGAGTTCACCGTGGACCTCGAGTCCTCCCGGGCGGCCGGCGAGCCCCGGCTGCGATTGGAGCGGCTGGGGCCGCTGGTGTGACGGGCCGGGGGCACTTGTGCCGCCGGGGCCATTTGCTAGCGTGCGGGCATGACACGCTGGTGTTGGGGATGGCTGGGACTGCTCGCCGGTCTGCACCTGGGCGCGGCGGAGCTGGTGGTTGATCTGACCACGGAGACCGTGGGCGCCCTGCCGAGCGGTTGGCGCAGCGCGGTGGCCGGGGAGGGCCCGCCGGGCGAGTGGCAAATCCGCCTGGACCACCCGACGGAAGCGGCCCCGCCGGCCGCCCCGGGCGCCGCCAGCGGCGTGCGGCAGCCGGTCATCGCCCAGGTGTCCACCGACGCGACCGACGAGCGGTATCCGCTGCTGATCTACGAGCGCGAGAGCTTCGGGGATTTTGTGCTGCGGCTGCGGTTCAAGACCGTGGCCGGCACGCGCGAGCAGATGGCCGGGGTGGCCTTCCGCCTCCAGGACGAGCGGAACTTTTACGTGGTCCGGGCCAGTGCGCTGGGCAACACGTTTCGCTTTTACCGGGTGTTCGAGGGACGGCGAGATGCCCCCATCGGCCCGAGTTGGACGGTGACCCCCGGGGTCTGGCACGAGCTGGTGGTGGAGGCCCGCGGCAACAAGTTCCGCTTCCGGCTCGACGGGCAGGAGCCCATCCCCGAACTCACCGACAACACCTTCCGGACCGGCAAGCTGGCGCTGTGGACCAAGTCGGATTCGGTCACGTACTTCACCGATCTGCGAATCACCTACACCCCGCAGGTGCCCCCGGTACAGCAACTGGTGAACGAACTGATGCAGAGGAATCCGCGTCTGCTGGGGGTGCGGGTTTACGCGCGCACCGCCCGGCGCCCGGAGTTGCACGTGGTGGCGGCTTCCGACCCGGCCGACGTGGGCCGGCCCGGCGGGGAGGTGGAGCGGGCGGTGGTGGAAACGCTCACCCCCTACGCGGGCCGGGCCGGCCGCCGGCTGGTGGCCACGCTGCCCCTGCGGGATGTCAACGGCGAGGCCGTGGCGGCGGTGCGGTTCGAGCTGCGCGCCTCACCGGGCCAGAACGAGGCCGACGCCGTGGCGCGGGCGCGCCCCCTGCTCCAACAAATGCAGGCGCGGTTTCAGACCCCTGAGGAGCTGATCGAGTAACCGCCGCCGTGCGGGGCCGGTCAGGGGGCCGGGGAGGGGGCGGGGGGCGGGGTCGGAACAGCGGGCGGTTCGCTCACCGCAGGTTCGGGAGCGGACGCGGGCGGGGCGTCGCGGAGCGGTTTTTCCGGTTCGGGCGGGGGGATGTCGTAGGCGGACTTGAGGCGGAAGCCGCCCACGACCTTGATTTCGCCCTCCTCGCCCGGCCGCAGGCGGGGCCGCACGGAGGTCATTTGGTACACCTGGCGCAGGAGCACCTCGCCCGAGGGGGCGATGCAGTAATAGGTGTGCTGGCGGGAGCCGGTTTGGAACAGCACGTGCAACCGGGCCTGGCGGTCCACCTGGGCGTCGGGTCGGCCGAAGGACAGGAGGTTGCCCAGGGGGAAAACCCGATACACCCGCTGTTCGTTCTCGTCGCTGATCCGGGCATAGAGGGCCAGGCGCTTGCGGTCGTTGGTTTGCAGCAGCGCGTAGCGGCGCACCTCGGGGGGCTGATCCGCCGGGCCGGGCACGCCCACCAGTTGTTCCCACAGGGGCACCCCGTTCATGATGACGAAGTGGGCGGGGCGGCTGGTGACTTCGCTGCCCCATTCCGGCAACCGCACCGTGGCCGTGACGCGGTACCGCCCCGGCCGGGTGAGGTTGAAGCAGGGCGCCAGGTTGACGAAGCGTTTGCCGCGGGCGGCGGAGGGGATTTCCAGCGGCTCGGCCGACGGCACCTCGGCCTGCTTGGCGACGATGTACCCCTCGGTGGATTCCACGACCAGGTCCAACCAGGTGGGCTCGGCCGACAGGCGGAGGGTGCGGCCGGAGAAGTTGGTGATGCGCACCTCGGCCAGGCAGGCTTCGTGGGGCAGGTAGGAGTCCTGGTCGAAGGCCACCTCGACGGTCACCTGGGCGTGGAGCGTGCCCGCGAGCAGGCCGGTCAGCCCCAGGGTGCGAAGGCGGAGTTTCATGGCGCCCTCACCGGCCCAGGGCCAGGCGCTCGGCCAGGCGCTTGGGCAGACCGGCGGCAAGGATTTTGGCCTGGGTCTTGGCCATGTCGTAATCGAGCCGGCGCAACTCGATGGTCTGGGTGTCCAGGTCGTAGATCACGTACGTGGCCTTGGCCACGCCGTCGCGCGACTGCCCCACGCTGCCGACGTTGACAAAATACTTTTTGCCCGGCTCGACCTTGAACTTCGAGTAGCTGCCGCCCCGCACCACGCTGTCCCGCACGAAGGCCACGGGCACGTGGGTGTGGCCGAAGAAGCACACGCTGGTGTTCTGGTAGGTGAGGCTGGCGGCGGCGGCCAGCTTGTCGAAGACGTAGCCCCAGCGCTGGGGGGCATCGAGCGTGGCGTGCACGATCGAGAAGCTGGTGACCAGGCGCAGGTACTTCAGGTCGCGCAGCCACTGGCGGTCCTCGGGGGTCAGTTGGCGCCGGGTCCATTCCACGGCGTGGGCGGCGGCGGGGTTGAAGCCGTCCAGCGGGCTGTCGGTGGAGCAATATTCATCGTGGTTGCCCTTGACGCAGGGCATGCCCATCGCCCGGATGATGTCCAGGCATTCCTTGGGGTTGGCGTTGTAGCCGACCACGTCGCCCAGGCAGGCGTAGTGGGTCACCTTCTGCGCTTGGGCGTCGGCCAGCACGGCTTCCAACGCCTCCAGGTTGGCGTGGATGTCGGCAATGATCGCAAACTTCATCTCGGCGCTCGGCGTCTAGCTGACAATCTGAAATCCGCGCAGGTTGCCCTGCGGGGCGGACCAGGTGATGGCTTCGTTCCGAATGAGCGGTCCCAGGCCCGAATCCCGGATGGCGGCCAAAAACGCCTCCAGTTCCGCCCGTTCACCCTCGGCCACCAGTTCCACCCTTCCGTCCAGCAGGTTCCGCACCGTCCCGCACACCTCATAGCCTTCGGCAAGCTGGCGGACGGTGTACCGAAACCCGACTCCCTGCACCGTTCCCGAGTACAGCACGTGCAGACGCTGGCGGCTCATCGTCACTTGGGGGGCAGGGCCCAGGGGGCAAACCGCATATCATCCGTCCCACCGGGGCGACGCCCCGTTTCACCCGCGCATCAAGCCACATCCAAGCGGGGGGGCGCAATGATTTTGTACCCCGCGTCGGGCCGACGCAACCGCCGGCGGGCGGGCGGGCCGGCACGGGCGCGCCCCGTTAATTCAGGAAGCGGTCCACGTTTTCCCGCGTGACGAGTTGGAAGGGAATCAGCACCTGTTTTTCGAACGGCTCACCCCGCAGGATCTTCACCGCGGTCTCGAGGGCGGTGCCGGCCTGGCCGCGGGCATCCTGGAAAACGGTGGCGTCCAGCCGACCCGCCTTCACGGCGCGCAGGGCGTCGGCAATGGCGTCCACGCCGGCCACCACCACGCGGTCCTTCAGGCGGGCGCGTTCCAGCGCCAGCACCGCGCCCAGGGCCATCTCGTCGTTCTGGGCGAAGACCGCGTGGAGGTTGGTGCCGTGGGCCTGGATCCAGTTTTCCATCAGGGCCACCGCCTTGGCGCGGTCCCACTCGGCGGTCTGGTCGGCCAGCAACTTGAGCTCCGGGTAGCGCGCCAGGACCGTGCGGGCGCCGCGGTCCCGGCGGATTTGCGCCGCCTGGCCCAGAAAGCCGTGCATCATCACCACATTGCCCCGGCCGCCGAGCCGGCGGGCGAGGTACTCCATGGCCAGCTCGGCGGATTCTTCGTCGCGCGAGCCGACAAAGGCCGTGGGCGGGGCGCGGGTCTCGGAGTTGACGTTGACGAGGGGGATGCCCGCGGCCCGGGCCTTGTCCACGGCGGGCGAACTGGCCTCCACCTCGCAGGGGTTGAGGAGGATGGCGTCCACGCGCTGGGCGATGAAGTTTTCCACCTGCTGCACCTGGCGCTCGGCGCTGCGCTGGGCGTCGGTGATGATCAATTTCACGCCCAACTCCCGGGCCTTGTCCTGCAACGCGCGCTCGAGCATGACGATGAACTCGGAAGACAGGTTCAGCAGCGAGACCCCGATGACCGGGGGACGGTCCCCGGACCGCACGGTGTCCGGGGCGGGCGCCGTGCGCCGGCCACAGCCGGTGAGCCCCAACATTCCGGCCAGCCCCAGCCCCAGCAACCGGGTGGCCGCGTGAACAAAGGCGGACATGGCGCGGAGCTTACCCGGCGCGGCGGCCAACTCCAACCGGAAATCCCCGCCCGCCCGGGAGAACGGACCGGCAGTTGCCCGGCCACGGGAACACCGGCCGGGGCGCGGCGCACTTCCCGCCCGCGGCGGTCGCGGCCGGGTGCGCCGGCGCGGTCCGGGGGAAAGCCCGAGCGCGACCTGCCAGCCCGGCGTTGACACCCCGCCGTGCCCGGCCAAGCATCCTCCCGCCATGAATCACACCGCCACTCCGGGTTCCACCCGTCGTGACTTCATTCGTCAAACCGGCACCTTTGCTTTCGCCAGCGCCCTGGCCGGCGTGGCGCTGCCCCGGGTCCACGCGGCCGGCAGTGATTTGATCCAGGTCGCGCTGATCGGCTGCGGCGGCCGCGGCACCGGCGCGGCGGCCAACGCGCTGGCCACCGCCAAACAGGGTCCCATCAAGCTCGTGGCCATGGCGGATGTCTTTCAGGCCAAACTCGACCGCAGCGTGGAAAGCCTGAGCAAGAGCTACCCCGGTCAGTTCGACGTGCCGCCCGAGCGCCGGTTTGTCGGCTTCGACGCCTACAAAAAGGCCATGGACTGCCTCAAGCCGGGCGACGTGGCCATCTTTGCCACCCCACCGGCCTTCCGCTGGGTGCATTTCACCTACGCCATCGAGAAGGGGCTGCACGTGTTCATGGAAAAACCGGTCACCGTGGACGGCCCGACCACCCGCCGGATGCTCGAACTGGCCAAAAAGGCCGACGAAAAGAACCTCAAGGTGGGCGTGGGGCTGATGGTCCGGCACTGCCGGGGCCGCCAACAGTTGCTGGAGCGCATCCGGGACGGGGAAATCGGCGAGATCATCCTGCTGCGCGCCTATCGGACCGGGGGCGCGGCGGCGCTGGCGGGCCGACCGCCGGCGGGCATGAGCGAGGTGTTGTATCAGGTGCAACGCTTCCACAGCTTCCTCTGGGCCAGCGGCGGGTTGTTCAGCGACTACAACATCCACCAGATTGACGAATGCTCCTGGATGAAGGGTGCCTGGCCGGTGCGCGCTCACGGGACGGGCGGACGGCATTTCCGCGGGGACTCGGTGGACCAAAACTTCGATTCCTACTCGGTCGAATACACCTACCCGGACGGCACGAAGCTGTTTTTCACCGGCCGCCACCAGAGCGGCACGCACGAGGAATTTGCCAGCTACGCCCACGGCACCAAGGGCGCGGCCATCATTTCGACCGCCGCCCACACTCCGGGCCGGGTCCGCACCTTCAAGGGGCACCACTTCACCCGCGCCGAGATGCTCTGGGCCTTCCCCCAACCCGAGCCCAGCCCCTACCAGCTCGAGTGGGACGATCTGATCGAGGCCATCCGCAACAACCAGCCGTACAACGAGACCGAGCGCGGCGCCATCGCCAGCCTGGTCACCGCGATGGGGCGCATGGCTGCTCACACGGGTCAGATCATCGAGTACGAGCAGATGCTCAACCACGACCACGAGTTCGCGCCCACCGTGGCCGCGTTGACCGAAAATTCCCCGGCCCCGCTGCAAGCCGACGCCGACGGCCGCTACCCCGTGCCCATGCCGGGGCAAAAGAAGCTCCGGGAGTACTGAGCCGGAAACCGGCTTCAGTGCATCTCCACCGCGCAGGTGCCCAGGCCGCCGCGGTAGTAATTGAACTGGACGTTCGGGTGGTCGGCCAGCAGGGACATGGGCACCGCCGTGTCCACGATGCGCTTGGAGATCATGTAGGCGGTCAGCCGCTGGCCGAAGGGATTGTCGTGCCGGCCCGCCTGCCAGATGGAGACCTTCTCGGCCTTCCAGGTTTCGACCGGCCCCACGCTGATGGCCATGGTGGGCACGAGGGCAATGTTGCCCCCGCCGCTGGTGCGGGCGTTCTGGGCGATGGTGAGCGGATGCAACTTCACCACCCGCGTGGCCAGTTTGCGGTACTCGGTCGGGGGCGGCGGTTCGTCCTTCCACCGGCCCTGGCGCTGGGGCGGGTCGTTGAAGGCCCAGTGCTTCACGTCGCCCTGGCCGCCCTGCATCACGGCGCAGCGCACCCCGGCGTCCCAGCTTTTCCGGTACGGGGCGGTGTCGGCCTTGGGGAAGTGCAGGTGCGCGTCGGGCATCCGCAGCTTTTTGTCAATGCGGTCGAAGCACAGTTCGCGGTCGGCCCGCTCGAAGGACAACGGGTGCGTGACCGGCACCTCGCGGCCGTCCAGGTACCACTCGTCCATGCCCCAGAAATGAGCGGAGCGCACGTCCAGGCGCAGGGCGTTGACGAGGCGGGCGACCAGGGGCAGTTGCTCGGTGGGGCCGATGGGGCCGCAGATGCCCACCGGGTTGTCGTCGGTGCTCTGCCGCCAGGCGTCCACGTACTCGAGGGCCTCGGCCAGGTAAAATTCCTCGAGCGTGTCGTACATCACGACCTTGAAGCCGGGGCGGCTGAGCCGCTCCAGGTCGCGCGGGGTGAGGCGGGCAACCGCCTCGATGAGGTCGGCGTCCAGGGTGGTGTAATCCCACCAATCCGGGGCGATGGCACTGAGTTTGCGGGGCATGGCGGCAAGCTGGGTGATGTCCGGGACATCATGCGCGGGCCACGGCCGGCGGCAAGGCTCTTTGCGGCGGGCTGGGGGCCGCAACCCAAATCCCCGGCCGCGATCCCCAGCCGGGCCGGGCCGTGTGCCCCGATAAGAAACCGCTCCCGAACCGGGCACATCGTGGCTATGGGCTTGTCAGGGCGCACGGTGATGCGGCAGTCTCGGTTTGTCCCTTGCCTTCCGGCCTTCACGGTGGGGAAGGTGCGATCGGGGACATGACGACCAACCAATACAACAAACCCATGCCTACGACCCTCCTGAGCCGGCGTTACCTGCGTTTCCTTCCACTCCTCCTGTTGTTCGGCCTAAGTACGACGGCATCCCGGGCCGGGGATTCGATCCCGTTCCGAAGCTCCGGCGAAATCGTGCTCGATTCGGTCAGCATTGAGGCCAACGGCGCCCTGCTCCTGGTCGGGCACGACACCGGGACCGGCACCGTGCTCGGGCACTACACCTCGACCTACGAAGTGTGGGCGACGCCCACGGGCACTCAGGCCGGCGATTTTGTCTGGGAATACGCGGGCGTGTTTACCATCACCACCGCCAACGGCGACACCCTGACCGCGTCGCTGACCGCGGTCGCCCCGGCCGGGGCCAGGGAATTGGAGGCTCAAGCCACCGTGATCGGCGGGACGGGGCGTCTGGCCAACCTCCAGGGAAGCTGGACCTCACGGGCCCGGGTGACGCCCACGGGATTCGTTTACGAATCGCGCGGAACGCTCAGCCGTCCGGGCCGGCGGGCGGCTCGTTGAATTCGCCGAGCCGAAAACATTCCGATCCGCCCGGCCACGGCGCCCGGGCATTGACCCTGCGACGGACCGGTCATTCTCAAGCCCCATGCTGGCAACCGTTCCTCCGGTTCGCACCTTCCGGGTGGATGCCCTCGAGGTGCGGGTGTACTCCGACCAACCCGCCCTGGCCGCCGCCGCCGCTGCGGAAGCCGCCGCCTGCATCCGCGCCGCCCTGGCCCGACGCGGTGAGGCCCGCGCCATCCTGGCCAGCGCCACCTCCCAGATTCAGTTCCTGGCCGCGCTCACCGCCGCGCCGGACCTGGACTGGTCCCGCGTCACGCTGTTTCACATGGACGAATATCTCGGGCTCAGCGCGGACCACCCGGCCAGTTTCCGCCGGTTTCTGCGCGAGCACCTGGCGGCCAAAATCCGGCCCCGCGCCTTGCACCTGATCGCCGGTGACGCCCCCGAGCCGCTGAAGGAAATCGCGCGTTACACCGCGCTGTTGCAGGAGGCGCCCATTGACCTGTGCTGCCTGGGCATTGGCGAGAACGGCCACATCGCCTTCAACGACCCGCCGGTGGCGGATTTCCACGACCCCCACACCCTGAAACTGGTGGCGCTCGACGAGGCCTGCCGCCGCCAGCAGGTGGGCGAGGGATGCTTCCCCAATCTGGAGGCGGTGCCGCGCTACGCCTACACCCTCACCGTGCCGACGCTCTGCCAGGCGGGGCGGCTGGTGTGCGTGGTGCCCGAGCGCCGCAAGGCCCGGGCGGTGCGCGACGCCCTGCGCGGCCCGGTCAGTGAAAGCTGTCCCGCCTCGATCCTGCGCCGCCAGCCGCATGCCACGCTGTTTCTGGACGCCGAGTCTGCGTCGCTCCTGGACCAGGATTGACGCTCGTGGCCATCACCGGCCGACGCGCCGGGCCCTCCTCGAGCCGGCGAAGATTCGGCGTCGCTCCCGCCCGCGGGGCCCACGAACGGGGCCCCGTGATGATCGTGCTCACCCTGGACCACCGCACGCTGGACGTGTGCGACCGCACCCTGGAGATGGAGCACGGCCGCATCCTCGGCGAATCCCGTGCGTCCTTGTAACCTGCCGGTGGTTGGAGGCCCGGTTTGGGTCATGGAACCGCGCACTTTGGTTTACCGCGCTTTGTCGGGGACGCCATCTTCGACACTCCTGCTGGTGATTTCGCTGCTTGCGGCTTGCCGGCCCGCCGCGGAGTCCGACAGCGGCGCCGCGCCGTTGCCCGCGGCGGTGGAAACGCTCGCGCGCGAGCGGGGCCGTGCCATCGCCGGCCAGGCCTTCGCCCTGCTCAGCACCAACCTGGCCCAGGCCCTCGCCCAGGGCGGCATCACCAACGCACTGCCGTATTGCTCGGAAAAGGCCTATCCGCTGACCGAACTGGTCGCCGCCACGAATCAGGTCCGGCTCCGCCGCCTCACCCACAAACCGCGCAACCCCACCAACGCCCCGGCCGCGGGCGAGCTGGCCGTGCTGCGCGGCTTTCAACTGGCCCTGGGCCGGGGCAAGACGCCCGCCCCGGTGGTGCGCGCCACGCCGAGCAACACGGTGGTGTTTTACTCGCCCATCGTGATCACCAACCCGCTGTGCCTCCAGTGCCACGGCGTGGTGGGCCGGGACATCCTGCCAGCCACCGCGGCCCTGCTGCAAAAACTGTACCCGCAGGACCAGGCCACGGGCTTCAGCCTGGGCGACCTGCGTGGCGCCTGGCGGGTCGAGTTCGAGCGCCCGGCCCGCGAAACCGCAACCCGCTGAGCCGGCTCCATCTCCCCGCACGCCGCCCGCCGTTCCGCAGCCGGCCTTCGCCCGGCCAACCACGCCCGGCCGGGTCGGCGACGTCGGAATTCGCCTTCCGCGCCGCCCGGACCCGCCCATAATCGGCGCATGGCTGCGGACGCCCCGCTCACTCCCATGATGGCGCAGTACCGCCGCATCAAGGCGGAACTGCCCCGGGACGCCCTGCTGCTGTTCCGGCTGGGGGACTTTTACGAGATGTTTTTCGAGGACGCGCAGGTGGGGGCGCGGGTGCTGAACCTCACCCTCACCGCCCGGCAGGGCGTGCCCATGTGCGGGCTGCCCTACCACGCCGCCTCCGGGTACATCGCCCGGCTGCTGCGGGCGGGGCACAAGGTGGCGTTGTGCGATCAGCTCGAGGAGGCCCGCCCGGGCAAACTCGTGCACCGCCAGGTCACGCAAATTCTTTCCCCGGGCGCGCACTTCGATGAACGGTTGCTCGCCGCCGAGCGGAACAACTTCCTCGCCGCCGTCGCCTCCGCCGGTTCGCGCCACGGGCTGGCCCTGCTGGACCTGACCACGGCCGACTTCCGCGTCACCGAGGTGGAGTCCGATCCGGCCCTGCTGGCCGAACTGGAACGGGTGCGGCCCGCCGAAGTGGTGCTCCCCGCCGAGGCCGGCGCGGTGCGGCAACTGCTCCAGGGCACGGGCGCGGCGCTCAGCGCGTACGACGACTGGACCTTCGCGCCGGAGACCGCCCAGTTCACGGTCCGGGATCATTTCCAGGTCGCCACGCTGGATGGGTTCGGCCTCAACGGCCGGCATCTGGCCATCGGCGCGGCCGGCGCGGTGCTGCACTACGTGGTCAACCACCTGCGCCGCGACGCGCGGCATGTGACCCGCCTGCGGTTTTACCAGGCCGCGGAGTACCTGGTGCTGGACGCCACCACCCTGCGCAATCTCGAGGTGCTCGAACCGCGGCACCGTGGCGCCCCGCGCACCGCCACGCTGTTCGGCGCCCTCAACCGCACCGTCACCCCGATGGGCGCGCGCCGGCTGCGCGACTGGCTTTCCCAACCGCTGGCTTCCGTGCCGGCCATCCGTCGGCGCCAGGACGCGGTGGAAACCCTGCTCGCCGACCCCGCCCGGCTCGAGGCCCTGCGCGCCGCGCTCCAGCCGGTGCGCGACCTCGAACGCACCCTCGCCCGCCTGAGCGTGGGCACCGGCAACGCCCGCGACCTGGTGGCCCTGCGCGCGGCGCTGCAACAGGTGCCCCGGGTGCGCGCCGCGCTCCAGACCCCGGGGTCCCCCGTCCCGCCCGCCGCGCCCGCCACCGCCCGCCTGCCTTACCTGGCGGAAACGGACACTCCGCCTTCCCCCGCCGCGGCGTCGCCGGGGCTGCTGGCCGAGTTGACCAACCGCCTCGCCGATTGCCCGGAGCTGGCGGACCTCATTGCCCGGGCCATCGTGGACGACCCGCCGCTGGCGCTGAAGGAGGGCGGGATCATCCGCGACGGCCACGACCCCGTCCTCGACGAACTGCGCGCCGCCATGCGCGGGGGCAAGGACTGGATCGCCCGGTTGCAGCGCGACGAGATCGCCCGCACCGGCATCCCCTCGCTCAAGGTCGGGTTCAACTCGGTTTTCGGCTATTACATCGAGGTCACCCGGGCCAACCTGGACAAGGTGCCGCCGGACTACGTGCGCAAGCAGACCATCGCCAACGGCGAGCGCTTCATCACCCCCGCCCTCAAGGAAATGGAGGCCAAAATCCTCGGCGCCGAGGAGCGCGCGGCCAAACTCGAGTACGAACTGTTCCAGCGCGTGCGCGAGACGGCCCTGGGCCGCTTAGCCGAGTTGCAGCAGACCGCCGAGGCGCTGGGCGAGCTGGACGTGCTCGCCGCCTTCGCCGAGCAGGCCCGGCTGCACAACTACTGTCGGCCCGAGATCGGCGATGCCGGCCGGCTCTGGATTCGCGAGGGACGGCATCCGGTGCTGGAGCTGACCCTCACCGAGGAACGTTTTGTGCCCAACGACACCGACCTGGCCGCGGCCACCAGCCTCCCGGCCGGAGACGCCGCGGGAACCCCCTCCGCCGCGCCAGCCCCTGACGCCGGGGCGGAGCCCGAAGTCCGAAGCCCGAAGCCCGAAAGTCGCGACGCGGCGCCGCAGATCGCGCTCATCACCGGCCCGAACATGGCGGGCAAGAGCACCTACCTGCGGCAGGTCGCGCTGCTGGTGTTGCTGGCCCACACCGGCTCGTTCATCCCCGCCCGGGCCGCGCGCGTGGACCTGGTGGACCGCATCTTCACCCGCATCGGCGCCAGCGACGACCTGGCCCGCGGCCAGAGCACCTTCATGGTCGAGATGGCCGAGACGGCCAACATCCTCCACCACGCCACCGCGCGCAGCCTGATCGTCCTGGATGAGATCGGCCGCGGCACCAGCACCTTCGACGGCCTGAGCCTGGCCTGGAGCATTGTCGAGCACCTGCACCACCAGATCGGCGCGCGGACGCTCTTCGCCACGCACTACCACGAGCTGACCGAGTTGGCGGCCAGGCTGCCCCGGCTGCGCAATTACAACGTGGCGGTGCGCGAGTGGAACGACCAGATCATCTTCCTGCGCCGCATCGTGCCGGGCGGCACGGACAAGAGCTACGGCCTGCAGGTGGCGCGCCTGGCCGGCGTGCCCCGGCCCGTGATCGAGCGGGCCAGGGTGATTTTGCGGAACCTCGAGGAGTCCGAACTCACCCCCGAGGGCACCGTGCGCCGCGCCGCGCGGCACCGGGCCGAACGCGAAAAGCTCCGGGCCCTGGAACCGCCGGCGCAACTGGACCTGTTCGGTTGAACCCGGCACCGCCCGGGCGTTCGGATCCCTCCGCCGCCGCATCAGTCCCGCGCTCAAGCCGGATCCGCTGTCAGCCCCAACCGGCGCCGCAACTCGTCCCACACCGCGCGCTCCGCCGGCGATTGCGGGTCCGGCACAAAACCCGTCCGCAGATACAGCCGCAGCGCGGCCAGCCGGCCCGCCTCGGTGATCAGAAACGCCCGCGCGTGTCCCAGCTCCCGCAGCCGCCGGAGCGCCCAATAAAGCAAGGCGCGACCCAGTCCCTGTCGCTGCCGATCCGGACGCACCATCAGCCAGTGCACCCGGCCCCAGCCCGCCTCACCGGACCAGGCCGCCACCGTGCCCACGGTGCGGCCATCGGGGGCCGTCAGGAAAACCAACCGGCGCGCGAGTTCCGCCGGTTCGCCGGCGAAGGTGCGCGCAAAGGTGTCGGCGCCCGCCGTTTGCAACGGGTCGGAGGCTTGCACCAGTTCCAACCAGAGCGCCTCGTCCCCCGGCGCGTACGGACGCAACACGAACCCGGCGGGGAAGGCCGGGGCCGGCACGTCCTCCAACCGGGGACGCACCAGTCGCAGGCGACGGAAGTCGCGGGCAAGCGACGGTTCTGTCACGGACTTGTTACAACCACCGCCTCCCGCGGCGCGCAACCGGATTCGGCCCCGGCCCGGCGCTTGCATCAGGGGGGGCGCCCGTTAATCTGGGCCTATGGACCTGGAAGATCATGTGGGCGACGTGTTGATGAAGGCACGGGTCCAGGCCGGGTACGGGTTGGACGCGGTGGCGGCGGTGGCCGGGCTGAGTGCGGCCGAACTGGCCGAACTGGAACGAACGGGCCGCACCGCTCGTCCCCCCAACTACGGGTCGCTGGGGCGACTCCTGGACCTGGTGCCGGAAAAACTCGAAACCCTGGCGCGCGGCTGGCGGCCGGCGCCGGTGGACCTGTCCCGCTGGCGGGAGCTGCGGATGTTCACCACGCGCGCCGGCGATTTCAGTGTCAACAGTTACCTGATCTGGGACGAGGTCACCCGCGAGGCCGCGCTGTTTGACACGGGATTTGACGCCGCGCCGGTGCTGGAAACGATCGAGACCGAGCGGCTTCAGCTCCAGCACGTGTTCCTGACCCACGGTCACTCGGACCACGTGGCCGCTCTGGAGGCGGTGTGCGGGCGCCACGCCCGGGCCCGGCTGCATTCCGGTTCCCGGTCCGCACCGCTCCACCAGCGCCTGCGCCCGGACGAGTTCATCCCCCTGGGCAACCTGCGCATCTCCTACCGCGAGACGCCGGGGCACGCCGAGGACGGCGTGACGTACCTCATCGGCAACTGGCCGGAAGACGCGCCCCCCGTGGCGGTAGTGGGCGATGCATTGTTTGCCGGCTCGATGGGCCGGGTGCCCGGGGATGCTGCCTCCGCCCGCGAGGTCATTCGCCGCCAAATCCTGTCGCTGCCACCGGAAACGCTGCTGTGCCCGGGCCACGGCCCCTTGACCACCGTGGCCGAGGAACGCGCGCACAACCCGTTTTTCTGACGCCGGCCGGGCCGGCCGCCAGCGCGGGCAAGCGCCTTGACGACACCCGGGTGTCCCCCCATGTTGCCGCCAACGGTTCTTCCGGATGAGCACCAACCCGTCCCGACTTTCGCTGGCGAGCGGCCCCGAGCTGGTCTGCTTTCGCGTGCAGGGCAAGCCGACCCTGGAGCTTTCCGGCCATCTTCGCCGGGCGGCGGAGCAGTTGATCGCCGCCGGCCGCACCCATGTGCTGGTTGACCTGACCGAGTGTCCGTCCGTGGACAGCACCTTCGCCGGCGTGCTGATTTTTCTGACCAAGCTGGTGCAAAAGGCCACGCCGCCCGGCCGGGTGGGATTGCTTCAGGTGGGCGACCTGGTACGGCGGCAACTGGATTCACTGGGGGTCCTGAACCGCTTCGATCTGGTCGCCCGCCAGGGCGGGGATTTGAAGTTTGAGGAAGTGACGCTCACGCCGGCCAGCAAGGTGCAAACCGCCTGGCTGTGCCTGGCCGCGCACCGCGATTTGATCGAGGCCAACGCGGCCAATGCCGAGAAGTTCCGCGACGTGGTGGAATTCCTCGAACAGGATGTTCGCCGCCTCGGGACACCGGAGTCCCCCGGTTCCAGTCCGGAGGGGTTGCCCGGTCGGTAGCCGCATCGAGCCGCGCAACCGGGTCACCGCGCACGCGGCCGAGCCGGAGACGTGCATCGGCTCGGGGCGACCGCTTTCCCCGAGGTTCAAGATGCACCGCGCCCGCCCGGGCGGTCGGCGTTGCAGGAACCGGCCGCGGAGGTTTTCAGGTCGCCTCGACCGGGGCGCCCACCACGGTCACAACCGCCGCGTCGGGCCGGAGGTATTTTTCCGCCACGGCCCGGGTGTCTTCCACCGTGACCGCCTCGAAACGCGCGTCCTCGGCGTCGGCGTTGGCGTAGCCCAGGCCGTAGAGCTCGTCCAAGGCCTGGGTCATGGCCAGTTGGCCGAGGTCCTGCCGGGCAATTTTGCGCTGGCCGATCACCTTGGCCTGGGCGCGCTTCAACTCCTCCGCCGTCAACCCGCCGGTCCGCAACGCCAGCGCCTCGGCCAGCAGTTCCGCCTCCACCTGCGGCGCATGCTCCGGGGCCGTGCCGGCGTAAAAGGCGAAGTACCCCGGCAACAGGCCGGGGAAATGTTGCGCGCCCACGTAGTAGGCCAGACCCAACCGGTCCCGCACGCGCAGAAACAACCGCGAACCCAGATCGCTGCAGGCTTCTTGAATCAGATCCAGGGCGTGGCGGTCCGGGCTGTTCAGGGTCGTGCCGGGAAACCCCACCACCAGCACGGCCTGGCGTTTGTCGGCCGTCTCGCTCACGCGCCCCGTGCCGGGGGGCGGCGCCGGGGCCGGATCCCAACCCGGCACGGGTGTCCAGTCCCCCAGGGCGCGTTCGACCGCGCTGACCACCGCATCGGGGTCCAGGTCGCCGTAAATGGCCAGGACCGCGCGGTCGGGGCTGGCCAGGCGGGCGTGGCAGCGCCGCAATTCCTCCTGGTCCAGCGCGGCCACGCTGGCCTCGGTGCCCAGCAGGTCCAGGCCGTAGCCGGTTTCGCCAAACAGGCGCCGGCGCATCCGGCGGAAGGCGGTGGGGAGCAATTGGTCCTTTTGCGCGCGGATGGCGGCCAGTTGCATCTGGCGCTCGCGTTCGAGGGCTTCGGCCGGAAAGGCCGGATGCCGGAGCACCTCGCTGACCAGTTCCAGGCCCAGCGCAAAATCCTCGCGCAGGACCTCGGCGACGATGCCCAGGCTGTGGTTGCCGCTGTAGGTGTCCAGACTGCCGCCCACCGACTCGATGGCCCGGACCAGCTCCTCCGCGCTGCGGCGGATGGTGCCCTGCATCAGCATCCGCGCCAGCAACTGGCTGACGCCGCTGTTGGCGGGGGTTTCGGTGAGCACCCCGCCCAGCAGCGCCAGGCGGAACTCGACAAACGGCAACCGCGCGTCCGCCTTCAGCAGCAGCCGCAGCCCGTTGGGCAGCCGGACCAGGCGCACGGGTTGTTCGACGCGCACGTCGGCCGGGGCGGGCGGGGCCGGGGTTCGCCCCCGGGGCAGGAGGGCGTAATGGGTGCGATTCTCCGGCGTCAGGTACTGGCCGGCCACCCGCTGCAGGGCGTCGGCGCTCACCGCCTTGATCTGTTCCAGGTACCGGGCCGAGAAATTCAAATCCCCCGCCACCAGCCAACAGCCCCCCAGGTCCTGGGCCTGACCTTGCATGGTCTTGCGGGTGGCCAGCGTGGCGGCGACGGCCTGCTTGACCGCCTTGGCCAGCTCCGCCGGCTCGACCCGGTCCTGTCGGAGGCGTTCCACCTCGGTCAAAATCGCCGCCACCGCCGCCGGGAACCGGTCCGCTTCGCACGTGGCGCTGATGCCCAGCAACCCCTCGCCCCCCGGGGTGTAGGTCCAGGCCTCGATTCCCGTGACCAGTCCCCGCCGCTCGCGCACCTGCTGGTAAAGGCGGGAACTGCGCCCATGACCCAACACCCCGGCCAGCACGTCCAGCACCGGCATGTCCGGGTGCCGCACGTCCGGGATGTGCCAGGCAAAGTGCAGATGCACCAACTCGACGGGGGCTTCCTCGAACAGTTCGCGCGGCGCCACCTGGCGCGGCTCGACGGGCACTGCCGGGGGCGGAAGCGGGCGGGCGCGGGCGGCGGCGAAGGCGGCGCGGAGTTGTTCCTCGACCGCGGAGGCCGCCACGTCGCCCACGACCACGAAGAACAGGTTGTTGGGAACGTACTTTTCCCGGTACCAGGCCAGCACGTCCTCGCGGGTAAGCTGGTTGAAAATCTCCGGGTACCCGATGATGGGGTAACGGTAGGGGCTGAGGGTGTAGGCGGTCTCGAACAGGCGCCGGGCCGAATGCCGCGCCGGGTCGTCCTGGCACATGTCCATCTCGCGTCGAATCACGTCCATCTCCCGGGCCAGCTCGGCTTCCGGGAGCGTGGCGTGCTGCATGATGTCGGCCAGGATGTCCAGGGCCACGCGGGTACCGGTGTTGGGCACGTTGATCCAATAGACGGTGCGGTCAAAGGAGGTGTAGGCGTTCATGGCGCCGCCGGCCTCCTGCACCTCCTGGTCAATCCGGCTGCCGGGTCGGGTGGTGGTGCCCTTGAACAGCATGTGTTCGAGCACGTGCGACAGCCCCGCCCCCAGCCAACGCCCTTCGTTCACACTGCCAGCGCGGCACCACAATTGAGCGCTCACCA
>CALFAV010000048.1 GCA_937946835.1 uncultured Verrucomicrobiae bacterium | reverse complement strand
CGGAAATTTTTCCGAAGGTCCGTTCGCGCACCGAGGGCAATGTTGACCCGGGCGGCGAGCTGCCGCCATCGACGGCAACCGGGACGGTTGCCGCTACGCCGCAGCACCGGCTTCCGGCCGGCTGCCGCGCCGCATTTCCTTCGGCATAAGTGCGCTCCCCTTCCGCCAAGTGCCGAGGGGAAACCGGCGGCCGGGCCGGCAGAATATCCGCCGTCCGCCCGCCGGCCGTCTTCCCCCGATCCAATACCCCCGCTCCCCGGCTCGGGCTGAAAAGTGGTAGGCCGGCTGTCCGCGACCAGCCCACCCGCAAAGCACCAGTGCCTTCGCGGCGGCTATCTTCGCCCCCACATTGTCCCAGGCCGGACGCGTGCATGACGGTACCGCGGTTTTTTCCCTTACAAGGCGGCGGGCGGGCGACGATCTTACAAATTTTTTGTAAGATCTGGCCGGTCCGGACACCTTGCCCAAGTGACATGGCCACTCCTCGCCCCGGCACCTTCTGGCCCGCGACCGAAATCCGGCTGATCCGCCGGCTGGCCAACGTGGACGACCACCCGGCGTGGACGGCGTTTGTGGCGCGGTATCAGCCCCCGATCTGGCGCGCGGCCCGGCGCGCCGGGTTGACGGAGGCGGAGGCGGAGGAGGTGGTGCAGAAGACCTTCATTGCGGTCCATCGGTCCCTGGCCACCTACCAGCCCGAGCGGGGCCGCTTTCGCACCTGGCTGGGCGGGATCGTGCGCCATCGCATCCTTGAACAGCACCGGGAACGCCGGCGCTGGCCGCAACCCTTGGGGCGGGAGGCGGACACTCTGGCGGCGGGCGAGCCCTCCGGTTCGGAGCCCCCGGGGGAACCTTATCTGCCCTTCGAGGAAGAGGCCGAGCGCGAGCTCGACGCCCGGGCCTGGGAGCGGCTCAAAGAGGTGATCAGTCCCGCCCACTGGCAGGTGTTGCGGGACCTGGTGCTGCTGAAGTACACCCCGGCGGAGGTGGGCCAGAAGTACGGGTTTCGGCGCGGGACGGTGTACGTGATCAAACTGCGATGCCTGCCCAAGCTGCGGGCGGTGCGGCGGCAACTGGAACTGGAGGAGGAGCTGGGCGTGCCGGGCGTGCGGGCGGGGGAACAGGGGAGGGCGACGTCCGCCGAGCCGCCCGGGTCAGCGGCGGCGACGCAGCGGCGCTCTACCCGGTAGGGTCGCGCTGCGCCGCGGCCCGAAGGTACCGCCGGGCGGGTCGCCCGGCTCTACGGCAGGCGGGTCGCCCACCGCTACGGTAGCCGCAGCCGTCCCGGCTGCCGTTGAGGGTGCAACCGCGACGGGCGTGGCGTGGGGAAGGTTTGACGGGACCGGAAGCGCGGGGCATAACCACGCGGTGTCACGACCCGCCTTCACTCTTTTGCCCCGCACCTAACCCATGGCTCCGGTGGAACCGCATCCGCAGTTGCGCGCCTGGCAGTGGCGGATTTTCTGGCTCCTGTGGACGGCCTACGCTTCGTACTATCTGTGCCGGGTCAATTTCGCGGTGGCCCAACCGCTGATCCTGCGGGAATTCCCCGCCTGGTCGCACGCGCAGGTGGGGAGCATCCCTTCAACCTACGCGCTGTTTTATGCGGTGGGTCAGGTGATCAACGGCACGCTGTGCGCCCGCTGGGGCGCGCGGCATCTGATGACCGCGGCCCTGCTCATCGCGGCCGCCACCAACGCCCTGTTTGCCCTGGCCACGTCCTACCCGCAGATGCTGGCCCTGTGGGCGCTCAACGGCTATGCCCAGTCCGCCGGCTGGTCGCTGCTGGTGCAGACCCTCGCCAACTGGACCACCTCGGCCCGGCGCGGCACGGTGCTGGGGCTGATCTCGACCTGTTACACCGTGGGCAACGTGGTCTCGTGGCTGCTGGCTGGAATGCTGTGTGAGGCGTGGGGTTGGCGGGCGGCCTTCTGGGTGCCGAGCCTGATCCTGGTGCCCGTGGCGGCGGTCTTCTTCCTGGGTCTGCGCAACTCTCCGGAAGAGGCCGGGCTGCCGCCGGTGCGGGACGACGTCGCGGAACCAGACCGAGCCGGCGCCCCGGCCGACGGCGGTGCTTCCGTCGCGCTGTCCCTGCCGGCGATTCTCCGGCTCACGTTTGCCAACCGGGTGTTGTGGATTCTGGGGGTGGGGTTTTTCTGCATGAACGCGGTGCGGTACGCCTTCATGAACTGGAGCATCCAGTACCTGGCCGATTTCCAGGGTCGCTCGATCAAGGGCAGCGCGTTCACCGCGGTGGTCATTCCAATGATCGGTTCGCTGGGCGCCATTGCGGCGGGTTGGGTTTCGGATCACTGGTTCGGCAAGCGCCGCGCGCCGGTGTGCGTGCTGATGCAAGTGGGCCTGGCCGGGGTCTGCGTGGGGTTCACCCTGGTGCCGCGCGGGGAATGGGTGCTGGCGACCGCGCTGTTGGGGTTGGCGGGGTTTTTGATTTACGGACCGGACATGCTCATGAGCGGCGCGGCCACGGTGGACATCAGCCATCCCC
Organism: uncultured Verrucomicrobiae bacterium; assembly: GCA_937946835.1. Classification (GTDB taxonomy): domain Bacteria; phylum Verrucomicrobiota; class Verrucomicrobiia; order Limisphaerales; family J093; genus DSVZ01. The sequence goes on along the minus strand of CALFAV010000048.1, from coordinate 9,061 downwards.
GGGCCGCTTCGATTGCCACCGGGTTCACCATGTGCCTGGGCGCGTTGGGGTCCATTTTTTCCGGGGCGGGTGTGGGCTGGCTCAAGGACCTGACGCGCGGGGAGTGGAACCTGGTGTTTTACGCGCTGGCCGGATTGGTGTTGGTGGCCGCCGCATTCATGGTCTCGATTTGGAACGCCCGGCCCCGGGCCACCCGCTGAGATGCCGCGCCGCAAGGGACAGGAAGTTTTGCTGCGCGCCCCGGGCTGGGCGCCGGAAACCCGCGCCCGGCTGGAGGCGTTGATTCGCCGCGGTGCCGGGCGGGGGTGGCCGGTGGCCTTCGACTTCGACAACACGCTGGTCTGCGGGGACGTGGGCGAGGCGACGCTGGCGTGGCTGGTCAAACACCGGCGGCTCCGGCCGCAGACGGTGGCGGCACTGACGCCCCCGTTTCGCACCGCCGCGGGGGTGCGGATCGAAGCCGGCCGATTGCCGGACCTGACCGCCTACTACGAGGCGCTGCTTGCAGGCAGCGGCCACGGCGCCGCGGACCCGCAGCCGCTGACCCGCGGCTACCTCTGGGCGGCGCAGATCCTGGCGGGCTTGAGCGTGGCGCAGGTGGTCCGGGCCACGGCGGCGGTGGCCGCGGCCGCGCGGGAAGGGGAAGTTCATCCCCTGGAGGTCACGCCCGGGCGAACGGCTTATCCCCTGCCCTGGTTTTACCCGGAGATGGTGGAGCTGGTGGCCGCGTTGCTGAACCACGGGTTTTCGGTGTGGATCGTCTCCGCCAGCAACGTGTGGAGCGTGCGCCGGATGGTGCTGCGGGAGTTGAATCCGCGGTTGCGCCGCCTGGGTTGTCGGCGCGGCGTGGCTCCGGCGCAGGTCATCGGCGTGGCGCCCCTGTTGCGGGACGGCCGGGAGCACGAGCTGAAGGATCGGGTGCTGGTCCGCGTGCAGGCCGCCTATGCCCGCCTGGAGCCGCGGGCGATGCGGAGGTTGCGCCTGACCACCGAGCTGGATCAACCGGTGCCGGTCTATGCCGGCAAAGTGGCCTGCCTTTGGGACGCGCTGGGTCGTGCACCCTACCTGGCTGCCGGGGACAGCCCGGGTGATCTGCCGATGCTGGCTTTTGCCGAACACCGTCTCTGGCTGGCGCGGGAGGGGAAGCCGACCTACTTCGCCGCCATGCAGGCCTGTCGCCGCCGGACAGAGCCGGCGCGCTGGCTGGTGCAACCGGTGCGCACTGGTGACCGACCTGGGTTTATTCCTGCGGCTGGCGGCGACGAAGCGTACTGATTGCCCACGGAACGTGCGCCGTTGCGAAATCGTCACCCCTCAGCCGCGAAGCAGTAACCGCCGGGTGGAAAATGCCCTCCACGTGAGGTGGCCACGCTCCCCGAGACCCCCGTCGAGATCCACGTGGGTCAACGGCGTTGGACCCGACGAAAAATGTGGTTGTAACGGACAAGCGGGCCATCTAGCGTTACGAAGTCAGCCAAATTGAATCCACCATGAGACCCATCATTCTGTTCCCCAAACTCATCCGTTGCCGGGTGTACCTCGGCCTCGGTTTGCTCAGCCTGGCCGGCACGCAGGCTCAAACCGTCATCCCGGAATCGGTTGCCCTGCCCAGCGCGGCGCTGGACAAAACCAAGCCGGGCTTTGTAGTGCGCGTCTTCCAGGCCACGGGGCCGCAGTTGCCCAACACCCTGGCCCGAACCGAAGACCAGATCGCCGGTGTGCTGATCAACCCGGCCACCGGCCAGCCTTACCCGAACATCGCGGACCTGTCGTTGTTCAATCCCGACGGGACCTACACCGAGGAAGGGACCATCGCCTACGGCGGCACCTTCTTCCCCGGCATTCCCGGCACCGAGTTCACCACCATCAACATCGCGATGGAGGCCATCACCTACCTCGAACTCAATCCCGGCACCTACACGATGGTGGTCAACAGCGATGACGGCTTCCGCGTGACCACCGGCCACGTGCGCGACCGCCTGGACGAGATCAAGCTGGGCGAGTTTGACGGGGGTCGGGGCGCGAGCGACACGGTCTTCAAGTTCACCGTGACCAAGGCCGGGGTGTATCCGTTCCGCCTCATCTACGAGCAGGGCGGTGGCGGCTACACCGTGAACTGGTACACCGCCGACAACAACGACCCCAGCGCTCGGGTCCTTCTCAACGATTTTGGCGGCCTTTCGGCCTACCGCGCTCTGAAGCCCGGCAGTGTGACGACCGGCCCGGCCATCGTCTGGGTGGCCCCGCAGCCCAACGCGATCAACGCCTCACCCTCCGCCGGCCTGAGCGCAATCATCGAGGACGGTTCCGTCGCGCTGGATCCCACCTCGGTGAAGCTTTTCCGCAACGGCACCGAGGTGACCTCGGCCACGACCATCGGGCCCAAGACCGGCAACCGCACCCGCATCCGCTACACCCCGGCCACGCTGCCTGAACCCCAAGCCGTCGAGGAATACAAGCTGGTCTATGACGACCCGACCCGGGAGGGCGGCAAACGCGAGGCCATCGTGCGTTACACCGTGGCGCCCTATGCCAATTACATCCTGCCCGAGCCGATCTGGCTGGAGACCTTTGACGGTATCCCTGAAGGCACCCTGCCCGCCGGCTGGACCACCGTCAGCCCCATCCCGGGAAACGGGATCGAGGACCTGAACGACCCGAACTCGGACAGTTACCTGGTGTGGGTGGTCATTTCCCGCGACCGGGTGGCCTCGATCACGTCCTGGAATCCAAACCACCGCCTGAACACCCCGGAGGCCTACATCAACGGGCAGCGGGTCGCGAGCCTGATTCAGGGCCAGTTCGCCTACCACGAGTCGGACATCCGCGGCGGCAGCCAGTACGCCGAGTTGTTCTCGCCGGAAATCAACCTGACCGGCAAGACCAACATCTACCTCGTCTATCACAGCATCTACACCCAGAACCAGGACAACATCGCCGGTGTCGAGTACTCGATTGACGGCGGCGCCACCTGGCTGCCGGTGGTGTACATGCTCGACGTGCCGGACATTCTCAAAAATCCGGACGGCTCGATTGACGTGATCCGGACCTTTGACACCACCTACGGGGATGTGGCGCGGTACACCGACCCCGACACCGGTGAGGAAAAGGGCGGTTCCTACGGCGCCTTCGTCAAGGCCCCGCGCAGCATGTGGCCCGAACTGGGACCGTACATCAGCGGTCGGATCAACGACGATCAGTGGGAATCCAAGCGCATCGAGAAATTCCGCCTGCCCCAGGCCGACAACCAGGCCCGCGTGAAGCTGCGGTTCTTCCAGGCCGGCACCGCCAGTTGGTTCTTCGGCGTGGACAACGTGGGGCTGTACAGCATCACCGGCCCGCAACTGCCCGAGATCACCAAACAACCCACCGGCGGCCACTTCTCGGCCGGCAGCACCGTCACCCTCGAGGTCACCGCCACCGGCACCGAGCCGTTGGCCTATCAGTGGCGGCGGAACGGGGTGGACATCCCCGGCGCCACCACCGCCACGTACGTCATCAACAACATCACAGCCGCCGCGGCCGGCGAGTACACGGTGGTGGTCTCCAACGCCGCCGGCGCGGTCACCAGCACCAAGGCGGTGGTCACCGTCTTCAGCGGCCCCATCAACGAGAACCTGGTCGTGCACCTCAAGCTGGACGGCAACCTCACCGACGCCAGCGGCCGCAACAACCACGGCACCGCCGTCGGCGCCCCGGTCTTCGCCGCCGGCAAGGTCGGTCCCCAGGCCATGCAATTGGCTTCGGACGCCGACTACGTGACCCTCGGCACGCCGGCCGACCTGAACTTTGGCACCGACACCGACTTCTCGATCGCGTTCTGGACCAAGGTCGTGACCTGGAGCGGGGACCCCTCGTTCATCGGCAACAAGAACTGGAACAGCGGCGGCAACCCCGGCTACGTGCTGGCCACCGACAGCGACGGCCACTTCCAGTGGAACCTCGCCGGCCCGCCCGGCTCCCGCAAAGACTACGACGGCCCGCCGGGCACGTTCTCGGACAATGCCTGGCACCACATCGTGGTCACCTTCCAGCGCAGCGGCCTGGCCTCGACCTACGTGGACGGCGTGCTCAAAGACGCCCGTCCGCTCACGGCCAGCGCCAACAACGTGGACACCCCGGCCGGGCTGGCCACCAACATCGGCCAGGACGGCACCGGCACCTACGGCCCGCGCTTCTCGGACGTGTGGTTCGACGACCTCGGCATCTGGCGTCGCACCCTCACCCCGCAGGAAGTGGCGGCCATCTACGAGGCCGGCCAGGCCGGCAGGGACCTGTCCACCGTGGTGGTCTCCGGTCCTTCCGACGCCGGCACCCTGCGGATTCAACTCACGGCCGGCAAAGTGGTGCTGAGCTGGGACAGTGGCGCCACGCTGCAAGTGGCCGACGCGGTGACCGGCCCGTGGACCGATGTGGCGGGCTCCAGCCCGGTCCAGGTGGACCCGACCGGCACGGCCAAGTTCTACCGGCTCAAGAAATGAGCGTTTCCTCCGCCTAACCGTCATCGCCGTTGGCCGGGGGCAGTGGCTCCCCGGCCAACTGGCTTTGGCCCCCATTTTGCTCCATCTTTGTGTCATGCGAATTGCGCGTGCGAAACTCTCCACCCCGGCGCGCCCCCGGGGGTTCACCCTCATCGAGCTCCTGGTCGTCATCGCCATCATCGCCATCCTGGCCGGGATGCTTCTGCCGGCACTCTCCCGGGCCAAGGAGAAAGGCCGCCAGGCGGTTTGTTACGGCAACCTCCGCCAGATCGGGCTGGCCCTGGTGATGTACGCCGAGGACAACCGGGATACCTTGCACCACGTCGGCGGCGCCGCGCCCAACCACGGCCAGTGGACCGATGGCCCCAACAGCACTCAGCTCCTGCCCGCCAACCACGGCCTGGCGTACTGGGGCATCGCTTACCTGCCCTATGTGCAAATGGGCGGCACCAACTGGAACTGGCGCAGCGTCATCACCATCTGGCGCTGCCCCACCGCCCGGGTCGTGGACGAGTGGCGCGAGGAGGGCAAACGCTACCCCGCCACCTTCTGGCTGAACTCGAGCATCGGCATCAACGCCTACGCGGTCCAACCGCCCGACCCGCGCAGCCCCGCCACCCGCCTGGACGGCCCGCGCAAAATGTCCTCCTTCGTCAGCCCCACCTCCACGGTCTTCGCCCAGGACGCCGCCGAGCAACGCATGGAGGGACCGGACGATTCCCTGGGGCTGTTTCCCGGCTACAACGAGTGCCTCACCCAGTGGAAGTACAGCCTGGCCTCGCTCTACCCGGGCATCAAAATGGAATTCGAGTGGTGGCGCCACGGCCGCCGCTGCAACACCATCTGGGTGGACGGCCACGCCAGCCCCATCCCCTACTCCGAAAAAGGCGTGGACTACCGCTGGTACACCGGCGACACCCCCCTGCAAATGCCCCGCTAGCCACCATGAAAAACCCGTTCCGCTCCCTGCTGGTCCTCGGTCTGAGCGCGGCCGCGCTGCTCCTCGCTCCCGGCTGCGGCCGGGCCAGGGCCCCGAAAGAGATCCCCACCGCCGAAATCCCCGGCGAGGCCGGCACGCTCTTCGCCAAGGCCCCGGCGCCGGTCAAAGCGCTGGTCGCCCAGGCCACGACCGCGCTGGCCGCACAGGATTGGTCCGGCGCCTGGGTCGCCTTCCAGGCCTTGGGCGAACGCAAAGACCTCACCGACGAACAACGCCAGTTCGTGGCCAGCGCCATTGTCTCCATCGGCGCCGAGTTGAACAAAGCCGGGGAACAGGGCGATGCCCGCGCCGCCGCCGCCCGGCAGATTCACCGCCTCTCGAAGTAGGCCGGCGATTTCACCGGCGCGAGGCGCGGGGTTCCGCCGCCCCGCTCAGGAGCCGGGTCGTCGCCAGGCGGCCAGAAACAGACCGTTGGCCGGGCGGGCCGTCGGGTCCAGCCAGAGCCGGCCGCGCGGGCCGGTCATTCCGGTGAACGGATCGCGCAACTCAAGCGGCTCCCAGTCCGGATGCGCCTGGGCGAAGGCTTCCGCCACGGCCTCCGTTTCGTCCCGGGTCAGCGTGCACGCGGCATAGATCAGGCGGCCGCCGGGTTTGACCGCGCGCGCGGCGTGCTCGAGCAGGCGGCGTTGCAACGCGGCCAGTTCCTCCACGTCCCCCGGGGTGGTGGTCCAGCGGGCGTGCGGGTTGCGCTGCCAGGTGCCGAGGTTGGTGCAGGGCGCATCCACCAGCACGCCGTCAAACCGCGTGCGCGTGGGCAACCGTTCGCTCCCGTCCCAGGCCGCCAATCGGTAGTTGAACACGCCGGCCCGCCGGGCGCGCAGTCGTAACCGGTGCAACCGCCACGCGGCGGCATCGCTGGCCCAGATCAGCCCGCGGTTCTGCATCAGGTCCGAAAGGTGCAATGTCTTGCCGCCCTCACCGGCACAGGCGTCCCACCAGGTCTCGCCGGGTCGCGGCGCGCAAATCCACCCCACCGCCTGCGAGTGCAGGTCCTGGATCTCGAATTCACCCGCGTGAAACTCCGGCCGGCGAAACAGGTCCTCCGACCCGCGATAGGCCAGGGCCTCCGCCGGCGCACCGGGGCCGGCCGGCTCGCAATGGCCCAGCTTCGCCGCCAGCTCGGTGCCCCGACCGGGCCGCGCCCGCAGCCAGAGCGTCGGTTCGGTTTGCAACCAGCGCGCCAGGCCGGGGGTGATCGTGACGTGCTCCCGCACCCAGCCGGGTACCGCCCGTTGCATCAGTTCTTCGGGCGGGAAGCTGTCCGGCGCGGCGTGAAAGCGTCCGGCCAGCGCGGCCGCTTCGCGGACCTGTTCCGACGCGGGCCGCTCCGTTTCAAACCAGCCCCGCCATCGAAACCATCCGAAAACCAAGCGGCACAGCGTGGCCGCCGCGGCGGGACTCAGGCGCAGCTCGGAGCGCAGCGCCGCGCGCAACACCGCGTCGGCCGGGTGTTCCCGGTCCACGCGCGCGATCAGTTGCGCCGCCAGCGCGGGCAGGCCCACCCGTTCACTCGTTGCGGCGGGGCCGACAACCCGATCCGCGGCTGGAGCCTGCCGCCGGGGCTTTGGACGCGCCGCGCCTTTCACGGCGTGTCCTGCGCGCTGCCGGCCCCGCCGTCGGCCGCTCCCACCGGCGACGGTGCCCGGTAACTGGCCACGACCCATTCACTCAGGACCTTGTCCGGCGCCTCGACCAGCGGCACATCAATCTCGAACTCGCGGCGGCCGGTGTTTTGCGCGATCAACTTGAGGCCGAACTGGAGGTCCTTGAACCGCTCGGCACACAGTTCGCGCACGTGGCGCCCCTGCTCCTGAGCCAGGGCCACCAGCCGTTCGGCCGCCGCCGCGGTGAAGCGAATGGTCAGCCCGTGCTCGCGCGAGAACCGCTCGGCAAACTCGCGGACCAGCTCGCGCAGCATGGCGTGCTCCTCGACCGCGCTGGCCGCCAGCAGGCGCTGCAGGGCCTCGGCCGGCCGGTCCACCACCGCGCGGTCCACCACAAAGCGCCGGACCCGCGTCGAGGGCAGCTCGAACTTGAACTCGCGAAAGACCCGCTCGCACACCGTCATCAGGCCGCGCGCGCCGGTCTGTTCCTCCGCGGCCAGTTCGGCGATGCGCCGCAGCCCGTCGTCCTGGAAGAGCACCTCGATGCCGTAGGCGGCGAAGGTCTGCTCGTACTGGCGGATGATGCTGCCCTCGGAGGTGCGGAGGATGTTGAACAGGTCGTTTACGTCCAGCGGATGGCAGTACACGCGCACCGGCAGCCGGCCGATGAACTCCGGCTCGAAGCCGTACTCGATGAAGTCCCGGGTCTGGGCGTGGGTGGTGATCTCGAAGTCGCTCTCGACCTTCGCCGCCTTCGCCGCAAAGCCGATCGTGGCCTCGCGCAGCCGGCGGCTGACGATCTTGTCCAGGCCGGTGAAGGCGCCGCTGACGATGAACAGGATGTGTTTGGTGTTGATGACCTCCGGCCCCTTGCGCCCGCGCTGGGTCAGGTCCATCAGCGCCTGCAACTGACCGGCGATGTCGTTGGGCGAGCGCGCCGGCACCTCGGTCTCCTCCATGAGCTTGAGCAGGTTGGTCTGCACCCCCCGGCCGCTGACGTCCCGGCCCACCACGTTCGGCGCGGCGGCGATCTTGTCAATCTCGTCAATGTAGATGATCCCGTACTGGGCGCGGCGCAGGTCGTGGTTGGCCCGCCGATACAGTTCGCGGACCAGGTCCTCGACATCGCCGCCCACGTAGCCGGTCTCGGAAAACTTGGTCGCGTCCGCCTTCACGAACGGCACGCCGATCAGGTCCGCCAGGCTGCGGATGAGGTAGGTCTTGCCCACCCCGGTGGGACCCACCAGCAGGATGTTTTGCTTGGCGTAGTTGGGCTGCTCCTTGCCCTCGAGAGCCAGCCGCACGTGGTGGTAATGGTCGCACAGCGCCACACTGAGGACTTTTTTCGCCTCCTCCTGCCGGATCACAAAGCGGTCCAGGTACGCCTTCACGTCCCTGGGCTTCTTGTCGAATTTGAAAATCGGGTCCTCCTCCAGCCGCGTCTCCTCGCCCCCGCCGCCGGGCTCGGGCCGGGGCGGGAACGGCGCCAGCCGCAGGCCGCTCAAATGCTGGCGCATCAGCTCATTGAGCTGGCGTTGAAATTCTTCGGGCGACGGTGGGCCGCCCAGGGTGTTGTGCATCATCGTCGGGAACGGGCGCGGGGATGGTTGGCCACGCCCCGGGCAATGTCCTTGGGCTACGGGCGGTGTCAAGGGGACTCGCGGACACCCCCGGTCCCACACCGGCAAGCGCGCAGGTTTTGTTTTCGCGACGCCCCCCCTCGGTGGAGTGCGGTGACGCCCGTCCCGCGGAAAGCCGGCGTAGCGCAGACTTCCGGTCGGCCGCCTGCCTGCCGCTCCGCCGGAGCGCCGGCGTTTGGAGTGCGCGGGGTACCCGCCGCTGGACCGTAGCGGCAGGCGACCCGCCTGCCGTAGAGCCGGGCGACCCGCCCGGCGGCTCTGGCGTGGCCTTGCCCGCAAGGTGGGTTTCGCCCCTGAACCCGGGCGGCAAGCTGCCGCCCTCGACGGCAACCGAGA